>NZ_FCON02000205.1 GCF_001544535.1 Caballeronia choica | reverse complement strand
ACCAGCATGCGCTACAGATCCCTTGGTACGACATCTGTACTTTGCTCAAATACGACATTACTACTTTGCCCCTACAGTGCTCAGCAGGATAAGACCTTTTATGTCAAATCGCCACTTGCCGCGGCGATTCTTTGCTGATTGATGCGGTAGTTGGACTGCTGAGCGTCCGGCGAGAAACGCATGAAAAAGCCTTGATCCAGTGTTCGAGGCCGCCTCCCAAGAGGCGGCCTCGAACGTCGCCTTTCCGCTTTTTAATTGAGGCCGCTAGCACAGGATCCGAAGAGCAGGTCGCGCCGAGTCATGTCATTGCGGAATGACGCGCTCAACCTTAAGCCGGTCAAACAACTCAAAGAAGGCGTCGGACGTGCTCTGATAGTCCAGGAATCCCGCCTCGCGGCTCTTCGTCATATCGGTGAGCACCTCCATCGGACGGCCAAGGTCGGCGTCCGTGTGCCACCATGACGCCAGCCTGCCGATATCCGTTTCGACCAGATCGAACCGTGCCGCGATCTTGGACCATTGCTCCCCCGTATCCTGCATCCGGTGTTCAAGCGGACGCATCTTGCCGTCGAATGGCGCAGCTTCGATGCCGAAGTATTCCGCGATTCGCGACCACATCCAGCTCCAGCGGAATACGTCGCCGTTGACCACGTTGAAGTCCGCGTTGTGCGCGTTTGCAGAGGTCGCGGCCCATTCGAGGTGGCGCGCCAGTAGCCGGGCGTCGGTCATGTCGGTCAGACTGTTCCATTGCGTTGCAGAACCAGGAAACACGAAAGGTTCGCCAGCCTGTTTGCAAAGCGACGCGTAGACGGCTAGCGTCACTCCCATATTCATCGCGTTCCCGACAGCGTAACCGATGATCGTATGCGGGCGATGCACGCTCCAGCCGAAGCCGTAACGCCGCGCGGCGTCGAAGAGCCGGTCTTCCTGTTCATAGTAGAAATTGTCGACCGGCTGGCGCCCTTGCTCTTCACGAAACGGCGTGACGGGCACAGCGCCTGTTGCATACGCCTCGAATGGCCCGAGGTAATGCTTCAGGCCGGTGACGAGCGCCGCGTGTGACATGCCACCCGACGGCCCGAGCGCGTCCAGCAAATGAGCCACCATGCCACCATTCACGCGAATATTTTCCTTCTCGGTGGCCTGGCGAGCCCATGCGGTAAAAAACACGTGGCTGAAAGTTCGGCCGGCGAGCGCCTTGCTAACAGAGTCAGCCGAAGTCAGATCGGCTGTAATCGATTCTATGGCCGGCGACACGGCCGTTCGGCCGCGCGAAAGTCCTGCAACGGTCCAGCCGGTCGAGAGCAACTGGTCGGCCAGACTGCTGCCGACGATGCCGCTTGCCCCAATGATGAGCGCCCGTTTTGCCATGAGAGAGTTGGTCAAGATGAAGAAGCCTGTTGACTCGGGCTGGTTTTCAACCGATCGATCTATGCCCGAGGAGTGAACGCGTCTCAAGCGAGTCGCGTTAGATCCCGTCGAACGAAGGGTGGCTCGGCGACACGCCGCGGAAAGCCACGCCTAGGTTCGATAATGCACCGTACCACAGTGGCCCCTGAATGGCGTCGCGGTTGCAGCGCAAGCGAAGCCGCAAACCGATCATCACTTTCGTTGTACGCGTGATTCAGGTAGAGCAGCGCGACCATCAGCCGGATGGACAGGCGCGGGCGCCCTAGCAGCGCTGATGCCTGCACCCGCGAGCTAGGAAAGTTCGGAAGAAACTTGCGCGAAGGTGAATGCGCGCTGCAACAGACCTCGGTTCACGATGCGCCAAGACCTTCTAGCGGGTGCATGTCACCCTTCCATGGCGACGCCAGAAAGTGTTGGACCCGTTCGGCGTGCACTTCGGCAAGCGTCACTGGCTCCCAGCGAGGCCGTTGGTCCTTGTCGACGATCAGAGCACGCACGCCCTCAAGGAAATCGCCCTCGGAAATCGCTCGATACACGATTCCCAGTTCCATGCGGAAGCAGTCGGCGAGCGCCAGCTGGCGGCCACGCAGCAGCGCGTGATAGGTCACCTCCAGCATGCATGGCGAGTTGCTCGTGAGTGCGGCGAGCGTCGCCGTAGACCACTCTGTCGGCGTATCCTGTTGCAGGCTCCGGACGATTGACTCAATGCCATCCGCGGCGCTGAAACGTGCCCGGATCTGCTCGCGGTGCGCTTCGAGTTGGGGATGCCCCTCAGTGTTTGCCGGCGGCACGAACGCGCGCCGCAGCGAATCGATTGCCTCTTCACGGCCATCCCAGTGCAGCGTCTCAAGGCGCTGCACGAAGTCGCGGAGCCACGGCGATGGCACGCAAATATCCGCGAGACCGCATGCAACCGCGTCGGCACCGGAGAGCATTGCGCCGGTGAGACCAACGTACAGCTCCAGGTCGAGCGGCATCTTACCCATGAAATACGTCGCCCCGACATCAGGCAGCATGCCAATGCGCGTTTCGGGCATCGCCATGCGTGTGCGCTCAGTCACGATACGGAGTGCAGCGCCTTGCGCGAGCCCCATGCCGCCCCCCATCGCGATGCCGTCCATGAGCGCCACTACCGGCTTCTCAAAGTTGTGTATCGCATAGTCGAGGCGGTATTCGTCAATGAAAAATTGGAGCCACGTCTTATCACGCGTCGCGTCACTCCGCACGGACTCGTAGATCGCGCGGATGTCACCACCAGCGCAGAAGGCTTTTTCGCCTGCGCCGCGTAGGACGACCGCGAGAACCGCATCTTCGGTGCGGCAGCGTTCGAACACCTGCGACAGCCGGCCAATCATTTCATGCGAGAGCGCGTTCAGAGCGCGCGGGCGGTTAAGGGTGACGATCGCCACTCGATTGACGACCTCGAAACCGATTTCCGGCTCATGCTCAATGACCATTTCTGTGCTCATGCGTTCTCCGTACATATTGGCGCGTCTCAACGACGATCGCGACATGCTCGCGACGAGCGACCCCTTTGCAGAACGGC
Source organism: Caballeronia choica (assembly GCF_001544535.1). Classification (GTDB taxonomy): domain Bacteria; phylum Pseudomonadota; class Gammaproteobacteria; order Burkholderiales; family Burkholderiaceae; genus Caballeronia; species Caballeronia choica. The sequence continues at coordinate 7,227 of NZ_FCON02000205.1, read as the reverse complement.
GAGGCGCTCGTTGCTACCGCCTGACCTTCCGCTGCAACCTAATTCGGCCCTCGGCAATGGAGCCATTCGTCTGGGCCGCCTCAGCTTGAGCGAGACCGTTGCTCCATCGAGCCTCGCTTCGACCATCATTCGGCACCCAAATCCAGTCGGTGAGTCCTGAAGCAAATTGCGCACTTTGAACTTCCCTCCATCTGCGCAAGTCGTCGTATCCGCGGCATGTCTATTCAACGGCTCAAGTTCGACCCGTTAATGTAGCTGCCCATAGCCCATTTTAGGAATTGACGCAGCGGTGATTAAAGCGGCGTCCTCTGCTCGGCCACCGCCGGTAGGTGCGATCCCACCGTAGGCACGCTCGAGAGGACGCCGTTAACCTACACATGTCAGGTTTTCACCGCCGCGCCACTCAACGTGTGCTTCTACCCCGCAAACCGAGGCTCTGGCAACCCTTTGACGCCAAGTCCGGTCACGGCAAACAGACCGCCCTTGTTGCGCTCCTTCTGCGGAATGCCCCACATCGGTCGACCCATCGTCGTGACATAGAGGGTGTCAAGATCTGGACCGCCGAACATCACGCTCGTTAAATTGCGCACTGGAAACGGCACGATCCGGTCGAGCGTTCCATCCGGTGCGTAGCGCAGGATGCGCCCGCCGAATACGAGCGCGGACCAGATGAAGCCTTCAGCATCCACCGTTGCACCATCGAAGGTCCCGGCCATGTCGCGTGCGGAAGCAAAGACGCGCCGGTTCGACGCTGCACCCGTCTCAATGTCGTAGTCGTAAGCGTACATCTGCTTGTCGTACGTATCGGTGAAGTAGAGCGTGCGGTTGTCTGGGCTCCAGCACGGTCCGTTTGAGCAACTAATGCCTCCATCGAGCCGCGTGACCTTGCCGTTTGTGTCGAGCCGGTAAAGAGCGCCGCTTCGCGTCGAACGCTGGCCGCGGTCTGCCTCATAGCGATCGAAGTCGTATGCCATCGTTCCCGCAATAAAGCGGCCCTTCCGGTCAACCTTTCCGTCGTTAAAGCGCGTCTCCGGATCATCGCTTTCCGGGTCGGCGATGAGCTGCACCGTTTGCTTCTCGAAGTCGTAGAAGTTCAGGCCGTTCGCGAGCGCTACGACTGCACCGCCCTGCTCGCGCAGCGCCATCGAGCCGATATGGTGCGGCACGAAGAAGCGCTCGACCTCGCTGCCGTCGGCTCGGCAGCGATAAATCTCCGCCGCCGTGCTATCAATCCAGTACAACCGCTCTTCCTTTACGTCCCAAAGAGGCCCTTCGCCAAGATGGTTATTGGCATCGACCAGTAAGCGCGTTTCAATCATCATAGTCTCCGTGTGTCGTACATTAACGGTCCAACTTCCCTGCGGGTTACTTCGTCTAGGGCCAGCGGCGACGCGCAAAGCGAAAATCGAGCGCGTCCTCTGACCCCGCGAGCAAACTCGAGGCTTTACCCTTGCGCGCGGGCCGCGGGGTCGCGGCCGCCAAGCGTCGTAAGTCAACTGTCTCAATCATGCTTTCTTGTCGCGCAGTGTGATCACCGCGGCCAGTACGACGAGGCCGTTAATGATGTCGCGCACAGCTGGCGGCACAGTTGTTCCCGCGAGCAGCGTGCCGAGCGCGGTGAGCAGCAGTGCTCCGCCGAACACGCCGAGGTAGTGCCCGCGCCCGCCCGTGATCAGCGCACCACCCACGACAACGACTGCAATCGACGGCAGCAGGTAAGGATCTCCCATGCCGAGAAACGCCTGGCTGCTGAAACCGGCAAGCAATACCCCGACGATCGCGGAACACAGGCCCGAGAGGCAGTACACGGCGATCAGCGTCGCGCCAACCCGCACACCCGCCAGCTTTGCCGCGATCTGCGAGTTGCCGACCGCATACACGCGCCGTCCGAACGGTGTGCGATGCAAGAGCAACAGCGCCACCACAAGAAAGAGCGGCACGCTCCACGCGGCGAGCGACAGCGGACCGAAGTGGCCGTTTGTGAATTCGCTGATGACTGAGGGTGCCCATCCCTGTGGCGAACCGTTGCAGTAAATCAGCGTAAGTCCTTGTAGCAAGCCGTTCGCCGCAAGCGTGACGACGATCGGCGGTAAGCCGAGCACGACAACGCCGAGGCCGTTGAACAGGCCAACCAACAGGCCAACGCCCAGCACCAGGGGCACCGCCCATGCGGCCGCGCCGTTCGCACCGAATGTGAGGCCAGTGAGCAGTACGCCCGACAGCGTGATCAACCACGGCATCGAGAGGTCAAGTCCACCCGTCAGAATCACTGCACCCTGACCAAGACCGAGGACGGCGAGAAAGAGCGTCAGGGTCAGTAGACTGCTATAGAAATTGGCGCTCGCCAGGACCGAGGGGCCGTAGACAAAGCCGGTGATCGCAACGACGACAATGAAGAGCGCATATGCCGGTACGACGTACTTGACCCATTCGCGATTGCGCTCGATCCAGTCGCTGATGAAGCGCCCCTTCAGTTCCTTGTTTTCGATCGGTTGGAAGTTCGCCACTTCGAAGTTCACGCGCCGCGCGTCACCGCCGTCCTTTACGCGGGTGCCGGTTCGCACCGCTCTGATCCATTGCGAAGCGTACCGTGCGCAATGATGTGCGGCGGAATCCTTTCCGATCGATGAGCCCAGCACAGCCAGGATGAGGATCGCCGCTTCAGCAATCGTCGTGTAGAACGCCGACACGTTCAGAACCAGCAAGATGTTGACGGTGACCATCAGCGTCATCGCGGCGAACACTGTTCCGACGCATCCCCCTCGCCCGCCGCCGAGCCAGGTACCGCCGAGCACGACCGCCGTGAACATCGACAGGAGCAGCGGTCGGCCAACGAGCGGATCGGCCGAACCCGTCTGCGCCGATACATAAAGGCCCGCCGCTGCGTAGAACATGCCTGCAATCGCATACGTTGCGATCCGATATCGGGTGAGTGGCATGCCATTCGCGTAAGCGCCGTCTGGATCACTGCCAAGCGCGTAGAGGCCCACCCCGAAGCGCGTACGCTTCATGAACGACCAAATAAGGAGCGCAAGCACGAGCACGGCCGCCGACATCGGCACTTTGTCCGCGATTAGGTCCGAGGTGATGAAGCCTCCGAACTGCTCACCGATGCTACCGCCGGGCTTATTCTGGATGAGCAGCGTGAGCCCCTGCACCATGAACATCGTGGCAAGCGTAACCACGATCGATTGCAGTCGGAACCACGCGATCACTGCGCCGTTGACAAGGCCGATGCCGCCGCCAATCGCAATGATGAGCGCGACGCCTCCCCATTGCTCAATTGGCGTGCCCTGTACGAAGCGCACGGCGAGAACGTTGGAGAGCGATACAACCGCCGATGCGGACAGATCGAAGCCGCCGGAGAGCACCACGATTGTCTGTCCGATCGCGGCCAGCGCGAGCGTGGTACTGCTCGAAATGACCGACCCTATGTCGTAAAGACCGACGCGTGTCGCAGAAAGCGAGATCCACGCGATTAGCATTGCGAGTAGAGCGCCGACCGCGATAATCAATCCGCGATAGTGATCGACCCGCGCGCCAAACCCTACCCGCGCGCCCGGACGCACAATTTCGCTGTCGGGCGAAGCAATTGCGTTGTTCATGGGAACCTCTGATTGGTTGATGCGTATGATTCGGACTTCAGCTCGACAGCATCTTGCGCATGACCTCTTCTTCGGTCAGCGCGTCGCCTTCGAGTTCGGCGACATTGCGCCCTCGATACATCACTGAGACGCGGTCGCAGACGTTGACTAGTTCTGGCACATCGGTGGAATAGAACAATACCGAGCCGCCCGCCGCGGCAAACGCGCGCATCAGCACGAAGATCTGGTGCTTGGTGCCGACGTCGATACCGCGCGTCGGATCAAACATCAGCCATACGCGGCTTTGCGTGAGCAGCCACTTCGCCATCGCGATCTTTTGCTGGTTGCCGCCGGAGAAAGACAGACATGGCTTGTATATCGCCCTCGGATTCACCTCCATCTCCGCGAGCGAGCGTGCGATCGCGGCCTGCTCGCGCTTGCGGTCGATCAGCCCGAAACGTGAGAAGCGTTTGATGACAGGAAGCGACACGTTCTCGCCGCCCGGAAGGCGCAGAAAAAGCCCCTCGGTTTTGCGGTCTTCGGGTAAAAAGGCAGTCGCTACGCCGGCCTTGAGTGAGTCGGCGGTCGAGGTCAGCGTGACCGGTTTGCCATCGATCAGAATCTGCCCTTGGTCAATGAACTCGGCACCAAAGAGCGCCTCGAACAGCTCGCGTTGGCCCATTCCCTGCAACGCCGCGATACCACGCACCTCGCCTTGCTTTAACGTCAGGTTGAAGTCGGTCACGACACCGTCCACCTTGATGCCCCGCGCCTCCATTGCCGGCGTTTCGCTGCGCACCGGTGCCGGCACCTTCGGCGGATACTTTGCCTCCAATGAACGACCGATCACAAGGCGGATCACGTCGTCATCGGAGATGCTGGCCGTTTCAAATGCACCGACGTCCTTCCCATTGCGATACACCGTGAGGCTGTCGCAGAATTCGCGCACCTCCTGCATCCGGTGCGAGATGAAGACGAAGGTCACGCCGCGCGCCTTCATCTCATCGATACGCCTTGATAGCCACGCGACGTCGCGCCCCGAGAGCGCCGAGGTCGGCTCGTCGAGCAGCAGCACCTGCGGTCCACGCACAATCGCCTTCGCGATCTCAATCTTCTGACGCACGGGTAATGCGAGGTCGCGGATGTACGCTCCTGGGCGTACTTCATGGAGTTCCAACCGGTCGAGCCACTCGGCCGCCAGCCGTTGTGACTCGCGGCGCTTGATCCGTCCAAGCCAGCCGGTCGGTTCGTACGACATCAGCAGGTTCTGCGCGACCGTGAGGTCGCGCACGAGTGTCATTTCCTGGAACGCGGTTTGCACACCGGCGCGATGCGCGTCCTTCGGACCGTGCATCGTCACCTCCTGGCCCATCACGGAGATGCTGCCCTCATCCGGCCGCATCAGTCCCGACAACAGCTTGACAGTTGTCGACTTCCCTGCGCCGTTCTCGCCGAGAAGCGCGTGAACCGCGCCGCGCTTCACCCGGAACGACGCTTTGTCGAGCGCGACGGTCGCGCCGAAGCGCTTCGTGACATTCGACAGATCGATTGCCCAATCGCTCGTCATTGCGTTTCTCCTTAAGCCGCGTTTTCAGTCGGGCTTTCCGCTGAGTGCTGCGTTAAAGCCGACTTCGCTCGTTTCGGCCGAGAAGATGTCGGCGAACCAGCCCGGCGGCACCTTGTCCGACATGAATGCCGTGCAGCCGGCCTTGAGTTCATCGATGGAACCGGTCTTACACAATTTCGATTCCGAGGTCAGAACAAGCGGCAACTTGAGCGTCACATGAGCGGGAAAGTCCTTGCCCTCGAGCTTGCCGACGGCCAACTTCAGCGCCAGCGCGCCCGAGTACGGCGGAGAGCCGTACGAGATAGAGCGATAGCCGATCGAGCGATACGCGCCCGCGCCCTTCACGGTGCCGGGCGGCAGCATCTGCACGCGATGCCCGTTCGACGATTCACCCGCGCACGGCTTGATCTTGTCGTCGGCGATGCCGGCTTCGAGCTGCATCGACGCCGCCGTAAAGCAACCAACTTGCATCCACAGCCCGTCGATCTTGTCCCAGCTGTTGGTCGCGAGGATCTTCGAGAGTTCGGTCTTCGCGGTCGCCTGACTCCACATGCCGGTGCCTTCGGCGACAACTTTGATGCCCGGATACTTCGCGAACACTTCCTTCGCGGCCTCAGTGCGTGCGCGGTCCACCGATGTGCCTGGCACACCGTTGATCAGGACGATGTTGCCTTTGCCATTGATGGTCTTGGCCAGCCATTCCGCCGTCACGGTACCGGCCTGCTTCTGATCAATGGTTACGTTATGCGCGCACGGCTCGGTCACTTCCGCGTCGTAGGCAACTACCACAACGCCCTTCGAGCAAGCGTTCTTGATCGCTCGATTCAAGGCAGTTGGCGAGATCGGATAAACAACGATCGCTTTGGCCCCCGCTTGGACCATCGAGTTGATCTGCTGGATCTGCTTTTGTGCATCGGTGCCGGCGACCTGCACCTCGAGATCCACCTTGTCCTTGAGCGCGGGCGTCGCAGCCATCGCCTTGACCATATTCGCCGCCTCGGTCTGCCAGTCATTGCCGACATAGCTCATCGACAAGTAAACCTTGTACTTGTCGTCCGCCGACGCGTTGCTTGACAGGGTCAGCGCCGCAAGAAATGCGGTGCCAAGCACGAGCCGGCCCGCATTTTGAATCGTGTTCTTGAATGCTTTCATGTCTTCCTCCTATCCTGCATATGGTTAAGGTCTAGCTTTCGATATGCTGCAGACGTGCACTTGCGGGTAATTCGATGCCCGAAGTCCCGGGCACAACGTTGGGGTCATGGCCCGGAATGACGAAGTCGGCGATTTGCCGGATGCGCTTGAGCGAATGCAGTTCGGCGAACGTCTCGTGGACGATGCCCACCGGCACGAGATCGACGATGTTCTCCATGCAGTTAGCGCAGTCGCCAGCAATCATCACGACGCCATCTTCGGTATTGACCGCGACCGACTGATGACCGGGCGTATGGCCCGGTGTTGGGACGACACGGACCCCGGGCACGATGTCGGCGACGCCGTTCACGAAGTGCCAGCGAAAATACGCGAGTGGCTCGCGGCCAATCAGAAATTCCTGGTAGTACGTGGCCTGTGTCGGCAGAGGCCTGCCCGCGTACTCCCACTCGGCAGTCTGAATGACGAAGCGCGCATTTCGAAAAAGCGTATTACCACCGGAGTGGTCGTAATGCAGATGCGTGTTGATGACGATATCGACATCGTCCGCGCTCCAGCCTACGTATTCTTTCAACGCTCGTTCGAGCCGCTGTTCGGGAGCCTGCTCGCATGGACAGACGAAGTTGGACACCCAGGCCGGATCATGAATACCCGTATCAACGACGATTTTCTTCGCAGCACCCACAATTGCCGTCGACCACACGGGGACCTTTATCTGTTGGCCGAAGTAGCGGCCGTAGACCTGCGAGGAGCGATCGACGGTGAGCCAGCCCGTCAACATCGCGACAACCTTCAGGGTGTTCAAGGCCGTCTCCGTTGTTAAAAGTTGGTATCGCTCGCGCCCTTGAGGCCGAGCATCTGGCGTGCTTCATCCGGCGTTGCGATGTCGAGCGACAGTCCCTCGATGATCTGGCGGATCTTCACGAC
>NZ_FCON02000204.1 GCF_001544535.1 Caballeronia choica | reverse complement strand
ACGACTCCCCCCGCTGAGGTGTTCTTGATCGCATTCGATACAAGATTGGACAATGCCCGCTTGAACAGGGAGCGGTCACTTTCAATGGGTGGAGGGTGGCGCCGACGCTCGCTGATTCTGAATTCTATGCCTCGGGACCTTGCCGGTTCATGGTATTGCTCGAAGACCTCCATAAGCACGGTCTGCGTATCGACTGGCGCCAGGTGCGGGACGTATGAGCCCAGTTCGCTATAGTCCTGAATGTCCTTGAACATGTCGAGGAGCTCACGTGCCGTTTCCTCGATGACGTCGAGATCATGGCTCGCGGCGTGTTCACCTTCGAGTTTTATCCGTGCGCTGCGGATAAAGAGGTTGATTGCGGCGAGAGGCTGCTGGATATCGTGGTAGGCCGATGAAAAGAACCGCTCCTTCTCTCTGACGACCTCTCTCATGCGTTCATTTTGTTGCTTGATCACGCGGGAAGCGGTGTCGACTCGTGCCTTGGCTGCGCGCAACGTCCGCCGGAACACAAATTCGCGCCGGGCGGCGAGTTCAAACTGAATGCAGACGACAATGCCGGCGAGATACAGGAGAGACACCGTATTCCCACGGGAAAGCCAGGAAACCCAGTGAAAGCTCGGCGTGGAAACATTACTCCGTAGCCAGAGATAAATAGCAAGACGGAAGGTTACAACGCATAGACCCACTAACCATGCTGCCGTGATTGCGCGGAGTCGGAACGATGTGAATATCAGGAAAGTGATAACAAAATATTCGGGGAAAGTTTCCTCGAAGATCCATCTCGCCGGGTAAACGCTCATCAACTCCAATTGGGCGAACCAACAACTCAGTATCACTACGCAAAGTAATCTGACGGACCGGCGCTCGTCAAAGGCGCGTGGTCCCCACATCAACCATAACGGCAGGGCCATTCCCACGGCACCTGCGAGCCGCACATAGCCAACGTGGAGGAGGAAGCTGGGATCATGCGCGGTCAGCAGCCACCAATCACGCCAAACAAACGCGATCCATATTAGTATGAGGCTGACGCCAGCCAGCCTGCGTTGGCCCGCGTAGCGACGCGCATAGTCCATACGGAACGCACGCTCCATCGCCGCCGACCTGAACTTGCGTACTACGAAGCCTGACGATCTCATAGCCTGCTTGATCCGGAAAGCCACCGTGGGCGGATAGTGCGCGACATCGAGAGGCTTTATCGGCACACCACGGGTTAGACAGGTCCCGCCGTCACGGATCCCGCACGTGACCGAACCCCGTCGGCCGTTGGGCAGCAACGAGCCGAGGGCGCCCGGCCGAGGCGCCCTCGCCTCAACCGACACCCGTGCGTACGAAGAGGTCGTCCTCGAGTACGTCGCGTAACCGCCCGAGCGCGTGACTGATTGCCGACTGGCTGAGATTCAGCCGTTTGCCTGCGAGAAGCAGATTGCGGTCTTCAAATACCGCATCGAATACGCGCAAAAGATTGAGGTCGATCCTCGCGAGGTTCATCCCTGTTTATCCGGCTCACGTTGCGTTCCGCTCATTCTACGCTTGAGCCGCACCGCGTCTAATTCTAATAACAGGCAAGTCCGCGAAGCTTTTTGACTGCAATGCAAGGTGCCGCTTGGGCGCCAAGACACAAGGCGATCAAGAGTCAGGGGCTTGCTCCGAAAACCATCACGCTACACGGCTACGCGGCATCTCATCGCGCGGTGGGTAAAATGAAGCCGGAGGAGACGACGTTGCGATCGCCGGTTTCCGCCTACTCCGGCCAACAACCCGGCAACGCATCGAAGCACTCACAGATTGGGATAGTTCGGCCCGCCGCCGCCCTCCGGCGCGGTCCACACGATGTTTTGCGTCGGGTCCTTGATGTCGCAGGTCTTGCAGTGCAGGCAGTTCTGCGCGTTGATCTGCAGGTGTTCGCCTTCATCGGTTTTGACGAACTCATACACCGCCGCCGGGCAATAGCGGCTCTCAGGCCCGGCATAGGCCTTGAGATTCACGCGTACCGGCACGCTCGCGTCGCGCAAGGTCAGATGCGCGGGCTGATTCTCCTCATGATTCGTGTTGGAGATGAACACCGACGAAAGCCGGTCGAACGTGAGTTTCCCATCCGGTTTCGGATAAACGATCGGCCGGCACTTCGACGCGGGCTTGAGCCTCTCGTGATCCCAGTGCCGGTGGCGCAACGTCCACGGCACCTTGCCGCGGAAAACCTTCTGCTCGATGCCGACCATCGCGGTGCCGAGGTACAGGCCCTTGCTCATCCACTGCTTGAAATTGCGCGCGCGGTACAGTTCGTCGTGCAGCCACGAACGCCTGAAGGCTTGCGGATAGGCCACGAGTTCGTCGGCGGCGCGACCCGAGTGCACCGCATCGAACGCGGCGTCGGCAGCGAGCATGCCGGTCTTGATCGCCGCGTGACTGCCCTTGATGCGCGACGCATTCAGGAACCCCGCATTGTCGCCGACGAGCGCGCCGCCCGGAAACACCAGCTTCGGCAGCGACATCAGGCCTCCCGCGGTAATCGCCCGCGCGCCATAGGACAAGCGCTTGCCGCCTTCGAGAAACGCGCGGATCGACGGATGCGTCTTGTAGCGCTGGAACTCCTCGAACGGCGACAGATACGGATTCGTGTAGCCCAGGCCGACGACGAATCCCACCATCACCTGGTTGTTGCCGGCGTGATAGAGAAACGAGCCGCCGTAGGTATCGCTCTCCAGAGGCCAGCCCGCCGTGTGGATCACGAGACCGGGCCGGTGTTTCGCCGGATCGATTTCCCACAGTTCCTTGATGCCGAGGCCGTAGACCTGCGGATCGGCGTTCTCGCGCAGCTTGAATTTGTCGGTGAGCTGGCGTCCGAGATGCCCGCGCGCGCCTTCGCAGAACAGGGTGTACTTCGCACGCAGCTCGATGCCCGGCTGGAAGTTTTCGGATGGCCGTCCGTCACGGCCGATGCCGAGATCGCCGGTCGCGACGCCCTTGACAGCGCCGTCGTCGCCGTAGAGCACTTCGGCCGCAGCGAAGCCCGGAAAGATCTCGACGCCCAGCGCCTCGGCCTGCTCGCCCAGCCAGCGCGTCACGTTCGCGAGGCTGATGACGTAATTTCCGTGGTTCTTGAAACTGTCCGGCAGCGCCCAGTTCGGTACGGCTGTCGCGCCGCGCTCCGTGAGGAACAGGAAGCGATCTTCGGTGACGGGCACGTCGAGCGGCGCGCCGCGCTCCTTCCAGTCGGGGATCAGTTCGTCCAGTGCGCGCGGGTCCATGACCGCGCCGGACAGGATATGCGCGCCGATCTCCGAGCCCTTTTCGAGCACGCACACGCCAATCTCGACGCCGCTATCCCGCGCGCGCTGCTTCAGACGAATCGCGGCGGCAAGGCCGGCCGGCCCGCCGCCGACGATGACGACGTCATATTCCATCGACTCGCGTTCGACGGCGAAATCCGTTTCGAGGACGGTTGAGACACACATAGACGATGTTCCAGTTTTAAGACGGTTGGCGAATGCACCGAGCGAAGCCGCACGCGCGTGCCAGCAAGGGCAATGGTTCAGGCAACGGCCTGAACGGAGTGTTCAGCCGACCGCTCGATCGACACGCGCGGCCCGCCATGCGATATGCCTTCGAGCGGCGCGAGGTTCATCATGGGACCCCTGCTTTCCGGCGGAAAAACGCACCATGAGCCATCGGCGTGCCGGAAGAAAAAGATCGCGAGCACGCCGGATGCGCGAATGGCCTCGACGCATACATAGCGGCACCGGCCCTGCCGGGAATAGCCGAAGCGTGCGACGCGCGCCCGCAACGCGGCGCCCCGGCCAAACCACTTTTCCACAAGAAGGCGCAACGATCTTTCCCTGGTCCTCACTGAAGCTCTCCGATAAGGTCGATATGCCGATCGCGTGGCTCGGCGAGCGGCGCAATGCCGCGTTCCGACCCCTCTGGCTGCTACGGTAAGGCGAAGTCCATCGGACGCCACTACCCTTATCGGGTGGAAGGCGATCACCGGCGCGTGCCGTCTCGAGCATCGGCCGGCCGACCCCGTGAGATGAGGTTTTTCCCTGTCCTACCCGTTTCGGGTGGCCTCCCGCCCCCGCCCGCCCCTTACCGTAGCGGACACAACCGGCAGGCGCGCTTTGCGCAGTCGGGGACAAGAAAGGGACGTGAAATCGGCTCTCCCCATTCCACCGGTTTGAATTGCCCCTGCCGCCAGCCCGAACGAGACTATCCATGAATGCTTCATCCGGTTTTCAACCCCGGTCCGCCTGGGCCATGACCTTCCTGCTGACGTTTCTTGCCCTGATCAATTTTCTCGACAAGATCGTATTGGGCATGGTGGCGGTGCCCCTGATGGCCGAGATGCATCTTTCGCCTTCCGAATTCGGCCTGATCGCAGGCAGCTTCTTCTGGCTCTTTTCGACGTCGACCATCGCGGTGGGCTTTATGTCGAACCGTTTTCAGACGCGCTGGCTGCTGCTGACGATGGGCATCAGCTGGGCGCTCGTCCAGCTGCCGCAGGCCTTGACGAGCAGCGCGGCCGCGCTGCTCGCCTGCCGCGTGATCCTCGGCGCGGCGGAGGGACCGGCCTTTCCCGTCACCGTGCACGCGCTCTACAAATGGTTCCCGGACCAGAAGCGCAACGTGCCCATCGCGATCGTCAACCAGGGTGCGGCCGCCGGGCTGCTGCTTGCCGGCTTGCTGATTCCGCTCGTCACCCACCGCTGGGGCTGGCGGATGAATTTCGCGATCCTGGGCGCCGTGGGCGCGATCTGGTCCGTGCTGTGGCTCTTTGTCGGCCGGGAAGGAAACCTCGGCGCGCACGGTGCGAAAAGCAGCGTGGCTAGCGGCAGCGGCGCGGATCACGCCGCTCATTCCACCCATTTCACGTACCGGCTGCCCTATCGCCGGATCCTGAGCGACCCGTCGGTGCTATCGGTGTTTCTGCTGGGCTTCGCCGCGTACTGGATGCTCGGCCAGAACCTCATGTGGCTGCCCGCTTACCTCGAAAAGGGCCTGGGCTTCCCGAGCATCGATGCGGGCCGCTGGTTCGCCCTGGTGATCGCGACGACGGCGCCCGTCAACATCGGTCTCAGCTGGCTGTCGCAACGCATGATGGAACGCGGTGCATCGACGCGGCTGGCGCGTGTGCAACTGGTCTGTCTGACCATGCTGGCCGGCGCATCCGGCTATGTCGCATTGCTCGTGCTCGATCTCGCACCTGTGCAGAAGGTCATGCTGTTCGCCGTCTCCTGCGCTCTGCCGACCTTGAGTTTCTCACTCGCACCGGCGCTGCTCGCGGAAATGGTGCCGGAAAGCCAGCGCGGTTCGATCGTCTCGATCCATACGGCGCTTGCCAGTCTCGGCGCCGCCGTCGCGCCGGCCGTGATGGGACGGATCGTGCAGCTTCACGGCGGCGACCACGCCTATGAACCCGGCTTTGCGACAGCCTCGATCGTGCTGATCGTGGCTGCGCTCGCCGCGCTGCGCTGGCTGCATCCGGAACGCTCATACCGCACCTTGAACCGCTCCGCTGCACCGCTCACCGCCTGAGCGCCGGACAACCCATGAGCCCGGCTTGCCTCGCGAGAGGCGTCGCAAGCAAGCCGGACACGCGAATCCTTGATAACACGAGCATGCAATGAATGAGAAAAGCAGGAGTGGCCCGGAGAACGGAGTTGCGTCAGAGTATGACTACATCGTCGTCGGTGCGGGGTCGGCGGGCTGCGCCCTGGCGGGCCGGCTGGCCGAAGACCCGAGCGTCACGGTGGCGTTGCTGGAGGCCGGCCCGACCGACCACCATTTCAGCGTCTCCACGCCGGTCGGCATGGCGCTCACGGTGCAAAAGCCCGGGCCGCGCAACTATGGCTACTACTCCGAGCCTCAGGCCGGGCTGAATGGCCGGCGTTCCTATCAGCCGCGCGGCAGGGGTCTGGGCGGCAGTTCGTCGATCAACGGCATGGTCTATATCCGCGGGCACCGCAACGATTACGACCACTGGGCGAAGCTGGGCTGCACAGGCTGGGGCTTCGACGACGTGCTGCCCTACTTCCGCCGCAGCGAACGGAACCTGCGCCATGCCGGACGCCAGGACGATCCGTGGCACGGCGGCGAAGGCCCCCTGCACGTCAGCGACCTCGTGACGCCCAACCCGTTCTCGCGCCGCTTTGTCGAAGCTGCGCGCCAGGCCGGCCTGCCGCTCAATCCCGACTTCAACGGTCAGGAGCAGGAAGGCGCTGGCCTGTACCAGGTGACGCAGCGTAATGGCGAGCGCTGGAATACCGCCCGTGCATACCTGCATGGCGGCAGTGCCAATGACCCGGCCCACAATGGCAGCCGCAAGGGGCTCGCCGTGCTGACCGACACCCAGGCCCTTCGCATCGTGTTCGCGGGCAAGCGGGCGACCGGCGTGAAAGTCGTGCGCGCGGGCGTGGAGCAGACCTTGCGCGCACGACGCGAGGTGATCGTGAGCGCAGGGGCCTTCGGTTCGCCGCAACTGCTGATGGCATCCGGCATCGGTCCGGGAGCGCATCTGCAGCGGCTCGGCATCGACGTGTTGCACGACCTGCCGGGCGTCGGCGAGAACCTGCAGGACCATCTGGACATCATCGTCAACAAGCAGGTCAGGTCGACCGATCTATACGGCTATTCGGCGCGCGGCTTCGCGCGGCTCCTTGCCGAAGTCGTGCGCTACCGGATCAATCGCACGGGAATGATCAGTTCGAACTTCGCCGAAGCCGGCGCGTTCGTGAAGAGCCGCCCCGACCTGGCTGAACCCGACCTGCAACTGCATTTCGCCCCCGCGCTAATCGGCGGGCAGAATATCGGCAGCCGGCGCAAGCTCGGGCATGGCTACTCGTGCCACGCATGCGTGCTGCGGCCGCAAAGCCGCGGTCACGTGCGCCTGCGTTCGGCCGACATGCGCGACGCACCGCTCATCGACCCGATGTTCCTGTCGGCGCAAGAAGACATGGAGGGTCTCGTCAGCGGCGTCAGGACGATTCGCCGCATCTTCGCGCAACCGGCGCTGGCGCAAGCGGGCGGACGCGAAATGTTGACGGAGGCCTTCGGCCCCGACAGCACGAACGAAGAAGCCATTCGCGCATTCGTGCGCGCCAACGCGGACGGCGTCTATCATCCCGTCGGCACCTGCATGATGGGCACGGACGAAATGTCGGTGGTCGATCCGAGCCTGCGGGTGCGCGGCATCCACGGCCTGCGGGTGGCCGATGCCTCGATCATGCCGACGCTGATCGGCGGCAACACCAACGCCCCGGCGATCATGATCGGCGAAAAGGCCGCGGACCTCATCCGCGGCACGATGAAAGGAACCCCGCGCCCGCACCCGAGAGTCGCATTCAGCGACGCCGGGTACGTCCGCCAGTGAATACGCGACACAATGCACCGCGCCGTCCAACGGCCACCAGCAAACGGAGACATGACATGCAGAGCACCCTGACCGCCCCCGCCCCGAGCGCAACGCCGGCCGAGGCCGTCGAAAGCTGGCCGTTCGAGGTCAGCCGCTCGACACCGACGATCGGTGCCGAAATCGGCGGCATCGACCTGCGCGCACCGCTCGATGACGACACCTGTCGTGCGCTGCGCCGCGCGCTGGTGAAGTTCAAGGTGCTGTTCTTCAGGGATCAGAGCATTACGCCCGCGCAGCATGTCGCCTTCGCGCGGCGTTTCGGCGATCTGGAGCTCCATCCCGCGTTTCCGCATCATCCCGATCATCCGGAACTCGTGATCCTCGGGCGCGGCGAATCGAAGCGCGGACGGGAGAATCTCTATCACACGGACGTGTCGTGGCGCGAAATCCCGTCGATGGGATCGATCCTGCGATGCGTCCAATGCCCCGAAGTCGGCGGCGACACGATCTGGATCAACATGGCGGCGGCCTACGAGAACCTGCCCGACGACGTGAAGGCCCGGATCGCCAATCTCAAGGCCACGCACGAATTCCTGCCGCTTTTCGGCATTGTCGTGCCCGAGGACCAGCACGAGGCGATGCGCAAGCAATTCCCGCCGGTCACGCACCCCGTGGTGCGCACGCACCCCGAGTCCGGTGAAAAGATCCTCTATGTCAACGAGGCGTTCACGACTCATCTCGCGAACTTCGGCAAGGAAACCGCGCAGCAATACCGCTTTGGATTCGACTTCAAGCTGGCCGAGATGGATCTGCTGCACTACCTCTTTCGCCAGGCGCAGGCGCCCGAGTATCAGGTGCGGCTGCGCTGGCAACCCGACACCATCGCCTTCTGGGACAACCGCTCGTGCCAGCACTACGCGGTGCAGGACTACTTCCCGGCCCCTCGGCACATGATGCGCGCGACGATCATCGGCGACCGCCCGGTCTGAGCCGGCACGCTCGCGGCGCCACAGGAGAACAGAATGAAAATGCTGGACACTTTCTATATCAACGGCCAATGGGTCGAACCGTGCCCGGGCGGCACGTTCGCCGACCTGGTCGACCCGTCCACCGAAACGCAGACCGGCAAGCTGGCGATGGGCACGACGGAAGACGCAGACCGCGCCGTCGCGGCGGCCCGTGCCGCCTTCCCCGCGTGGTCGGAATCGAGCCGCGAGGAACGGATCGCGCTGCTCGAACGCGTGATCGAATCGTATCGCGCGCGCCTGGATGACATCGCCGACGCGGTGCGTTCCGAGATCGGTGCGCCGATCACGCTGTGCCGCACGCTGCAGGCTCCGATCGGGCTCGCGCAGCTTGAGGCGACCGTGAAGACGCTGCGCGATTTCGAGTTCGAGACCGATCACGGCAACAGCTACGTGCGACGCGAAGCGATTGGCGTCGCCGCACTCATCACGCCGTGGAACTGGCCGTTGAACCAGATCGCGGCGAAGGTCGCCCCGGCGCTTGCCGCGGGTTGCACGATCGTGCTCAAGCCGTCGGAAATCGCGCCGCTGGATGCGCTCATCTTCGCGGAAATCATGCACGAGGCCGGCGCGCCGCCGGGCGTGTTCAACATGCTGTTCGGCGACGGGCGCGTCGTCGGCGCGAGGCTCGCCTCGCATCCCGATATCGACATGGTGTCAATCACCGGCTCGACGCGTGCTGGCGTGGAAGTTGCCATCAGCGCCGCGCCGACAGTCAAGCGCGTAGCACAGGAACTGGGCGGCAAGTCGGCGCTCCTGATCCTCGACGACGCCGACCTGCAATCCGCGGTGACGAGCGGCGTCGCGCAATGCATGGTCAACTCCGGGCAGACGTGCATCGCGCCCACCCGGATGCTCGTGCCGCGCGACCGGTATGAAGAGGCCGTGTCGATCGCCGCGGCGGTCGCGAACGCCGTCCGCGTGGGCGACCCGTCGGACCCCGCGACGAAGATGGGCCCCATCTCGAACCGCGCGCAATATGACAAGGTGCAGCGCATGATCGGCATCGGCATCGAGGAAGGCGCGCGTCTCGTAGCGGGCGGTCCCGGCCGGCCGTCTGGACTCGAGCGTGGCTTCTACGCAAGACCGACCGTCTTCGCCGACGTTCACAACGACATGACGATCGCCCGTGAAGAGATCTTCGGGCCGGTGCTCACGATCATTCCCTATGACGGCGAAGAAGAGGCCATCGCCATCGCGAATCGTTCCGAGTATGGCCTCGCCGGGTATATCGCTTCGTCCGACCCGCAACGGGCACGACGGGTGGCGGCACGCTTGCGCGTGGGGTCGGTGCGCATCAACGGCGCGATGCTGGATGTTAATTTGCCTTTCGGCGGATACAAGAGCTCGGGGAATGGGCGCGAGTGCGGGGTCGAAGGGTTGGCGGAGTTTCTTGAGTGCAAGTCGGTGACTGGGTGAGCCGCTGGCGCTTGGGGTTGGGTTGGGGTTGGGTTGGGGTTGGGTTGGGGTTGGGTTGGGTTGGGGTTGGGTTGGGTTGGGTTGGGTTGGGTGCTGTTTACACCGTTTGATCTTGACGCGCTTCTATGGAACTTGGTTTCTTAGTGGTTTATTAGCTCTGCCCCTGTCCGGGGCGGGACTCACTTTCTTTGCTGCTGCAAAGAAAGTAAGCAAAGAAAGCAGCTTTTTTCGGCAGCAGTATGCTTCAGTTTCCGCACGAGTTGATCGGAGTGGCCCGACCGTGGGAGTGTCGTTAGCGGGGTTTCATCGTTGTTGGCACCTAGCAGGCCGTTGAAATATCCGTCGTTGGCGCGCTAAGGCGCGTTGCGACGGATGCTGAACTCGCATTTCTGAAAC
>NZ_FCON02000203.1 GCF_001544535.1 Caballeronia choica | reverse complement strand
TGATGCACTTCAATCCGAAGGCGGTCGAGCTTTTCAAGCAATATCGGCAAAGGTATCGCTTGGACAGCTAGACTTTTAAAGTCGATCCGGATTTCGGCGGCGCTTCGATGGCTTTGATTTTTCATCTCTACAGGAGTCCGTCCAGTTCCTCGCAACGTAGCTCGAACGTCGTTGGTTCCTGATTCTAAATTGGCTTCCTACTTTAGCAGTAAATGGCTTGCGCCGCGCCGCGTTTTATCAGTGCAGGAGTCGACGAGCGTGCGTTCGCATGCGTCGTCGCCCTTTTCCACATTCGAGTATCGTTAGCCGTGCTCATGGGCTAACCACTGGTGGGATTTTATTCATGCCGCTGTCAAGCGTATCATACTGTGATACGTTTGATATCTTGAAGGATTGACCTGAATGAGGAGAACATGGCAATCGGATCCACGTTTACAAGGTGGCTAACGGGCGTTCGTCATGCCACAGCGCGTCTTGACGCCGGCCAATCTTTTCGGGATGAGCCGAGTATGTCGGATGCTAACCTGGATCGCTTCGAGTTGCTGCGCAATCAACTGGAGCAACAAGTCTACAGGAGCCCGATGGAAATGACTTGCGCCGAGGTTATGCGCAGGCCCGTCACCGGCGTCACGCGAAATGAAACGAGTGGTGATGCGCTGAATTTGTTGGATAAACACCGAATCAAACTGCTGCCCGTGATTGACTCGAGACACTGCCTGATAGGCGTAATCACACGTACCGATCTGCAACCGTTTCACCTGAGCATTCGGGCCGTTTCCCAGGGAAACGACACGACCGGAGCGTCGGAGAGGGAGAGCAGGCGGCTGTCCGTTCGCGGCGTGATGTCGACAGCCGTGGCAACAGTTGATGCGCGACACCGGTAGCTGACATCATTACCGGCTTCATGGCCAGACGGTACCATCACAATCATGTGTCGAAAGACGGCGTTCTTACATGCGGTCAGTGTTTTGTATAACAGACCCGGAATCGACTGTGCGTACAGAGATTAGTTTTTAGAACATACGCCGAAGCGACCCGACGAAAGCCTTGCATCGGGCACAGAAACGCGTCGGTGCCAGTGCCAAGGTGCGTTCGTGGCGCGCCAGAAGTCAAATCGTCGTCATGCGACAGACCTCTGCCAACGATCCTGGTTTGCACATATGAAGTGATGCGCAGATACTTCCTTCGCTCCGCGGCGGCCCGGATTTTCTGCCGAGGGAGCTGATACTATGAACCGTCCGAATCGCCGCCCCCGTATCGCCCTGGTCCTTGGCGGCGGCGCTGCGCGTGGCTGGGCACACATCGGCGCTGTGCGTGCATTGGAGGAAGCCGGAATTCGGCCGGACGTCGTTTGCGGCACATCGATCGGTGCGCTGGTCGGCGCGTGTACGCCAACGGCGATCTCAATTGGCTCGAACACTGGGTCTCGTCGCTTACGTGGCAGACAGTGGTGCGCCTGCTGGACGTGCGGGTGTCGGGCGGCTTGTTGGGGGGCAAGAAGGTGATCGAGGTGTTCGCCAGTCGGTTCGCTGGGCCGCGAGATCAGCGCACTGCCGCTTCCGTTCGCGGCGGTAGCGGCCGAACTCGATACCGGCCGCGAAATCTGGCTGCAGGAAGGGCCCGTCATCGATGCCGTGCGTGCGTCGATCGCGATTCCTGGCATCTTCACCCCGGTGTGGCGAGATGGCGTCTGGCTGGTAGACGGTGGCCTGTCGAATCCAGTTCCCGTATCGGTGGCACGCGCGATGCGCGCGGACTGCGTCATCGCGGTCGACCTCAATAATGACATCCTCAACGATCGCAATTTCGGTGCTCCCGCTCGCCGATTTGCGCGGCGCGAATTGCAGGCTGGGCAGCTTAGGGCAATGCTGAAAAAGGTCAACGCATCAGGGTGGCATGCCGTTTATATTGAATGAGACAAAAGACCCTAGCGATGGCAGCAGATCAAGGCGCCGGCTTCGAGCAGTATCGTCGGCCGACTAAGCGCGATGTGTTTCTCGAGACCATGGAGAAGATCGTTCCGTGGTCGCATTTGTGCGAGGTTGTCGAGCCGTACTATCCAAAAGGCGTGGGCGGAAGGCCGCCCGTTGGACTCGAGCGCATGCTACGGATGTATTTTGTGCAGCACTGGTTCAATCTCGCGGACGTAGCCTGCGAGGAAGCCTTGCTGGACAGCACGGCATTGCGTCGATTCGTTGGGATCGACTTGGGCCGCGAGCGCGTTCCGGACGGCACCACGCTGTTGAAGTTTCGCCGCCTGCTTGAGCATAACGAGCTCGGCGAACAATTGTTTGCCAAGGTAGGTGAGATACTGCAAGGTCGCGGCCTGAAGATCGGCACCGGCACCATCGTGGATGCCACCATTATCGGTGCGCCGAGCTCGACGAAAAACAAAGACAAGGCGCGAGACCCCGAGATGCATCAGACACGAAAAGGCAAGCAGTGGTACTTCGGGATGAAAATTCATATCGGGGTGGACAGCCGAACGGGGCTGACACACAGCGCCGTGGTGACAGCAGCGAACGTGCACGATAAGCATGCGCTCCCTGATCTGCTGCATGGCGATGAGCAGCGTGTTTACGATGACAGCGCGTACGCAAGCCAGAAGGACCTCATTGCTAGCAAAGCCCCGAAAGCCAAGGATTTCACCAATGAGCGTGTGCGTAACCGCAGTGGCGAAATCGACGAAGTCAAGCGCTCGAAGAACCGCAATAAGTCGAAGATACGAGCTCGAGTGGAGCACGTGTTCGCGGTAGTGACGCGGCTGTGGGGATTCGGCAAGGTCCGCTATCGTGGACTTACCAAAAATGCTACCCGTGCATTCGCAGTGCTCGCGCTGGCGAACATCTACATGAGTCGGTCACGGCTGATGGCACAGGTACGTCCATAAATTACCACGCGGGACGAGAAAGGCTAAAAGCGAGCCTCTAAAGGCCAAAAACCGACGCGAGCGCGTCGCCATTCTCGCATCGTGGAATCAGCAACGACGATCCCGTGAAAACCCCGCTTCTTCAGCACAGCCTTAGCGCCTTACGCCGCAACGGAAAACCGTGGCCACGCTGGCTTGCGCCGGATCTCGCATCTGTAAGCGCCGACGTGCATACGCTGCGCGCCCCGAGCGTACGGGTGCCTTCTGTCCTCAGTTCGGTGGCCCAAAGCATCGACATTATGCAGGTGCGAATCTCTCGTAGCCGTTTGGCGGGTGAACCTGCAGACGTTCTGATTCAGCCGCGCTTGGGCGGAATGAGAATTCTCGACTTCCACCGCGCAGCGCCCGCCATTGCCGAAGGCCGTCAGGCAGTCGAACGTATGATGCCTGCTATTCGCGCGCGGCTGGGACTTGAAGAATGAGGTCATAGGCAATGGTTTAGGTCGGACGACTCGCTTTCCTCACCTGTTACCGCAATAACAGGACGCCACGAAGCAACCGCGCAAGCGCTAGCTAACGCTCATCTAAGGCGTTGATTTCGCCCGCTCATTCCCACCCTGCGATTGAAGATTGTGGTGGCAAATACACCGCACCGCGGGGCCACTGCTTGCTTCACTTGGGGTCGATCTCGCGCGCCGCGGACGCAGGCGATCCGGGTTTCTGCAGGCGCAGCGTCAGCACGCCTCTATCGAATTTTCGCCTCAACCCGGTCAACATCCACGTCCTCGGGCAGCGGGATCGTCCGCAGGAACGCTCCATAGGCCCGCTCCAGCAGGTAGCAGCCGTTCTCCTCGCAGCGAATGTCCTGCTTTTCTCTTCGCGAAGCACCGGTGCGCCGCCCTCGAGCGACGTAGGCAAATCCTTTCGATCCATGCCGGGCTTCTGCCCTCACGTGCTGCGATTCGCCGTTGTCGACGACATCAATGCCGGGCAGGAACCGCAACGGACTATAACCGCCGAACCACCGGTCGAGCGCACCGAAGCTTGGCGGCGTATCATGCAGGAACTCGCTCATTGCGCGCCACGGTTCGACTGAAAACAACCCCGAAAAATCCGATCGTTCCTGCTGGCCTTGCCGCGATGCCACCATGTCCGTTGGCTCGGTTGTGGCGGATGGGTTGGAATTCTTGCGCAAAAACTTAAACGGATTCCAATGGTCCAGTTCAGGGTTCAAGCCTTCTCTTTCCATGCTGATTCGCATTGGGAGCCGGAGGTCCGGTCGCAAACAAAGCGGCCTTAGGGCGCAAGATTCCAGACTGAGGGTGCTATGTTGAGGACACCACGATCGATGAGTTTCACCATGTACTCGAAGCCATCGCACTGCGCCTGGGCGGCCGTCACCCATCGCTGAGCATCGCGAGGCAGGTGGCCGCCAACGCCTGGCCATCCTTCGATCCGCACCGTTGCCAAATAGCCATCGACGGGCGAAGCGGGCGCGACGGTGCATCATACAGCGATCGGTCGAACATGGATGCCGTGTCCTTTCAACATATCAAATATCATATTCGGCATGGCAACATTTCGTACGCTGGTGGCGCTGAGCCCCAACCACTGGCTTTCAACTATATGATTATTCCCCGCTGTTCCATACAGTCGTCCATTATCGACAAACAATGAGAATCGCGGGAGCGATTGATCCGTACTGGATACGTCGCATGTGGTTGGGAGGGAAGGCAGCTACCACCGCCATCATGTTTGATGGGTGCGGTATATAGACAGGGACTTTTAGGATCGGGGAAGTGCTCCCTCGGGTAGCCTGAACGACCAGCACATTAAAAAGGAGCGTCGGTTCTTTTTTGCGCACTTCCCGGGTCGAACCAAGGCCCATCGAAAGGCACTGGCGCAGCTTGCTGTTTGCTTGGGCGGCGCTAAACCATCGACGGGAATTTCAAGCCCGTCAGGCAGCCGCGGGAGTCTCAGTCATGAACCGGCCGCTAGAAGGAAGCATCCCTCGTCCGGTCGGCGCCCGCCCGTTCTGGCGTTGGATCAAATGACTATTGTTGGCTGGATCGCTGGTCGTCTGTGCGATTGCCGTGCGCATGGTTCAGATCGAGATCCAGACATCGTAACGGCAGGCGCACCATTTGTCCGAACTCGGGCGCGACATCGGCTTCACGCTCGGTGTTGTCCGAGCAGCAGCATTCGCTGCCCCGCAGTCGGACCTTACAATTTGCGTCTCGGTTACGCGTCGCTGCCGTCATTCGAAGAACGGCTGGCCGCGCGTGGATTCACTGTGACCGAGCAGGCGCGCAATTCCGCCACGGTGGCAGCGCTCGCCGACAGGGGTCTCTTCCTTCCATACGAAGAAAAGAAACGCGCCGGACTGCTGCTCCTCGATTCACGCGGCAGACCGCTTTACAGCGCGCAGCAGCCCCACCTGGTCTATGACAGCTTCGATGCGATTCCGCCGCTCGTGGTGGCCTCGCTGCTTTTCATCGAAGACCGGAACCTGCTCGATGCAAGCCAGCCGAACCGAAATCCGGCGATCGACTGGGGACGCGTCTCCCGCGCGCTCGTCGAAAGGGGCGTGCGTGTCTTCGACAAGCACCAGCCACAACCGGGCGGCAGCACGCTCGCCACGCAGATCGAGAAGTTCCGCCATTCGCCGGGCGGGCGCACTGCGACGCCGCCCGCGAAGTTGCGGCAGATCGCATCGGCATCGGTGCGCGCATACCTGAACGGACCGCAGACGCTGCCCGCGCGCCGCGAGATCATGGTGCGCGACCTCAACTCGGTGCCGCTCGCGGCGAAGGCCGGTTTCGGAAAGATCAACGGAATCGGCGACGGCATGGCCGCCTGGTAGGGGCGCGACTCGACGAATTCAATCGCATCCTGAACGCGCCGCGTACGGCCGAGATGCTCGACGCGCAGGCGCTCGCATTCAAGCAGGTGCTTTCGCTGATGATCGCGCAGCGCGCGCCGTCGCGTTTTCTCAAGCCCGGCAACGCCGAGCTGGATCATTTGACGGACAGCTACGTGCGCCTGCTCGCGGCAAACGGCATCCTCCCATCGTCGCTGCGCGATGCCGCGCTTGCGGTTCGGCTCGAACTGAATCGTGCGCCCGCCGTGCATCGGCCAGCGTCGTTCGTCACAAGAAAGGGCGTGACAGCGCTGCGCGCGAACCTGCTCGCGACACTCGGCGTGCCGGGTTTGCACGACCTCGACCGGCTCGACCTCGACCGGCTCGACCTGACCGTCACCGCGACGCTCGATAACGCCGTCCAGCAGGCGGTGAGCGAACAGCTCGCCAGCGTGGCGACGCGCGACGGCGCGCACGCGGCGGGCATCTACGGCTATCACATGCTGCGCGAGCAGGATGATCCGTCGAAGATCGCGTGGAGCTTCACGCTGTTCGAGCGCGTGGGCGGTGCGAATGTCGTGCGCGTGCAGACCGACAGCGTCGACCAGCCATTCGACATCAATCGCGGCGCGCGGCGCAACCTCGGCTCGACTGCGAAGGTGCGCACGGTCGTCACGTATCTGCAGATCGTTGCGGCGCTGCATGAGCGGTACGGCGCGATGAGCGCGGAGCTCGATTACGTCGCGCATGCGTCCGACCGCTCGCTGCGCGCGATGCTCGATGCGGCCGTCGAGCGCAATTACTCCGCGAATCCCGGCGAGACGTTTTATACCGGCGGCGCGCAGGTGTTCAAGAACTTCGAGTCGAGCGACAACGCGCGCATCCTGACGGTTCATCGCGCGTTTCAGCACTCGGCGAACCGATGTTCGTGAGCATGATGCGCGACATCGTGCACTACGAGATGGTGCAGGTCGCGGGGCCGACCTCGCATTCGCTCGACGATCCCGCGACGCGCCACGCGTATCTCACGCGTTTCGCCGATCAGGAAAGCCGCCTCTACATGCGCCGCTTCTACAGGAAATATCAACTGAAGACGGCCGACGAAGCGCTCACGCTACTGTTGCGCGATGTGCGCAAGTCGCCGTCGAAGATCGCGACGATCCTGCGCAGCGTTGCACCCGCTGAGACGCAAGCCCGGTTCGACGCGTACATGCGCGCCGCGCTCAGGGGCACGCCCGCGGCGGGGCTGCCGGACGAGGACCTCGCAAGCTCTATCGCAAGTACGGCATCGACAAGTTCAACCTGAACGACCGCGGCTATACCGCGAGCGTGCATCCGCTCGAACTGTGGACCGTGAACTACCTGCGCGATCGTCCGCTCGCGACACTCGACCAGATGCAGCAGGCGAGCCGCGATGCGCGCGCCATGGCGTATTCGTGGCGTCTTCCAGACGCGCTATCACGCGACGCAGGACCGCCGCATCAAACGCATGGTCGAACTGGCGGCGTTCGCTGCGATCGGCAAGTCGTGGCGCGCGCTCGGCTATCCGTTTGCATCGCTGACCCATCGTACGCGGCGGCGATCGGCGCATCGGGTGACCGGCCCGACGAGCTCGCGCAACTGATCGGCATCGTGGCGAACGAGGGCCGCGCGCTGCCGAAACAGACCATCTCGCGTATCGAGCGCGAAGGATACCTCTTACGAGACTGTTTTCTCGCGCGCGCCCGTTCAGCCGGGCGCGGCGCTGTCGCCGGAGATCGCCGGTGTGGTCGATCAACTGCTGTGCGACGTCGTACAGGGAAGAGCCGCGAAGCGTCGCGCCGACGGCCTGTCGTTTCCTGACGACGGCTCGCTCAGCGTATGCGGCAAGACGGAGACCGGAGATCAGCCCTTCAACTTCTTCGCACGCGGCGCGCGTCTGATCGAGTCGCGCAAGGTAGGCAGGACCGCGACCTTCGTGTTTGCCATCGGCGATCGGTTCTTAGGCTCGCTGACCGGCTACGTCCACGAGCCGTACGCGGCCCGCTACGACTTCACGAGCGCGCTGTCGGTCCAGTTATGAAGTCGCTCGCGCCAGCGCTGCAACCGCTGCTCGATGGCGACGGAAATTCGGCTGTCATCTCTTTAGCGACAAGCGAGATTCGCAATAGCGCGTCAGGTGCACACCCCTGAATCGTCTTCGTAAGTGTTGGAGTGGTGCTCTTTCAGCGGTTGGGCTAACAGCTTGGCCAAGTGTCTCGTGCGGCAACCGTTTTCCGCGTACTCCCTCAACATGGTGAATTGGCGAATCATCGGAAAGACTCTGGACGGCGCACCGAGCATCGGCTCGTCGTCGTTGATACGCGTCGTCGCGAGCCGGTCGTTTTCCGACACTACGGCGACCGACGCCTATAGCACTCGCTACCGTAAGCAGGCACAGCGCCAGCCCGTCCAACGCGCTCAAAACTGGTAATTGATCGACGTGTTGCAGCCAGCCTGTGTCTTCGTCTGTGTGATGGGGCTGTTGACAGCGCTGCCGAGCAATCGCTTGAGTGCACGATCGGCGGTCATGAACCAGTGCTTGTTGATAAACCACACGAGCGTCACGCCAAATCCGGCGGACTTCAGTCCAGCGCTCGCGTCATACTGGCGGTATCCCGAAGCGGCGGCCTGCGCAGCGTTGACGCCGAACCAGCTATTCATATAGGTCGAGTCGGCGAAGGTAACCGACGGTCCCGCGAACCAGAAGATGGTTTCGGAGCTGCCGGCCATCGGCATGTATGCACCGAGATCCATGACCCAGCCGTTCGAACCGCCGAAGCTGCGGGTAACCGCCGCACGGAAATCGAGCGGAAACTCTTTCGATACGATGAAGTCCGCCGCCAGCTTCAATTCCGGGCGGGGTTGATGTTGCCGAGCCCGTTCAGCCGGGAGGGATCGTCGTGGCCTCGCCGGCCAAGATCGTAGACGCCCGCGACGCTCACGCGCCAGTTCTGGCCTTGAATAACGTTCATCCCGATGCCTTCGCCAGTTGACCAAAAGGCAAGGTCTTTGTACCGGATGTCGATGCTCGGCCCGGCGAGCGCGTGATATCGGTCCGAGCCATCATAGAGCGGCCGAAAGGCTCCGCCGATCCCAACGCGTACTTGCCAGTCAGAGCGGTTTGGTTCGGAGAGTTTTTCCAGCGGAACGCCGGCCGAGTATTGCCATTCCCCAAGCGGCGAAGGCGTCTGGGCGCGTGCTGCCAATGGCATGGCGAGAATGAGACATGCGGCAATCGTTCCTTTGAGCCATCTTTGCCAATCAACTTTGATACAAATCGCCGCGCTCCAAATCGTCGGTGCCATGGCGCCTCCTTTGATAAAAACCGCGGTCCTGCACTGTCTTGCCTATCAGCCGGCCTAAAGCGACTACGCTGGCGCTGGAATGAAAGCTGTCGAGTGTCGCGGAGTCGTCCTATTGTGTTCCGTGCTGAGCCTGTTCCCTCGTCGCTTCGCACCGCCTGGCGTTACAAGCTGTCTTCCACCCGTTAATCCTTGGTTTGCCGCGCGCGTGCTGTCAGAACTGCCGGCGTCGCGACCGGGCGTGCTCGGCTGCAGTCCGCCCGCAGACCCTTGGCCGCTGACGCGGTCGTTCGCCTGCCCCGTGTCGGCAGACGTTTCCGTGTTTGTGCTCGGGGCGCCGCGCGTTCCCGGTCGCGTGGACTGCGCCGCATGATTCGATCATGAGCGGGCAGAGGCATTGCCTTCCCGCAATTGCGTGTCATGACAAACCTCCCGAAAAGCCATGTTTTCCGACTTTTCCTACTCTAACTGCGGTTGGCCTCCGCGTTTGTGCGCGCCTTCCGCTCCCTCTGATAACCTCGATACTCGTGCCACGTCAGAGCGATGATGACGAGATCCAGTCCCGTTATAAGAAGCAGCCATATCGAATGAGTGATCGTGTAACGGTACAGCTGATAGGCAATAAAGAAAGTGAAGACAGTGATCGCTACGGGAAAGTACCAAAGTTTCTTGCGTAGCAAACCGGCAATCAGCCAAAGTTTCATTGTCCCGTGTCCGAGCAGATAAACCGCTGCAAACTCTTGCGTTCCGATAGAAAGATGTTGCACGGTATGAAGGAGAAAACTGGCGAGGAGATCGTGCGGATCTTCGCCGAATTCATCCTTGGTGACCCAAACCACGAACGCCAGAAGACCTTGGCGCGAAACGACCAACGTGGCGATGCCGGCAACCACTTCTGGAATTGCCCGAAGTGCCTTGCACCAAAGGCCCAGCGTGAAAACCAGGTGCAGCTTCTGCTGGGTGAGAGCTTTAATCGAACTATTGAGAGTTACAAAAAACATGACAACCGATTCGGGTCCGGTGCGTTATATCTCCAGTGGACTGATTGGAGACGCATGCCGTGGCAAAGAAGCCGTTAGACGACGCAAGGAAGAAGCGCTTGCGAGCTGGTCGGATGCTGTTGGCGGGCAAGCGGCCAGCCGAAGTGGCGTTGGCCGTCGGGGTAG
>NZ_FCON02000202.1 GCF_001544535.1 Caballeronia choica | reverse complement strand
TTCGTCGCGTACGACACAGCCGCGAAGGACAAGGTTTCGCTTGGCGGCACGGGCGCGCACGAAGTCACGCTGACGAATGTTAAAGCGGGTGCGGCCGATCTGGACGCGGTGAACCTGAAGCAGTTGAAGGACGCGGGCCTGACGATCGGCCCGAGCGGCGACGTAAAGAACGCGTTCGTCGCGTACGACACAGCGGCGAAGGACAAGGTTTCGCTTGGCGGCACGGGCGCGCACGAAGTAACGCTGACGAACGTTAAAGCGGGTGCGGCCGATCTGGACGCGGTGAACCTGAAGCAGTTGAAGGACGCGGGCCTGACGATCGGCCCGAGCGGTGAAGTGAAGAACGCGTTCGTCGCGTATGACACAGCGGCGAAGGACAAGGTGACACTCGGAGGCGGCGCAGCGGGCACGACGATCACCAACGTGAAGGACGGTCAGTTGAGCAGCGTGAGCATGGACGCCGTGAACGGCAGGCAGTTGTTCGCCGTAAAGCAGCAGACGGACCAGAACACCGCCGACATCACCAACATCAACAACACGATCAACAACATCAACAGTTCGGTCGGGCTGGTGGTGCAGGACCAGACCTCCCGTGAAATCACCATCGGCGCGAAGACCGACGGCTCGGTGATCAACGTCGCCGGTACGGCGGGCGCTCGCACGGTGACCGGCGTCGCTGCCGGCGAGGTATCGGCAACGAGCGAGCAGGCCATCAACGGTTCGCAACTGCACAACACGGCGAGCACCATTGCTGGCGCGTTGGGCGGCGGCGCGGGCGTCGATGCGAACGGTGGCATCACGGCCCCGACGTATCACGTTGGCGGCGTCGACACGCACGACGTGGGTTCGGCCCTTTCAAACATCGATGGCCGCGTGACGCAGAACACCACCGACATCGCAGCGGCAACCGCGGCATCGAAGAACGCCGTGCAGTACGACTCCGACGCACACGACAAAGTGACGCTCGGCGGCAAGGACGCGACTGGCACGGATGGCGTGCAGTTGACGAACGTGAAGGCCGGCGAACTCTCGGCGACCAGCACGGATGCGGTGAATGGCGCGCAGTTGAACGCGACCAACGAACGTATCGACCAGTACACGAACGTCGTGAACAACCTTCAGAACGGCAACGAGTATCTCGCCATCAATACGTCGAAGGGGTCGACCCTGCCGACAGCAACCGGAAAGGATGCCGTCGCACTCGGCACGAACGCCAAGGCTACGGGCGACAACGCGGTCGCGCTCGGTGCGAATTCGGTCGCGGATCAGCCGAATACGGTGTCGGTGGGTTCGGCGGGCAACGAGCGTCGGATCACGAACGTCGCGCCTGGGAAGGCCGGCACCGATGGGGTGAACATGAACCAGCTCAACGAAGTGCGCGATTCGGTGGTATCGAACCAGCGTGCGGCATTCGGCGGCGTCGCTGCGGCGATGGCGATGCCGAACATGACGCCGCGTGAGGCGGGCAAAACGGTGGTGGCGGTCGGTGTCGGCAACTACAAGGGCTACTCGGCCGTTGGCGTTGGCGGAACGTATCGCTCCCGCGACGGTGCATGGCTGATCAACGGGGCTTTCTCGTCGACCGGCCACGATTCGGGCGTGCGCGCTCAAGTTGGCTACGAGTTCTAAAGTGCGGAACGAAGCGTAAAAAAAGGGCGGTCCGCACGGACCGCCCTTTTTATTAGTCAAGGCAACGCAAAAGCAAACTCAAGCCACCTGCCGCGCCTCGCCGCTTTTCCCTTCACGCCAGCGACTCAGCAGCGTGTTCCACTTCGTCTTCGCCGCGCGCACGTTGTTGTCCTTCACGTGACCGTAGCCGCGCATCGAATCGGGCAGATTCGCCAGTTCGATCGCAAGCGCAAGTTTCTGCTGCGTCAATCCCTCGATCAGTTCCTTCACGAGCGCCTCATACTCGACGATCAGCGCACGCTCCATCCGGCGCTCTTCCGTCTTGCCGAACACATCGAGCGCTGTGCCGCGCAGGAACTTCATCTTCGCGAGCACGCGCATCGCGGGCAGGACCCACGAGCCGTATTGCTTCTTGACGAGTTGTCCCTTCGCGTCCTTCTTCGAGAACGTCGGCGGTGCGAGATGGAACTTGATCTTCCAGTCGCCTTCGAAACTGCCCTTCAGCTTCTCGACAAACGCCGGATCGGCGTAAAGACGCGCCACTTCATACTCGTCCTTGTAGGCCATCAGCTTGTGCAGGTTCTTCGCGACCGCTTCCGTCAGCGGATATTGGCCGTCGTTCGAACCGAGTTCCGCCTCTGCCGTGCGCACTTGCGCCACAAGTCGCCCGTAACGCGCCGCGTACGCTTCGTTCTGATAGTCGGCGAGATAGGCGAGCCGTTTTTCGATCAGTTTGTCGAGGGCCTTCGGCGTGTGCAGCGCGATGATCTTGCTCGAACCTTCCTGCTGCGCTTGCGCGCCGCTTCCCTGCGCATTCACGATGCGTCGCACCGCTTCTGTATCGTGCGCGGCACGCCGTCCCCATTCGAACGCCGCGAGATTCTTCTCGACCTGCACCGCGTTCAGTTCGATCGCGCGAACGAGCGACTCGTGACGCAGCGGCACCCAGCCGCGTTGCCACGCAAAGCCGAGCACGAACGGATTCGTGTAGATCGCATCGCCGAGCAGCGCCACCGAAAACTGGTTCGCATCGACGAACGCGACATGCTCGCCCGCCGCCGCGCGAATATCGGCCTCGGCGTTCGCGCCCGGGAAGCGCCAGTTCGGGTTCTTGATGAATTCGGCGGTCGGCGTCTGCGCGCTGTTCACGACGACGCGCGTATGGTCGGGCTGCATCCGCGAGCCGCATTCGTCGCTGGCGGTCACGATCGCGTCGCAGCCGATCACGAGATCCGCCTCGCCCATCGCGATGCGCGTCGCGTGGATGTCGGCGGGCTTGTTCGCGATCTGCACGTGGCTCATCACGGCGCCGCCTTTCTGCGCGAGGCCAGTGACGTCGAGCACGGTCACGCCTTTTTGCTCCAGGTGCGACGCCATGCCGAGCAGCGCACCGATCGTCACGACGCCCGTCCCGCCGACGCCCGTCACGAGCACGCCATAGGGGCGGTCGATTTCGGGCAGGTCGGGTTCAGGCACCACGGGCATGGCATCGCCCGCGGCGCTCGATGCCTTCGGCTTCTTCAACTGCCCGCCTTCGATCGTGACGAAGCTCGGACAGAAGCCGTTCAGGCATGAGTAATCCTTGTTGCACGTCGACTGGTTGATCTGGCGCTTCGTGCCGTATTCCGTGTCGAGCGGTTCGACCGACAAGCAGTTCGACTTCACCGAGCAATCGCCGCAGCCTTCGCAGACGGCCTCGTTGATCACCACGCGCTTCGCCGGATCGGGGAACGCGCCGCGCTTCCTGCGGCGGCGCTTTTCGGTCGCGCAGGTCTGGTCGTAGATCAGGATCGTGGTGCCGGAAATTTCGCGAAGCTGGCGCTGGATTTCGTCGAGCTTGTCGCGATGGTGCACGTCGATGCCCGGCGCCAGGCCGACGTTCGCCGAGTACTTCTCGGGCTCATCGGTGACGATGACGATTTTCGTCGCGCCTTCGGCGGCGAGTTGATGCGTGATTTGCGGCACGGTCAGCACGCCGTCGACCGGCTGTCCGCCCGTCATCGCGACCGCGTCGTTGTAGAGAATCTTGTACGTGATGTTCGCTTTCGACGCGATCGCCGCGCGAATCGCGAGCAGGCCGGAGTGGAAGTACGTGCCGTCGCCGAGGTTGGCGAACACGTGCTTGTCGTTGGTGAACGGCGCCTGGCCGATCCACGCGACGCCTTCGCCGCCCATCTGGCTGAACGTGCTCGTGCTGCGGTCCATCCACACGGTCATGTAGTGGCAGCCGATGCCGGCCATCGCGCGCGAGCCTTCTGGCACGTTCGTCGAGGTGTTGTGCGGACAGCCCGAGCAGAACCACGGCTTGCGCTCGGCTTCGACGCGCGGCTTCGCCAGTGCGCGCTCCTTCGCTTCGATCACGGCGATGCGCGTGGCGATGCGCGCGCGCACTTCGGCCGGCAGGTCGAGCTTGTCGAGCCGCAACGCAATCGCCTTCGCGATGATCGCCGGCGACAACTCGTAGTGCGCCGGCAGCAGCCAGTTGCCCATCGGCACCGACCATTCGCCGCCCGCACCGTCCTTTTCGTCGAACTTGCCGTACACGCGCGGACGCTGCGCATCCGGCCAGTTGTACAACTCTTCCTTGATCGCGTATTCGAGAATCTGGCGCTTTTCCTCGACAACCAGAATCTCTTCGAGCCCGTGCGCGAACGAATGCGCACCTTGCGCTTCGAGCGGCCACACGCAGCCGACCTTGTACAGACGAATGCCGATGCGCGCGCAGGTTTCGTCGTCGAGACCGAGGTCGGAGAGCGCCTGACGCACGTCCAGATAAGCCTTGCCCGCGGTCATGATGCCGAAGCGCGCGTTCGGCGAATCGATTTCGATGCGATCCAGCTTGTTCGCGCGCACGTAGGCGAGCGCGGCGTACCACTTGTAGTCGAGCAGGCGCGCTTCCTGAACCAGCGGCGGATCGGGCCAGCGGATGTTCAGGCCGCCTTCGGGCATCGCGAAATCGGTCGGAATCACGATTTCCGTGCGATGCGGGTCGATATCGACCGAAGCCGACGATTCGACGACGTCGGTCACGCATTTCATCGCGACCCAAAGACCGGAATAGCGGCTCATCGCCCAGCCGTGCAGGCCGAAATCGAGATATTCCTGCACGTTCGACGGAAACAGCACCGGCAGTCCGCACGCCTTGAAGACGTGCTCGGACTGGTGCGCGAGCGTCGAGGATTTGGCGGCGTGATCGTCGCCGGCGAGCACCAGCACGCCGCCGTGGGGCGACGAACCTGCCGAGTTACCGTGCTTGAAGACGTCGCCGGAACGGTCGACGCCCGGGCCCTTGCCGTACCACATCGAGAAGACGCCGTCGAACTTGGCGCTCGGGTACAGGTTGACTTGCTGCGAGCCCCAGACGGCCGTGGCCGCGAGGTCTTCGTTCACGCCCGGCTGGAACACGACGCCGTGCGCGGCGAGATGCTTCTTCGCCTTCCACAACGACTGGTCGAGACCGCCAAGGGGAGAACCGCGATAGCCGGAGATGAAGCCGGCGGTGTTGAGCCCGGCGGCCTTGTCGCGTTCTTGCTGCAGCATCGGCAGACGAACCAGCGCCTGGATGCCGCTCATGTACGCGCGGCCGCGTTCGAGCGTGTATTTGTCGTCGAGCGTGACGGATTTCAGTGCGGCTTCTAGCGAAGCTCTTTGTTCTGCGTCTAGCGGGGCATTCATTATGTGTACTCCTCCACCCAGTTTGGGATCACCAAAGCATTCTGCGGACCTCGGCATCTTGTGGACGCGTCGGCCGGGATTGTGAGTGTGCCGGGTTGCGGCCGTTTCCGTCAGTGGTAAAAACCCGCTGAAAAATCCTCGGCTTACTCCAGTTTATGTCGATTTGTTGTCAGATCAGCGTGCTTTCGCGCACGGATGTTACGAGCTGTAAATGTGACCGATCCCCGGGAACTGGTTAAAGGCGTCCTGTCTAACCCCCGCTTGCGCAATTTTTGCGTACCGGAGTCCGGAGTCGCGCTTTACGAAGCAGCACTAGCAGCACACATGCAGCACGCAGTCAGAAGGAGAGAACAATGAAACAGCGCCACATCCAGAGCTTCCTCATGGTATCGGCCGCCTTTTTCGCAATGAACGCGCCGCTTCGCGGCGGTAATGCGAGCACGTCGCACATCAACGCATCGCCCGCCCAGCAGGTCCTGCAAGTGCGCGTCCAGGCGGCGCAGGGCAGAAACGCCAGGCAAGACGCGTCGGAAACGGACGACGACTCGGAGGACTGATTCCCCGACGGCTCGCTCGGTGCCGCTTCCCAACGCTTCCCCATCGCTTTCTTGAGCATGGGCCGTCAAAAATAAAAAAGGCGAGGATCGTTCCGATACCTCGCCTTTTTCATTGGCCCATCCGGCCGCCGCCTGATCAGGTGGCGCTCGTATCCTTCAGCACGCCGCGGCGCATCTGATCGAGTTCGATCGATTCGAACAGCGCCTTGAAATTGCCCTCGCCAAAGCCTTGATTGCCTTTTCGCTGGATGACCTCGAAGAAGATCGGTCCGATCTGGTTCTCGGTGAAGATTTGCAGCAGGATTTCGTCCGCCACGCCGTCGATCAGGATCTTGCGCTGCTTCAGGTCCGCCACCGATTCCCCATGGTTCGGCACGCGCCGGTCGACGAGTTCATAGTAGGTGTCGATGGTGTCGAGCAGGGCGATTTTCGCGTCGCGCAGGCCGTCGACCGTGCGATAGATGTCGCCCGTTCCCAGTGCGATGTGCTGGATTCCTTCGCCGTGATAGGCGTCGAGATATTCCTGGATCTGGCCCGCCGTCTCCGACCCTTCCTCGTTGATCGGAATGCGGATCTTGCCGCAGGGCGAACTCATCGCCTTCGACTTCACCGCCGTCACCTTGCCTTCGATATCGAAGTAACGTGCTTCGCGGAAGTTGAAAAGACGCTCGTAAAACTCGGCCCATTCGATCATGCGACCGCGATGCACGTTGTGCGTCAGGTGATCGATGTAGGTCAGGCCGTGGCCGACCGGATTCGGATCGGCGCCCGGAATCGGTTCGAAGTCGACGTCGTAGATGCTGATGTCGCCGATGCTGCCTGGCTGCGCGCCGTTCTTGCCGCGCCAGCGGTCGACGAAATAGATCAGCGAATCGCCGACGCCCTTGATCGCCGGGATGTTCAGTTCCATCGGGCCGGTCTTGTTGTCGAAGCCCCACGCGCCGAGTTCGAGCGCCCGCTTGTAGGCATGGCCGGCATCGGCGACGCGGAACGCAATCGCGCAGATCGACGGCCCGTGCTGACGCGCGAAGCGTTGCGCGAACGAATCGGGCTCGGCGTTGATGATGAAGTTGATCTCGCCCTGCCGATACAACGTCACGCTCTTGTGCCGGTGACGCGCGATCGCCGTGAACCCCATTTGCTCGAACAGCTTGCCGAGCGCGACCGGATCGGGCGCCGTGTATTCGATGAACTCGAAGCCGTCGGTGCCGACGGGGTTGTCCCAGCCCTGAAACGCCATGTCTGTCTCCTTGAATCTCTGTGCGGAAATAATGAGAAGAAGTGTAATCAAGGGCGCGCGGCGAAAGCTTGCGAAATAAATCGCGTATCGCTACGATTGCGCAAGGTTCTGCCACTTTGGAGCAAAAGGGAGACAGAAAATGGCCGACACCGCATTCGACGCCATCGACCGGAAGATTCTCGCGATCCTGCAGGAGAATGGCCGGCTGTCAAACCAGGAGATCGCGGATCGCGTGAGTTTGTCGCCGAGTCCGTGTCTGCGGCGGGTCCGGCGGCTGGAAGAAAGTGGCGTGATTCGCGGCTACGTCGCGTTGCTCGATCCCCAAAAGCTCGGGCTCGGCTTGCTCGCGTATGTGAATGTGCGGCTGGAAAAGCGCGGCGGGACGCCAGCGACGGCGCACTCGCCGAATCCCACGACGCACGCCGATTTGTTCCGCGAGGCGGTGCGCGAGTGGCCGGAGGTCGTCGCCTGCGACGCGATGACCGGCGACATGGATTACCTGCTGCGCGTCCAGGTGGAAGACATGGCGCACTTTTCGCGCTTCGTGCAGGATCAACTGCTGCATCATCCGTCGGTGATCGACGTGAAGACGAGCTTTTCGCTCGAACGCATCAAGGAAACGACGGCGCTGCCACTGCGCTGAACCGGTCGCACCAATGAAGAAGGGCGGTCCTGGCCGCCCTTTCATGTTTCGGTCCCGCTCGCAGCGCCAACCCGCGCTGTCTTTACGCGGCTTTCGCCGTCGGCATGAACATGTCGAACATCTGCGACGCGCGGTGCGCCTGGCGCTTGATCGCGTAGTCGAACGAGGCGGCCTGTTCCTGAAGCATTTCCCCGATGAGGCTGCTCTGGTCGGCCGGCGTGAGCGACAGATACGCATCGGCCTCGCCGTACGCGAATTCGATCTTCATGCCCGACTTCTTCGCGATGTGCATCATCGTCGCGTTGCGCGACAGGCAGTGCATATAGAGCATCGAGACCTGCGTGTTGCGGCTACGGATGGCGGCGCGCTCGAACAGCTTCGTGCCGATGCCGCGGCCGCGTGCGCTTTCGAGCACCGACACGCCGAATTCGGCCGTGCGCTTGTCGCCTTCAGCCGGCAGATAGGCCAGATGGCCGGCGCCGACGAGGCGCAGTTCGTCGTCGAAGACGCCGAAGACAGTGTCGTGTGCGAAATCGAGGTTGCGGACGTAGTTGTCGATCACGTGGTCCGGCACGATCTGGCCGAAACGCAGCAGGCGATCATCTTCGTCGAGCGCGAGAAAATGGGTGAGGAGACGCTCACGGTCGCCCGAGGACAACTCGCGAACGAGAACCGGTGTTCGACCGGCGTCCGGCAGCGTGCGAGTAGCTACGACGGCGGGCGTGGCAAAGCGGTTGATGGAAATGTTCACGATGGGTTCTCCCTTGAATCGTCATGCGACGTGCTGCATCGCAAAACGGATTTTACCCGATTAAGCAAATCGGGATACGGGAAAACCCTTAAAAAGCCCCTGAGTGCAACTTCTAAAAGTCTGCTTAAAAATTCACAAATTGGTTATTGATCAATTATTTATAGTGTTCTTCTGAAGTAATATCCAACCGTGAATTTTTGTTGCTGTGGTGCAGCAAAATCACGCATCGCTGTCCTTCAGACCGTGCTCGATCACGTCGACGACCTGTTCCGCAAACTCCCGATACCCCAGTTTTCCGCCCGGTTTGAGCCAGGTAAACGTCCAGTTGATCATGCCGAACACCATCATTGTGAGCGCGGTCTGGTTTTCCTTGGTCGCGCGCGTCGGGTAGGCGCGCGCCAATTGTCTGGCGAATGCGGCGACGATATCGCGTTGCCGGTCCAGCACGATCGCGCGCTGCGCGTCTTCGAGATATTTGACGTCGTTCAGCAACGCGACGTGGCGACTATGCGACGTCTCGTACTCGGCGAGAAACGCGCGCACCAGTTCCGCGAACGCCTCGCGTTCGCTCAGGCCGCGCCGCTGGCTCGCGCCTTCCACTTCCGCGATGATCAGCATCAGTCGCTTCGTGTAGCGGTCGAGCAGGTCGAAGAGAATCGCTTCCTTGCTCTCGTAATAGTGATAGAGACGCGCCTTCGACGTGCCGCTTGCGGCGGCAAGATCGGCCATCGAGGTGCTGGGGTAGCTCGTTTGCGCGAATTTGGCGGCGGCGAGTTCGAGGATCTGCTCGCGTTGCGTATCGTGGTCGGGCGCTCTGGTACGGGCCATTGATAGAAAGTCTGATGCGTTTTTAGTTGGAATCGCCGGATTTGCCCCGGAGTTCGGCGTGGACGATGTCGCCGGGTTCGCCGCGAAGTTTAAGCCGTCCCGCGGCGGCAAGCTCGCGGCAGCGCCAGAAGGCGACCGAATCGCTGACCATGAAGCCGAAGTCCGCGCCCATCACCTCGCCCGCGATACGGCGCGCGGGCTGCCAGTCGGCGGTGACGGCATCGAGAATCGCCTC
The DNA here is from genome assembly GCF_001544535.1 of Caballeronia choica. Classification (GTDB taxonomy): domain Bacteria; phylum Pseudomonadota; class Gammaproteobacteria; order Burkholderiales; family Burkholderiaceae; genus Caballeronia; species Caballeronia choica. The sequence continues at coordinate 906 of NZ_FCON02000202.1, read as the reverse complement.
GTCGATGTCGGCAAAGCTGCCGGAGACGAACGTGTTCTCGTGCCATCGACGCGTCTGGGCGTTCATGTGCTTCGCCTCCTGCCACTCGAGCGCGAGCCGCCCGATGCGCAGCACCGAGATCGGCGCGGCGCTCGGCAGTTTCGCGAGCAACTCCTCGGCCGTGAACATGCCGACGGCCGTCGCCCCGTCCTTGCGGCCACGGCGGTGCTGCTTGCCATCGGCATCGGTGATGAGGGGCAGGTCGAGTTCCGAGAGCCTGGCTTCGTTGAGCCGCTGCGGCGCATTGCGCAGATGATAGGCGACGCGCCGCAAAGTCAGTTGATCCGAGGCGCTTTGGCCGTGCCAGATCACGATTTGCGCGTCGTCGCGCACGAGACTGCGCAGCAGCGCTTCCTGTTGCCCGAACTCGGCCTCGAAGTCGATGCCGTCGCGCGTGAGGACGTGCCGCCAGAAGGCGATGCGCGTATCCGGCGCGTCGTCGACGTTCTTGAGCGGGCCGACCGCGAGATCGTCCTTCAGCGCGATGACGCGCTCGTCGCGTTCCGCGAGTTTGAGCGCTTCGCGAAGCGTGTCGGCGGCGTGATCGCCATTGGTAACGTGGATGATGCTCATCGATGAGATATGCCGGCAAACAAACAGGGCCGCTCGAAGCGAGCGGCCCTTAGTGTAAGCCAATCGATACGGCGCTCAACGTTCGTCGTAACTCACCACGACGCGATCGCTCACCGGATGGCACTGGCACGTCAGCACGTAGCCGTCGTCGATTTCGTGCTGCTCCAGCGTGTAGTTCTTCTCCATCTTCACCTCGCCTTCGAGCACCTTCGCCCTACACGTGCAGCACACGCCGCCCTTGCACGCATACGGCAGCGCAAGCCCCGCCTTCAGCCCGACATCGAGCACGCTCAC
>NZ_FCON02000201.1 GCF_001544535.1 Caballeronia choica | reverse complement strand
TACCGCTTCCGGCGAACAGAAAGGATCAGTTTCCGAACGCTAGGGACAATATACAAGTAAGCAAAGAAAGCAGCTTTCCACCGCCAATGCTTGCCATGCGCCGCAAGACCGTTATGTCGGAGTGGTCCAACCGGGGGAGTGTCGTTAACGGGGTTTCATTGTTGTTGGCATGTAGAAGAGGCGCGCACGTCGCACCGCCATACGGAGTGGATCAGCAGTCATACATCCGTCCTGGCACTTCGTGCCCGACGACAGGTCACTAGCGGTGGTGAATTGAAGCATGCGGCAAGCATAAACGTAGGATGTAACGATCGTTCGGGTTTCGGATTTGCCTGACGGGTGAGTGCGTAGCGCGAGGCCGGTTGTATGACTGCTGGTCCACTCCGTATCGCGGTGCGACGCCCGTACCTCTTCTACATGCCAACAACGGGGAAACCCCGCTAACGACACTCCCCCGGTTGGACCACTCCGGGCGAGCGGTCTAGCACCGACTGGCAAGAATTGGCGTTGGGAAGCTGCTTTCTTTGCTTACTTTCTTTGCAGCAGCAAAGAAAGTGAGTCCCGCCCCGGACAGGGGCAGAGCAAATAAACCAAAAATAATACAAGTTCCATAGAAGCCCGAGCGCATCAAACGGTGTAAACACCACCCACCCCCCACCCCATCCTCCTACCCAATTCCTCAACAGCAGATTTGCATCGAAGAATTCGAGGAATAGCCCGCAGCAAGACACCAGCCCGGGCGCACTATAATTGAATTTGTCCGTTTCACCCGCAGCCGTGCATGGCGTATATCGCGGCGCTCGCAAAACTTCCGGACAATTCAACAGTGGAGATTGAACATGACCATCCGTATCGGTGACGAGGCTCCCGATTTCACCGCGGAAACGACTGAAGGCACCCTCAACTTTCATGAGTGGATCGGCGACAAGTGGGCCATCCTGTTTTCGCACCCGAAGGATTTCACGCCGGTCTGCACGACTGAGCTCGGCTACTTGGCGCGCCTCAAGCCCGAATTCGACAAGCGCAATACGAAGGTGGTCGGCCTGTCGATCGATCCCGTCGACAGCCACGGGAAGTGGGCCAAGGATATCGAGGAAACGCAGGGCACGGCAGTGAATTACCCGATGATCGGAGACCCGGACCTCCATGTCGCAAAGCTCTACGACATGATCCATCCGAACGCGAGCGGCGGTCCCCGCACAGCAGTCGACAACGCAACGATCCGCGCGGTCTTCATCGTCGGGCCGGACAAGAAGATCAAGGCCACCTTCACCTATCCGATGAGCGCGGGACGCAATTTCGATGAAGTGCTCCGCCTGCTCGATGCGCTGCAATTGAACGCGAAGCACGCGGTCGCCACCCCAGTAAACTGGAAACCGGGCGAGGACGTGATCATTCCGACGTCGGTATCGGACGAAGACGCGAAGAAGAAATATCCGCAGGGCTTCAAGACGCTCAAGCCGTATCTGCGGACCGTCGAGCAGCCGAAGTAACGCCATTCCAACTGCAAGACATCCGGCCGCTTCCTGCAACAGGAAGCGGCCGGTTTGTTCAGTGCCCCGAGAACGAGGCGTCGGCTGGCGCCGTCGCTGCATCGCCAGGATGCACGGCCTGCTTGACCAAGAGCGCCACGCACGCGATCAAACCGGCCACGGCGATCACCGTGAAGATGCCGGCGAACGTGAACTGCCGCCGCGTCAGTTCGGCAACGAGAAACGAACCCGCGATGCCGCCGAAGCGCCCGATGCCAAGCATCCACGCGACTCCGGTGGCGCGCCCCTGCGTCGGATAGAACGCGGCCGCGAGCGCGGGCATCGACGACTGCGCCGTGTTCATCAGGATGCCCGCCGCGAACACGCTGACCATCAGCCAGCCGACATCGCCGATTGATTGCCCGATCGCATACACCGTCACGGCCGTGAGCGCATAGCCGGCCGCGATCACGCGGTTGGGATTGAAGCGGTCCATCAACATGCCGAACAGCACCGCGCCCACGCCGCCGAGCGGGAAGAGCGCCGAGATAAGCGTCGCGCGTTGCGGGGAGAGGCCCGCTTCCTTGAAGAGAATCGGCATCCAGTTGATCGACGCATAGAAGATCACGAGACCCATGAAGTACGCGAGCCACAGCATCATCGAGCCGACCACGTAGGACGGCGAAAGCACCACGCTCATGCCGCTTTTCGCGTTCGTGCGAGGCGCCGGCTCGGTCATGATGAAGGCGGTCGCGCGCGAAGCGGTTGACGACACGCGCAACAGCGCGGCGCGGATCTTCTCCACCGGCTGGTTCTTCGCGACCATGTAGCGAACCGATTCGGGCAGCACGGTCAGGAGCAGCACGGCGAGGACGAGCGGCGTCACGCCGCCGAGCACGAGCACGCTGCGCCAGCCGAAGTGCGGGATCATCCACGCGGCAAGGAAGCCGCCGAACGCAGCACCCAGCGGGAAGCCACAGAACATCAGGTTGGTGAGCGTGGCGCGCCGGTTGTCGGGGCAATATTCGCTCATCATCGTCACCGCGTTGGGCATCGCCGCACCGAGGCCAAGGCCGGTGACGAAGCGCAGCACGGTGAGCTGGAACAGATCGGCGGACCAGGCGGACCCGAGACACGCGATCCCGAATATCGTCACCGAGACGATCAGCAGCAGGCGCCGGCCCAGCCGGTCGGACAACGGACCCGCGCACAGTGCGCCAAACGCCAGCCCGAAGAGCGCTGCGCTCAAGACCGGCGCGAGCGCCGGCCTGCTGATGTGCCATTCCGTCACGAGCGACGGCGCGATGAACCCGATCGCGGCGGTGTCGAAGCCATCGAGCAGCACGACGACGAAGCACATCGCAAAGATGAGCCACTGGAAGCCGGAGAACGGGTGCTCGTTGAGGAACGTCTGGATGTTGACGGTCGTAGCTTTATCCATTTTTATGACCCTGGTAGTGGAAGCGTGAGCGCCTTATGGCCGTCTGGCTGCTGGCGTTCCCCGGCCTCATCCGGTGGCATGCGGACGAGGTGCCAGCGCGTCCGCGTGAAGGCCATGCGTTCGTCCCCGAATTGTGCAGTGGCCCATGCGCGTGCGTCGATTGCCCGCGGCACAGGATTACCCTAATGGAAAAACACGGCCGCCCGATGCGCGTCAGGCCTTCCCCGTCTGCCGCTCCGCCGATGTCGTCACTTCGCCCGGCCGGCGCAGCATCTTGTCGACTTCGCCCGCATGCATCTCCTCGACATGGATCATCTGGCGGGCAAACTCCTCCAGCGCGACGGAACGGTCCTCGACCAGCCCGAGCAGATCCCGATACAGCTTCAGCGCGACATTCTCCGACTGCAGCGATTCGCGCAGGATCGACGCGATGTCGAACGTATGGGAGTCGAGCAGCGGGCCGATCGCGAGCGACGGGTAGGCGCCGAGCGTGGTGATCCACTCGCCGACCTGCTGGGCATGCAACAGCGACTCGTCCGCCTGCTCGCGCAGCCACGACACGATCGGAATGCGCCCGAACCCGAACACGAGAAACGAATAGTGCGTGTAGCGGACGACGCCTGCCAGCTCGGACTCGAGAATCTGGTTCAGCACCGCGACGACCTTTTCCTTATCGATTTCCTTGTCGATCTCTGACATTGCTGCCTCCGTTCATGTCTTGCGCGGCAGATGCAAACGCCCGGACCGCCGCTGGTTGGGTTGGCCCCCGGTATGTCTTGACCGGACATCAGGTAATTGTAGTCACGCGGGCGAATCGCGCGAGGCGTTTATCTGCGCGTGAGGCGTGCGGTCGCCATCCCGTCGCCGGCGACTGGCTCACGCAATTTATGGTCCACGAGAGGGCTGTCGCCGGACTTCGAGGCGACAAGGAGGCCGACAAAGAGGCGAGGGGACTTCAAGCGTGCCGGCGCCGCCGGCTTACGCGGTCTCCTCCATCAATCGCGTGGCGGCCTGGGCGAGCAGCGCCGTCATGGCGGCTCTGGCGCCGTCCGCATCGCACGCTTCGATCGCGCGCACGACTCTCGCGTACTGCCCGAGATGCGACTCGTGGGCGAGCGCGTGCGGGTGAACGATCGGCTTCATCGCCCGCAGTCCCACGCGCACGACACAGCTCATCTGCTTCAGAAGTTCGTCGCCGCTGGCATCGACGATCGCCGATTGCAGCGCGTCCTCGGCTGCGTGGGCAAGCGCGCCGTTCACGCCCGCTTGCGCGAGGTTTTGATAGGCGCCGGCGAGCGCGATGCGCTGTTGCCGGCTCGCGCGGATCGCCGCCAGTGCCGCCGCGCGCGGATCGACGAATGCCCTGAACTCGATCAGGCCGCGCAGGTATTCCGGATCGGGCGTCGCTCGCAGCCGCCACTCGGCGACTTCGTGGTCGATGATCAGCCAGTCCTGCGCCGGCTTGATGCGCGTGCCCGTCTTGGGGCGGACATCGAGCATCCGTCGCGAGATCAGGATGCTGATCGCCTCGCGCATGATGGTCCGGCTGACGCCGTACTTCACCGCCAGGTCGACTTGCGGCGGCAACACGTGGTCCGCGTAATCGCCGTTGACAATACCGTTCACCAGTTGGTTCACCACACGCTTCACGAGCGACGCTTCGTATCCATGGTTCATGTTTTTCTTCTCGTTGATCACCCCGCGCGCCAGCCTTTCGCCACCCACCCCGAGTGGCTGCAGCGTCGCCTGAACGCTGGCGCAATTGGTTTGCCGTAGCGGCGAAACTCGTGTCCATTTGCATGCAATGAACGTCGGCACGCCTTCTTTTTGTCTTCCCCATGCTGCCGAGGCGGTTGGTCCGGCCGCGCTGATCGCGACCGGACACCGCGCCCCGAGCGCCGAACCGAGCGGTAATTTTTATTCGATGCACCGTCTCGGGTTCGGTAAAAGTGAGCCTATCCCGGCATGGCCCGCCTTGCCAATATGGTGCGCCCCGGATTCGTCTGTAGAGCGTTCGTCCGCCAACACTGTTCGCCCTGGCCCCGCTGCGCAAGCGTTTGCGGGTTTTCGGACGGCGCACAGCGGGTCGCCGTCGCCGCTCGAATGCAACCCGGCGAGCGCTTTAGCCGGCGGCTTCGAAAATGTCGCGCAACCACTGCGCGAAGACGCGGACCCGCGAGGAAAGCTGCCGGTTTTGCGGGTAAAGGACGGAGACCGGCATCGGCGGCGGAGGACACTCCGCGAGCACGGTTTCGAGCGTGCCCGCCAATAATTCGCCGAGCACGCGATAGCGCGGCACCTGCACGAGACCGAAGCCGGCCAGCGCGGCGGCCGTGTAAAGATCGGCGCCCGTCACCGAGACGATCGACGCGAGTTGCAACTCGGTCACGCGGCCGTCGACGGTGAACTCCAGTGGCAGGATGCGGCCGGTTCCGCTCGACATGTAGTTGACCGCCCGATGCCCGCTGAGCGCTTTGAGCGACTGCGGATGACCGAACTGTGCGAGATACGCGGGACTCGCCACGGTGACCTGTTCCATCAGCGCGACGCGCCGCCCGACCATCGACGAATCCTGCAGCATGCCCGCGCGCAGCACGCAATCGATCCCTTCGCGCACGAGGTCGACGAGCCGGTCGTCCTCGCCGATCTGCAACTCGATGCCGGGATAGCGTGCGATGAAATCCGGCAGAGCGGGCACGACGAAATGCTTCGCGAGCGTGCCTTGCACGTTGACGCGCAGAAGGCCCTTCGGCGCGACATGGCGAAACGAACCCTCGGCTTCTTCCAGGTCGGCGACGAGCCGCACGCAGCGCCGGTAATACGCTTCGCCATCGTGCGTGAGGCGCACGGTGCGCGTCGTGCGCTCGATCAGGCGCGCGCCGAGCCGTGCCTCCATGCGCTTGAGCAAGGTGGTGACGGTCGCGCGCGGAATCTGCAGGTCGTCGGCGGCCTGCGTGAAGCTGCTTCTTTCCGCGATGCGGATGAATACCTGCATCTCCTGAAAGCGGTCCATGCATTCGCCCGTTTCGATTGTTGGAGCAAACGGAGCGATGGTAGCAAAGCGCCTCGATTATTGGCGCGGCTGCCTGAGCGGAAAGATCACCAGCGCAGCCACGATGCCGAGCATGCCGCCGATCAGCGTCTCCCACGCACGCGCGGCCAGGAGCGGCACCGAATGCAGCCCGCTTGCCGCCATCGTCACGATCAGCGTGAAGGCGAATGCCGCGCAGGCGACGTCGTAGCGCTCGGGCAGGGCCATCGCGTAGACGATCATCGCGAGCGCCGCCGCGCACCAGATCAAAAGCGGCGCATGCATGGCGAGCGGCAGGCACGCGAGCCCGAGCGGCACGCCGACCAGCGTGCCGATGATCCTGCGGCGCACCCGCTCGACGGTGCCCGTCGCCGAGCCGGCCACGACGTAGGTGCAGGCCGTGATCGCCCACGCCGATTCGGGCAGACCGACGATGTCGTTCAACGCGACGACCACGAGCGAGCCGCTCGCCGCCTGCAATCCCATGATGAATTCCGCCGACATGCCATTGCGCCCCGAAGCAGGCCCCGGCCCCAGTGCCGCCACGCTCGCCGGACGCTCGGCGGGGCCGCTCAACGCGCGTGGCACGATCGACGCGAGCGCCGCGATCGCCACCGCGACGGCGATCGTCGGCAAGTCGGCGGGGCCGAGGCGCATGCCGTAGGCCAGCAATTGTCCGATGTACACCTGCGACCCGATGCCCGCACCGAGCACGCCGAAACGCTTCAGATAGCCGACGAGAAACGCACCGGACACAAGCGTCAGCTCGGCTCCGGCTGGCGCGAGTCCGCGCAGAAGTGGCGCGAGGAGCGCGAACATCGCCGCGCCGACGCCCGCGGCGACGCATAGCAGCGCCAGGTCGCGGCTCGATTCGGGACGCGTCGCGCGTGCCTCGGACACGCTCGCCCAGAGCGCGAAGCCGCTCGCGAGCGAGCCGAGCAGCACGCCGGCGGGCAGGCCGTGCGCGATGTCCTGCAGCGTTCCGAGCGCCGCCGCGAGGCCGTAGGCGGTGACGAGCCGCAGCCCCTTGATCCGGCGATGCGTGCCGGGATCGAGCCTCTCCAGCCACGCGCTGGCTGCCGCGAGCGGCCGCGTGCGGGCGTGCATCGCGGGGCGCGTCTGCGGGTCGTTGTCGGTCGGATTCATCGGACGGTTTCCTTTTGGCGCGCGGTCGCCCTGGTTCCAGGAAGCGCATGCGCCTGCAATTCACCGAAGAAGCGGAGAAAGCGCGCGCTGTTTGCCGGATCGTGACGACGCGGCCTGAAGCACAATCCTTGCAGGGAGAGAACTCAAGGCTACTATGCGACCGATTCGGCCGGGCATCGACAGGGAAAAAGCACGGCTTCGCGCCATGGTGCAAATTCCCGCTCTGACCCTTCTCGTCCTCTGCGTGCTGTGGATCACGATCCTCATGCGACTGCAAGTCGAGAAGGCGTCTGTCGTGCGCGACACGCAGGACGCCGCGCGCACGATCGCGCGGTCTCTGCAGACGCACACGCTCAAAACCATTCACGACGTCGACGTGATCGCGCTGCTCATCAAGTACGGCTACGAGACCGCGCCGCTCACGTTCGACCTCGCCCGCTATCAGGCGTATGGGCTCATCACCGCCGATACGGCGCTGCAGGTGACGATCGTCGGCGCGAACGGCCACGTGCTGGCTTCGACGCTGCCGTTCAAGGGCATCGTCGACCTGAGCGACCGCGAGCACTTCGCCGTGCATCGCACGGATCCGGCCAAGGGGCTGTTCATCAGCCGGCCGGTGATCGGGCGCGTGTCGAAACAATGGTCGATCCAGGCGACGCGCCGCCTCGACACGCCGGACGGCAGGTTCGGCGGCGTGATCGTGATCTCCGAAAACCCCGCGTATCTCACGGACGGCTTCTACAACAGCGCCGCGCTCGGACGCTACGGCATGATCGCGGTGATCTCGCACCACGGCTTCACGCTGTCGCGCCGCGCGGGCGAAGCGCCCAGCACGACCGGCGGGGCGCTCCTCGACAACTATACGAGCGTCGCGCGCGCGCCCGTCGCAACCGTGATCGACCCGGTCGATCACATCGAGCGGATCGTCGCGAGCAGCACGATCGATCGTTACGGGCTGACCGTGGTCGCGGGGCTCTCGCTCGACGAAGCACTCGACGACTATTACCGCATGCGGCGCGTCTACGTGACGATGGCGGCCGTCATCTCGGCGCTGCTGATCGGCTTCGCGGCGCGGATCATGTCGCTCGTATCGAAGCTGCACAAGCGCAAGGACGAACTGCGGCGGCTCTCGGAGACGGACCGGCTGACGGGCCTCTACAACCGCGGACGCATCAAGGACCTGCTGCACGAAGCGGCCGCGGCGCCGGACGCGGGCGGCAAGGTCGCGGCGATCTTCGTCGACCTCGACAACTTCAAGCAGTTGAACGACACCTACGGGCATCAATGCGGCGACGAGGTGCTGACCGTGCTGGCCGAGCGCCTGCGGATGGCGGTGGGCGAGCATGGCGCGATCGGGCGGCTCGGCGGCGACGAATTTCTCGTGGTGGTCCAGGCACCGGACGCACGCGAGGCCGGCACGCGCAACGCCGAGGCGATCGCGCAGGCGCTCAGCGTCGACCTCACCGTGCGGGGCAAGCCGTACCTGATGCGCGCGAGCCTCGGACTCGCGGTGCTCGGGCACAACGACACCGCCGACGATCTCGTGCGCAAGGCGGACCATGCGATGTACGAGGCGAAGAAATGCGGCCGTGGCGAACGCGTCACCACGTGGCACGCATTCGACGATGCAGATTGCAGCCCGCAGCGGCACGGCGAGGGCATCGACGTGGAACAGAAAAGCCCGGCGTGAAGCTTACGGACGCCACGCCGCGCCGTGCGGAAACTCGAACCGTTCGAGCGAAGCGGCATGCATCTCGATGCTGTAACCGGGCGCCTGCGGCGGCATGTAGCGACCGTTGCTGATCACGACGGGATCGATGAAATGCTCGTGCAGATGATCCACGTATTCGAGCACGCGGTTTTCCAGCGACGCCGACACGCACACGTAATCGAACAGCGAAATATGCTGCACGTACTCGCATAATCCGACGCCGCCCGCATGCGGGCACACGGGCACGCCGAACTTCGCCGCCATCAGCAGCACGACGAGCACCTCGTTCAATCCGCCAAGGCGGCAACTGTCGATCTGGCAGAAATCGATCGCCTGCGCCTGGAGCAGTTGCTTGAACATCACCCGGTTGTGGCAATGCTCGCCCGTCGCGACGCCGATCGGCGCGAGCCGCCGGCGAATGGCTGCGTGGCCGAGGATATCGTCGGGGCTCGTCGGCTCTTCGATCCACCACGGATCGAATTCGGCGAGCCGCCGCATGTTGGCGATCGCTTCATCGACTTCCCATACCTGGTTCGCGTCCATCATCAGACGGCGCTCCGGACCGATCTCCTCGCGCAGGATGCGGGCGCGCCGCACGTCCTCGTCGGGATTGCCGCCGACCTTCTGCTTGAAATGCGTCCAGCCTTGCGCGACGCCTTCCCGCGCGAGACGGCGGATCTTGTCGTCGTCGTAGCCGAGCCAGCCCGCCGATGTCGTGTAGGCCGGATAGCCCTGCGCGAGCATCTCCTGTACGCGCCCGGCCTTGGTCGGCTCATGGCGGCGCAGGATCGCGAGCGCTTCCTGCGGCGTCAGCGCATCGGTGACATAGCGGAAGTCGAGGCAGCGCACGAGTTCGTCCGGGCTCATGTCGACGAGCAGTTTCCACACCGGCTTGCGTTCGGACTTCGCCCACAGGTCCCACACCGCGTTGACGACGGCCGCCGTCGCCAGATGGATTACGCCTTTGTCGGGGCCGATCCAGCGCAACTGGCTGTCGGAGGTGATCGCGCGCCAGAACGCGCCCATGTTGGCGGCGATGTCTTCGAGACGCCTGCCCACGACGAGCGGCCCGAGCGCATTCACCGCCGCCACGACGATTTCCGTGCCGCGCCCGATCGTGAAGGTCAGGCCGTGGCCGGCGAGTCCGTCGGGCGCATCGGTTTCGAGGATCGCGTAGGCCGCCGAGTAGTCGGGCGCGGCGTTCATCGCATCGGAACCGTCGAGCGAGCGCGACGTCGGAAAGCGGATGTCGCGCACGGAAAGCTTCGTGATCGTGGGCATTTTCGGCTCCTTTGGGTGGGTTGCCGCTGGCGCTTGGGGTGGGGGTGGGGTGGGGGTGGTTGTTTACGCCGTTTGATGTTTTTGCGCTTCTATGGAACTTGCTTTGTTTTTGGTTTATTAGCTCTGCCCCTGTCCGGGGCGGGACTCACTTTCTTTGCTGCTGCAAAGAAAGTAAGCAAAGAAAGCAGCTTCCCAACGCCAATCCTTGCCAGTCGCCGCCAGACCGCTCCCTCGGAGTGGTCCAACCGGGGGAGTGTCGTTAGCGGGGTTTCCCCGTTGTTGGCATGTAGAAGAGGCGCGCACGTCGCACCGCTATACGAAGTGGACCAGCAGTCATACATCCAGCCTCGCGCTACGCGCTCACCCGTCAGGCATAACTGAAACCCATCGCTACGTCGATCGTTCGTGCTTGCTCCATGCTTCAATTCACCGCTTAGCGAACCTGGCGTCGGGCACGAAGTGCCGGGACGGATGAATGACTGCTGTTCCACTCCGCGCAGCGGTGCGACGTGCGCGCCTTTTCTACATGCCAACAACGATGAAACCCC
>NZ_FCON02000200.1 GCF_001544535.1 Caballeronia choica | reverse complement strand
GGCGCCGCCACCGAAAGCGTGTTGCGCGCGAGGTAGTTGATGATGAGCCCGGCCGCGACCAGGCTGACCATCCACCATCGGATGCCCTTGATTTTCATTACTGTGTCTCCGAAGTTTTTTAACTGATCAGATGGGCTGCCTCGCTGGATCAGTCGAGTCACCGGACTTGCTGTCCTCGCGCGAGGAAACGGGGCCGACCAAGCTGCCAGCCGGGTAGTGTTGGCCGGAAGCCATCGAGCTTATTCGCCGTGGCAGCACCTGCGTGGCGTATGCCTCGGCGTTCTGTGTCGTCCGATACTCCGGCGCGCCTGGCAATGTCTCTAGTTGTACGATAACGTACTATGTGCCATCTCCGGAATCATTTCAATTAGGCACATACCCTAAGAACAAGAGACAAGAACGCCATTTGATTAGATGAATTGTAGACGTCGAAATGTTATACGATGTCGTATAAATATTACCGAGCAATACTCCGCTCCTCGAGAGCAATCACCCAAATGGCGGCGGGCGGTTGAGTCGGCAGAGCGCAACTGGAAGGACTATCGATGACTTCACGAAGGCCGATTTGGTCGAACGCGCCCTGGTCGTTGCGTCAATGACGGAGTGCCGCTCCAATCGGCCTGCGCTATCACGAGTGCAGAAACAACAGACCTATGAGGAATGGGCTCGCGAGCGAATCCGCCGTGCCCGCGAGAGTACGCGCCCGCGCATTGCAGGCGAGGCATTGTTCGAGCGCGGGTCCGCCTCGAAGCGAAGAGGAAAACGAATATGGGAAAAATTCCGATCGACCCCGCTCTTACTGAGCACGACAGCATGGAAGAGGCGCTGGCCTACGCCAAGTGGTTCCGCGAGGAAGTCCAGCTCTCGCTCGATGAGGAAGGCGACGACATTCCGCGCGATCAAGGTTCTTTTGTTGACCCGCCGCCGACGTCGAAGTCTGGGCGGGTAGCGATACTTCACATGTGCGTTAGAACGGGTATTGAGTGGGTTTGTCCGTCAAGCTGACCCATTGAGTTTGAGTGAACTCATGCACGTTCGCCGGTCCGCCGAAACGACCGCCATTGCCCGACGCTCCCATGCCGCCAAATGGGACATGGAACTCGTTATTCACGGTTTGGTCGTTGACGTGAACCATCCCTGCGCGAATGCGCGATGAAATCGCGAGTCCGCGCGACATCGACTGCGTGTGGATAGCCGCGGCCAAGCCATAGTCGGACGCGTTGACCAACTCGACGGCTTCATCGTCGCTGTCGAAAACGGTGATGGGAGCGATGGGGCCGAAGATTTCCTGGTCATAAGCGGCCATACCGGGCGTCACGCCGGTGAGAACAGTCGCTTCATAGAAAAGTCCGCTGTACTTCCCACCCGCCAGAACCGTTGCGCCCGCACTAACGCTTGTTTGAACGATGTCGTCGATTCGGTCACGCTGTTTCTGGTTAATCAGCGGGCCCAGATGCACCTGCTCCTTGGCAGGATTGCCGACCGCCAAATTACGGGCACGTTCGGCCAGTCTTTGCGCGTACTTCTCGGCGATCGAGTGATGCACAAGGTGGCGGCCGGTCTGCATACAGATTTGGCCCTGATGCAAGAACGAACCCCATGCTCCGCTGGAAGTTGCTGCCTCGACATCCGCATCGTCCAATATGACGATAGCGTTGTTGCCGCCGAGCTCAAGCGCAACCTTCTTCAGCATGCGACCGCAGATTTCGCCGATTGAGCGGCCAACTGCCGTCGAACCTGTGAACGAAATCATGCCCACCTTCGGGTGACGGACCAGCGCGTCACCTGCAGCGGGGCCGCCGGGAATGACGTGCAGCACACCAGCGGGAAGACCTGCATCTTCGAAGACCTTCGCGAGCAGAAGGCCGCCTGCGACACCGCTCTGCGGGTCCGGCTTCAGAATGACCGCGTTGCCGAGTGCGAGAGCGGGTGCAACAGACCTCATCCCGAGAAGAATCGGGAAATTCCAGGGTGCGATAACGCCTACGACACCTACCGGGACGTGGCGGCAGATGTTCGTGCGGCCAGGGATCGACGAGGGGTAAAGCGCTCCCTCGGGCTGCATGGGAAGCGCTGCTGCCGCCTGCAGTTGCTCGTACGTCGCGTGCAGTTCCCATTCAGCCTTCGGGCGCGTCGAACCGCACTCACGGATGTTCCATTCGTTGATTTCCGGCGCGCGCTCCTTCAACAGGCGCGCTGCCTCTCTCATGATGGTCGCACGTTGGTCGAACGGCATAGCAGCCCATGCTTCCTGAGCCGTCGTCGCAGAGACGACCGCATTATCAATGTCCTCGGATGAACCAACGCCAACCACTCCGATGCTCTCGCCGGTCGCCGGCTCAACGACTGCCTGGGTTCCGCCAACCGCGGTCTTCCATCCGTCGGAAAAGATTCGTCCGTTCCAAACTTGCGACTCACCAATATTGCTCATGCTTTTTTCTCCGTGATGCGAATTCATGCTTTACTCAAAAGCTCACTCGGCGTGGGACGCGAGCGTGCCTACCTGGTTCTCGACGCGTACGCGACGGTTCGAAATCAGCAGCACTGCGACGGCGGCCACCAATCCCGGGACTGCGAAAACCATGAAACTTAGGTTGATAGGGAATTTTTGGCTCAAGAGGTATCCCCCGAGTGCAGGACCGGCGACCGCGCCGAATCGGCCCGCGGCTGCTGCCCAACCCACACCCGTCGACCGGATGGCTGCCGGATAGAGTTGTGCAGCGAATGCGTGCACGATGCACAGTGTGCCGATGGTGGTCGCTCCCGCCGCCATGAGAAGGATGTTCAAGACGACGGGCGACTGCTTGTAGCCCAGCAGGCCAATCGAGACTGCTGCAACAGCGAAGAACAGAATCAGAGTCGGCTTGCCGCCGTGGCGGTCTGCGAGCCAGCCGCTAAACAAGCCGCCCACTACCGCGCCGACGTTCAGGGTAATCAGGAAGGTCAGGCTCGAACCGAGCGAGTAGCCGTTCGCCGCCATCAACTTCGGCAACCAGGTGTTCAGGCCGTACACCATCAGCATGCACATACCGAATGCAATCCAGAGAAGAAGCGTATCGACTGCACGACCATGCGCGAACAGTTCCACGGTGCGCAGACGAGGTTTACCAATGTCCTCACTTGCTACGGCAAGGCTTGCTGCAGTGCCAGTGAAGTCCGGGGCATATTCGCGCAGGATAGGCCCGGCCTGGCCATACCGCTTCTGCGAAATCAGGTAGCTGATGGATTCCGGAAGCCATTTGTAGAAGACCGGGAAGAACAGCAGCGGAAGTCCGGCAATCAGGAAATTGGCGCGCCATCCGAATTCAGGCGTGATTGCCTTCCCCGCGAGCGCGGCGATGACGCCACCCACCGAGAAAAAGCTGAGCATGATGGTCACCATAATGTTGCGCTTGCTGCGCGGTGCCATCTCGGTCACCAATGCGACAATATTCGGAACCATCCCGCCGAGGCCGATGCCTGTCAGGAAGCGGCACACGGCGAATTCTGTTGTGTTGGTACAGAACGCGTTGCCAAACGCGGCGATGCCGAAGACTACAAGGCAAAGCAGGACGATGCGGCGGCGGCCGAAGCGGTCAGAAGAGCTACCGAGCGTCAATGCGCCAACCATCATTCCAAACAGCGCACTGCTGCCGATGAAGCCTGCGGTGACAGGTGACAGTTCCCAGTCGTGCATCAATTGAGGGAGGATTGACCCGTAAATCACCAGGTCATATCCATCGAAAAGCATCAACATGGAGCACCAAAACATCACCATAAGGTGGCGGGAATTGAGGCTCGTGTTATAAAGCGCGTCACCAGCGGCGGCGGTATGGTCCACATTCATCTCCAAATAGATATGAGCGAGCTCTTATAGGCTCGTGATTAGTAATACTTAGTTAACGACTTGCTTGAGGTTGACGGAACGGTCAGTGCTTGTTTTCAGACCAGGAATCGACTTACTTCATCTTCCTTCCAGCGGATTCCTACGCCGGCCTCGTTGCCGAAATGCGCTTGACCCTCTTTGAACTGCAGGACCGGTTCAAGAATGGGGCCTGCAAGGTCCATGCGCTCGAGCAGATGACAGGTGGGGCTTACGGCGAGGACGTGCGCGCTAAATTCCTGGAAGATGTGACTGGACATCGGCAAGCTATGCTGCTCGGCGATGGCACTCGCTTTCATCCAGCCTGTAACGCCGCCGATTTTCATGAGGTCGGGCATGCAGAAGTCGCAAGCTCGGCTGTCGACAGCCTTCTGCATTTCATCAGGACCAAACCAGTTTTCACCCATTTGCACCGGAATCTTCAGCGCTTTTCGGATTGCAGCATGACCAGCGTAGTCATGCTGCAGCGTCGGCTCCTCAATCCACGAAATACCTTCCGCCTCCAAGGCAGAGCCGCGACGTTTCGCTTCCGGAACCGACAGACCCTGGTTGTAATCGACCATCAACTGCGCCGATTCGCCCGTCACTTGCTTCAACGCACGCACGACTTTCAGGTCGTACTCGAGCGTCGCGTAACCAATTTTTGTCTTGACGGCCGTGAAGCCGGCTTCCACCGCATCGCGTGCGCGCCTTGCGCCAAGCTCTACGTCGTCCATGCTGTGGCTGTCATACGCGGCAAGCGGCCGCGCTTTTCCGCCAAGCATCTCGACAAGCGGCAACCGATGGGCCTTGGCCTTTGCGTCCCACGCGGCCATGTCGATACCGGCGGTCGCCATGCGGACGATACCTGTGTTGCCGATGAGACGGAATCGTGCGCTGACCGCGCGGTCGATGTCATGCGGAGAAAGCGGCATGCCCTTAACCAGCGCCTCGAGCTCTTCGACCATCTGAAGGGTCGGCTTCAGTGCCAGGGGCGTGTAGGTAAAAACATATGCGTGCCCGGTGACATTTGCGTTCGTAAGCAAGTCAATCAACACGAGCGGTGACGTCGCGACCGTGCCAACTGCCGTCTTAACCGGGTATTGGAGTGGCACATTGACAGCCCGTGCGCGCAAGCCCGTGATGCGAATATCTTCCATGACGACAACCCCTTTATGCGGATACAGAGTCGACAGTGCTCAAGTCATCGACATTGCAGTGACCGCCGTTCCATAAAAAGTCAGAGTCGAGCTGGCTTGCCGATGGGCAGCCAATCTGCGCCAGCGTTGTGTCGATTTCGCCCTTGAGGAGCGAGAGGACTGCGTCAACGCCGGCTTCTCCACCAGACGCGAGACCGTAGAGTGTTGCTCGTCCGAGAAGGACCGCACTTGCTCCCAACGCCATTGCTTTCACCACATCCGAACCACGGCGAATGCCGCTATCAATGAAAACGGGGGCGGCAATCCTTTTGGCGGTTTCCTGTAGTACTTCAACCGGAGCAATGGCGCTGTCTAGTTGGCGACCACCGTGATTCGAAAGAATCACCCCATCTGCGCCGAGTTCGATGCACCGTCGGGCGTCGTCAACTCGGCTGATGCCTTTAATCACCAACTTGTGCGGCCACAAGTCGCGAAGCCACTTCAGGTCATTCCACGCGAAACTGGCGTCCATTTGCCGGCTCATCAACGCAGCCTGCAACTCTGTGTCCTGCACGTCCTGGCTTGCAAAGTTCGCCAGTTGCGGCATGCCATGTGTAACAAGGTCGAGCGACCAACGCGGGTGCAACACGCCGTCAAGGATGGTCTTCGCCGAATAACGCATGGGCATCCCGAAGCCGTTCCTCAGGTCACGTTCGCGTTTGCCGTTCACCCCAACGTCGGTGGTCAGAATGAGCGTGGTGTAACCCGCATTCAGAGCGCGCTTGACCAGCAACTCCGCGAGCTTCCGATGAACCACATATAACTGGAACCAGATTTCGCCGGTTGCCGCCTTTGCCGCTTCTTCGATTGAGGCATTGGATGCAGTCGACAACGCGAATGGAATCCCGAACTTGCCAGCGGCGCGAGCGAGAGCAAGGTCGCCCTGAGGCCAAAGAATCCCGTTCAAACCGGTCGGCGCAATGACGAGCGGCGCGCTCGCCGTCTTACCCAGGATGTTCACCTGCATATTGCGAGAACTGACGTCAACGAGACGGCGCGGCTGAAACTTGATTTTCTTGAAAGCGTCCTGGTTGTGACGAAGACCAATCTCGTCTTCGGCTCCGCCCTCAAGATAGTCGAAGACCATCTTGGGGAGCCGGGCCTCGGCGGTAGCGCGAAAATCCGCGACATTTACGAGCTTTTTCATAACACGGCACCTACCCTTAGGCTCGAGTTTCAACCTCGATAAGCACCGGCTTGTTCCCAGCAAGTGCCTGTCTCAAGGCCGACGTAAGCGACTCAGCCGAATCTGCGTGCAGCGCTTCGACGCCATACCCACGCGCCAGCGCGCAGAAGTCCAGCCCAGGGACATCCAGACCCGGTACGTTCTCGGCTTGCAGAACACCAGCGAACCAGCGCAGCGCGCCGTATGTGCCGTTCTTCATGATGATGAAGATGGTCGGGATGTTGTACTGGGCCGCCGTCCACAGAGCCTGAATTCCGTAGTTCGCGGAACCGTCGCCAATCACGCCAATGACGCGGCGCTCCGGCTTTGCCAACTGGATGCCGACCGCGGCCGGGAGTGCAAAGCCGAGACCGCCTGCGGCAGCGAAGTAGTAGCTGCCTTGTTCCGTCATGCGCAGGCGCTGCCAAAGAATGTTCGTGGTCGACGTCGACTCGTTCACGAAGATTGCGTCACGCGGCGCCATTTCATCGAGGATGTCGAATACCCGCTCCGGAGCCAGGCGTCCAGCTTCGGCAGGAGCAGGTTCTGGCCGGCGAACAGCGGCGGGCATCGGGCGAGACGTCTTTGACACCGCGTTGTTCAGGGCCTCAAGCGTCGGCGCGATTTCCGCGATGATTGCGTCGCCCATCGGAGCGCGCGTTGCCTCGTTGATGTCGCACGTGATTGCGATAAGACGAGTGCCTTGCGGCAAAAACTCACCTGGTTCGTATTGGTGATAGCGAAACACGGGTGCGCCGACAACGAGCACCAGGTCGTGGCCATCAAGCAGTCTGCTAATGCTCGCAATACCTGCGGGCAGAAGGCCGCGGAAGCAGGCATGAGTCGTCGGGAAGGAACAGCGCGGCGCAGAGGGAGCCATCCAGACCGGCATCGAGAGCTTTTCAGCGAGCGCCACGGCAAAGCCGTTGGCTTCGCTGGCGTCGACACCCGGACCGACAATCATCGCCGGGTTGTTCGCTTGCTCAAGTTCGCGAGCAAGTCTTTGGAGCATTGCCGGCGTGGGGACACCCGCCATTTCAACGCGACGCGTTGCGAGATGGTCAACGCCCGGAGCAGCCTCTTGTTTCCAGTCGTCATACGGGACCGACAGATAGACCGGGCCTTTCGCGCCGGTGCCCGCGGTATGAATTGCGCGACTGAGGGCCAACGGCACCTCTTGCGCGCACGATGGCTCGGAGCTCCACTTGACCAGCGGTCGCGGCAGCGAAGCAGCATCAACGTTCGCCAAGAGGGCTTCGACGCCGACCATGGCGCGAACTTGCTGACCCGCCGTCACGACGAGCGGCGTGTGCGAGTTCCAGGCGTTGGCCAGCGCGCCCATGGCGTTGCCGGTGCCCGCGGCCGAATGCAGGTTCACCAGAGTCGGACGTCCAGTGGCTTGAGCGTACCCGTCCGCCATCGCGACAACGGCGCCCTCATGCAAGCCGAGAATGTAGTTGAAGTCGCTCGGAAAATCCTTGAGAAACGGAAGCTCGTTCGAGCCCGGATTTCCGAAGAAGGTCGTCAGGCCTTGGTGGCGGAGAATTTCGTAACAAGCTTGGTGAATGGTCTTCATAGCGTTTGTTCCTTTCGATGCACCTATGCTATGAGTGCAGAAGGAATAAGACCAATCATTTTTTTTTGGTTCTTATAATAGATGCCATCTATATAGGTGGCAACCATGAGCATCGACCTTAATTTGATTCGAACGTTCGTTGCAATCTACGAGACACAAAGCGTTAGCGGCGCAGCGAAGCGTTTGAACATCACGCAGCCCTCGGTCAGCTACTCGCTGAATCGACTGCGGGACCTCCTCCACGACCCGCTCTTCACTCGTAGTCGAGACGGGATGGTTCCGACATTCAATGCGACGCAGTTGTTCAGCTCGTTCAAGACAGCCTTGAACAGCATTGAGTCAGCCATATCAGCGACGCGACAGTTCGACCCCTCGAAATCGGAACGCACTTTCCGACTCGCGCTCTCCGACTTGGGCGAACTCCATTTCCTTCCCTTCCTCGTTCGCGAGTTCCAGGCTATCGCGCCGTCCGTCGGCCTTGAAGTCGTACAAATTGACAGTAACCTCGTTGCTGACTGGCTGCAGACCGGGTATGTGGACGCCGTCGTAGGAAACCTGCAGTTTGTTGGAGGGGAGGCACGAAAGGCGACCCTGTTCAGTGAGAGCTACTCCTGCCTTTTGAGCGCATCGCATCCGAGCATTGGCGACACACTGACCTTGGAAGAGTTCGTGGCCGCAAACCACGTTGTGGTAGCGCCCTTCACGGGACACCATCTTGTCGAGGATGTGTTGAGCGAGATGGGACTGAAACGGAAGATTGTCCTTCGGGTCCCACACTTCACTAGTCTGTTCTCTTCGATTGCGACGACCGACCTGGTGCTCGCGCTACCAACGCGAGTCGCCAAAGCATTCGCGAGCGACGGACGCATGAAGGTCCTGCCGCTACCGTTCCAGATACAGCCTTTCGAGGTCAATTTGTACTGGTACCCGCATGCAGAAGACCCAGGCGCTCAGCAATGGCTATGCGACACGATTAGGCGGACTTTGAGTGACGTGTAAGTAGCGGGAGGCCCACCGGTCGTGGCCACCATAAGCCGCTAGACGCCTCGACGAACGCCGACATCCGCGACATGGATTTCCGGTACTTGAATCGACGCGGCACCCGGATAGGTGCCACTGAGCTCACGACTGACGGAACTCAGCGCGTCGAGGTGGCAGTCAGCTTGTCCAGACGTTCTCGCGCAACGGGTAAGCACCGGCCATCTTTAGCGTTTCGCCGCAAGCCCAAGCCTAGCGCGATCGATCATTCCGATCGCGGCAGTCAGTATGCGAGTCACGATTTCAAGCCCAAGACGTCTGCCGGCAGGTCGGAAGCCATGGGGCGATTGGGTGGTGTGCCCACAGGGCTTGCTACGGGGCGCCGCGTCTCCCCCGGGGGGCGCGTTGGCGAAACCTCGACGTTCCACGCGTGATAATTCTTAGTATCAGGCATGCGTTTAATGGCGAAGAAATTTCGCGCATACCATCGCTTCTGCAGAACAGCTAAGCACGCGGGCCCCCCGATTCTCACTTTTATATTGCCCACGCTCTACTTTTGATTGGTGAGTCGGGAAATCGGTGGCAGGCGACAGGCGGCACGCCATTCAAGGTCGCCGTCAATCTGTCGGCCACGACGATTCAGGAATGCGACCTCGCCGCACTGGTTTCGGAGGCGGCCGAGGCGTCCGGCGTATGCGTCTCCGTACTCGACATCGAAGTGACGGAGACTGCCGTCATGAGCGACTTCGCCGCCGCGTCGCGCGCGCTTTCGGCCGTACGAAGGATTGGCGTGACCGTCTCGCTCGACGATTTCGGCACCGGCTACTCGAGCCTTGCGTACCTCATACGGCTGCCTGTCGATCGCATCAAGATCGACAAGTCGTTCGTGCAGGGGCTCGCCGTTAAGGAAACCTGCCAACAGGCACGCGATGGTCGAAGCGATGGTGGCGCTCGCGCGCGCGCTGGGCATGGGAACGGTCGCGGAAGGCATCGAAACCGAAACGCAACTCGGTCTCGTCAAGGAACTCGGGTGCGATGTCGTGCAAGGACATTTCATTGGCAGGCCGGCGCCGGCAGCGCGCATCGAACCTTTCGCCGAGACACGGTTCGGGCCTGCGCCGGCCGCAAGTTCGTCGTCGCAAGACGCACGAAGCGGACCGCGCTGGCGGTCAACGCGCAGTCGACCCGTTCGCCTTGCTTCTGCTGCGTCAGATGAGTTGGAATCTACCCCGCGCGCCCTCAAGCGCGCCAAGAGCCAGCACCTGATACCTCCCGGCGATGCGCTGCACCCGGGGCGGGTCAACCAGGCCTTCAGTGGCGATGATGCGTCCATCCGCTCGTCGCTTTCCGTGTCGCGCGCTTGTGGCTACACTCGCAGTCTCCGGCTTCCCACCTCGCTCGGGCCTCATGGACCTCAAGCAAATCCAGTATTTCATCGCCCTCTTCGAGGACGGCTCCGTCACGCGCGCGGCCAAGCGCCTCAATATCGTGCAGCCCGCGCTCAGCATGCAGATTTCGAAGCTCGAAGCCGAACTGCGACAGACGCTCTTCGAACGCGGCCCGCACGGCATGACGCCGACCGAGGCGGCGCGCCTCATGTATCGCCTCTACACGCCGATCATGCGCGACATCGACCACGCGCGCGAGCAATTGAGCCGGCGCGACGTGATCATCACGGGTCGCGTTTCGCTCGGAATGGTGGCGTCGGAAGCGGAAAGCGTCTTACCGGAGTCACTCGCGAGGTTTGACGCGCTCTTTCCGCAAGTCGAGGTATCGGTGGCCGATGGCTTCAGCGCGCAACTCATCGATGCGGTCGAGGCGGGCCGTCTCGATGCCGCGATCATCAACAAGCCGCGCGGGCGCCTGACGCTCGATGTCGAGCCGTTGCTGGTCGAGGAAATGGT
>NZ_FCON02000199.1 GCF_001544535.1 Caballeronia choica | reverse complement strand
ATCCAGTCCGAACTGCGGACATTCAGCGGCTCATTGCGGGTGGCGGGCGTACGTTTTTCGCAGCGCGCCATGGCGTTCGACTCGGCTACCGTGACCGGCTATCCGCTCGCCGAATTCATCATCAAGGAACTCGGTCCTAACCTGATTACTGCCTTGGCCGCAGCTGCCGGTGTATGGATCAGCGGACGATCGGGGCGCAAGGTGCGTCTGAAGGTTGGGGACATCGAGGCTGAAGCACGCACCATTGAAGAAGTCGAGCAGTTGCTGAAGCGAGCGCAGGCGGTGCAGGCCAAGCAGGCGATTACCAAGGGTCCGGCCGGGGCTGAATCTGATACGGAAACGGAAGGAGACTGAGATGCAACGGGACGCGAATCTGGTTCGTAAGCTGCTTGCCTATCTGCAGGGAATTGAAGCGTCAAAGCAGCCTGAAGAGCAGGTGCTGGTTCAGCCGCACTACGACGAGGTGGCTGTTCCGAATGGCTTTCGCATCGACGGCTATACGGGGCAGCAGATTGACGATCAGCTCAGACTCATGCTTCGTAATGGACTGATTGTCGGGCACGAAGTAGGCATCGGCATATACCTGGACTACCTGACGAAGAAAGGGCACTCCGTGCTCAATAACGGTTGAGGTTGGCCTGCTCGAAATGCGCGATACAAATTTGCCGGCTGTTGCAGCAGGCGTAACCGCGCCTGCACTCGTCATCGCCGCTGGAGACCGCGCTGGCGTACGCTTTCTCGAGTTTTTCGCGTCGGCGATCCGAAACCCGCACACGCGCCGCGCGTACGCGCGCGCTGCGGGCGACTTTTTGTCCTGGTGTGCCGGTGCTGGGGTGCGGACGATCACGGACATTCAGCCGCTTCATGTCGCGACGTGGATCGAGCTGCAGACGCAGACACTGTCGGCGCCGACCGTCAAGCAGCGCCTAGCGGCGATCCGTCACCTCTTTGATTGGCTGGTGATCGGCCAGATCGTGCCACACAACCCAGCCGCGTCGGTACGCGGTCCGAGCCACACCACGAAAAAGGGCAAGACGCCGGTGCTCGATGCGACCGAAGCGCGGCAACTGCTCGATAGTATTGAAG
This sequence comes from Caballeronia choica, assembly GCF_001544535.1. Lineage (GTDB taxonomy): Bacteria > Pseudomonadota > Gammaproteobacteria > Burkholderiales > Burkholderiaceae > Caballeronia > Caballeronia choica. The sequence continues at coordinate 9,769 of NZ_FCON02000199.1, read as the reverse complement.
TGAGCACGCCGATCGGCCTGCGGGACCGGGCGTTGATCGCGTTGATGGTGTTTTCGTTCGCGCGGATCGGCGCGGCACTCGCAATGCGGGTCGACGACGTCTATGTGCAGAATCGGCGGCTGTGGGTGCGCCTCCGCGAGAAAGGCGGCAAGCAGCACGCGATGCCGTGTCACCACACGCTCGAAGCCTATTTACACGCATACATCGAGGGCACCGGCCTTGGCGGCGACGCCAAGGGACCGCTGTTCCGAACCATTCAGCGCGGCACTGGGCGGCTCAGCACAACGCCGCTGCCGCAGGCGAACGCGTATGCGATGGTACGGCGTCGCGCGCTCGCGGCCGGCATCGACACCAAGATTGGCAACCACACGTTTCGCGCGACCGGCATCACGGCGTACCTAAAGAACGGCGGCACGCTCGAGAACGCCGCATCCATGGCCAATCACGCGTCGACGCGCACCACCCAGCTCTATGACCGGCGTCATGACGACATCAGCCTGAATGAGATCGAGCGCATCCATCTTTAACAGTCGGAGGCCGCGCTCTTGTAAGCAAGTCGTTGGCTTTGCGAACGAGCGTCTCGTCATGCAGTTGCTTTTCATCACACGTCGAGTGTATAGTGTGGCTATACGCTATACACGGCGTATAAACGCAAAGCGAAAACTCGACGATACGCACCAAGACTGACTAAAAAGCCGAACACAAGCTCACGACACTACGCGAACACAGCAAACTCAGCAAATCCGCGAACACAGCTAAACCGCAAAAATTCAATGGAGTGATCGAAATGGCTAATTTTTTCAGATATTGGGAGAACCATGATCAAGTCATGGAGACACAAGGGACTCGAGGAGTTCTTCGTCAGTGGAAGTAAGGCAGGCATCAGGCCCGACCATGCATCCAAACTAAAGCGTCAGTTAGCTCGGCTCGATGTGGCTCAGTCGCCGCACGACATGAATGTGCCGGGCTGGAAGTTTCACGGATTGGAAGGTCCGTTAGCCGGTCATTACGCTATAAGCGTGAATGGTAACTGGCGGATGACTTTCACATTCGAAGGTGCTGACGCTGTCTTGGTGGACTACCAGGACTACCATTAAGGTTCAGTACATGACCCAAATGTTCAACCCGCCTCACCCGGGTGAAACTCTCCGGGAGGATGTCCTCCCGGAGCTTGGTTTAACGGTGACTCAAGCGGCCGAGCAGCTCGGCGTCACGCGCGCAGCACTGTCACGCGTGTTGCACGAGCATGCCGGCATCTCGCCAGAGATGGCACTTCGACTCGAAGGATGGCTCGGCGTGGAGAACGGCGGCCGCGCGGATCTTTGGTTGGCTCAACAGACGGCTTATGACCTCTGGCAAGCGCGTTCCAAGGGAGCGCCCAGAGTCGAGCGTGCGCACGCGTAAGCTACCTTTAGACGACATCAAGGGCGCTTCGACGCCCTTTGTTATTTCACTGCCGGTCCGTCGTTACCAGCCTCGTAATGAGACGCTCAAATCTCGAGTCGGCCTTGCGGGTCGCGTGCGAAGGTAAACCGCACGGCCTTGACCTTCCGCCCAGCCTTGATCTGCTCCCACTGGATAATCCACCCGTCTTTCTCGTTGAGCTCAGCGACGGCCGGTTCGATGATTCGCCGCTTGATGTTGTTGAAATTCTGGCGCTGCTTCTCTGTCGCGTCCATCGCGGCCGCGAAGTCCTCTATGTCGTATTCAGCCCAGCCAGTGGATTTGAAGCGCGTAAGCAGCTCGAGCAGCCGCCAAGAATAAATCGAACGCAATGCAGACGCTTGTTGCAGCTGATACGTAGTGAACTGCCCCTTCAGCGCCGTCAGATGGGGGAGCAGTGCCGGCCACCAGTGCAGCTCAACCCACCCCTCGCCCACTTGGTATTTGACGACGCCGACCCATCGCATTTGAACTTTCGTTGGCGGCAACGGGGCGCCATTTCGACGATGCGCGGCCTCATAGAAGGTGATCGTGCGGTTGTAGAGCGTCTTAGCCGCTGATTGGAGTTGTTCATAGGCGGTGTTTGCGTCGACGTGGAATGTATCCGCGTACTCTGCGGCCGTTATCCGCGTCACAGGCAGTTCGCCGACCTGCGGCAGGCGCCGGCTGTCGAGCTTGCTGACGGCAGCTGCCACGATGCGCTTTTCGGCCAGCGTGAGCCCCTGCCCCGCCCGCGTCAGTGCGTTGCTCATCGAGATCCACCGGTCGCCCGCGGGCCTGTCTGCAATCGCCGCATAGTTCTCAACCTTAGCCGCATTCCCTGCCATTTTCACCCCTTAAGCGTCATCTGGCGACTCTGACGCAATTGCAATATTGCGTCAACGAATTTTATAGACGCAATATCCCGGAAATTGACGCAATTCGATCCTGTGATGTGATGTCGTGCGATGCGAGGCGATGTCGGGTGCGCCAGGAGGGAATAAGGAGAGGGAGGAAAATTTCCGCGCGCGACCTGTGGATAGCACCCGGAAAAAGACGCACTAACCCGGAAAAAGACGCAATTGACCCGGAAAAAGACGCAATAGCTGGCCGCAAACCCTTGTGACATAAGGCTTTGCGCTTTCTATAAACAAGAAAAAACTATCTAAAAACCGGTTAAGCACCGCTCACGGCACTTCCCCGTGTGGATAAGTCCCCTGTCCACCGGCCAAAAACCCGGCCGGTGGACAGCCGCTGCGCGGTTCGGGACTTCCCCACACTCGAGCCTGACGCGCCCTTTTCGGGCTTGCCCTATTGAGAGAAACAATCAATTCAAAACCACTCGCAAAGTCCAACGCTAGAGAACAGTTGCCGCATCAGTTTTTCGCGTCCCGCTCCACCAGCTCAGCGCACGCGAGCGAAATCGCCGCGGCTCGGCTGAGGCCCTTTCGTGCTGCGAGTGCGTCGACGGTGGCGAGCAGATCGGGTGCTATCGTAATAGCGATTTGTACTTTGTTTTTTCGCGCTGGCGGGCTCGCGTTCGGCACGGCGGCAGCATCGGGCGCCCTTCCGATAAACGCACTCGCCACCGGCTCGCTGGCAACAGACTTAGGCTTTTTCGTAATAGACATGATATGTTTTCAACATTATTTCAATATTGAAACAATATGACTTTTAAGTGCGGCCAGTTCTGCTGATGCGTTCGCATCGCGCGGCCGGTATTCGTCGATGTAGAGTCCCGCGCCGCTCGCGCTGGCGAATGCCTTGCGTCGCCCAATGCGCAGTGGCAACAGCTCGATCCCTTCAATGTCGGCAAGCGCCTCACTCGCCTCTTCGTTGTCGCTGCCTTGCGGATCGGCGGCATTCAGCAGCGCCAGCGCTCGCACGTCGCGCACACTGCGCGCCTCGCGCAACAGGCTCGCCACGTCCGACAGCGCCCACACATCGAACGAACGCGGCTGGAACGGAACGAGCATCAGATCGGAGACTGTCAGCGCTGCGCGTAATGCGGTCGAATCACGCCCACCCGCGTCGATGATCACGTAATCGTATGCGCCGGCCTGCTGCGTGACCTGTGCGCGCAGCGTCGCGCCGTCTGGGTATGCGGCGGCGGCGATCGGCGCGCGGCCGCTTTCCGCGCGCACGGTAATCGCGCCTAGGCTTGTCCCTTGTCGGTCACCGTCGACTAACCAGACGTGCTGCCCGTCGAGTGCGAGCCCGAGCGCGAGCTGGACGGCGAGGGTCGATTTTCCGACGCCGCCTTTCGTGTTTCCGATCGTCAGAATCATACTGATCCTATATTGTTTTAATATTGAAGCCACATTGGCATAATGTGGAAACGATATCACGTTGCCATGGTCGTCACGACTTTTCGAATACCACTTGTGGGTTTTCGGCAGTCAAAGATATAGACACCCCGAAACGGCGATTTGGATACATGGACCATCGTCACGACCGCCTTCCGTCAAGCAGTCGGAGCCAATTGTCGTCGTGGAGCAATTCGATGTTGTGCTGCGCGCGCCGACATCAGCTCTTTTTATGCTCTCGAGTCGGCGGTTAGCCAACCTCCTTGTCTTGCACGGCTCTGAACTGAGGCCTTTTGCGACGACTTGCAACTGCACCGTCAGATCTGGGACGCCAGATTCTGTTCAGCGCGCGACTCGGCTGGGCTGCTCCGCTGCAGCGAAGATCAGCCACTCCACCGCCTCCCGAATCGTCTCACCGCGATGCCTAAGGCCTTTGAGCGCTTCGAACGCCTCGGGCGAGATCTTCACTCTCGGAAGTGCGTCAGCCGGATCCGAAAGCCCTTCCAGTCGTGTGCCGCCGACCAGTTCGGCCTTGACCCTCCACACGCTGCCCTTCGGCAATCGATGAGCGGTCGTGAATTCAGGTTTGCTGTTGCTCATAGCTCGCTCTCAGATAGTTGTTCCAAACCCAGCGGCCGCGGCCCTCACCGTGGCCAAGATCACGCGAACACAGCGCGAGCGCTTCTTTGACGCTATAGCCCTCGTTCAAGTAGTGCTCATAGTTGTCACGGCAGAAAGCTCGGCGCAACGCGTGACCGGAGTCCTTGCCCATCAACCCCAAGGCCGCAAAGCGATCGTGGACCTGCTTCTGGGCTGCGCGCGCAGTCGGCGCGTCGACCAGGTATTGCCGCTGCCTCACGACCTCCAATGCAGCTCTGACCGCGTCCAAGGCGCGCGTCCGATAGGGCATTGGGATCGCTGTATCCCTCACGCGTCCGCCCTTGGTGCCGTGGCGGATCGTGATGAAGCTCTGGCCACGTGAGAGCGCCGCCTCCCATTGCTTCAGGCTCTTGTGACTTTCGATCATCTCTTCGCGCCGCAAGCCCAAGCAGCGCTCGAGCTGGATCCACGCACGGGTGTCGGCCGGTGCGTGCTCGAGGGCGTGCGCAAGTACATGCGCGTCGACCACGCAGCCGGTGCCGATGCGCGTGCCAGCCGGCACGCCGAGCTGCACATTGGTGACGGCATCAGCCCAGTCGCCACGGTCTGCGCCGCGCAAGGCGCGGCGCAGATGGCTCACTTCGTTCTGGATCGTGCGCGGTGTGATGCCGGCCTCGATACGAGCACCGACATAGTTGCGAAGCTGCTTTTCCGTGACGGTGGCGGGATCGACATCGCCATAGCGCCGCTGCTTGGCATGCGCGGCGAACGCTTTGAAAGTGGTCAGCATCTTCTGCCGGGTCAGGGTCGCGGCACCCTTGTGAAGCGATGCAGCCATGAACTTCGCTTCGATCGAACGTGGCCGCAAGGGTGATCGGTTCGGCGGTGATGTGGACTTGCTCATGCTCTTCTTCGTTGGACTTGTTCGTCGTTGTCGTTGTTTTCTGTTGCGCCGGGTCGCTCCAGCGAGCCGGGTCCTGATTCGTTTAGGGAGGTGTGGCCGCCACCTGGAGGTGGGTTGTTGTGGCCGGGGTGCTGCTGCCGATGAGGTCGTTTGTCGTTCGCCGGTTGGCCGGTTCAACGCGCTGACATGCGCTTAACTATCACGTCGAGAGACGGGCGCCTTACGTGGCGCGGGCGAGGGTGGTGCGCGAAAGCGCGTCACTGCTACGCAAGGCGAAGCAGTGACGCGCAAAACCATTGGTGTGCCATCGTGAGCGTTCCCGGCAGGCAAAGTCACGAGGTTGAGAAGTCATCGCGCAATGCTCGCAGCGTTTGCTGTCGGCACAGCGAAACGGGCAAGTGTAGGCGCGATGAACTAGGTGGGCGACGCGTTGGACGCCAAAGCTGCGAGGGTGGTTTTGGGCAGTGCTGCCCAAACAAAAGTGGATGCGCGGGCTAGCCCGAGATGCAAAGAAGGTAGGTGCTTGCGATGGACGGACTACGGGAGCCCGCCGAAGCACTCGAGAAAAATCGCTCAGGGGGCTGCGCAGGGCGGACGAATCCGATGCGCTTGCCATGGGCAGTTTTGCGGACAAAGTGTCCGGCTTAATAAAATCGGACCTGGCTCAAGGCCAGATCGTAGGTCGATGCGTCAGGGACGCGAGAAAGCATCGCTACGGTAGCACAGGGATTTTGGCGGGACAATGAAATGCTAGAGCCTTTTCAAAAGCTACCTGAAAATAGGCACCTTTAAGCGAAAACTGACGAAAGACCCTTGGAAATGGGGTTCCTTTAAGTTTCAGGCAGCCGTGCGCCTTGCTGCGTATGCATGGGAGTTTTTTGCGCTTGGTCGCGGGACAAGGCGAGTGCCGCACACAAGCTGAAGTTGGAGGGGGGCGGTCTCATGTTCTTCGGGGGAGGTCATAATGATCTACACCGGGCGAATATCACGCCCTAGCTGGGGGCGAACCCCACGCCTCCCAAAATACACTCCGGATAGCCAGATACATCGGATACAGACGCAGAGGCGAATACACAGCAAACTACGTTCGGGGGGAGATCCTAAAGGCTCCCCATGTATGCTCGTAGAGCCTTGCCAGTCGGGGCGCGTGTGGCGATACTTCTCTCAACGCAAAGAACGCAGGGAGCAACAAGATGAGTGCAGCCACAAAACCGCAGATCTCAACCGCCGTCGACAAGAGCGTGGCGGCGAAGTGGTCTGCTCCGCTGGCGAAAGCCGGATGGACGTCGTTTCCCAACATCATCTTCGAGCGTCAGCAGGCTCTGGGCCTCACGCCGCTCGATATCAACATCCTGATCCACCTGGCCGGTTACTGGTGGAAGCCGGGTGAACATGCGCACCCTTCCAAAAACACGCTGGCGAAGGCGATCGGTGTCGTCCCGCGCACGATCCAAAAGCGCATCGCGGCAATGGAAGCGGCAGGCTTCATCAGGCGGATCTACCGCTCGACGGGTGTGGGTGACAACGACACGAACGAATACGACCTGAGCGGCCTGATCTCGGCGGCCAGGCCGTTCGCCGAGGAAAAGGTCGCGGAGCGCGAACGCAGGCAGAAGGAACAGGCCGAACGCATCACGCGCAAGAAGCCCCTGGCAATCGTCAAGGGCGGTAAGAAGTAAGCATCAAGCGGTGTAGCTCAACGGATCGAGCGCCGACGCTCATGTCACTCGCTGAGAGTGTCCGTTCGATGGCTGGGTGGTACCTCCATCGTACCGCGTCGGAGATCCGGGTTCGACTCCCGGTGCCGCATCCTTTTTTGAAAGCGACTGGCGATCGCCAGTCGCTGCAGAACAGCGCAGCGTAGCTCAATGGATCGAGCGCCGACGCTCATGCCTTTCACGGAGAGTGGCCGTTCGATGGCTGGGTGGTACCTTCATCGTACCGCGTCGGAGATCCGGGTTCAAATCCCGGCCTGCTTCCCCTATTTTTTACCGTCTCCCCTACCTGTGAAGACCTGAGGGGCCAAGCCAATGAAGTCGCCCGGATCTCACCTGCCTTATCGCCGTTAAGGCTTGCGCCACTTATCGGGCTTTCCTTCCTTCGTATGGCGAACACGTTCAACCAACGGCGCTCCGCCCTGGTTCAACTCCCGAGCTCGCGCTATTGCCTCGGCCTGTGTAGGCAAAACGGCGCTGGCCCTCTCTGAATTAGGCCGCCGGACCGCGTAGTCACCTTCGGGCCGGCGTTCAACAAAGATCTTCTTGCTGCTCATATAAACCTCTTTGGGTTATCAGGCGGATAAGCCCCTCAGGCTGCCTTGGGCTGTTTGAATGGCATCTGGAGCTCTTCCACGTCGTATGTAAAATCAAGAACGATCTGGATAGGTGGCTGCTTTGCATTTTTAGCGTTATAGACGTCGACGTCTGTTTTCAATTGAAAACAATCGCCAACAACCTGCTGACGTCGTTGCGAAAATGACCGTACGAAATGGTCGCGCGGGGCTCGCTCGTCATCCATATCCGCCCACAGTGACATGGTTTTCGTGCCCTGTTTCGAACGAACCGCGTGCTTTGCACGGTAACGCTGACCGTTCTCATCGGTTCGGTATTCTTCCCGGAATACCTGTGAAATATCCGTGGCGATCGCGTCCAGAATTGTCTTGAGATTGGGTTTATAAAGCCCGTTTTTGCATGCCCACTCAGCAACGGCATGGGGATCCAGCAAGCCATCGGGGCTTACTTCAGCCTGATAGCGCTCTACGAACGCTCTTACCTGATTTGCATATGCAGTCATGTGAATCTCCAGCTATTCGGAAAACGATCCCCATCCATCGGCGTCTGCCGATGGAATCACATTGGCGCGAATCCTGACCTGATGTTTACGTAAAAAATCGTGGCGCCCCAGCTTGCGTTGCAACTGACCGACAACAATCCCAGGATGTACATTCATTCGCTGGGCAAAATTCAACACGCGTTGCTCCGAAAAGTAGGGCTGTACGCGGGCTACGAAATTTTCCAGCTGAGCCGTCGGTACGCAAAAATTCGCACCCGCCTCATTGGCCTTGACTTCGGATTCAGGTAATCCATCCTTGGCTTCACCAACATTGGAATCAATAACTGCCGTGTCCTTACCGTCGCCGTTCAGCACATGTTCGATCTCGTGGCGCAACACAAACCAGAAGTTGTCGATCCGGTCAAAGCGCAATGTCATTCCGATCACGGGTCTGTCATCGGGAAGCCAAAAGCAGGCACCGTCCAGCATCGAACCACTGATCGGCTCAACAAAAACAAGCCGCACACCTGCCTCGGCCATGATTCGCGGAACGTGGCGGGATTCCTCCGGTGCAACCATCAGAACCTTAAGCTTTTCGAGGGCCTGGTTGAGTTTGTCCTTTGAATAGGGTGGCAGCTTTTGCTGGCTGGCCATGCTCTTGACGCGAAAAAGCCAAGCCAGCTGCAGCGGCGTGGCATCGATCGTCGCGTGCGTTTTTTTTGCCGCGTGACTTAGGGTAGGTTCTACGTCCAGGTTGGCAATATTGAAAAAGTCGCAAAAGCGCTGCTCAACCACTTCCAGATTTTCGCTGGCTTGCACCCATCCGCGACGCAGCATCTCGCGCACCGGGAACTTGCTATAGAGGCGAGCTTTACGGGCCACATGGTCGCCCGTCGGTCTAACTTTTGAGAGCTGATACTGGCTCTCAAGGTTCATCCAGTATTCGGCGGACGTACCGAAAGCCTCACTCAATCCGCGTGCCGTTTCTGGTGTGATGGCCCGCTTGCCTGCAATGACTTCACTGATCAGGCGCGGAGGGCGGTCAAGGATGTCTGCCAGCTCCTGCTGACTCCACTCCCGCGCCTCCAGCTCTTCCCGCAGGAATTCTCCTGGCGGAAAGACTTCAGCAGGGATACGTGGGTTCATTGTTTCTCCAGCTCTAGTGGTAATCGACAATCTCGATAATCGCGACAACTTTGCATGGGTGATCGCCTCGTAGCTCAACGATCAAGCGCCATTGCGCATTCAAACGCATCGAGTGCTGTCCTTCCCTGTTTCCTTTTAGTTTCTCGAAGCGCAACGATTTCAGCTGGTAAAAATCCCGCTCATCTCGAGCACCTCGAATCTGCTGCATACGCATTCGAAACGCACGGACGACCTCCTGCGAATACCCCGCGGTGAACTGGGCATCAACTTCAAGGCGATCTAGGTCGTGGTCATCGAACTCAGCTTCCATAGCCCAGTATGGAAGACAACTTATATATAGTCAAGTCCGTCTTTACACTATGTGTAAAGACGGACTTTCTTAATCGTAGGGAGGGACGGCGGGAATTTTCTCATCTATATATGATAACGTCCTTTATCACATATATAAGGAGAGGACGATGGGGCTACGGAACGATACTTTTCCTGAGGTTGAGATCCAGCTGAAGCGGACGCCGGATGATCCGGCTGAACGCGATCCGGCAATCCAGTCCGAACTGCGGACATTCAGCGGCTCATTGCGGGTGGCGGGCGTACGTTTTTCGCAGCGCGCCATGGCGTT
>NZ_FCON02000198.1 GCF_001544535.1 Caballeronia choica | reverse complement strand
GGAAATGCTGGTCACGATGCCGGAATCACCGGTCACGATAATCCGGAATTACTGGTCACGCTCGCCCGGAATACGCATCATAGGTTTCCCACTAGGTCGGTGGGCCGTTCAGGGTCGCAGCATTTATGCGATTTCCGGCAGACCGATCCCTCGCAACTGTCGCAGCGCGAATTTAAGTTTGCGATACGTAGGTGCTTTACCCGGAGTGGTGTCCGATGACGGCAAAAGCTGCAATAGCGCGCGTAGCTCCTCCGTCAGGTCCCGGAGGTATTGCAGCCGCATCAACGGCCGGATTTCTTTCTAGCTGAACGGCAGGAAGTGGTCGATCGCCGACTTTGCCAACCTCACGGCGAAATCGCGCTGGCGCCGAGGATGTCCATCAAAGTCTTCGCGTTGCGCTGTCCTTGGTCCTCGTAATTGTTGTTGAACACGACGTGGGTGCGTTCGACGCTTTGCGCGATCTGAACGATCTGCGAAGCAAGCCCGCCGAGCTCCGCTTCGTCGTAGTCGTAGTTGAAGCGCGAGGATGCAGACGTGGCCCCTTTGATGTTCCACGTCTCGTGATTGCGGCCGTGCAGCCTGATGAGCGCAAGCCGCGGGTTGGTCACTTCCCACACGGCGGGTATAGAGTTCGCCGATGTATTCGGCTCGTCGACCACCACGTTCACGAAGCCACGTTCGCGCTCAAGCGCAAGCGTCGCCTCGCGGGCCTTCTCCGAAAACCACGACTTGTGTCGGAACTCCGCGGCGAGCACGTAGCCTTCCATCACGTCGGCGCAGTGCTCGACGTGCGCGCGCCCGTCGTCGTTGTTCACGACCCACGGCGCAAACTGAAAATGGACTGCACCTAGCTTCCCCGAACGCCTGAGCGGCTCGATGGCTTCGATGTATCGCCGCCACAGTTCGCGAAGGATCTCCCCGGGCGTGTCCTTGTAGTAGAGGTTCTTCTTATCGCCCGGCGGGAGCGCCGCCTGGATGTCTTTCGGCAACTTCGTTCGGTCGGTCTGATGGCCGGTGAAAAGCCGAAATGCCTTAATGTTGAACGTGAAGTGCGCAGGCGTGCGCTCAACCCACAGGACGGAATTGGAAGCGCTCGGCATCGCGTAATAGCTGGAGTCCACCTCGACGAGCGGGAACTGCGACGCGTAGAACCGCAGTCGCGCTTCCGCGCTGGTGCAACCGTTTGGGTAGAAGCGCTTGCTTGCGATTAGCGTCGGATCTGTCCAACTGGCGGTCCCTACAGCGATGGTCATCGTGCCCTCCTGTTTTCTAACCAAGACCCAAAACAAGACCAAGCCGATGTCTACAGCCGCGTCACGGAGAAAATCATTGCCGACCTCGAGCAAGGCGTAAGGCCCTGGGTGAAGCCGTGGAAAGGTGGCAATGCAAGCGGCCGCATCACCCTCCCCGTGCGTCACAACGGCATCCCGTATCAAGGCATCAACATTCTTCTGCTTTCGGGCGATGCGCTGGAGAAAGGCTATCAATCGCCTCGCTGGATGACGTTTAAGCAAGCGCTGGAGCTCGGCGGCAATGTCCGCAAGGCCGAGCACGGCTCCCTGGTTGTCTACGCCAACAAAGTCACCAAGACCGAAACCGACGCCAAGGGCGACGAGGTCGAGCGCGAAATCCCTTTCATGAAGGGCTACACCGTGTTCAACGTCGAGGGGTTGTGAAGAGAAAAAATGACGAAGAAAAATATGGAATTGTGCGAGGCGGGACCGAGAGTCGGATCAGTATCCGGTCCGCCGTCCGAGTGATCTGCGCCCGTGGCTCTCCAGCCCCACTGGAGGTACGCCAATGCGAGCGAGACTGAGAAGTACTTGGTTGACGAATTAGCGACTCGGCGCCAGCTTTGGGGGCATTTCGGAATGCGGCGGCACCTTAGCCAGATCGCAAAACATCAAAATCGTCTTTAGATCGCTCAGGGGAACGGCAGCCGACTTCATCCGCAAATTTTCTGCTTGCTCGACTATTTTTTTTACTCGCTCGATGGCTAGGTCGTCTTTTTTCATGCCACGACGCCCTTTTTAAAGCTCGCTTAGATTTTATGTTGGCCGCGCAAAATGGGCTGCTCCGTACGGTACAGCACCAAGCGGCGTCGGAACCCGCAATCTTATCGAAGCCTCGATAATATTATTACAAATCTGATGGAGGTGAGTCCTTCGCGTCCAACGGCTGCGAAAGATCCGGGCGCGCTGCTCAGGAGCCCGTGCCGGAGTCGGGCACCGTCGACCGCGATCAGAGCGTCGCGCGCAAAGCATCCGAAAGTCCAAATCAGTTACTTATACCGATAATCGAGACATTTCCGAATATCAAGAATAATTACCGATTTGCTTGTTTTGGCCTGTTGAGCTGCTACAACGTAAGAGGTCTCCTCGCGTTTTCCCGAAACGTGATGGTTAGCCCGCTTCGGCGGGCTTTCTTTTGGCGCGTCTTCTGAGCATGGCGGCTGCCACTGCCACATGCTCAGGCGATACCGGTTCAGTCGGCTGCCCGTCCAGGCCGGTGCGAAAACCACCAGCAGCCAGGGCTGCAATATACCTATCCGAATTCACCCAGCCGCTAAGTGCGAGCCCCATCGGAGTGGCGGCCAGCACAAGCGTGCCCGCCTGCCTGGCGGCAGAAAGCTGCTTGGTGATGCCCAGCGCCAGCGGGACGGGGTTCGCAGGATCAAAAAGCGTCGGATAGGCGGCCTGCAATGCAGCCAGCCCAGCCTGGCGCTTTGCCGCGTTGCGGCGGCGGCGCTCGGCGGGACTAGTCTTCCTGGCGCGGCGTTGGCGCCGGTGCTGGTGCAAGCTCGGGCGCTGGTGCGGGCGCCGATACCGGGGCGGCTTCGGCAGTGGCGCGGCGTTTCTTAATCGTGACTGTCGGACGGATTGTTTGCATGGTTTTCCATTCGATTCGGTTGCGTCAATGCGGTTACGAGTTACGGCGGTTAAGAGTTACGACAGGGGTTTTAAAACTCTTTCCTGCTTACGGCACGATGCCGCGCCAATGGGGCAGCGGTCATCGATCCGCCTGCGTAGAGTTCGGGGTTAGGTCATCACCGAGGCCGACCGCTCGGTGACGACGTTCCTGCCGCCACGCGAATACTGAAACCAACCGGCACCAAACCGAAAAGGCCTGGGCCTTTTCTTATGTTCATTCTCAATCCCTGCGGACGCCCACCACGATGTCGGATGCCGAACCGTAATCATCGGAAAAATCACCCTTATCAGTGATTACCCTATGGCGAATATTGCCGGATATTGCCCAACAATTAAAGTGTTCACGGCGGCTGTACCGCCGGGCTTATCTGAGAGAAATCATGCCGCACACCGGGGTCACCTATAAGGGTTTCGTCTTGTTGCCGGTCGTTGCACCGGACGACCAGATGTATGCAGCCATGCTGGTCATCCGCGCGCCGGACGGCGTTCAGCGCTCCACGGGCGTTCTGGGCGACTTCCCCTGCCCTTTGGAAGCGCGCCGATTTGCGCTGTCCTATGGAATGGCGGAAATCGACCACCGAACCATCCCGCTGCCTGAGTGGGTCCCGCAGCGAGGGCACCGCGTCGAATTCGATATGGCGGCAGCCGCTTAAGCCTGCGCCGATTACCGCATGCCGACCGCCCGGCGCATCGCGGCCGTAAGACCCTGCCGGCAGCGCCAGAACGCCGCCCACGGATCAGCGCCGAGCGTGCGCTGACGGTGCGCCGCATTCTTGATCGTCCATTGATCGGCCGCGCCGATCGCGGGCAACTCGTCCCATGCGACCGGCATCGACACGCCCATGCCCGAGCGGGCGCGCGCCGAGAAGGCGGCGACCGTACTGGCGCCTTTGCCGTTGCGCAGGTAGTCGATAAAAATCTTGCCGACACAGTTCTTCTTGCCGAGCACGGCCGAGAACCGGTCCGGCATCACCCGGGCCATATGCTGGGCGACGGCCTTGGAAAAGCCCTTGACCTCATCCCAGCCCTGCCGGCGCGTCAGCGGGATGACGATGTGATACCCCTTCCCGCCGCTGGTCTTGATAAAGCTCCTGAGACCGATTTCATCAAGGAGGACTTTGGCGAGGGTTGCGGCCTCGGTCATCATTCGCCAGGACAATTGCGGATCAGGGTCGAGATCGAGAATGAAACGGTCCGGGTGTTCGAGATCCGGCTGCGCCGCGTTCCAGGAATGCAGCTCAACGACATTCATCTGCGCAAGGCCGACCAGCGCCTCGTGGACGTCGACCGCCAGCAGTGGCTGATGGTTGGGATAAAGCTCTTTCGGCAGCCGGGTAATGCCCGGAATCTTCGCCCGCTCCTCGTGTTTCTGGAAAAACAGTTCGCCCTGGATACCGGACGGCGCCCGCACCAGCGAAACAGGCCGGTCCTGCAGATAGGGCAGCGCCCATTCCGCGATCTCATCGTAATAGCGCACCAAGTCGATTTTCTTGATCCCCGTCACGGTGTCGATGACGCGCTCTGCGTTCGAAACCCTCACGCCGGCGAACGTCGCATTGCCGTGGATGCCGGGCTTGATCCGGGTCGTGCCAGTCTGCGTCGGAATCGGCTCGCCGAATTCCACGTCGACGACCGGTTCCTCAGTGACGGAGTCGGCCGGCTTGTCATCGCGCATGCCGTGAAAAACCGGATGGCGGACCTCGCCGGAAGGCGTCCATTCGAGGAACGAAATCTCGGCGACCAGGCGCGGCTCGAGCCAGACGTAATCGCGATCTTTCTCAGGGGTGGGCGGGTTATAGAACGGGCTGGTTTTGCGCGCCAGGGCGTCAGCCTTGCGCTGCAATGCCGTCAGCTGCGACGGCCGCAGCTTTGGCTTGGCGGTGCCGGCAAAGCGCAGGGAGCCGTCCCGCTCATGAACGCCGAGCATCAGCGCTCGAATGCCGGATTTGGCGCCTTTTGTCCGTAGGAATCCGCCGACAACGAACTCCTGGCGCAGCAGGCATTTGAGCTTGATCCAGCCGGTCGAGCGGCCGGAGACATAGGCCGCCTCCGCCCGCTTGCCGATAATACCCTCGAGCTGCATCCGGCACGCCGAGACGATCAGGCTTTGAGGGTCTTGCGCAAAATCCTCGCTGAAGCGAATGCGGTCGTCGCTGACCTCGCCGATCAGCTCGGCAAGCAGCGCGCGCCTGGCCCGCAACGGAACCTCGCGAAGGTCATAGCCGTTGAGATAGAGCAGGTCGAAGACGAAGTAAGTGAGGTTGGTTGTGCTGCGCCGGTCAAACGCATTCTGCAACGCGTTGAAATCCGGCAGGCCGCCCGAATTGAGGACGACGACCTCGCCGTCGAACCAGGCGGTATCGACCGGCAGGCCGGCAAGGGACTTCTTCAGGTCTTTCATGCGGTCGGTCCAATCGTGACCGCCACGCGTGATCAACGTCGGTGTCCCGGCTTGCAGCCGAACCATCAGCCGATAGCCGTCGAATTTGATTTCATAGGACCACTCGCCCCGGGTCGGCGCGGCCGATGCCAGAGTCGCCAACTGCGGGGAGATGGTTTCAGGAAGCGCGGATCGGCGCGCTCCGGCTTCCTCGAGCGGATGAGGCTGGGGCTTTTTCGCCCGCGGCATGGCCGGGTACGCTAATCCTTGCTGCCCAGCTCATCATGCTTGTGCGAATGCGTGGCCGCGTGGACCAGCTCGTAATGCGCCCTTGCCGCTGCGCGTCGGCGGGAAATGTTCGCCCTCGACGCACGTCACCTCGAAGGGTGCGCCATTGCTTTCTCTGACGACCTTGTAGATACCCGATGTCTTGACGGTTTCGCCAGGCTTGTGTTGTTCGGACATAGATCCTCCTGTTTGGTGTCCATGCCCGAGCAAGGTGCGTTCCGGCCCTGAAACCGGCTCTCTAAGGAACGGAGCCCAGGTAAGGCAGCGTTTCAGAAGGGTCGACGCCGAGCAATGCGAGCGCGCGCTGCACAGTCTCGATTTCGCCGGCAAAGTTCAGGGTGATTTCTTTGCCTTCGCTGACCGCGCGCATGCCGTTATGGAGGACCAGGGCATGCAGCGCGACATTCAGCGCCCGGGCCAGCTCCCCGTCCCGTCCAGGTTCGTCGAAAATGGTGTTTGTCGCCAAGGGAACCTCCTTCTCAAAAGAACGTCGCAGCATCGGACCAAGCCCGTCGCGGGGAATGGCCTCTTAAAGCAAACGATATTCCGTCTGTGACCACATCGCGCGGTGCAGTGAGATGCACCACCACGGATTTACATGAAGGTGAACTTTGTGAAAGCGCTCTACCCGGAAACGTTGGACCAGCTCGCCGACCGCTGGACGGCGGTGATGAATCAGGTCAACCGCCAAATCGGCCGTTATCCTGACCGGCTCTATATCGAGGTGGCGGAGCTGATCGACCAGACGGAGCACCTCATCGAACCCGATCCGTTTGAGCAGGACGTCCTGACGACGGCCCGCAAGCTGTCGGAAGACGGCAATCTAAAAATGGCGTTATTCAGGCTGCATGAAGTGGTTGAAGCCCGGTTGGAGGGGTGAGGGGCCATTTCGTAACGGGGCTCCGGGGCCTCGGCAAAGACTCTTTGCGACTACACTGGAAGTACGTTTCGGGGATGGGGGTCTGCCGGAACGTGATCCTCAAGGCCCTGCGCCCGCTTTTGGCGGGCGCTGTTTCCAAGGGCTTGTTACGGCGCAGGTGCGGGCGCGTCGTCGGCACGGTCCGCCGCATCCTCCGCGGCATCTTTCACATCTTCCTTGGCGTCGCCGACTTCCTTGCGCGCCTCGCCAGCGATCTGCTGAGCGTCGCCCTTCGCTTCCTGCGCTGGGTCATCGGTCATTTTGCCGACACCCTCATTGATCTTGCCTTTGACTTTCTCGCCTACACCTTCGACCTGATCTTCATTCATGGCCTTGCTCCGTAAATCCCTGCGGATCGCAGGCAGATGCGATCTCCGCAAGGATGATGCCAATATCCTCGTTCGTTCGCTTATCGTTACCAAGGAGACAACAATGTCCGATTGGGTGGAAATCAAGCTCGAGCATCAGGTTGGAGGATGGGTGTGGTTCGCGGTTTCGATAACGGCTGGAAGCAGCGTGCCGCTGGTTCTCGGGCAGTCGCATGAGGCGTTTCCAACAGAGGATGCTGCGCGGGACGACGCCAGCAAGTCGCTCAAGGAATTAGGCGGGCTCCCGGTTCGCTGGATTAAACAGGTACGGCATAACGGTTGCTGGATGTGAAATGGAACCCTTCATTTCACAAAATGCCGCACAACATCCCTTCAATACCCGGAATCTGGAGTTCACGATCGTTTGACAAGGTGAATCCGCCTGTGGCCGTGCTGATCGTCGACGACGAACGCGCGACCGCCGACGCTTTAGCTGCTGCCCTTGCGGTTGATGGCTTCCAGACGAGCGTTGCGGAGAGCGGCTATGCAGCGCTCGCGACCCCCCAGGAATGGACACCGCATGTCGTCATTCTCGACATCGAAATGCCGGTATGCGATGGATTTGCGGTCGCCGGGGCCATGCGGGGATCACACCGCTTCGCGATCGTTCCGATCATCGCGTTCACGTCGCTGGATGAAGCGGACGTGGTCGAGCGCGGTAAGAAGGTGCAGATCGATGCCTTCTGCCCGAAGGGAAATTCGCTCCATACATTGCGGAAGCTTATCGAGTATCTGGCTCCCGTCGCTTACTAAATTATCCGCGCCAGCTGGCCCGCGGTCTCGGTCGTAAGCCGCTACTGCTTCATCTTCCCGGTCGCCCCCTTCCCGCCTGCCGCATCCGACGCGCCTTCCGGTGACATTCCTTTTTCGCGCTGCTGCATTAGCGTGCCGCTACCACTTGCGCTGCTTGCGCTCGCGGCCGAGGGACCGTTCTTGACTCCTTGTCCTATGCCAGCGCCTTGCGCAGGTGTCGGCGGTGCCTTCGCATTGTTCTGGGCGAAGGCGCTGGTGCTCGCGGCGAGGACGAGGGCGCTGAGCAGAATGGGGATTGGTTTCATGTCTGCCTCCTGTTTGGGTTTGGAAGCCTCTTTCAGCATCGGGCGTGCCGCGCAGAACCATGCACATTCGCGGGCCTTGGCAATCGGCCCATCCACTGAGATCCCCTTCGCAAAGTCAAACCCTCAGTCAGAGGGAACGCGCTAAGGGGCTCTGCCCCTCGCGCGGCGCAAGGGATATGGCTTCGCCCTGGGCCAAGGGGTGTCCCCATATTTCGCGATGGACCCGCTGCAACACGGCCAACTGCCGCCGCCCTTCGGGTGGGTGATCCCCCTCCCCTCGCCCAGCCCTTGATATCTTGCCTCCCCGGTCTGCGCCCGATGGGCAGGGGTAATCGCGCAACAAAACCGCGATCAACCCCAGGCCCTACACGAAGGAGCAAGACCATGAAGACCGAACCGAAAGCCGACGTCTACACCCGCGTTACCGACAAAATCATTGCCGACCTCAAGCAAGGCGTCAGGCCCTGGGCGAAACCGTGGAGCGGCGGAAACACCGGCTGCTGCTGTGGGGCGAAACGATGGAAAAAGGCTATCAGTCAAACCGCTGGATGACCTTCAAGCAGGCCCTCGAACTCTGCAATACGCCGAAGCGCTTTTCGCCGAGACGGAGCGACCATCCGGAGAGGCGGCAACCGGGCTTATTACGCGCCCGCGCTGGATATCGTCCAAATGCCCCCGCCGATGCTTTCAGGTGCCGCACTAAACATCTGATTGAGCGTCTTTGCGCTGCGACCCATGTCGCGAAAGCCGTGATTGCCGTGGCGACCAACGAGCAATGACGGTAAGGATTGACTCTTCCAGCTCCTTCGCTACTGTCCCCGCCTCGAAGCATCAGGAGCACGGCATGAACCCCTTCAAACTATTGGCGCACGCCAGCCCAAGAAATAAGCCTCGTCAGTAAAATGTGTGGGTGCTTGGCGGCTCGGGGAGGTTGCCAAGTGCATGATACAGCGCGATTTCTGTCGCTCTGAAGGTCCGAAAGCCGTACGCCTTTCTCATGGTGATTTTCGCTTTGTTGTTCAAGCCTTCGACGACACCGCTAGAGAACTGCTTGCGCGCATGGAAGTAGTTGAGGATCAGTTCCCGATGTGCGCGCACGGTGCGAGCGAATTTCTTCATCGGCTCGATGCGTGAGCGCATCACCTCGGTGCACCACTGATCGAGAAATTTGCCGGCGCAGACAGGTGAGATGTAATCCCAGAGCTGCTGGAATTCCTCCTTGAATAGCCAGGTGCGTATTCCACGCAAAGAGAACAGCCATTCCACGGCAAAGTGAATCGTGATTCCACGGCAAAGTGAACAAGGATTCCACGCCATCGCGAACAAACGGAGCGCAGCGACGCGGGACCTTTACCTTTTTACTCGGACTGCGGCTTGGCGGTCAATCGACTGTGCGTCTTGCGCAGCGATTCGCCAGAGAGCGTGATGCGATGAGCGTTGTGCACCAACCGGTCAAGGATCGCGTCGGCGACGGTGGGTTCGCCGATCGCCTCATGCCAGTGGTCCACCGGAATCTGGGAGGTAGCGAGCGTGGAACGGTGCCCGTGACGGTCGTCAAGAACCTCAAGCAGATCGCGCCGCGCGGAATCGGTCAGCGGCGCCATTGCCAGATCGTCGAGAATCACGAGATCCGTCTTGGCAAGTTGTGCGAGCCATCGCGCGTAGCGCCCGCTGCCGTGTGCGATCGCCAGTTCCTCATTCAGTTTCGGCACGCGCAGATAGCAGGCGGAGAACCCCTGGCGGCACGCCTGGATGGCGAAGGCGCAACCCAACCAGCTCTTGCCGAGTCCGGTCGGGCCAACGAGGATCAGGTTCTGCCTCTCCCGAAGCCACTCACCGGTCAGCAGTCGGGCGGTGAGCGCCCGGTCCAGGCCGCGGGCGGTGCGATAGTCGATGTCCTCGGGCGACGCGTCGGGCACCTTCAGTCTGGCCCGGCGCAGCCGGGCCGCCGTTTGTCGCGAGTCACGTTCACTGGATTCACGCTCGACCAGCAGCCCCAGGCGTTCTTCAAAGCCCAGCCGGTCAATGCCGTCCTGGGACTGTTGTTCGGCAAGCGCCGCCGCCATGCCGGACAGGTGCAGCGCGTGCAGTTTGTCGACAGTGGGATGATGCAGCATATAGACTCCCTTTCAGCTTCAGTGGTAGTACGAAGGCCCGCGCACATTGGCATGCACAAGCGGTAGGTCGGCCTGCCTGGTAGTGGGTTCGGGCTCCCGGTCCAGGCCGTTCTTCAGCGTCGAGTCAATGAACTTGTAGTTCGGCGCTTTCAGATCGATAGCGCGGCGGCAGGCAGCTTCGAGCCGGTCGCGCCCGTAGTCCTTGCCCATGCGCAGCACACCCAGGCAGGTGCGATACGACTGCTGGGGGTGCTTGCGGGCACCCAGCAGGTGCTGGATGACGGCCGCCGTATGCGGGCCGATGTCGGCGGCCCAGTTGCGCAGCCGCTCCGGATCCCAGCCCTTGGCGACCGCCAGGTGTTCCGGCGGCATGTGTGTGTCGATCGTGGTGTGGTAGCGGCGGCGAGCGCTTTTGCCGTGAGCGGCAATACGTTGACCGCGATGGAAGATCTCGACGGTGTTGGTCGTGTGGCGCACGTCGACCTGCTCGCGCGCGTAGCGATACGGCACCGAGTAATAGTGCTGATCAAGCTCGACGTGATAGTCCGGCCCGATACGCGCGACCTTCCACTCCGCGTACTGATAGGGCTGCTCGGGCAACGGCCTGAGTGCCGGACGATCGATTTCGTCGAAGACACTACGGCGGGAGCCGGGCAATTTCTTGAAGGACCGGTTGTTCAGATCGCTCAGCAACGCGGCAAGCGCCCGGTTGGCCTCGCCCAAGCTGAAGAAGCGCTGGTTGCGCAGGCGGGCGAGGACCCATCTCTGCACCAGGAGGACCGACAGCTCTGCTTTCGGCTTGTCCCTCGGTTTTTTACTGCGAGCCGGGATCACAGCCACGGAGTAATACCTGGCCATTTCCTGGTAGGTTGGATTGATGTCCGGATCGTAAAACCCCGGCTTGTGGACGCCCGATTTCAGGTTGTCAGGGACCAGGATTTCGACTAATCAGCAGGTTCTGGTAATGCGCAGGAGGGCGTCGGAACCGGCGCCGTTACTGGCGTTACGTCGCTGGTT
>NZ_FCON02000197.1 GCF_001544535.1 Caballeronia choica | reverse complement strand
TGGCACTGCGTGCCCGACGACAGGTTCGCTAAGCGGTGAATTGAAGCATGAGCAAGCACAAACGCAGGATGGTGATATAGCGATGGGTATTGGTTTTGCCTGACGGGTGAGCGCGTAGCGCGAGGCTGGATGTATGACTGCTGGTCCACTTCGTATAGCGGTGCGACGCGCGCGCCTCTTCTACATGCCAACAACGATGAAACCCCGCTAACGACACTCCCCCGGTTGGACCACTCCGAGGGAACGGGCTAGCGGGGCATGGCAAGGATTAGCGTTGGAAAGCTGCTTTCTTTGCTTACTTTCTTTGCAGCAGCAAAGAAAGTGAGTCCCGCCCCGGACAGGGGCAGAGCTAATAAACCAAAACCAATACAAGTTCCATAGAAGCCCAAGCGCATCAAACGGTGTAAACAACAACCCCCCACCCCACCCCCAAGCGCCAGCGAACCCCTCACAACAACTCAACTTCCTTCCAATCCGCGTTAGCAAAAAAGCGGCCCAACTCCCGCGTGAGTTCATTGAGCGCGCTCATCTCCGGCGGGGTGATCTTTCGCACTTGCGGCGCCAGCGTCCAATCCCCATAGACCAGTGCCACAGTCGAATCATTCGCCTTCACCGGCAAGAGAACGAACGCCTGCGCATCGCCAAACGTGCCCTTGAACCACCGCGGCAGACGCGCCTCGATCCGCGGATCGTGCGCATTCTCGATGAAAATGCCCACCGGATTCGAGATCGCGAGATGAAACACATCGGGCTGGAAGGCGGCAGCGAACTGCAACGCCGGCAGCATGGCCTCGACATTCGGCCCCAGCCCGAGCCGCGCGTGAAATTCCTCGTTGGCCTGCCGCACGAATACCACCGTGCGCGAGAAACCCAGCCCCGCAAGCATCGCTTCCGATGCCAGCGCAAGCACCTGCCCGAGCGCATTCTTCGACGGCAGCGCGCGCAAGTCCTCGAGACCCGCGCCGAGCCGCGCCTCCGCCGTTACCCCCGCACGCGCGATCGCATCGGCATTCGCACGCAACTCGCCGATCTCGCGCATCACGCCGTCGCCGCTTTCCTCGCTCGCCAGCGCGAGGCTCATCGCGGCGAGCGTCTCGGCGTCGGTGTTGAGCGCGCGGCTGTAGCGATTCGCGATGTCGACCAGCAACAACTCGCGGTTGCCTTCACCCATGTTCTGCGCGGTCAGCGCATCGGCGACTTCGGTCGAGTAGTTGGTGACGGCCTGCAGCCAGCGGACGTGACGCGGCAGGGTTTCATCGGGCGGCGCGAGCGGGTCGCTTACGCGCATGCCCGCGCGGATCGTCTCGGGCAGGCGCCAGCGCTCGGCTGCCTCCATGCCGATCTCCTCGAACGAGACGCCAAGGAGCGCGGCGCAGGCGCTGCTGTCGCTGATGTTGTCGGCGGCAGCCTTGCGGCGCAACTGGTCCCACTCGCTCTCCAGATAGAACGCGACGAGCAGCTTGCCGATCTGCCGCATCAGCGTGCAGACGACCGCTTCCTCGGCGGAACGCAGGTCGGTGCGCTCGGTGATCTGGCGCGCGACGGCGCCCGAGAGCAACGTGCGGTTCAGTTCAAGCTTGGCGTCGATGCGGCGCGGCGCGCTCTGGTGAAAGTGATCGACGAGCTTCAGCCCCACCACGAGATGGCCGACCGCATCCATGCCGAGCACCATCAGCGCGCGCGTGACCGTTGTGATGTTGCCGCCGAACGCCATGTACATCGCCGAATTGGCGAGACGCAGCACCTTTTGCGTGAGGCCGAAGTCCGACAGCACGACTTGCACGAGGGCGGTGAAGTCGAGGTCGTCGTCGCTCATCGCGGACACGGTCGTGCGCAGCGCCTGCGAGAGCATGGGGAAATCCCCGCGCTCGCTCATGCGCATCCACAGCTTGTCCAGTAGTTCGGCCTTGACGGTGCTTGCCATGCGTATTGTGAGAAAGCCCTACACGTGCCGCGGCGGCCAGGCCGGTGCGGCGCAATTCATCGACCCGGAATGATCTTGATCGAGACCCTACCTGGAAATGCCAGGTTGCCCGGCGTGTTCGCGGATTAAAACACGAACGTGCCGGTAGCTCATATTCCCTCGTGCAGGAAAAGCGAATTCGACTGGAAGGACCGCGCCAGCTCCTCCGACGGCAACGCGTGGCTGACGAGCCAGCCCTGGATATGATCGCAGCCCATCTCGGTCAGCAGGTCGCGCTGCGCCTCGGTTTCGACGCCCTCCGCGACGAGCTCCAGCCCAAGCGATTGCGCGAGCCCCACCACCGCGCTCACGATAGCGCGGTTGTTGCGCGAGGTGAGCAGGTTCTCGACGAAGCTGCGATCGATTTTAAGCTTCGAAAGCGGGAAGCGTTGCAAATAGGCGAGGCTCGAATAGCCGGTGCCGAAGTCGTCGACGGCGAAGCGGATACCGAGCGCCGCGAGCGCTTCCAGAAGCCGCGTGGCCTCTTCGGGGTCGTGCATCAGGATGCTTTCGGTGATCTCGAAGACGAGCCGCTCCGCGTCGAGCCCGGTCAGCGTGAGCGCCTCGCGCACGGCGAGCGTGAAGCGCTTGTCGCGGAACTGCTGCGGCGACACGTTCACCGACACATAGTCGAGCCGGATGCCGATCGCATCCCACTGCACGAGCTGCATGCAAGCGGCCTTCAGCACCCAGTTGCCGAGATAGTTGATCAGCCCGATCGATTCGGCGAGCGGAATGAAGGTCGACGGCGGGACAAGTCCATGCACCGGATGTTGCCAGCGCATCAGCGCCTCGACGCCCACCACGCCGCCCGAATGGCTGCTCGTGATCGGCTGGAAATGCAGCGAGAACTCGCCGTTGCGCACGGCTTCGTACAGGTCGGCTTCGAGCTTCAGGCGTTCGGCGTCGGCGGGGTCGTCGTCGAGCGTGTGGAAGACGAGCGTGTTGCCGCCCGCCGCCTTCGCCTCGGCGAGCGCGTGATCGGCCATGCGCAGCAAGTGCGCATCGACGGTGCCAGGCGCGCTCGTTACCGGGCCGGCGTGGTCAGGATAGAGCGCGACGCCCACGCTCGCCGACAAGTGCGTGTGCTGTCCGCGATGCCGGTAGGGCTGTGCGATCGCCGTCAGCAGGCGCCGGCCGAGGTTTTCGGCGGCTTCCGCCGTCGTGCCGGCGGGCACCAGCACGGCGAACTGGTCGCTCGCGATCCGCGCGACGGTTTCGCCATGCCCGGCCGCGTGCTGGATGCGCCGCGCGGTTTCGCGCAGCAGGTCGTCTCCGGCGTCGTAGCCAAGCGCGCGGTTGATGCGCTGATAATCGTCGATATCCACCAGCACGAGCGCCGCCTGCGTGCGCGTGTGCTCAGCCTCCGCCTGCACGGCGTTGAGCGCCGGGATCAGGGCGGTGAGATTGTCGAGCCCGGTCAGCGGATCGTGATGCAGCGCGTGCCTGAGCTTCGCTTCGTTGTCGCGCCAGTGCGAGACCTCGAACGCGGCAAGCGCGAAACCGGGCACGCCCTGCGCGGCGGTGGACAGCATCCGCAGCTCGACGCAGATCGGATAGGTCAGCGACTTCACGAGCGAGAGCGTCGCCGATTCGAGCTTGCCGCTCGCATGCGCCCGCGCGACGAGCGCGTTCAGTTCGTCGGCTTCCGTCGACGGCACGAGGTCGTGCAGCGTCAGCATGCCAAGGTAGTCGCGGTGATAGCCGATGAAGCCGATGCTCGCATCCGACACGTACTGGAAGCGCAGTGTGTCGTCGAGTTGCGCGAGGAAGTCGACGGTGCCGAGCGTGGCTTCGTGCGGCGCGCGCGTGGCTTCGAGTTCGGCGGGGGCTTTCGATGTTGCGTCGGGCGCGATGAATACCGCCGCGGTTTCATCGAACTGGCTCGCCGCGGGCGCGCTCGCGGGCGTCCGCGACGCGCCGAACAGCCCGAGCGCGGTGTCGAGTGCGGCGCGCCAGCGGCTGCGGCGGTTGGCTGTGGTCCGGTTCGCTTGCATTGTTATGGTGATGGCCTTGGGTTGCGCGACCTGTCGGCGAACGCGCGGCGGCACGTCCGTAAGGGTCTTGCCCCGCGGTTTCCCGCGTAACAGGACACGCCCTATCAGGCAGGTTATCGGCTATGTCACGCATTTCTTTAACAAGCTGCGCCCTCGAAAGACGTGCTCGCGCAAGCCTTGCTGCGATGACGTGTCGAGATTTTGTCGCGGGTCTCCAGGAGGACGCGCAGGCTTCTTTTTCGGTTACAGTGTCGCGTTGCGTATCTCGTATTTCCTACCGGGATGCGGCCTGAACATGCATCGCTCGCGCAGCTTTTACCGACACTTAAACCGCACTCTCGACTTGCCCTCTCATGTGTGATACGAGTTCATTGCGGCCAACGCCAGCCGGCACGTCTTCCCCGAAACGCGCGCCGACGTGGGCCGGGCACCTTCTCTTTGTCGTGTTCGAGTCATGACGGATTCGTTGCAGACGACGGAAGCAGGCGAAGCGCGCGAACCGGAGACCGTCTACCTCGGACGCCAGCCGATCCTCGATCGCGCCGGCGCGCTGCACGCCTACGAATTGCTGTTTCGCGACAGCCCGGACAACCATGCGCGCGTGCAGGACGATGTGCAGGCGACCGCGCATGTCGTGGCGCGCGCGGTCGGGGAGATCGGGCTCTCGGCAGTGCTCGGCGACTATCGCGGCTACGTGAACATGAACCGCGCGCTGCTCTTCGACGACATCGTCCACATCATGCCGCCCGAGCGCTTCGTGCTCGAACTGCTGGAGACGATCACCTTCGATGCCGCGCTCTACCGCCGCTGCGCGCAGTTGCGCGAGGCGGGCTTCGAGTTCGCTCTCGACGACGTCGTGCGCCTCGACGATGCGATCCTCGAAACGCTGCCTTACGTGGATACGGTGAAGGTCGATTTCCTCGGCGCGGACCAGGCGCAACTGCCCGAACTGGCGCGCGTCCTGAAGCAGCACGGCAAGGCGCTGCTTGCCGAGAAGATCGAGACCCACGAGCATTTCGTGCGCGCGCGCGACCTTGGCTTCGACTACTTCCAGGGCTATTTCTTCGCACGGCCGCAAGTGCTCGCGACGCGTCGCCCGAGTGCATCGCGCATAGCGTTGCTGCGCCTGTTGTCGCTACTCGCCGACGAACCCGCGATGGGCACGCTCGAAGCGGAGTTGAAGCGCAATCCGGAGATCGTCGTGCAGTTGCTGCGGCTCGCCAATTCGAGCGCGTTCGGGTTGAGCCGGCACGTCTCGTCGCTGCGCGATGCGATCGCGGCGATCGGCACACGGCAGATCACCCGCTGGACGCAGTTGCTCCTCTACGCGGACGGCCGCGGGCTGCCGTGGCGCTCGGACCCGCTCGTGCAACTCGTCGGCACGCGCGCGCGCTTCATGGAACTTGCGGCGCACGTGTTGCGTCCATCGGACGAAGCCTTCGCCGATGCCGCGTTCATGACCGGCATCTTTTCGCTCGTGCACGTCGTGGTCGACATGCCGCCCGCCGAGATACTCGCGCAGCTGAATCTGTCGGAAGAGATCCGGGCCGCGATCGGGTCCGGGCGCGGCGCGCTCGGCGCGCTGCTCGGGATGTCGCAGGCGGCCGATCGCGGCGACCTGCTCGTGATCGATCCGGGCATCTCCGACGCCGCGTTCGCGCGGCTCACGCCCGCCGCGCTGGCGAGGCTTCACGTCGAAGCGGCGACGTGGTTCGCCGCGCATCGGCTCGAATGAAACGCGCGCGCCGTTCTTCAGGCACACTGGCAGCCACGTCAACCTGGAGGCCACGGACATGAAACGCAACTTTGCAACCAGGATGCGCGCGGCCGCGCTCGGCGCGAGCCTCGCCGCCTACGCGCTCGTCGCGTGCGCGACGCTCAAGCCAGGCGATCACGCGCCGGCGTTCGTCGCGCAGGCATCGCTCGGTGGCAACACCTACAACTACTCGCTTGCCGACGAGTTGAAGAAGGGCCCTGTCGTGCTGTACTTCTATCCGGCCGCGTTCACCAAGGGCTGCACGATCGAGGCGCACGAGTTCGCCGAAGCGGTCGACCAGTACAAGGCCGAAGGCGCGACGGTGATCGGCGTCTCGCACGACGACATCGACACGCTCAAGCGTTTTTCGGTGAGCGAATGCCGCAGCAAGTTTCCGGTCGCGGCCGACGGCGACTCAAAGATCATCAAGTCCTACGACGCTGCGTTGCCGTTGTCCTCGAAGGCCAATCGTGTGTCGTACGTGATCGCGCCCGACGGCACGGTGATCTACGAATACACGAGCCTCTCGCCGGACAAGCACGTCGCCAACACGCTTCAGGCGCTGCACGAGTGGAACGCTAAGCACAAGACGCAGACGCAGTGATCTCCTTCAGGTTCGAGTTCAAGCTCAAGTCCTACTGAATCGCGAAGATGCCGATCGTCCTCGCTCTCGTTGCGCTCGTCGGGTTGATCTACGGCTCGGTGTGGTCGTTTCATGCGCTGTCGGCGCGTTTCGGCGTGGGCGTCGCGACCGGCGTCGCGATCTTGGCGGCGGCGCTGGTCATTGCGGCCATCGCGTACTGGCTGCATCGTCGACGCGAAGTCGCGCCGAACATCGCGCGCGGGCAGGGCGGCGACTGGACGCATGAACTGGAGCGCGACTGGGGCGGCGTGCGGCTTGCAGCGGACAAGCGCCTGTGCGACCTGCGCGTCGGCGATCAACGTGGCGGCTATATCTTCGCGGACCTGCTCGGCGCGCGGATGCAGCCGGCTGCCGGCGCGGCGGGGCAGTGGCAGGTCGCGCTCGCCGTGAAGGACGCGAAGGACCCCGCGCGCCGCGAGTGGCTCCTGCCGATGCGCGACCAGCGCGAGGCGCGCAGGTGGTCGCGGATTCTGTCGCGGGCGGTGGAGCAGAAGTTGTAGGCGCGTGGCGTCCTCACCCGTGATACCCCATATCCCCCCGGACCTTCCCGCGAAACACCCAGTACGACCAGATCACATAGAGCACGATGATCGGCAGCAGGAACATCGTCCCGATCAGCAGAAATTGCTGTGACAGCGGCGCCGCCGACGCGTCCCACAGCGTCACCGACGGCGGCGCGATGAACGGCCACAGACTGATCACCAGCCCGGTGAACGCGAGAAAGAACAATCCGATCGAGCACAGAAACGGCACGACTTCGCGGCCTTTGGCGAGGCTCGACCAGAGCGTCCACGCGAGCAGTGCCGTCAGCACCGGCACGGGCGCGAACGCAAGGCTCGCCGGGAAATCGAACCAGCGCGCGGCGATGCGCGCGTCCTTCAGCGGTGTCCAGATGCTGATCAGCAGGATGAACGCGATCACGCCGACGAGCGCGACGCGCGCCATGCGACGCCCCCATGCCTGCAGGTCGCCCTCCGTTTTCAGCACGAGCCACGTCGTGCCCTGCAGCGCGTAGCCGAACACGAGTCCCACGCCGACCAGGAGCGGAAACGGCGCCACCCAGTCCCAGCTCGTGCCCGAAAATACGCGTCCCGTGATCGGGAAGCCCTGCATGAACATGCCGAGCACGATGCCTTGCGAAAACGTCGCAACCAGCGACCCATAGCCGAACGCGCTGTCCCAAAGCCACTTGCGCGCCCCGACGACCTCGCGGAACTCGAACGCGACGCCCCGGAAGATCAGCCCGAGCAGCATGAAGAGGATCGGGAAGTAGACGGCCGGCACGATGATCGCGAACGCCAGCGGGAACACGGCGAGCAGTCCGCCGCCGCCGAGGATCAGCCAGGTTTCGTTGAAGTCCCAGACGGGCGCGACGGAGTTGATCATCATGTCGCGGTCGTGGGGATCACGGCGCAAGAGAAACACCATGCCGACGCCGAGATCGAATCCGTCGAGCAGCACGTACATGAATACCGCCAGCGCGAGGATGGCGGCCCACAGCGGTACGAGATCGAGCATCGTTGTTCTCCTGGCGGGTTTCGTTACACCGTTTGATGCGCAAAAACATCAAACGGTGCGAACACGACCTGACACTCCGGCGGCTCGGCCTCAAGGGCGAGGCGGCGGTTCGACGTCCTTCCCGCCCGCCACCGCGCCACGCCCCGACAACGCCGACAAGGGCCGCGCGCTGCGCTTCTCGGGCTGCAACTCATCGCTGTCCTGTCCCTGCGACGCCTCCGACGGTCCGACGCGCACCAGCCGTCGCAACAGCGTGAAACCCGCGCCGAAGATCACGAGATAGGCGAGCACATAAAGCAGCCACGACAGCCCGACGTTGGCGGCGGTCAGCGACGGCGTCACGGAATCGCGCGTGCGCAGGATGCCGTAGACGGTCCACGGCTGCCGGCCGGCTTCGGTGGTGGTCCAGCCGGCGATCACCGCGATGAACCCGAGCGGCATGCCGAGCGTCGCGCAGCGCAGCCACGTGCGGCTTTGCTCAAGCCGTCCGCGCGCGAACAGCACGATGCCCGACAGCACCAGCAGGAACATCAGGATCGCGATCCCGACCATGATGTGGAACGCGAAGAACACCACCGCGACGGGCGGCCGGTCCTCGCGCGGGAATGCCTTGAGACCCTGCACCGTGCCGTTCGGATCGTGCGTCAGGTAGATGCTGCCGAGCACGGGAATCGCGATCTCGAAGTGATTCGTCTCGGCTTCCTGGTCGGGGATCGCGAAGAGATTCGCCGGCACCCGCGAGCCGGTTTCCCACAGGCCCTCCATCGCGGCGATCTTCACGGGCTGATGCTTGAGCGTGTTCAGGCCGTGCATGTCGCCGATCACCATCTGGATCGGCACCATGATGACGAGGAAAATCAGCGACATCTTCAGCATCACGCGGCTTTCTTCGAGCGCGCGCCGTTGCAGCACATACATCGCGCCGACGCCGAGGATCACGAAAGCGGCCGTCACGAGAAAGGCGCTCACCGTGTGGCCGAGCCGGTAGGGAAACGACGGCGTGAAGATCACGTCGAAGAAACTGACCACTTCGAAGCGGCCGTCCGGCAGGATGCGGTGGCCCTGCGGCGTCTGCATCCAGCTATTCACCGCGAGGATCCAGAACGACGAAATCACAGTGCCGCTCGCGACGAAGATCGCCGACATCACGTGCGCCCACTGCGGCACGAGCTTGCGCCCGAAGAGCAGCACGCCGAGGAACGCGGCTTCGAGGAAGAACGCGGTCAGCACTTCGTAGCCCATCAGCGGGCCGATGACGTTGGCGGCGGCGTCCGAGAATCGGCTCCAGTTCGTGCCGAACTGAAACGGCATCACGATGCCCGAGACGACGCCCATTCCGAACGACACCGCGAAAATCTTCAGCCAGAACGCGGAAAGTCGACGATAGACATCGCGCTTGGTGATCCACCAGTTGAATTCGAGCGTGGCAATAAAGCACGACAGGCCGACCGTGAAAGCCGGCAAAAGAATGTGAAAAGCGACGACCCACGCGAACTGGAAGCGGGACAGAAGGACGGCATCGAACTCCATGAGCACTCCGCGTCGAAAGTTTGAATCGAACGACGAATCGTAATGGGCGTAATGGGCGTGATGGGCGTCAGGCTTTCCGCCCGGCTGCATCGGGGCATTGCCGGCGATCTCCGCAATGATCGACCGCCCGGGTGACATTCACCTTAATACACGTTCCGGCGATTATTCGCCATTTCATGCCGATGTGCTTTTGTCTGGCAAAGCGAATAACGCAGCACGCGAAGCGTGCTTTATCGACGCATGAGTTAGCGTATGAAACGGATAAACGAAGGTTGAACGAACGCATCGCCCGGATAAACCGCGAAGGGGCGCGGAGCATTTTGCACCGTTTTGGTACAATTACAGTTCACCTACAGCCGCATGGACGACCGTGCGCGCTTTCCGATTCACCGGGGACGGCCCCATGTTTTCCGTGGAGTGTCCTCGATGTCCTGGATTCTTCTTCTTGTCGCCGGCCTGCTCGAAGTCGCCTGGGCCGCCGGGCTCAAAACCTCCGAAGGCTTCACGCGGCTCTGGCCGTCCGTGTTCACGCTCGTCACCGCCGTCGGCAGCTTCGTGCTCCTCGCGCTCGCGATGCGCCAGTTGCCGCTCGGCACGGCCTATGCCGTCTGGACCGGCATCGGTGCGGTCGGCGCGTTCGTGTTCGGCATCGTCGTGATGGGCGAGACACTGAGCGCCGCGCGCATCGCGAGCGCGGCGCTGATCGTGATCGGGCTCATCGGGCTGAAGCTGTCGTCGGGTCATTGATGTCTGGTTTATTGCGCCTTCGAGCACTCGGCTTTTTTGCAACCCGTGCAAGGCCCGGCGCAGCGTGGCTATAATGGTCTGAAGTCATCTCGAAATTGTTGGACCGCGCCGCACTCGTGATATCAAATGCCGGCATCTTCTTCGATGCGGGCGGCTTCTTCCGGCAATTCCCGGCGGAAGCGACCGGCGCCGACGCTCTGGCGCGTGCAGCATGCAAGGAGGCGGCAATGCTGGAAGCTCTTTCGCTCGCGGCGGGCCTTTCGTGGGCCAGTGGACTGCGCCTGTACCTCACGATTTTCGTCGCGGGCGTGTTCGAGCGAATGGGTCTCGTGCATCTGCCGGACGCGCTTGCCGTGCTTGGCTCGCCGTGGGTGATCGGCGTGGCGGCGTTTCTGTCCATCGTCGAATTTTTCGCCGATAAGATTCCCTCCTTCGATTCGCTCTGGGACGCCATCCACACGCTGATCCGCATTCCGGCCGGTGCCGTGCTGGCCGCCGCGTCGTTTGGTCACGCCGATCCGACGCTCGTCACGATCGCCGCGCTCGCGGGCGGCACGCTCGCCGGCGCATCGCATTTCGCTAAGGCAGGCACGCGCGCGCTGATCAACCTGTCGCCGGAACCGGTGACGAACTGGGCGGCCTCCGCGACCGAGGACGTCGGCGTGCTCGGCGGCTTGACGCTCGCGTTCTTCGTGCCGCTCCTGTTCCTGCTGCTCGTGATTGCGTTTCTCGTCTTCGCCGGCTGGGCGTTGCCGCGCCTCGTGCGTGGCGTGCACGGCGGCGTCAGCCGGATGGCGAAGCACATGGTGCCGAGCGTCGAGCGGTTCAACCGGCTCGGCCGGTTGCGGAGCAAGCACGATTGAGCGCAACGTCCGAAGCACCGGGAACACCCGCAACGTCCGCGAGCCGTAATCCCAGTTTTTCTCAAATTGCGCGTCAGTCCTTGAGAATGACCGCGCGCGACTGGCGCGCGGGCGAACTCACGATGCTGCTAGTCGCGCTCGTGCTGGCCGTGGCGGCACTCGCGAGCGTCGGCTTTCTCGCCGACCGGATGCGCCACGGCCTCGAACGCGACGCCCGCCAGATGATCGCCGCCGATTTCGTCGTGCGCGCCGATCATCCGGTCGACCCGTCGTTCGCGCAGGAAGCGGCGTCGCTGAAACTCGCGACCGCGACCACCACCATCTTCCCCAGCATGATCAGCGCGACCGGCACGGCGG
>NZ_FCON02000196.1 GCF_001544535.1 Caballeronia choica | reverse complement strand
CAACTGTGATATGGCGAGGCTTCCTCGTGCTGCACGAAGTCACTAAGATGTATCGGCTCTTCCGGCAAAACGAATAGAACTACCTTTACAATTGTGGGTAATCCTGAGGTCAAGGGGGGGCGCTCAACCCGTCGCAAGCCCCACCCGGCGGGCGATTCCCGGATTCGCCGATGACGCGGGCAGGCGCCGCATCGCGGCATCGACGGGTCTTGCGCCATGGCGCGGAGGCGCGCTTGGCCTCTGGCTGCGGCGGTTCATCGGTGGGACGGCGAGATATAATTCGTCGTAAATCTCGCCATTTATCGATGGCACCTTTCGGGTATACCTGTACTCGCAGCCCGGCCGGGCATCACGTTTCTTCGCCATGTCCCAGTCCGAAACGCCGTCGACCGGAGCGTCCCGACCCGCCAGCCGCATTGCGGCTTCCATTGCCGGCACCAAGCTGGCTCCGCCGCGCGCTGCGCGTCGTTTGCTGCCGCGAGAAGCGCTGCTCGCGCGACTGGTCGCCACGCGCCGGCAGCGCTTCGTCCTTTTGCGCGGGCCTGCGGGCAGCGGCAAGACCACAACGTTGGTGACGTGGCGGCAGGCGTTGCTCTCGTTCGATTTCGACGTTGCATGGCTTTCGCTGACCAGCGAAGACAACGATCCCGCGCGCTTCTTCGACTGCCTGCTCGCCAGCCTGGCGGAGGTGGATCCCGCAGTGGCGCGCGAAGTCGCGTTGCTGTCGGGAGAGGACTGGGAGGCGGCGGGGATCGAGCACCGGGTGATCATGCTCGTGAGCGGCATCGCCCGCCGCTCGCGTGAACTGGTGCTGATGCTGGACGACGCCCATCACCTGACCGATCCGCTGATCACGCTCGCGTTGCAACACCTGATCGACTATGCACCCGCTCATTTCCATCTGATCGTCGCGTCGCGAAGCGCGTTGCAGCTTTCCCTGTGGCGCTTCGAGTCGCAGGGCCAGAGCAGCGAATTCGACCTGCGCGATCTGCGCTTCTCGTCTGCCGAGTCCGAGCAGTTTCTGCGCGACCAGCTAGGCGAGATCGACCCGCGCGATGCGCAGGTGCTCTACGAGCTGACCGGCGGCTGGATTGCCGGCCTGCAGTTGTTCGCGCTAGACCTGAAGAATCGCCGCGACGGGCGCTATGCCTGCATTCAAGTGCACGATGCCCAGGCCTTCGCCGATTATTTCGAGTGCGAGGTGCTGGTCCGGCTGGCCCCGGGCGACCTTGAACTGCTGACGTGCGTCTCGATCTGCGATCGCTTTTGTGCTTCGCTATGCGCGAACCTGATGGGCCAGCCGCATGCCTTCATACGCATGTCGACGCGGCTCGTCCATCTGGAAGCCGAGAACCTGTTCCTCGAACAGGCGATCGGTGGTGACCGTGAGACGTGGTATCGGCTTCATCCGCTGCTGCGCGAGGTGCTGCAGGCCCGCGTCGCGACGCTTTCCGAAACGGCGCGGCGCGCGCTGCACGCAAAGGCCTGGCGCTGGTTCGACCAGCGTGGTTTTGTCGATGAAGCCGTGCGCCACTCGGTTCTGGCCGGCGAGCCGGAAGCCGCAGCCGATATGGTGCAGGCGTGCGCGCAGGCGCTGGTGGCGCAGGGCGAGCTTGGCCAGATCGCGGGCCTGTTGCGGCAGTTGCCGCACGATGTGATCGAGGCGCGATTCGATCTGCGCCTTCTCGCCGCACATCTGCAACTGGCGGCGCGCAATCTCGACGTTGCCGAGCGCTCGATCGAGGCGATGCAGGTTGAGGCGGCGCGTGGCGGCCTCGATGACCAGCAACGCTTTACGCTGATCTTGTTGCGCGGCCTCGTCGCGCTCCAGCGCGACGACACTGATGCGCTGGCGGCGATCATGCCCGAGCTGCAACGTCCGCCCGCGGATACCGACGACTTCAAGCTGAGTGGGTGCAGCAGCATCATGTCCTGGCTGCACATGTACCGGGGCGAATACAAGACGGCGCGCGAAGTGCTCGAAGACGGCACCCGTCGCGAGGGTGCGCCGCGTGTCAACCTGATCGGACGTTGTCTGGCAGGAATGAGCCACGCCTTGGAAGGCCAGATCGTCGTCGCGGAAGGCATTTACCGCGAGGTGCTCAAGGACGCGGAAAAGTACGGATCGGCGTACCTCGGCGCGGCTTGCATGGCGACGGGCCTGCTCGGCGATGCCATGTATGAACGCAACGATGTCGACGCCGCGCGCACGATGCTTGAAGAACGCATCGAGATCGTGGAGCGTGTCGCCATTCCGGACGTCGTCCTGTGCGCGTTCGTGACGCTGGCCGCCGCGCAACGCCTCGCGCGACAGCCTCTGGAGGCCTATGCGTATATAGAGCGCCTGGAGGACTACGCGCTCAAGTATCGCCTCGACAGGCTGCTTGCTCACGCCCTTCGCGAGGCCGTGCGCTGGAGCCTCGCGCAGGGCGAGCCGGATCAGGCCGACGCCGCGCTGAAGCGCGCCGAAGCACTCGGCGCCCGGTACGCAGACGCGACGCGCGGCACCGCGCTGGAGATCCGGATCGCCGCCCAGCGCGCGCGAATCGATATGTCTTTGCACCGGCAGGAGTTCGACGACGCCCGAGCGCGCCTCGTTCCGCTCATCGCAATCTCGGAAGCAGGCGGACGTTGGCGGCGCGTGGCGAGCCTGCGTGTGCAACTCGCCTCGGCGGACCTCGCGCGTGGCTCCGATCGCCTTGCCGGGGACAATCTGCTGGAGGCGATTCATCTTGGGCATCGTCTGGGATTGCAGCGAACGCTCGTCGACGCTTCGCCGCGCCTGACCGAACTGCTCGAAACGATGCTCCAGAAAGAAGCGCTCGATCCGGTCCTGAAGTTTTACGTTCAGCGGCTCAAGGCATGTGCCGACGCGGCTGGCGCGGGGCTTTCGGCCGCACCTGCTGCCGATCTGGCCAATGGCATGAAGGCGCTCAGTGAGCGCGAAACGGAAGTGCTCGAACTTCTCGCGATGGCCATGCCGAACAAAAGGATCGCACGCGTGCTCGGCGTGGCGCCCGAGACCGTGAAATGGCATTTGAAGAACATTTATATGAAACTCGGCGTGACGGGACGCGATGAAGCCGCAGCCCGTCTGCGGGATTTCTCGGGCGGCACACCGCCTGTCCCGTCGCGCTGAGACAACCCGTTTCGATCGCGGGCGGCATAACGCGTCGAAATCCGGCGCCGGCGTGCAAGAACGCGCGTCGATAGCCTTCACATCAAAAGTCCTCAGGGCCGGAGCCGGCATCATCCCGCCGCAGGGCGCGCACGCAGGACTGCCGCGCCCGAGCGCACGCGCACCAACCAGCCAGAAGGAAACGGCGGCCCCCCCGAGATGGGTGGCTTTCCCGCGAAAACGCCTCATGCATGATCAAAACCGTCGATGCGTTGCTTCGCGTGCCGCCGGGAGGTGAGGCCGACGGGCAAGCGACGCGCCTTTCCCTTTCTTCGAGGAGTAGTAGATGGAAGTTATCCGCCGCGTCTATCGTGAGGATCATGAGCAATTCCGCTCGACTGCGCGGCGCTTCATTGACCGCGAGTGCCTGTCACGCCAGCAGGCGTGGAACAAGGACGGCAAGGTCGACCGTGAAACCTGGCTGAAGGCGGGGCGCGAGGGCATGCTGTGCACGACCTTGCCCGCCGAGTATGGCGGCGGCGGCGGTGATTTCGGCCACGCGGCGATCCTCGCGGAAGAACTGGCGTACGGCGGCGTGAGCGGCTTGTCGATCGGCCTGCACTCGGACATCATCGCGCCCTACATCAACCGGCTCGGCACCGAGGAGCAAAAGATGCGCTGGCTGCCGAAGGTCTGCGCCGGTGAAACCATCCTCGCCATCGCCATGACCGAACCGGGCGGCGGCAGCGACCTGAAGTCGGTGCGCACGACGGCCGTGCGCGACGGCGACGAATACGTGATCAACGGCAGCAAGACGTTCATCAGCAACGGCTTCATCTCCGACATGGTACTGGTCGTATGCAAGACCGATCCGGCAGCCGGTGCGAAGGGCGTCAGCCTCATCATGGTGGAGACGAACCGCGAGGGTTTTCGCCGGGGGCGCAAGCTCGACAAGGTCGGCATGCACGCACAGGACACGGCGGAACTGTTCTTCGACGACGTGCGGGTGCCGGTTGCCAACCGCCTCGGCGAGGAAGGCAAGGGCTTCGTCTACATGATGCAGGACCTGGCCCAGGAGCGCTTCATGATCGCGGTGAACGCCGCGGCGAAGGTGGAGCGGCTGCTGGAACAGACCCTGGAATATGTGAAGGATCGCCAGGCCTTTGGCCAGACGGTGTGGGACTTTCAGAACACCCGGTTCAAGCTCGCCGACATCAAGGCACAAGCCGTGGCCTTGCGCACGATGGTGGACTACTACATCGGCGAACACATGCGGCGCAAGCTGACGGCCGAAGAAGCGGCCATCGCCAAGCTTCACTCCACCGAGACCATGTGGAAATGCATCGACGACATGGTGCAACTGCATGGCGGATACGGCTACATGCTCGAGTACCCGATTGCGCGGGCGTTTGTCGATATGCGGGTATCGCGCATATTCGGCGGGACCAACGAGGTCATGCGCGAACTCATCTCGCGCAAACTCTAGCCCTCAAATGGTTCTTGCGGCGCGGCGCGTGCTTCGCTTCGCGTGGCAGCGCTTCCGGGTACGCCTTGATCGCGGCCGCAGGGGCACAAAAGCACCGCAAACGGGCTGCCCTGCAAACGCCTGAGAAAACGAAGCATCGAAGAAGCAGGTCGGGTCTTGCCCGAAGTTCGCGCGCGTGTCGGCATGGTCCTGCGGTTCTGGCATGTGCTCAAAAAGAGTAGGTTCTCCGCACGGATTCTTGAATTCGAGCACCCGGAAGCGGGCCTTCAAACTCAGTACGCCATGCATCAAAATCTCTTGCCCTTCAAGCTGTCGCCACCCCGTCCGCCCCCATTTCAATTGCCACGGGCGCAATTGGGCGGGCGCATCAACGACGCTCGCGATGTGCGTCTGATCCTGCTGCGCGCGCCGGCCGGCTTTGGCAAGACCACGGCCATGCTGCAGTACGCGGCACGCCGGCAAGCGGCCGGCGCCGTCGTCAGGTGGTTCAACCTCGATGCGTCCGACAACGATCTCGGCCGCTTCCTCGCGCACTTCGATGCGGCGATCGAAAGCGTCGCGCCACGCGCCGATACGGCTTCCGGCGAACCCAGCCTGCTGGAACTGATCGACCGCGTCGCCGCATCCCCTGCCGCATTCACGATGTTCCTGGATGACTTCGAGGTCGTCGAAAGTTCGGCCGTGCTGGACCTGATCCGGCAACTCGTGGATCACCTCCCGTCCGGCTGGCAGTTCGTGATCGGCTCGCGTGTCGTGCCCGGCCTCGGTTTGGGACGGCTGCGCGCGCGCGGTCAGCTACTGGAAATCGGGCCGGGGCAGCTGCGCTT
Source organism: Caballeronia choica (assembly GCF_001544535.1). Lineage (GTDB taxonomy): Bacteria > Pseudomonadota > Gammaproteobacteria > Burkholderiales > Burkholderiaceae > Caballeronia > Caballeronia choica. The sequence continues at coordinate 6,026 of NZ_FCON02000196.1, read as the reverse complement.
TTCATTGGAAGAAACCGCTGAGTATCTGCACCGCCGACGCGGCCTCACGCTGGGCAGCAATGCGCTGAGCCGGCTTCACAAGGTCACGGACGGCTGGGCGACCGCGGTCTGGCTGGCTTCGCTGGCACTGGAAGGACATGACGATGCGGGAACCTTTCTCGCGACTTTTTCTGGCTCCCATGCGGCGATCACGGAGTACCTGGCCGAAGACGTTCTTGTCAGATTGCCGGATGCGCAGCGCGAGTTTCTGCTGCACACGAGCGTGCTTCAGGAACTCAGTGCCCCCGTCTGCGACGCCTTGCTTGGACGTACCGGCAGCGCCGTGCTGCTCGCGGAACTCGAACGTGCGAATCTCTTTCTGACGACGCTGGACAATCCCGGTCACTACCGCTACCACAGCCTGTTCCGCGAATTCCTGTACGCGCAGTTGACTCAGCTCGATCCTTCGGCGGCACCCGCGCTCCACCGGCGGGCCTCGCAATGGTACGAGGGGGAAGGGCGGCCGGTGCCTGCCATCGAGCATGCACTGCGCGCACACGACTACGACTGCGCCGGACGCCTCCTTGGCATTCACGCGCAACGACTGCTGGATCTGGGCCGCTTCCGGTTGCTGGCCCGCTGGCTCGACAGTCTCCCGCAGGTCCTGCTGGACACCCATTGCAAGCTGAACGTCGCCCGCGCCTGGGCGCTCATTCTGACGCATCGCTATGCGGAGGCGCAGACGCTGGTGCGACGCCTGGACGAAGCCATGCAGCGGGATAAAGCCGGCTGGAATGAGGAGCTGCGGGCCCACATGTTGGCGTTGCGTCCGATGCTGCTGATGATGACCGACCAGAGCGACGGCCTTGCGATGGGCATCGAAAATCACGCCCGGCTCGATCCGCGCTACGCCTTTCCATACGGGTTGCTCACCAATCTCGTGGCGAAGCTCTATGCCGCGCTCGAACGCCATGAAGAAGCGCGCGCGCTGCTGGACCAGGCGCGCCGCTCGCACATCGAAATCGGCAGCACGTTCAGCCTGGTGATGGCCGAAGCGCTGGAAGGCACGATCAGCTTGCGGCAGGGCAGGCTGCACGACGCCATCGCACGCTTTCGCCTGGCGACGAACAACATGGCCGACGATGTCGCAGGCCGTGCCACCGGCAACGCGCCGTCGGCCATGCTGTTGGCCGAAGCCTTGTACGAAGCCGGTCATCTCGATCAGGCCGAGCAGGTCCTGACGATCTACATGGGGCTCGCGCGGGAGTCGGGGGGAAGCGGCCAGATGGTGCGAGGCTACATTACGCAGTCGCGGCTGGCGTGGCAGCGCGGCGAGCCGGACCGCGCCTACGGCGTGGTGAGCGAGCTGGAATTCATCGGTCATAGTCAGAACATCGCGCGTCTTGTCGTCAGCGCGGAACTGGAGCGCTCGCGACTAGCCCTGATTCAGGGCGATGCGGTGGCTGCTGCTGCGTGTCTGCGGCGAGCCGAAGCGCCGGAACTGTGGAGTCCCGAGCGAGCGGTTCCCGTTCCTCTGCATGAGGCGGAAACGCTGGAGATGGGACGCCTGCGGTTGCGCGTGCACGGGGCGGACGAGGCGCAGGGCAGCGCCGCCTTCGACGACCTGCTGGCCGAGTTGCCTGCGTTGATCGATCGAGTCCATGGGCAGCGTCGGCAGCGTCTGGCCCTTCGACTGAGCCTGTTGCTGGCCGAAGCGTTGCAGCGCGCCGGACGGCCGGAGGCCGCGCGCGAGCGCATGGCGCAGACGCTGGCCTATGCCTGCACCGAGGGCGTCGTGCAACCCTTTGCCGATGAAGGGCCGATCATCGCCTCGCTGGCCTTGTCACGCGCGCGCGCCGTGCTGGCCTCGGGCAAGACGCCGGTGGGCGCGATGGCGGGCTACTTCGAGCGACTGCAAGCCGCTTGCGCGAGCGCAGCGGATGACGTCGAAGCGGCTGCGCGTCCCGCGCCGATACACCAGGGCGGCTGCGGTGAGGCACTGACCCAGCGCGAGATCCATGTCCTGAAGTTGCTGGCACTCGGCAAATCGAATGCCGCGCTTGCAGAGGCCTTGTTCCTGTCGCAGGCTACGGTACGCGCGCATCTGCGCAATATCTCGGGCAAGCTTGGCACGAGCAATCGCACCGAGGCGGTAGCACGAGCGCGCGAGCAAGGACTGATCGGCTAGGCGCGGCCGCAATATAGGTAGATCGGACGACGACAACATTCGACCGAATCGCCAGAATGGCTTCCTATTGAGGAGACAAAACAAATGGAACGTCTGATCTTCGAGGCGGAACACGAGATATTCCGCGAGTCCGCTCGCCGCTTTTTTCAGCGCGAGGTCAGCCCGCATGGCGAGCGATGGCGCGAACAGGGCTGCGTCGATCGCGAGGTCTTTCTGAAGGCGGGCGAGCAGGGCTATCTGCTGATGTGGGCAGACCCGGCGCATGGCGGCGCAGGGGTCGAGGACTTCCGCTACGAGCAGGTCCTGATCGAGGAAAACGCGCGCTTCGGCGATTCGGGTTTCTTTCATACGCTGCACTCCCGCCTCGTCGGACCGTATATCGGCAAGCTGGGCAACGACGAGCAGCGCGCGCGGATTCTGCCGAAGGCAGCGCGCGGCGAAGCGATTCTTGCCATTGCCATGACCGAGCCGCAGACAGGCTCGGACCTGGCCGGCATTCGCGCCCGGGCGGAAGAAAAGAGCGACTACTGGTTGCTCAACGGAGCGAAGACCTTTATTTCGAACGGCATTCTGGCCGACTACGTAGTGGTTGCCGCGCGAACCTCGCCCGACAACCCGCATGCCATCGGCTTGTTCATCGTTGAGCGCGGCATGCCGGGCTTCGAGCGTGGGCGACGGTTGAAGAAGATGGGTCTGCAGTCGCAGGACACCGCCGAGCTTTTCTTCGACAACGTCAGGGTGCCGAAGGCAAACGTGCTCGGCGATGCCACGCAGGGCTTCCGCTATCTCACGCGTCATCTGGCGGAAGAGCGGCTGCTGGGTGCGTGCGGTTATCTGGCCTGCGCACAGGTTGCGTTCGACCTGACGCTCGACTATGTAAAGGAACGCAAGGCATTCGGGCGCCCGATCGGCACGTTCCAGAACTCGCGCTTCAAGCTTGCCGCGTTGCGCGCGGAACTCGACTCCCTGCAGACCTTCGTGGACCAGTGCGTGCTGTTGCACAACGCGGGCAAGTTGAGTTCGGAAACGGCTGCGGCGGCCAAGCTGCTCTGCTCGGAACTGGAGGGTCGCGCGACGGATGAAGGCGTGCAACTGCATGGCGGTGCGGGCTACATGGACGAATACCGCATCAGCCGCATGTACACCGATGCCCGCGTTTCGCGCATCTACGCAGGCAGCAGCGAAATCATGAAAGAGATCATCGGGCGCAGCCTCGGTCTGGACGACCGCAAGCTGGGTTGATCCCGGTGGCCTTGCATCGAGACCTCAAAACCTCACTTGAAAGAATCAGGACGAATCGACATGAGCGGACCACTACAGGGCATCCGGGTACTTGAAATGGTGGGCATTGGACCGGCCCCTTTCTGCGGGATGATGCTCGCCGACATGGGCGCCGAGGTGATCCGCGTGGACCGGCCCGCGGACAAGCGCGCCGGCCTCGACGGCAAGCCCCGCGCACAGGATTCGCTTCGCTTTGACGTGACCGCACGGGGCAAGCGCACTGTGGCAATCGACCTCAAGTCCGCGGAAGGCGTGCAACAAGTGCTGGCGCTGGTGGAGCAGGTCGACGTATTGATCGAAGGATTCCGCCCCGGGGTCATGGAGCGGCTGGGCCTCGGTCCCGAAGTATGTCTGCGGCGCAATGCGAAGCTCGTCTATGGTCGCATGACCGGCTGGGGCCAGCATGGGCCGCTCGCGCATGCGGCGGGTCATGACATCAACTACATCTCGATCAGCGGCATGCTCGGCGCGATGGGCCGTGCCGAAGAAGCGCCCGTTCCGCCGCTCAACCTGGTGGGCGACTATGGCGGCGGCGCCATGATGCTCGCGTTCGGCGTGGCATGTGCGCTCGTCGAAGCACGCAACAGCGGCGCCGGACAGGTCATCGACGCCGCCATGACCGATGGCGCGGCCTTGCTTGGCTCCATGCTCTACGGCATGCAGGCACAGGGCGTGTGGAGCGCACAGCGCGGCACCAACCTGCTCGACGGCTCGGCGCATTTCTACGACACCTACGAATGTGCCGATGGCAAATACATCGCGATCGGCTCGATCGAGCCGCAGTTCTATGCCGCGTTGCTCGAACGCCTGGAACTGACGGACCCGGACTTCTCGCGCCAGATGGACAAGGAGCAGTGGCCCCGGCTCAAGCGCCGTCTCGCTGCGCTTTTCACCACCCGCACGCGCGCGCAGTGGACCGAGCTGATGGAAGGAACGGACATCTGCTTTGCGCCCGTGCTCGACATGGAAGAGGCGCCGTATCACCCGCACAACATCGCGCGCAACACCTTCATCGAGGTCGATGGTGTGACGCAGCCGGCCCCCGCGCCGCGCTTCAGCCGCACCGCGCCAGAAGTGCGCCATGCGCCCGGGCGTCCCGAGGAACGCGTGGACGACGTACTGGAAGGATGGCTCAGCGGTTCCCGCTGAAGCGACGCTTAAACCACGCTTGTGGATCCACACGGCCATGCGACACGCGATGCAGCGTGCGGATGGCCAGGGCGTTCATTTGTTTGAAGAAACTGAAAAGGAGATAGACGATGTCTGAGAAGGTCGTAGTTGCCGGTGTTGGCATGATCCAGTTCAAGAAGCCGGGTGCGAGCGCTTCGTATGTCGAGATGGGCTCGCAAGCCGCGCGCGCCGCGCTCGCCGATGCGGGAATTTCGTATGACCTCGTGCAGCAGGCGTATGTCGGCTACGTCTATGGCGACTCCTGCTGCGGGCAGGCTGCACTTTACTCGGTCGGCCTGACGGAAATTCCGGTGCTCAACGTCACCAATAACTGTGCAACGGGTTCGAGCGCGTTGTTCATGGCGCGCCAGGCAGTCGAAAGCGGTGCGGTCGAATGTGCAATCGCGCTCGGCTTCGAGCAGATGCAGCCGGGCGCATTGGGCGGGATCTGGCACGACCGCCCCAGCCCGCTTGGCGGCTCCGCCGCTCTGGCGTCCGATCTCAACCCCGATGCCGTCGCCGCGAAGGTGCCGGGCGCCCTGATGATGTTCGGTGGCGCGGGCAAGGAACACATGCAGAAGTACGGCACGAAGATGGAAACCTTCGCGAAGATTCGCGCGAAGGCAAGCCGTCACGCTGCCAACAACCCGCTCGCGATGTTCCGCAAGGTCGTGAGCGCGGAAGACGTGATGGCCGATCCGGTCGTGTGGCCGGGTGTGATGACCCGCCTGATGGCCTGCCCGCCGACCTGCGGCGCAGCGGCGGCGATCATCTGCTCGGAAGCCTTCGCGAAGAAGCACAACATCCGCACCGACGTGCAGATCCTCGCGCAATCGATGACGACCGACAGCCCGGCGACACTCGGCGATCGCTCGATGATCCAACTGGTCGGTTTCGACATGGCGAAGAAAGCCGCGCGCGAGGTGTACGAGAAGGCTGGCGTCAGCCCGTCGGACATCAAGGTTTGCGAACTGCACGACTGCTTCGCGCACAACGAACTGATCACCTATGAATCGCTCGGCTTTTGCCCTGAAGGCGGCGCCGAGAAGTTCGTCAACGACGGCGACAACACCTATGGCGGCAAGGTCGTGACCAACCCGTCGGGCGGCCTGCTCTCGAAGGGTCATCCGCTCGGCGCGACGGGACTGGCTCAGTGTTACGAGCTCACGCACCAGTTGCGCGGCACGGCCGAGGCCCGCCAGGTGGATGGCGCGAAGCTCGCGTTGCAACACAACCTGGGTCTGGGCGGCGCGTGCGTGGTGACGCTGTACGGTCGCGCCTGATGGCGTGATGGAGGCGGCGGGCGGCGCGCGCGTCGCACGCCGTTTCCTTTGAGGAGACTTTGTAATGGCAGATAAAAGCATGATCGGCCGCGTGATGTCGCGCGGCACCGTCGATGTCGAGAAGG
>NZ_FCON02000195.1 GCF_001544535.1 Caballeronia choica | reverse complement strand
CATCGCCGCCGACTTCGCGAGCGTGGCATCAGACCGGTCATCGCCAGGCGCCGCACCGAACACGGCAGCGGCCTGGGAAAGTTTCGTTGGGTCGTCGAACGGACTCACTCGTGGCTCCATGGTTTCCGTCGTCTTCGTATTCGCTTCGAACGCCGATCCGACATTCATGAAGCGTTCATCAAACTAGCCTGCTCACTCGTCTGCTGGAACATCCTTAGCCAAACTGAGCGGTCTTTTTGAACTGGCCTTTTAGAAGATCCCATGACTAACGCAGGCGAATTGCGCGCGCATCTGTTGCCCGTGCTGCCAGAAGACGACGCCTATCTCGCACTGTTCCAAGGCGCGCGCCATGTTGCTGCGGACTGCCAGGGCGAGGCACCGCGGCGGGAACGTGCGTCGCTTGGAAGCCGGTCGGAGCCAGCCATCCCGCTTGAGCAAGGCACTGTCGGGAGCCGGCAAAAGCACCCATGAGGCGCTTCTGCCGCTCACGCGCTACCAAGGGTGCGACTAATGCAAGTCTGCGCGAACGTGCGGACCGGCGTTGCTGCTGTGACGGCGCGCGCGCAGCACGACCGCGACGAGCGCCGCACCCAGTACCAGCCCACCGGCCACGACGAACAACGCCGTATCGGTGCGGCCCGTGAGGTCCTTCAGGTAGCCGATCATGTACGGCGAAACGAAGCCCGCGAGGTTGCCGAGCGCGTTGATCATCGCGATGCCGGCGGCTGCCGTCACGCCGGTGAGGAAAGCTGTCGGCAGGCTCCAGAACAGAGCGGGAATTGACAGAACGCCCATGTTGGCGATGCACAGCGCAATCACCCCGAGCGTCGGCTGGTTCTGCCACAGCACGCAGAGCGCAAAGCCGATCGCCGCCATCGAGAACGCGACGATCAGATGCCACTTGCGTTCGTTGTGACGGTCGGCGCTGAACCCGAACGCGAGCATGCTGATGATTGCGCACACGCCCGGAATGGCGGTCAGCACGCCGATGGTGAGGGCATCAGTCACACCCATTTTTTGCACGAGGGTCGGCATCCAGAAACTGATCGCGTAGAGGCCCATGTTGTAGACAAAATAGATGACGACGAGCGCCCAGATCCGCGCATTCGACAGCAGTCCGGCGAAACCATGCGAGAGCTTGTCGCGGTTTTCGGCGCCGAGCACGTTCGTGAGGTGCTCTTTTTCGGCCTCCGACAGCCACTTTACACGGCGAACGTCCTCGCTCATGCGGAAGAAAATATAGATGCCGAGCAGCATGGTGGGGATGCCTTCGACGAGGATCAGCCATTGCCAGCCGCGCAGGCCGCCGAGCCCCGACATGAAGCGCAAGATCGATCCGGAGACGAGCCCGCCGATCACGCCCGAAGAGGCGAGCGCGATATAGAACACGCCCCACGCGCGGCCTCGCCGCGCGGCGGGATACCATTGGCTCATATAGTAGATGGCGCCCGGGATGAAGCCCGCTTCGGCAAGCCCGAGCAGAAAGCGCATCACGTAGAACTGCATGGGCGTGCGGATGAAGATCGTCGCGCAAGAGAGCAGGCCCCACGTCACCATGATGCGCGAAATCCAGCGGCGCGCGCCCACCTTGTGCAGGATCACGTTGCTCGGCACTTCCAGCAGGAAATAGCCGAGAAAGAAGATCCCCGCGCCGAAACCGTAGACGGCATCGCTGAATTGCAGGTCGCTCGCCATCTGCAGCTTGGCGAAGCCGACGTTGACGCGGTTGAGGTAGGAAAAGAAAAAGCCGAGCATCAGGACCGGCAGGATGCGCACGGATATCTTCCTGAAGAGCGAGTTTTCGTCGATGGTCTGCATGCCTGTCTCCTGATGGTTTTGTGTGTTCGCTGCAGTTCAATCGATGCGGTAGAAGCGCTGCGCAGTACCTGCGAAAAGCTTGCGCAGATCAGTTTCGGTGGCGTGGGGAAGAGCGGCGAGCACGTCGGCGACGATCTCCGTCATGCTCGCTGACAGGTTGCCGACCGGAAGGTTGCTCGCGAACATCGAGCGATCGTATCCGAACAAATCCACGGCTTCGCGGATCACGCGCCGGTTGCTCGCGCTGTCCCACCTGCCGTCGGGCAGGCCGAGCTCCGACACCTTCAGGTACACGTTCGGACACGCCGCGAGCGCTTCCATCCCGCGTCGCCAGATCGCGATGCCTTCATCCGTGCGATCGAGCGGCAAGCCGAGATGGTTGGTTACGATGGTCGTGCGGGGAAACGCGCGCGCGACTTCAGCCGCTTCTTCCAGGTGCCAGTACGGCACGCGCAGATCCCACGAGAAGCCGTAGTCGTCGAGAAGGGCGAGACCGCGCAACCAGGCCTCGTCCTGCATCGTGCCGGGCTGGCCGCGCACTGAGTCACCCGGGCCCGCCGAGATCTCGGGTTTCGACCGCACGCCGCGCGCGAGCGGGCTCTTCGCATGGCCCGCGAGAATCGCCGCGCAGTCCGGTTGCACGAAAAACACGTGTCCAACGATCGCGCTTGGCAGGCTGGTCTTCGCGTTCAGTTGCGTGAGCCACTCGGTCTCCCGCACCTGCTCCTTTCGGGAACGCTCGGCCTCGACATGCACCGTTCCGATCACATCGAATCCGGCGGTCGCCCGGCGATATTGCTCCGGGAGGAAATCGTTGCACATCTTCCGATAGTCGCCGAGGAAGAAGGTGTCGTCGTATTCGTCGGTAAGCCAGGGGAAGCTGCCGTCCGAGAGGTCCCAGAAGTGGTGATGTGCATCGAGGATCGGCAGGGTAAATCCAAGCTCGTTATGCGGTACGGTGGTCATCGGAATGTCCTTGCTTTGATGGGTAGCCGAGTGTCGCTGCCGGGCGTTCACCGAGTCCGATCGGCCGATAGACGCGCACAGCGGTGTCATGGAAAAACGCCCGCTGCTCCGGGTGCGACCATTCCCGCACCAGTTGCCTGACCCCGCGTAGCAGGTCGTCGAGCGAAATGAACATGCCGTCGACGGGGAAATTGCTGCCGAACATCAGGCGTTTGGCACCGAAAAGCGAGTGCAGCGTATCGAAGACAGGCTGGTTTGCTTCCACGCTCCACGGCTTGCATGGCTCGCACAAGCCGGAGACCTTGACCACGACGTTCGACAGCGCGGCGAGCGTTTCGAGCGCGGCGCTCCAGCCGCGCAAGGTCCCGCTGGATCGGTCGCCCGGCACGCCCGCGTGATTCACGATCAGCAGCGTGTCCGGGAAGTCGCGAGCCAGGCATGCGGCCTCGCTTAAGTGCCGCCACGGCGCCTGCAAGTCGAAATGTAGGCCGTGCTTGCCAAGCAGTGCGTATCCGCGACGCCAGCGTTGGTCGGACATTAGCGTGCGGCCCGCGCCGTCTGCTTCGCCCGGTTTGTGGCGCACGCTACGCACGCGGGCAAAGCGGGCCTGCGCGGCAAGAACCTCGTCGACGTTCTCATCGTCCAGCCAGGCCTGCGCGACGATGGCATTGGGGCGACCGCTGGACTCGGCGAGTCCCGATACGTAACGTGTCTCGCCGAGCGGGTCGGACGGGTCCCACTCCGCTTCGACATACACGCTTGCCACCACGTTGTGACCGGCGGCATCGCGAAGATAGTCCGCTGGCAGATAGGTCCGCTTGATCGGCGAATAGTCGCCGTAGCGATGTGCGACGAGCGTTTCGCCTGCGAGCCACGGATAGTGATTCGCTTCGAGGTCCCAGAAGTGTTGATGCGCGTCGATGACCGGTCCGTCGTAAAGCGGCGTCATGCGCGGTCTCCGGTTGCGTTGCGCCCGAAGTCGATCAGCAACGAGCCGACGAGATAGGCGAACGCCGCTGCCGCGAAGAACATGATCACGGCCGTGAACCCGCCGGTGACGTCGACCAGCACGCCGACCACGATCGGCACGACGATGGCGCCGCCGGTGCCGGCAAAGTTCATCACGCCGCCGACGAGGCCGACTTGCTCTTGCGGCGCGAGCATCGCCGGAATCAGCCAGTAGAGGCCGCCCCACAGGTGAAAGAAGACGCCGAGTGAGAGCAGCGCAACAGCGAGACGAATATCCGACACGAACGGCAAAGCGAGCAGGCAGATGAGCGACATGCCGCCCGACAGCCCAAACAGGATCTTGAACGCGGTCTTCCGCGAGAAGCGCTTTTGCAGCCAGTCGGCGGTCACGCCCGACAGCACTTCGCCGATCGCGCCGGCGAGAAAAATCAGGAAGGTGGCGAAGCCCATGCTGCGGATGTCGAGGCCGCGCCCGACCGACAGATAGTTCGGCCCCCAGGTCACGAGCCCGAAGAACACCATCGCCCAGCCGATCCGTCCGACCACCATCGCCGCGATCGTGCCCCGCGAGAGGGGCGCCTTCTTCACGCTCGGTGCTTCGCCGGCCGCGAGCTTTTTGGCACGGATATAGTTGGTCTCGGCCTCGTCGATCCGGGGGTGCTGTTCGGGCGTATCGCGCAACAGCCTGTACACGATCAGGCCGAACACGATCGTGACCGCGCCGACGATCAGGAACGCCGTGCGCCACGAACCGGTGAAGCCGATGAGTGCGCTGATCGCAAGGCCACCGAGCGCTGAGCCGAGCGGCGCGCCGCTGTCGATCAGCGTCACGCCGCGCGCGCGTTCGGCGGGCGGAAGCCACGTGGCGGTGAGTTTCGTGGCGGCTGGCATATACGGCGCCTCGAATACGCCGAGACCGACACGCGACAGCAGCAGGGTCGCGCCATTCACCGCGAATGCAGCGAGGCACTGGAAGCCGCCCCACAGCACCGCCGAGAGGCCGATCATCCGCCGTGCTCCAAAGCGGTCGGCGGCCCAGCCAGCGGGAATCTGGAATGAGCTGTAGGTCCAGAAGAACGCCGAAAGGATCAGCCCCTGCATCGTTGCGGCCAGATGGAACTCACGCACGATCGTCGGCATCGCGATGGAGAGCGACATCCGGTCAACGCAATTGATCGTGTAGAGCACGAACAGCAGTAACACCATGCGCCAGCGTGTAGTGGCGACGAGCGAGCGAAACGAACTGTGCGAGTCGGCTGTGGGATTATGCGTTTGCATGTCTCCTCCGTGGATGGGTGTTGCGCTTTCAGGCGTCGCGGTCAGGCCGTGCGCCCGAGGCTTTTTTCAACCTCAGTGCGACGGATTGCGCTGCCACGCGGCATGGAGCGCCGATCCGCCGAGATCGAGTGCGGTGAGCGGTACCAACTCGCCCTTCGTGACATCGGCGACGAGACGCTTGTTCGCGGCGAGATAGAAAGGAGCGGCCTCAACCGCGCGCGCGCGTTCGACGAGAAGCGGAGTCACGCCGTCGATCGCGTGGTGATGGCCGCCCATCGCAAGCGTTTCGCCCGCCTTGAAATCCCGCTGCGCGCGCGCGACCATCTGCGCGTACGGCAGTTGTTTTGCGCTTCCCGTCGGCTGACCGAGAAGAACGGCGGAGAACAGACTCATCGGCGTCTCAAGTCCCATCAGGTGATAGGGCAGGTAGATGCATGCATAGCGACCGTTCTTGCCGACGACATGCCCCTTCTGCTTCAACAATTGCCATGTCTCGTCGTCCTTGCAGCGCACGACGACGAACACGCCGCCGCCAAAACTCACGTCGTCCGGACGACGCAGGCAGTTGAACACGTCGACCACGCCCGTACGCTCGAGAATGCCGCCATCCTCCTTCGGCACGAAAATGTCCGCCAGTTCGCCGATGCGTGCGAGCGGGTAGTTCAGGGCATCGGCGGCGGGCAGCAGGCCGGTCGAATTCGCAACCACGTTTAGTTCGCAATAATCGGGCGTCGCGCTTTGCGGCAGCATCGAAAGCGCCTGACTGCGCGCGGCGAGCGTCGTGGGGATGTCGTCGCCGAGTGCCCAGCACGCGTCGAGCGAGACGCTGTGCCGTTCTTCCAGATAGTCGATCGTCTGCGCCGCCGGGTCGTAGATGAAGTCGTATTCGCTTGATTTGCCCGCAGCCACGACGTCGAAACCGAGCACACGCGCCCACGTGACGAGGCCGATCAGGTTGCTCGGCTGATCGCCGTCGGGCGTCGTGTAAACGACGTTGTTTTCGATCGCGAGCCGGTTCAGGTATGGGCCCACGACCGAATCGGTTTCCTTCGTCGCCATCGCGACGTGCACACCGCGCTTTAGCGCACTTTCCGCGATCTGCACGCTCACCTCAGGCTGCCCGGTCGCCTCCACGACGATGTCCAGTTCCACCGCGTTCAGCAATGCGTGATCGCCGACCAGTGCGATGCGTCCCGCGGCGCGTGCCGCCTTAACGTCGTCGGGGTTGTTGCAGACCTTCGCGGCGTCGGCGTCGAATCCGAGCGAAGCCAGTGTCGCCAGCGCGCCGTCGATGTCGAGATCGCACAGCGCGGCGATAGTGAGGCTCGGCAGGGCGCGGCATTGCACGAGCAGCGAACGGCCAAAGCCGCCTTTCGGACCGACGAGTGCCATGCGGATCGCGCGGCTGCCGAGCGTCTTGAAGAGATGTTCGTAGTTCATGTGTCTGTCCTTTGTGGAGCGAGAGGTCGTGTTCAACTGCTAATTCAGCTGATGATCACGTTGAGCAGAAGGATTACCGCCAGCGCGACGAGCGATTGGAAGGAAACGAGGAGCGTCCAGGTCTTGAGCGTGTCGCCGACGCTCAGCCGGAAATATTCCTTGAAGAGCCAGAAACCGGAATCGTTCAGATGAGAGAGCATCAGGCCGCCCGAACTCACGGCAAGCACGAGCAGTTCGAGGTTCACGCCCGGGGTCGCGGCGGCGATCGGCGCGACGATGCCCGCCGCCGTCACCGTCGCGACCGTCGCCGAGCCGATCGCGATGCGGATAAGCGCCGCAACCGCCCAGCCGAGCACCAGCGGCGAAATCGACCAGTGCATGGCCCAGTGCGCGATCGAATCGCCGATATGCGTCGCAAGCAACATTTCCTTTAATCCGCCGCCCGCGCCGAGAATCAGTATCACTGCGGCAGCGGGCGCGACGCTCTTGCCGACCAGTTTCTGGATCTGTGGCAGGGTCAGGCCGCTCTTTAAGCCCAGCGACCAGATTGCAAACAGCACGGCTATCAGCAGCGACACGATCGGGTCGCCGACCGTCTCCAGCAGCTCGCGCGCCGGCGTGCCATTCGATGCGTAGTTGCGCCCGAACGTGCGAATCATCATGAGGACAGGCGGCAACAGCACGGTGACCAGCACCAGCGCCAGCGGCGGGACGGGACGCGCTTCTTTCGTTTCCGTCGCGGCTGTCGGTGCGAACAGCGCGTCCCCCGGCGTAACCGGCAGGAAACGCATCACGAACGCGGTGAAGATCGGACCCGAGAGAATCGCCATCGGCACGGCGACGATCAGGCCGTAGAAGATCGTGCGGCCGGCATCGGCGTGAAGCGCAGCCAGTGCGAGCGTCGGCGACGGATGCGGTGGCAGCAGTCCGTGCGATACGTACAGCCCTGCGGCCATCGGGATACCGACAGCCATCAGGGGACTTTTCGTGCGATTCGCGATCGCGTAGACGAGCGGCACGAGCATGACGAAGCTGACGTCGAAGAGATGGGGCAGGCCAATCAGCAGCGACGCCGCGCAAATGGCCGCAGGAATCCAGCGCTTCGAGCCGAGCCCGATGAAGGTGTTTGCGATGCGGTCGGCTCCGCCCGATTCGAGCAGCAGGCCGCCGAGCATCGTACCCAGGCCGACCACAAGTCCGACCGAACTCAGGATGCCGCCGAAGCCCTTTTCGAAGCTCTTGATGACGGCGGTCGGCGCGAGACCAGCCGCGCTGCCGAGGAAGCCGGATGTCAGGATCAGCGCAAGAAACGGGTGCAGCTTAAGCCGCGTGATGAGCAGCACTAGCAGCACGATGGCGATCGCTGGGGCGATCAAGGGGTAAAGCGATGGCTGCATGAAAAACTCGTCACGTTTAGCTGTGGGTGCCTTCTGGGATACACCGTTTTGGTATACCAAATTGCGAGGTTGGGAGCGGCACCGGCGGCAATCGGCACTTCTCAATCCGACACTCGGCGGATGTGCCGCGATCCTTTGCACACAGTCGTCTGCGAGCCGCTGGCGCCAGTTCTTACAAGCGTCTCGGTGCCCTCTTTCTTGTTTCGATCGCAAAGGCCCACGAGCTCGGCCAATCGCTGACGTCAATCTGGTATACCAAAATGTAGTTGGACGCCGGGACATCGTCAAGTGCGGGATAACACCATGTCCTGCAAGGCTTCAGCCCCTGTCGGTCTTCTTCACGCGCTGGTAAAGTGGCATACCGGACGCGCAAATGGCGTTCCGGCAATGAACGAGATTGAAAAATGACGGACTTCGAAGAGGAACCCGAAGCGCCGGACAGCGGCGAAGCGTCCGACGAATTGCTGTCGATGCAGATCGCCCAGCGCCTGCGCACGCTGATCGCCACCGACGAATTGAAGCCCGGCGAGCGACTGCGCGAGCGCACGCTTGCCGAACGGCTGGATGTGTCGCGCACACCGTTGAGGGAAGCGCTGAAGGAACTGGCGGGAGATGGGCTCGTCGTCGTGTTGCCCAAGCGCGGCGCGGTCGTGGCGGAATTGAGCGCGGCGCAGATCGCCGAGAAGCTTGACGTGCTCGGCGTGATCGAGGCGTTCGGAGGCGAGACGGCTTGCCGGATGGCGACCGACGCCGAAATCGCCGAAATCCGCGCGCTGCATTATGAGATGCATGCCGCATATGAACGGCGGGACCGGATGAATTACTTCCGGCTCAATCAGGCGATTCATACGAGTATCATCGCCGCCGCGAAGAACGCGACGCTCAAGCAGGTGCACGAACGGCTGAACCGACAGCTTTATCGGTATCGATTTCAGGGAAGCGTGACGTCAGAAACGTGGCATACCGCTATCGATGAGCACGAGGTCATCGTGCGACTTTTGTCGGCGCGCGAAGGCCCGAAGCTCGGGGAGTTTCTGCGGCGCCACGTGCATAGCACGTGGGAGCAACTCGCGCCAGAGGATGTTGGTTGAAGTCGCTGAGGATTGAGTTTGTATAGATCCATCATCCACCTTAGAGGTGAATCTATCTCGCACACAAACAGGATTGATAGAAATTTCGCGCCGAGCAAGCTGAACACCGGGCCCCACCAACGTCGAAGACTGTTTTGTGCTTTACACTCCCTCGAATGTAAAGAAGGTCCGCGACGATATAGGCCTTGCGGCGCGAGCGACTCGGCGACCGATTTCAGCGTCCATCGAGGCGAGCCTTGTCCATTTGCGCGCTTTTCAGACCGAGCACTTTGACACGGGAGCGCTCGAGGCTGGAGCGGAAGGTCAAAGGCAAAAAAAAGGGTCCACAAGATGACCAATGTGCCGGCGCAGAAGAAAGGCGATGCGCAACAAATTGCCAGAGAAACCTGGACAGTTTGGACAACGCTTATGCTGCTGCTTCGCGCCACCTCTAGAAGTGTTAAGGCCGGTTTCGCCCGGTTGAGAAAACGATTGCTAATCGAATTACCGTGGAAGCGTCGCCAAGGCGATATCGCCCGCGTTTTGCAACTGTTCGACTTGCCAACATCTATCCATTAGCACACGAGCCTGCTCGGGCGAAAGGATCCCGTCGGCGAGATCGGAGAATTTCTTCTCGAGCTGCTGGTCGGTCATCGGCACTTCGGTGCTGCCGATTGCATGCTGAATATACTTATGTAGCTTGCGGCCGTTCTTCAGCACGATCGTCATATCGACCTGCTCCGGCTTGATGGCGGGATCGATGATCGCATTGACCTTGTCGCGCAATGCGACGGTGCTCGGGTCACGCACTTTCGCATCGCTGAACTGTGTTTCGCCGGCCGCGCCGTCTATGATTGCAATCGCCACCGCGTGGTAGATACTGAACTTGCCTTCGAGTCCAATCTGCGGTGTCTTCTTGCCGGTCAACTCGATGACCAGAGGATGCACGCGAAGATCGATACGCTCTATCTGATCGGCCGTCAGCTTGTTTTGATTGCGAAGCTGGATCGCAGCATCGATCGCCGGATGAATGACAATGCCACACGCAAACGGCTTGTACGTATTCAAGGTCGATTCATAATGCGATCCGAGACCATCGGTGATCTCGCGGTAGTCCTGCTTCGTGCTGATGGTGTTCGCCCAGCCTCGTTTTGCTTCGATCATGCCGTCTGAACTCGTGTAATTCTTCGCCGCCAGCAAGGCCGCGAAGATGCCGTTTGCGGCGGCACGTCCGGGATTAAAGCTCTTGTTCATCGAGCCGAACGATTCGCGCAGGCCGACCGGCTGCGACGCCGCAAGCCCCAGCGCCCACACCATTTGCTGAACGTTTAGTCCCATCAGTTTGCCCGTCGCAGCCGCCGAGCCAAATACGCCGCACGTACCGGTTATATGCCAGCCGACATCGTAGTGATTGGGATACACCGCATTGCCGATGCGCAGCTCGGTCTCGATGCCTAGCACGAGCGCGTTCAGAAAGTCCTTGCCCGACAGTGGATGGTATTGCGAGAACGCCAGAATCGCGGATGCGACCGGGCCCGCCGGATGAATGATCGTCTTGAGGTGCGTATCGTCGTAGTCGAAAATATGGCTGCTGACGCCATTGATGAACGCCGCGTTCACGATGTCGAAGCGCTCGGCGCGACCAAGCAGGTTTGCCTGTGGCGGCCCCGAGAACGGCGTGAGCGCAGCGACGGCGCGGTTGACGGTTTCATCGTGCGAACCGCCCACCGCGACACCGACCCAGTTCATCAGAGTCCGCACGCCTTCTTTGCGCACCGGCGCGGGCAAGTCTTGATAACCGGTCTTGCAGATAAACTCCGCGAGAATGCGCGTGACTTTCGGTGGGCGGGCATTGAGGGCGCTCGTGGGAACAGACGCGGAGGCCGCCGCGTCGGACGGTTGCGCAAATACGGACGGACTGACGGTCGCCGATGCTAAAGCACCCGCGGCGCTGGTCTTTAGAAAGTGACGCCGGTCGATGGCGGACATAATTTTGTCTCCTCGGGTTATATACTTTGCAATGCGTATCAATGGCTTCACGTAGTAAGCAACGGCCTCAACTCGCGGGCGTCCCTGAGCATTTCGAGGCGGTTGATCTTGTCGATTAGCGCGGCGGTCAACCCGATTTGAGCATTCGCTTGACCACAGTCTGTGTGATCGAGCGCCGCACAATTCATACCGTACCGTTTCGAAGCATCCGGAACTCAAGGACGCAGTCGAGCATGACTGCAATCACCTCGCGCGCTCAGCGGGGTCCGAACGCGGTGCATACGTGTTTTACATAATAAAGTGATCAAGTTTTTGAAATAAGCCAAATTGTCCCTCTTTTTCGATCTCACCTGGGACGACCCTGCGCAGCACGTGCACTTGCCAAAGCGGCTGCTTCACGTATTATGTAGCACAGTTGTGACACTTTGCGAGGTCGATATGTCTACCAGTACGCTTCGTCTGCCGCCTGACCTTCGCGACCGCGTCTCAAAACTCGCGGAAGAGTCCGGGAAGACGGCGCACAGCTTCATGTTGGAAGCGATCGCGGAAAGGGTCGCCAACGAGGAATTGCGGCGCGGATTTCTCAACG
>NZ_FCON02000194.1 GCF_001544535.1 Caballeronia choica | reverse complement strand
GTGGTCGATGGAGCGGTGCTTGCTCTGGATGGCCAGCCGTTGGTCTATGCAGCGACCGGAGACCTGGATCAGAGCGATGATCTGTACGCGAAGGAGTTCTGCGAATGGAGGTAGGCAGTACACTTCCCCGCACATGCTGGTGGACCACGTGATTATCCGACTCAAACCGGCCATCTCCTGCCATTCGCGGGCGTGCGACTGCGGACGTTCAAACAGCCGTTCCGCCCAGGCAGCCGACGTTTACACGCCGATCACTCTCGTCGCATGATCGGCCATACCCGCGGCTCTCAATCTCTCGAACTCAGTCAGTTGCAGCGACCGCTCCTGAGCATTGCGGTTACGCGCGATCGTCCCATCGAAGCCGCGCAAGCCGGCCGAAAACGGTCCCCAATCCGAACGCCCGAAGACAACGTGGCAAGGCTTGTTGGTCGAGAATGATCGACACCGGAACGCGTCGTAGCCCGTTGTGGATGATCAGCTGAATTCTGCCATACGTACAAACAGAGATCGCCCGCAGCAATGCGTCCATAAATGCGCCTCGGGCAAAGAGCATTAATACGGAGGATTCACTACTACGTATTGTGAGCCTTGGGGCTGGTACCAGGTACTGCCACATTGCTGGTAGACCATTCCCCCATAGTTGATCGGAACACAATTTGCCGGCACGGTTCGGGTCATGGAGCCAATCACCGCAGAAGTCACCGCAACGGTCGCGCCAACCGCGACCGCGGTCGCGACTGGATGGTAGTCGTTGTCCCAACCTCCATTTCCATTTGCTTGAACATTCACATTGGTATTCCTGTTGACATTTACGTTGTTGTTTACGTTGTTGACACTGGTGCTTCGGACATTGTTCGTGCGCGCGTCGGCCCTGCTGTTGTTAACCTGAACATTCTGTCTGTTGTTAGCACCAGCCGCTTGCGCCCGTGCGCCACCACCAGCCGATTGGGCGCGCGCGCCACCGCCGCCTCCACGACCTTGCGCCTCTGCGATGGGTGCTAAAGCGAAGTTGGCGAAGACGAGCGTGGCCAGTGGCACCCATTGCAACTGGCTGAGTGATTTCTTCATGTTGGATCTCCTTTACTTTGCCTTCACCGGCACGATCTCTATCTTCGTGGAACCTTTGGGCGGCACGAACGTGAAAACCGAGTCTGTGAATTCCGGCTTCAAATCCCATTGCAACAGGGAGACCGATTGTGGGCGGGCATCGTCGACTCGATTGGTTATGACGATCTTGCGCGGCAGGGGCTTTCCTCCAGCGGATATCCAGATCTGCCAGTCGATATCGCCCTGACGGAACGCGTAATGGTCACAAAGATCGTTTCCGATAAAGTCCTGGCCGGCATTCATCGCAGATTCAATCTTGTCGAGGGGCGCAGCATCGGTACCCCAGACAAAGAGATCCGCCAATGGCACTTCCATGCCGTACTTCACTCGCAGTCTGTCGATCAGCTCACCGTTCGTGCCGGCAAATTCGACCGATGAGTAATACTTTTGTAATGGTGTATAGAGGGTGACGGTCTTTCCGTCGTAGAAGAGTTCGCGCGTGGAGCGCGGGCTATACATCACCACGTGCAGCCTGTGTGGACGAACGACATCCAGATCTGCCGTCGCCGTGTGCTGCAGCTTTTGACCGTCCTGCAGAACTCGCTCGGCGCTCAGTTCGTTTGAAACCCGAAAGCGCTTCAATGTTTGCAAATATGCGCCCATAGCCTTGAGTGCCTGAATCGATCCCTGATTGACAGCGCTCGCCGCAGGCTGCGCCTCGCTCGCCGGCTGGGTCTGCGCGTAACTGGACGGTCCGGCGACTGACATAATAGCTAGCAGGCCGAGGACAAAAATCTTCCGTTGCATGGCTGTCTCCTGATGTCAAGCACCGTTAGAGCTATACGGACGAATCACCGTCGGCTTAATATCGCTTTGGCTGATCGAGGGAGAGCCGCCGCTTTTTCGTTATAGACCAATCTTGACATCGGCGTTGCGGTTCACTGTCGTCCGATGTCCGGCTCCAGTCTATTAGGTTCCAGCTGCGCGGCGCCCGGGTCACTCGCAGCGGCGAGATCCGGGTGATGGCAGGCAGCGCAGGCGATGTGCGCAGCAAGTCACGGCAGGGCGCATGTACCGACCTTGCTCAAGGCCACTGCATTAGCCTGGACTGTCTCGTCTTCGAACACCCAGACCAGTTGAAATTTCTTGTCCCCAATTCCGATGCCGGCCGCACCTCACCCTGCTTTTCGCTCTTGCTTTCGCCCCACGCAATGCATGGAGCAGCTATCAAATTGGTAAGCGCCAAGATGGCTATCCGGCGATTCGTTGTTTCCCCCTTCTCTTTCGGGCGCGAAGCCCCTTTGCTATCGCAGCTCATAGCCCAAGCATTCGCCGCTCCGATTTTCGGAGACCACGCTGCCTGCATTATTCGTTCCTTGCAAAAGGTGACGTCGTATCCCAGACTAGACGATGCGAATGGGGCTCGCAACCTGACTCGCCCGCGCAGGTCGTTGTCGTCAATCCGCCGTATTGATGTCGGACCGTAGGGCCGCGAAACCCGTGCCCCCTTCGTCCCGAATCGGTGTCGCGTCGGTCCCGGCGACCGGCTGCCCGGCTCCCCTGGCGCGGCAGAGGAGGCCTGCTCCCGCAAGCGCACATGGTGATTTCCAGGCCTACGAGAGGCAACCCGTGAAACAGATAATGGCGTCCGCGTTAAAGGCCCTGGTCCGGGGTCTGCTCATTATCATTCCCATCTATCTTGCCATTCTGCTGCTGCTCAAGGGAATGAAATCAGTCGGGACCCTCGTCAGTCCGTTCGCCCGGCTCCTTCCCGAGTGGCTTCCAGCCGAGGGGCTCCTGTCGCTTTTGCTATGTCTCGCGATTTGCATCGCCGTCGGTGCCTCAATCGGCACCCGCTTGGGGCAGCGAGTCCGGAACAAGCTCGAAGCAACGGTCTTTGAGAGGATCCCCGGCTATGCGCTCATCCGCAGTCTCACACATCAGGTAGCGGGGGAGAGCCGTGAGAGCACTTGGAAGCCGGCGCTGTTCCAGAGTGACGAAGGCCTTATTCCTGCCTTCATCATCGAGGAGCTTGAGGATGGACGCTACACGGTTTTTGTCCCGTCCATCCCAACACCGTTTGCGGGGGCCGTCTTAGTTCTCGACCGTCAGCGCGTACACCCGCTGGACGTGCCATTCACGGACGCCATCAAAGTCGTTTCACGCTGGGGCTCGGGGGCAAAGGACTTGGTCGCCGCCATGAAAAAGGGCAACTAACCTTCAGGTAAGCCGACGCACTTGGGATGATGACGATTCCCCATTTTCCGCTATCCGCACACTGTGCAACAAACGACCGATGTTTGTCCCGCAATTGCCTCGCCTGCGGCAGGCTGCCCATTCGCGACCAGGTACCCGTGGCCGGATCGAATAGCTCGACCGCAGACAACAGGTGGAACGGCTTGCCTCTTGTGGAGGAAATCAAGAGAACCTGCAGTATGTAGGTGAGGAATCGACTTTCAAAATAGAAGCGGAAATCAGGAACAGGCTGAACGGATCCGTCACCGCGCTTCAATCGCTGAAGGCAGTGAATGGGGCTCGTTGATGCTCATCGGATGCTCCGAAACAGCAAGCGACTCTGCGAGAACTGATCAACGTATTGAAACTTTCTCTTACGATACGGACGTGCATGAGCCGTGCCGATGCAATACGACACCTGAACTTCCGGCCGGTCAATGAGACCTTGGTCCAACAGGTCAGGAATGTCGAAGGCTGATGGCGTCCAGACGCGAGCAGGGAAGCCGCGCTGATCGCAGTGCCGCGCAAGGCCTCGGTCGCCAGCCGACTCGGATGTGTGGACGGTCGTTAAACATCTCAAAGCGGCCGTAGAATTGAGGCCGGGGTCAAGGTCCGGAGAGGGTCGCATGCTGCCGCTCGTACCAAGGCTCGTGCCGATCGCACGACGATCGGCAAGATTCGGCAACCTGCGGTCCTGTGGTTTTTTACGGTCGGTTTGACGAACGTCTGCTGATGAACGACGAGTCGGCAGCTGACGAAGCGACGGCGACCAACGATTCGTCGAGCAAACCAGCGTCATTTCGAAGCGCTGTGTGGATGAACGCAGGCAGTTTGCTAATTACCTTGCTGCGCTCACCACGTATAGCGCACCCCGGCATCGCCAAGTACGCCCCGATGGCTGCCGTGGCTGTGGGCGATGTCGAATTGATATCCGAACTGACCGTAGACGCTGAGACGGTTCTTGAGCTTGCCGGTGAAGCCGACGGCCAGTTCCAACTGCGTCGCCGCCGCGTCCAGCGGGACCGGCGTCGTCGCAAACGTCGTCGCAGCGCGGCCGTTCCAGTCATGCCAAAGGTTCAACCGGCCATAAGGCTGCCACACTTGCCCGTCCGCGGTGAGAATTGTCCACTTCGCGCGCACCCCAAGCCGCCCGGTGGTGCCGGTGCTCGAGCCCAGCGCGACGGGCCCCAGTCCGTCAAGAGCATTACTGAAGCTGACCTTCTGCCAAAGAATTTGGGCCTGCGGTTCCAGCACAAACTGCGGCCCGAACGCCAGCGCAATGGGATAGCCGCCCTCCAGTGAGGCGATGAAGCCATTGCCGCTGATCGGCAGGCTGGCAAATTCCGTCTTCGCGGTGCCGATGTAATGCGTGCCTTGCAAAACCGCGTCGATATACCAGTCCGTCGGGCCGTAGTGCGTCCAGTATCCCCCGCCGGAATAAGCCTGCTGGTCCACCGTGCCGGTGCGGGTCGACACATAGCCGGTTGCCGCCGCATTGGTGACCAGACCGTCCACGTCCGTCGCGGCATTGCTGTAGGCAAAATAAGCTCCCGCGACGTCTCGATGGCCCGGGATCAGGCTGCCGTGCCAGAGATCCAGCCCGGTCTGGAGCCCGATCAGCTGCCCCGTGACGCTGGGATTCGAAAAAGACTGGTAGCTGTTGTTGATCTGCTGACCGAAGACACGCCCCCAAGAGGAACGAGCCGCCCCTATCCCCGCACCATCGGCGTCGACCGGGGTGAGTGTGTCGCCAATGCGTTGGTGCAACGTGCCGAGCATGGCGGTGCCTAACTCCCGCGCGAGCGGCACTACCACGGCGTCCGTGGCAAGCTCCGGACCTATGATGGGATAAATGCCGGGCGGTAACGTCGCCGTGGGCGGGTCGGTCGGGAATGGAGGGATAGGGGGTTGTACTGGCGGAATCGGCGGCACAGGCGTTACGACCGGGGGCATGACCGGTGGGGTGACCGGCGGCACAGGCGTTACGACTGGGGGCACGACCGGTGGAGTGACTGGAGGAATGACCGGTGGGATGACTGGCGGGATAACCGGAGGAATGACCGGTGGGATGACTGGGGGGATTACCGGCGGAATGATCGGCGGTTCCGGCGGGACGACGAAGGCCGAGCGCAGGAACCAGTCGTTGGGAGCGCCGGAGGCACCACCGCGAAACAAGTGATAGTCGAAGGCCCCGGCGCGCACTTCGCCCGCGAGCGCAAAGGCGCCGGGCGCCGTCGTGCCGCCGTTGATCGCCTGCACCACCGCGATGCCATCGGCTACCGTCTCGGCGCCGGGGCCGCCCGCATTGGTGATGCGCAGCACCGAATTGCCGGTCGCGCTGCCGCCGTTGATGACGAGCCTGTCGGACGGCGAACCGTCGGCCCCCAGATGGATGTTCATCGCGATCGTTCCGCCGGTGCCCGTGTAGTGGGTCGTCGTCAAGACCGTGCCCGGCGCAGTGCCCGTGCCCAGGTTCACCAAGCCGGCGTTGGCGACGCTGGATAGCGTCTGACTGAAGCCCTTAAGATCGAGCGTTCCGCCACTTGCGACCATCACCGCCGAATTCGGGCTGAACGTGCCCGGTGCACCGGCTCCCAGACTGCCCGCATTGACATTCGTCGCGCCGCTGTAGCTGTTGGCGCCTGTGAGCGTGGTGCTGCCGGCGAGCACATTGACCGTACCGTTGCCGCTGATTGCGGGCTCGAACACGTAGTTGGCGGACGTGTGATTGAAGTTGAGCGTACCGCTACCGGCGCCAAATGCGAGGCTCAACGTAGTGAGCGTGCCGGGCGCAGTCGCAGGATTGCCCGCGGCCGCGCCGATGTTCAGTGTTCCAGTCGAACTGGCTCTCGTCGCGATCACAATAGGCCCCGTGACGATGCCGCCATCCGCAATCGTGAGCGTGCCCGTGCCCAGGTTGCCAATGTTCACCCCCGAACTGTTGCTCCACGTGGAGCCCGCGCCGGTTACCGTCACTGAGCCCTGCCCGTTAGGACCGTTGCCGATGTTGGCGGTGAAATTGGTGCTATTGACGACCACCCCACCGTTCGCGATCGTGAGCGTGCCCGTGCCAAAACTGCCGATGTTGAGCCCACCGCTGAATCCGTTGATCCAACGGGAGCCGGGGCCGGTCACCGTCACCGTACCCATCGAGCCGGGGGACAATCCGATGGAACCCCCACCGCCATTCAATAGGGCACCATCTTGGACGGTAAGCGTGCCGGTGCCCAACCCGCCGACCACTATGCCTCCGGCATTCGACCAGTTGGCGCCCGCGCCGGTCACCGTCACCGAGCCCACCCCGCCCGGTAGATCGCCGACTGTTCCGAACGAGTCAGCTAACGTTCCGCCGTTCTGGATCGTAAGCGTCCCTGTCCCGTTTTGACCGACGGACAGGTTCCGGGCTGCCGCGCCCGGGTCTGCAATCATCGTCGCATTCGGCGTCACAGTGTTAATGTTCCCGTCGGTCGTCTGCCGGGGAAAACTGGCATCCCAGTTGCCACTTAGGAACCAATTAGGGGAAAATTGTCCGGTCCAGTTGGTCTGGGCGTATGTGGAGACCGTAGATGTCGCGAACAGCGCGATTATCGCCAGCGATCTGGACACGACAGATTTGCAGTCGGACGCAGGGTTCATCTGAGCCGGCCCTTTTGTGCGAACCAGCGGATATCCGGCGCACGTCAACTTTCGGGCGGACTTGAACAAAGCCGTCATCGCTACCCTCCGGTGCCAGACTCGAGAGCGGCTCATCGCTACAAGTTGCTCTCGTTCGCCGGCTGATACTTCCACAGCAATGCCGGATCGTCCCGCGCTCGCGCCTCGAACAGGCTCGAACGCAGGAAATTATCCGTTTCATATCGTTTCTTCTGGGACTGAACACTAGCCTCCGGTAATACCGATCTCTACGCGACGATTCTGAGCGCGACCCTGCTCTGTATCGTTCGTATCTACCGGATTGGACTCTCCCTCTCCATGCACGATGTACTCGTGCGCCTTCAGCCCGTGCTCCTGCAGGTAATGCGCTACTGCCTGCGCACGGCGCAACGAGAGTTCATGGTTGGACTCCGACGAACCAACTGAGTCGGTGTAGCCAGTCAAAATCACCGTTTCCACGTTCTCGTGGCGCACGTGAGCAATGATCTTGTCCAGTTGCACATCGGCCGAGGGGCGCAGTTTCGCCTGGCCCGAGTTGAAGGTCGCGGCGCCCGAAAGCGTGTAGTGTTCGGTCGCAGGCGCAGGCGCGGCAGGTTGAGAGACTGGCGGCGGGGCGGGGGCGGGCGCAGGAGCAGGAGCAGGAGTTTGAGAGACTGGCGGCGGGGCAGGCGGCGACGAAGCGCAGCCAGCCAGTGCTGTGCATACTGCCAGCGCCATGGCCAGCGGAGTAATGCTGCCTGTTCGCGACGTGAGTTTGGTTATTTTTTCCATCATTAATGCTCCTTAGCAAACATTGAAGAAGCGACCGTAAGAACGGTCGCTGCCTGTTACCCGTAACGGCGCGAGAAAATCCAGCAGTTATGCCGTTACTGAGGTTATGTGACGGTTCAGCGCAGGAACAATTCAAGTCCCTCGCTTCGTTTCCATCGAACGATTGACGCCGCGGCAGAACCGTCGCTCGCCAATGCGTGCGTGGCAGGGTCTATGGTCTGAAGCGGAGGGAAATCAGTTCGAGGCAACGAACGGCGATATTAAACGCCCGTTGAACGGCTGCATCCGCGCTATCGCGGATGCATCGTCCCACGCGTCTGCATTTGTCTTCGGTTGATCCGATTTCAAGGCGAGCCCGGTACCGCCCGTTTTCGGGGCACCCGGCGAAATCCTCAATCGCCAGCCGACACTTGGAAATGAGTGCGCCAAGTGTTTGCAAGCGCAGCAACTGCAATGCAGCCTCGCGTTCCAGGGATGTCGCTTTTGGGAAGCCGATGCAGGTCATCTGCATGCCCATTTCCATGTCGTGCTCCTTCCAATACCAAAAGGGATTCCCAGCGAGTTCTGCCATTGGCGGGACGATCCCGCCATCCCCTTCGAATCGTTTCACTTTGATCAACTGTCGGTCAGCGCGCCTATATAAAGTCACGCGCAATCAATCGAATCTCGAGATCGCGAGCTGGCCAAGATTTGTACTTTGTGTCCCGCCGTTCCGGGCGTATGACTAGTCGTGAATTAATAATACTCTCGGCCAATCGAAGAACAAGGTCGAAAGCGTGACATCGATTGTCAGCATTGCTGCCGCACTGATTGCTCTCGCCTACGCACCCTCTTTAGCCCAGGCGTTGGCGCTCAACATGGGGTCGCTCAGCGACCACGACCGCCGACAGCCGACCGCCGTTTCAATATAAGCACTAAGGAGCGAGAAAATGTTCGATTCAAGAAACGGACTTTGGATGGGCGCAATGCTGGCCGCAGCCGAGCTCTTCGCGCTATCGGGCGCTGCCTTGGCCACCAACCAGTCACAACAGCGCCCGGAAGGCAGGAACGCAAACCAGGCTGCCAAAAAGGAAGCGCGCGCGGGCAAAAGGTCGACTGCCGAGCTGCAAACCAGAAGAGCAACTCCCAGTGCCGGCAAGAGAAGCGCTATGCCACTGAATGACGGCAATGGGGTCCTCACCAGCCGCTGGCATGTCGTTGAACCAATGTCAGCAATCGCCGAACCGCCGCCCTCGGGAAGCCGGCCTGGATGACCGGTTGAAAAAGACCGGTACCAGGTCGTTGCCGGCGCTGACTCGTCTCGCTCTTGCGGCTGCGTCGAAGGAGGGATGACGCAGCCCCGCGCGGGGGGCACGGCGTGGGGACAGTGATTCGATCGTTTCCGATGAAGCACTACCGCGTGACAGTTTGAGAAGCGTCACGCTCCAGTCGAATGAATGCTTCGGCTGCTTGTGCGCTTCGGCGCACTGTCTGTCATGCCGTCATACGTAGCCGAATACGACCTGCCGATCGATGACGATAGGCAGTCGAAGCGTGAATTCGCTGCCTGCCCCGGGGCCGGGACTTGTCACCGCCACCGTTCCGGGAAGAAACAATAAGCACGCCGGCCGCGAAGAGTTTCTCGACGCGATGAAGGCGGTCGTGCGGTAGGCAGATTTGCCTGCGGTGATCGAGCCGCATTACCTGAAGCACAGCAATGGCGTAGCTCTAAATCAGCCGTGCCGCCTGATGAAGCATGGTCCGCTCGGGCAGCAGATCGGTCCGCGCGACGCGCACGAGGGAAAACGTCCGTGTCTCAGGCGAACTGCCGGGAATGCGAGCCAACCGGAACTCGATCTCGTCGCCCGGTTGCGTACTCGTGGGCTCCATCACGACGTTCATCCGGTCGAGCCGCAGCCGCTTCACTTCGACATGCAAATGCGCTTCAGGGGCGGCCAGCACGACACGCACGTGCTCGAACTTTCGATCGAGCAAATCCATCGGCAGCCCGAGACTCGCGAGGTTCTGGCTATTCTCCTCGATGCGCGCCTGCAATCGCGCGACCTCGCCCACATCGGGCGCCTCGTCGCTGCCAATCATCGCGCGCATTCCGGCGCCCTGCCGCTCCAGCAATTGCAATCGCGCCTTGAGCAGCGCGCGCTCTTCTTCGAGCACTTCCCTCTTCGATGCGTCGTTGGCAACCCCTTGCATCCCGTTGAGCACCAGTTGATCGACGGCGCGAAGTACGATCTCCTCCCGCAGTTCGCCGTCCGTACGGGCGCAAATCCTGATTCTGTGATCGTTGAAGCTGACCGTCGTCTGCGCTACGTCGGGACGCGCGTGCTCGCCCACCCACGCGACGCCCAGCACACGGCGTTCGTACATTGCCATGCTGAGCACCGCATGGACGTGCGCGAGGTCCGGGTTCTGCTCGAAACAGGCCCGCAACTCGGCCGAGCGGCTCAGCACAGACGCGACATCGCCTGGAGTCGCGAAGAAGGCGTGTATGAACGGATCGGATGACCACGCCTGTGCACTCGCCCCCCGCGGCTCGGGCAGCGCCATAACGAGGCTCTCGACATAGCCGATGCAGGTGGCAAGCACCACCCCCATGCGAGCCTCGTACTTCTCGACGAGCCGAAGCTGCGGATCGAGCCGTATGATGCGCGCGAGTGCGTCCGTCACGCGCGCGTCAACACGCGCCTCGCTTTCTCGGTCGCGCTTGCCGCGCGCGAACCAGCTGAGAATGCCCATGTCTTTTCTCCTGCCGCCGGTTCAATCTTCGCGCTGTGACACAATTCCAACCCGGATCGCCCGGCTCTTCCTGAGCACATGCTGGATTCGCGATTCCAGGCTGTGCAGCGCACGCGACTCAATATCCTTATTTTAGTGGCCCGTCGCGCCGCGCGTTTGGTTCATGGGTTCAATACCGGTATTTCCCTTTGTGTTCAATCGCTCACGTGACGAAGCGCGTCGCTCCAGTCGGCACGAACCGATCAATGTGAAAGCGTTCGAGCGCGGTACGACGAGCGGTGAACGTTGACTGCGTTGAAGGGTGCGCGTTCTTTCGCGCCTCGCCCAACGAGATGAAGCCTTCGCGTATAGGTCACATACAGTCGCAATGCGGTGGTGATAACTTTGGATGTCTCTCGAGGATGTGCACCCTTGCCGCTCAAGTCGTCGCGACGCCAGCCGATATGCCATTAGGCTTTTTTGTCTGTGCATCGTCGAGTGACCGCTTCATTGGCCGAAAAGTGCCGACCGAGTTGCCACGATGAAGGGCCGTAGCACTGCATTGGTTGCGGCCTTTACCAATTCAATTTGAGTCCGGACTCGGTTGCGCGATGGCGATCGTCGTCGTCCGCGTGCAGGTATTGACTGGTGGTCGAGATCGATGCGTGACCGAGGTTGTCGCGCACATAACGCAGGTCAACCTGGCCGTCCATCATGTGTGAACCGGCGGTATGGCGCAGCCAGTGGGCCGATGCTTGCCTGAGCCGCTCTGCGGCTCGCTCGCGAGGTTCGCCGGTCGACGTGAGATGGTCAATCGCATTCTCAAAGACCTGCTTCACGATCAGGTGCACGCCACCGCGCGTCATCGGCCGATGCAGGCCACCGATCGGCAACAGCAGCGGCGTCGGCTCGTGCAGGTAGGGCAGCGCCGGCAGATCGTAGTGTTGCCGGTATCGAGCCAGCTCCACCATCAACTCCGCAGTCGCCGGCAGCACGCGCTCCTTGTTGCCCTTGCCGGTGATCGCGAGCCACCAGCGCTCCCGGCCGTCGCGATCGCGTCGCTTGAAGAACCCGCCCATTGGGTTGCTCACGACTTCGGAAATTCGCAGCCCCATCAGATACAGCAATGAAATCAA
>NZ_FCON02000193.1 GCF_001544535.1 Caballeronia choica | reverse complement strand
GCCCCCAGTTCCTCGACGACGCCGGAGGCCTCATGTCCGAGCGCCATCGGCATCGGACGGGGCCGGTCGCCGTTGATGACGGAGAGATCAGAGTGGCAAAGACCCGCCGCCGCGATCTTGATCAGCACCTCATCGGGTCCGGGCGGTGCAAGATCGATCTCTTCGATGTGCAGGGGACGCGATTCGGCGTACGGCAGCGCCGCACCCATTGCCTGCAAAACAGCTGCCTTGATTTTCATTGTGCGACCTCGCTCATGCGGTTTCTGAGTTCGTCGACGAGCACTCGGCTGTTCTCCGAGTAGTCGACGGGAACGATGACGAGTTGCACCCCGCCCTCGCGGAATGCCGCCTCCAGCGACGGTGCCAGCCCTTCGGCCGACTCGACGCGTCGTCCTTTCGCGCCGTAGGCTTCGGCATACTTGACGAAGTCGGGATTGCCGAATGTGAGGCCCCAGTCGGTGAGGCTGTCGACGGCCTGCTTCCAGCGGATCATTCCATAAGCGTCGTCCTGAATGATCAACACGACGAGGTTCAGCTTCAGCCGCACGGCGGTCTCGAGTTCCTGCGAGTTCATCATGAAGCCGCCGTCGCCGCACACTGCCATCACGCGTCGGCCGGGATACAGCAGCGCCGCCATCATCGCCGACGGCAGCCCCGCGCCCATCGTCGCCAGCGCGTTGTCCAGCAGCAGTGTGTTGGCGCTACGCGTTCGATAGCAGCGCGCGAACCAGATCTTGTACATGCCGTTGTCAAGTGCAACGATGCCGTCGGCGGGCATCACGTCGCGCACGTCGTGGACGATACGTTGCGGCGTGAGCGGAAAGCGCGATTCGTCCGCACGATCCAGCGTGCGCCTCAGGATACCCTCGCGCAGCGGAGCCAAGGCGGACGCACACGGCAGCTTGCCCTGAACCCTATCGGCAAGCCGTGCGAGGCTTAAGCCCAGGTCGCCCACGACTTCCGCACGCGGGAAGAATACCTGCTCGACGTTGGCCGGGGTATAGCCGACATGAATGACCTTCGGCCCCTTCGGCCCCATGATGAACGGCGGCTTTTCTACCGTGTCATGCCCGATCGCGAGGATCAGGTCGGCGCAGTCGATCGCTTCGTGCAGGTAGTCGCGTTCACTGAGCGCGGCCGTGCCCATCCATAGTTCGGTGGCTTCGTTGCTGCCGATCGCAGCCACTGTACCCTTGCCCATCTGCGTGTTGAAGTACGGAATGCCGGTGCGTCGAATGAAGTCGGTCAGCTGCCCCGCGAGCCGCGGCCGGTTGCTGGCCGCGCCAAACATGACAAGCGGGTGTTCGGCTCGGATCAGCAGCGCGGCGGCTCGTTCGATGGCGTCGTCGTGCGCCACCGGTAGCTCGACTGGGTGCACGGGAACGATGCTGACGTCGTCGCTGACCTCGACGGCGGCCACGTCCTCCGGCAGTTCGAGATGGACCGGCCCCGGACGCTCCTCGGCGGCCAGCCGGAACGCATCGCGCACGACAGTCGGGATGCTGGCCCCGCTCACGATCTGTCGCGACGCCTTGGTGAGCGGCTTCATCGTCGCGACGATGTCGACGATCTGAAAGCGCGCCTGGCGCGACGTCATGATGGCCTTCTGGCCGGTAATGAGCACCATCGGCATCGCGCCAAGCTGCGCATAGGCCGCCCCAGTGACGAGATTCAGCGCGCCGGGACCGAGTGTCGCCATGCAGACGCCCGGCGTTCCGGTCAAGCGTCCATGAGTCGCCGCCATGAAGGCTGCGGACTGTTCATGCCGCGTCACGATGAGTTGAATGCTTGAGCGTCGCAGCGATTCGACGACGTCGAGGTTTTCCTCGCCCGGCACAGCGAAGATACGATCGACACCTTCGTTCTCCAGCGCCTTCACGAATAGATCGGAAGCCTTCATCGGCAATCTCCTTGTACCTTGAAACACCAGTTGATAGGGATGGGAACGGCGGCAGGCAGCGGTCTCATTCATGCGTGGTTCGTGAACGGCTGCCGCCGATGCCGGCGTTGTCGGCGATCGACTGGCGCACAGCGGCCTCGCGCCGGCTTGCGACAAACGCGGTTGCTTCCGTATGTGTTTTGAAGATCTGCGATTCAGAGCCTCGATCGCTCAACGCCGCGCTCAGCTTCATGCGCATGAACGCGCTCGTGGTGAAGCGCGTGGCCGAGCTGTAGTGCCGGGATTGCAACTGCCTTGCCATCGCGAAGTACGCGTCCGCTATCGAATCGTCGAGCCTGCATCCGTCATAGTTGACGATCAGCGAGACCTGATGGCCGATGCTCTCACAGAGTGCCTCCATCACGCGGCGCACGCTCTCGACGTCGTCCGTCGAGCGAATCCCAATGCCTTCAAAGTTCACGAACAGGGTATTTCTTTCGGCGTCGTAGCTGAGGCGGCTGCGCAACTGGCGTTCGAACAGGATCGTCGACAGGTTGAGGATCTGCGGCAGGAAAATTCGCGGGTCCATTGATCGGACGTTGCGCACGATGGGCGCGAAGTCCATATGCGCGAGGACGTCGCGCTCGAGATCGATGCCGGGTGCGATTTCCGTCAACTCAAGCCCTTCAGGCACGCGCCGAAATACGCAGCGCTCGGTCACATAGAGCACGGGTTGACCGCGTTCGGCCGCGAGCGATCCATTGAACGTGATCTGCTCGACGGATTCGACGAATTTCTTCTTCGTGCCTTCCGTGACGATCTTAAGGCGCCCGCCCTCCACCCGTAATTCGAGACCGCCCGCCGTGAACGTTCCCGCGAATACCACGCAACGGGCGTTCTGACTGATGTTGATGAAGCCGCCGGCGCCCGCGAGTCGCGGCCCGAAGCGGCTGACGTTGACGTTGCCGCAACGGTCGACCTCGGCCATGCCGAGGCACGCGAGATCGAGACCGCCCCCATCGTAGAAGTCGAACTGCTGGTTCTGATGCAGTAGCGCATCGACATTGATCGCCGCGCCGAAATCCAGGCCGCCCTGGGGCATGCCACCGATCACGCCCGGCTCCGCCGTCAAGGTCAGATGACTCAGCAGGCGCTCTTCTCCCGCCACCGCACCAACGACTTCCGGAACGCCGATGCCCAGATTGATCACCCCGCCCAGCGGCAATTCGAATGCGCATCGGCGTGCGATCACCTTTCGCTCGTCGAGGGCTGGGGTTTTCATCGTCCCGACCGCGACTTTCGTCTGCGCCGAGAACGCCGGGTTGTACACCGTGCCATAGGTCTGGGGCTGGGCACCGGAACGCGCGAGCACGACACGGTCGACCAGGATGCCGGGAACCACGACCGCTCGCGGATCGAGCGTCCCGCTTGCAACGATCGTTTCAACCTGGGCGATCACGAGGCCGTTCGAGTTGTGCGCCGCCATCGCCGCCGCCTGTGCGTCGAGCACGAGCGCTTCGCGTTCCATCGTGATGTTGCCTTCGGGGTCGGCCGTCGTCCCGCGGATCAACGCAACGTTGAGCGGAAAGACTTTGTAGAAGAGCCAGGTCTTGCCGTCGATCTCGATGGTGCTGACCAGGTCTTCAAGCGTGCACGCGTTGATCTTTCCGCCGCCGTGGCGCGGATCGACGAAGGTGCCCATCCCGACCTGAGTCAGCGTTCCGGCCCGATGAGCCGCGATGTCCCGGTAGAGATGCGACATGACGCCGAGCGGCAGGTTGTACGCCTCGATCAGATCGTCGGTCGCCATCCGGGCGAGTTTCGGGACCAGCGACCAATGTCCGCCGATTGCCCGCTTGACCAGTCCCGGCAACGCGATCCGGTTGAGTCCCTGACCCTTGCCGTCACCCGGCGCGGCGGCGAACACCAAAGTCAGATCGCGAGGCATGCCCGCGCTCGTGAACCGTCGTTCCAGCGCGATCAGGAGTTCGTCCGGCGTACCGATACCGACAAAGCCCGAGCAGCAGACGGCATCGCCGTCGCGGATCAATCCGATCGCTTCGTCTGCTGTCACAATCTTGTCTTTCATGGCGGGGTCTCGAGTGGCGACTCGGCGCTTGCCGGACGCGGGGGCGGTGCGATCGGGCCCCGTTGATCGAATCGGCCGTGAGAATTCATCCGGCCGACTGCTGGTCGAGCGCAAATGAGCGAACATTCGACCGATGTGTCAAACGCAATAAAAAGAGCCGCCAGAAGCGGGCTGCGAAACCAAACGGTGAACAACTAACAACACCTTCAGATCAATGATTCGAGTCGGCTTTGGCAGCCTCGACGCCTGTGTCGTTCGAGGTTTGCGCGGCTTGCCCGCTCGCGTCGAGGGTAACCTTGGCCGTTTCGTTGGCCGCTCCAGTCGATGCCGCACTGAGATCGGAGAGAAGCGCAATAGGCCCCTGCACTGCCGACTGGGCTTGTCGGGCCGCCGATTCGAACCCACCCTTCATGCCGAAGCCGTACTGCTCGAATTGCGTGCGCGCTTCATTCAGGATGTCGGCTTCGGTTGCGCGAGCGATCTTCACAAAATGCCGGGTATAGGCTGCCGCTTTCTCTGGAATCGCTGCAAACGGCGTCGATTGCCAGCCCAGAAATTCGCCGGGTTTCACGCTCGAACCAGCTTCCCGAATCGACGTGCTTTCGCGAGTTGTTGAAGACCGCTCGCATAGCGCTTTGTCACGTTCACCAAAGTCCGAAAATTGGCTGTTGCAACCGCCGACGGCTGCTGGCGAGAATAAGGAAACATCGACCGCTCCTATGAAGGATCCGTCGTGGCTCGGTCATTCCGCGCCATTATCTGGAATTGCTGCGCCGCAGCAATGAAGTCATCATACGGCACTCTCGGCTGACGTCAAGTAGACATTTTAATCATTTCGGCATCCTGATTTAAGCAGAGACTCTTCCCATCGCGTCTGGATAACGACAGTGCTATCGCTCGGGCATCCGATTCGACGCCGACCCGCAACTTTGACCGGTCGCCAATCTCCACCGAGTAAGTGGAGCCTTGATCGGCGGTGGCCGTTTGCCGATCGCCCCTTGCAAGAGCGTGCGAGACGGCCACAAGTTACGCCGCCGCCGGCGCGACACTCGATCGACCAGCGTCCAGCGGAGCGTCACCAATGGCGAAGTCGCAATCGATCGGCTTCGCCTCTCGTTCGGCGGTCAGGAGATCAATCGCCTCGATGATTTCATCGGCCAGCGCGTAATGCACCATATGCCCAGCTCCAGGCGCAACGACCAAGGTGCTACGAGGCAGTTCGCGATGCAGCCGGACCGAATGCGACTCGGGGTCAACGATCTTGTCACCCCGGCCGGCGAAAATACTTACTGGCATCTCGAGCTCTGAATAGTTAGCGCGAAACTGTGCCGCCGCCGGAATCATAAACGCGGCGTCCTCCGCGTCGGCCCGAATTTGGATCGGGCGTAGCATCATTTCACGGGGCATGACATCAAAGAAGTTGTCGGGCATAGGTGCCGGCGCGAACATCGTCTTCACCGTGCGTTTCAACAACAGGCGGCCAGTCAGCGGCGAAACGGTGTAACGCATCGCGTCGCCTAGCACGGGGAGGGCCGCGGGTGCGGTCATTGCTACGTCCAAACGGGCGGTCGGGTAATAGTAGCCGGATATCAGGACGAGGCCCCGGACGTCGGCGGGAAAACCGACCGCGATGCCAAGTGCTACCAAGGTGCCCCACGAGTGTCCGAGTACGACCGGCTGCTCCACCTCAATCTGTGCGAGCGCCTTCTGTAACAGCGCCGCTTGAGCTTGTGCGGTCCAGATGCGGTCCCGTGGACGCTCGCTGTATCCGAAGCCTGGTCGGTCGAACGCGATCACCCGGTGACGCTCGGCCAACCGCTCAATCAACCCGCTGCCAACGAAGTCCTGCAAGAGTACGGTATTTCCGTGCAGTAGTACGACCGCAGGCCCTTCTCCTCGCTCCAGGTAATGCAGTCGCACACCGTCAACCTCGATAAAGCGGCCGATAGGCGGGTTTTCGCGCTCGGCATTTCGTGCACGATGGCGAACCCATAGCGCAGTGGCTAGGGCAGCAGTCGCCGCCGCGGCGAGCGCGCCGGTTGTAGCAGGGGATGCAGCAAGTTTCTTGAAAGAGCGGGCCATGATTTCTCGCGTAGATTAACAAAAGCAAAAACAATCAGCCTGCCCAAGTGCCCCGGCCTGCCCTACCTCGACGCGCAAATTTCAAGTATCTGCGTTGGCGGTTGCGACAGACAGGCCGACGCCGGCTCGCTTGTCGAGACCGGCAGTGACCGCGCAATGATCATGCCGCATCCGTGCGGCAACGCGCATGAGACCCGCAGCGCCCCAGATGCACTCTTCGTTATGGTTCCCGCTGTTGATATCCTTCGCGTCGGTCCCGTCTGCAATATTACAAAGCCGCCACAGCGCCATCGCAACGTCCTGCGTCGCAATCTGTTTCGCAGGCTGCCTTCTCGGTTCCAAGCGCTTCGGCCGCCGCGATTGGCAACGTATATGACGCAATCTCGCGACTCTCAAACACATAACGCGAGTCGCGGGCTCCGCGCAGTTGAGTCAAGTAGATGCTCTTTGGGATCAGTCATATTCAACTCGCTCAGCAGCGCGGCCAGCTCGTCGCGTGCTTCACGCCACCACGCCGCCGCGTCCCAGCGGCCGGCCATATGCGCCCTTACTTTCCAACCTCCGCTTCCGACAATTCTTGCTTCGCGAGCATGGTGAGCTTTTCATCGGTCGCCTTTTCTTCCTGCAGCGTTTCCAACAGCAACTTCATGCCTTCCGTGTAGCCCAGCTTCTTCGCGAACGTAGCAAGCGTCCCATACGCGGCAATTTCGTAATGTTCAACCTTTTGTGCTGCGGCAATCAGTGCCGCATCCAATATCGGACCTTTTTCGATTTCTTCAATTTGCTCTTGCCCTTCTTCGACCAGTCCTTCCATAGCAACACACTTCACTCTCTTCAGTTTGATATCCGAAGCTTCAACAACTCGGTCAATTCGGTCAACCTGTCCTTGTGTTTCCTCGAGGTGTGTTGTGAATGCGGCAGCCAACTCGGGATTGGTTGCCGCGCGTGCGAGTTTCGGGAGGGCCTTGGTCAGCTGCTTTTCCGCGCTGTACACATCAGACAGGGCGTGAATGAACAGGTCGTTCAGTGTTTTCGTCGGCATGGCTTTCCCTCAATGGTGAAATTAGACGCGCACGACGCGCGCGAACGTTGCCCGCAACGATCGTGCCGCGGACGACGGCCGCAGCTCTTTTATTCCACGGTGATTTCGCTCACTGCCTGCGTCGGCCGCTCCACAACGGCCATCTTCGGCACCCCGCGTGGACGATATGAGGCATAGCCAGTCATAGCCGTTGCCGTACTCCGCGTTGGCCTGTCTGGTGCCGTTCAAGGGGGTTACTCGATACAAGAAGTTAATTGCCACCGCATGGGAAAGGTGGCTTAATCAACTTGTCAGGATCATTTGTGAAATCACTCGGCTCATCTCGCTCGGCGCCCGGTCGGGTTTGCAACGGTGGTGCGCATGGCTTTTGGTGAAATGCTTCTATTGACGAGTTGAAGGTCTCACCGCTGAAGAACTTCGCAATCACCGGCACGCCGGTCTTGGAAGCGAAGGCGGCCGTTAGCAGGCGTGGGTCTCAGGGGTAAGCGATGGTCGAGCGATTGGTTGATGTACTAGATAGCAGCGGCGCGGTGCTTCATACCTACCCGATAACAATCGGGGATTTGGGCGACGCGGCGGATGACGCTCAATACCAAGCAAAGGCGTTGGAGGCCGCGGCGCACGGCAGGTTGGTTCCTGACGGTGATCTCGCGAGTTTGACAACTCGGATGCACGTCAGTCGAAGCGGCCAGATGTCCCCTTACGGAGACGAGCATAGAGGAGATTCCGAAACGAAGACTGGCCTTGAACAGTCGGTACGCGAACTTGCCTACCGTCTATGGGACCAAGACGGCCGCCCCAGCGGCCGCGCCGAGGACTATTGGCACCGAGCCCTTGAGCAGCATTTACGCGAGCGGGCTTACGTGTTGTGGGAGCAAGAAGGACGCCCCGAAGCTAGCGCCGACGAAAATTGGCGCCGGGTCGTCGGCTTTGAGGCCCAGTAACGGCCATCAGCAGCCACGCTGGAGACCGCGCCAGGTCGGTGAGACCGCCCACGCCGTCGACCCATCACGTCGCGACTGTCAGCGAAGATATCGAGCTGCATGGTGGCTACACCGAAAAGTGGATCGACCAAGTCACGGCAGCGTAGCTCACTTCATCGGATCGGTACAGGCGGGACGCGGCTGATGTCCGCCTGAAATCGCGATGCGTGCGGCTTTGATTGGCAACGATTTCCCGCACAGACCGCCCAAAGCGCTCCGACATGCCACCGCCGTCAATTCCGCCGCCGTCAATTTCCGCCAGATCCTTCGACCCACGCCGGGGGCGCCGCAGCGAATGACGCCGGCTACGGATCTACCCTTGGCCTGTGCTGCGACCCGCCCTCTTGCGAGGAGGCGTTACCGGTGCGGCCCCGCGCGGCGCGCGCTTCGCCGGCGCCCGCGTGGTCGGCCCCGCGTTCGCGCGGGCAAGTTCTCTCTGTGCGCGCTCAAGTTGCCCAGTGAGCGCCTTATTCTCTGCCCGCCCAGCCGAGAGATTCCCTTCGACGACCCCGACCTGGTGACGCAAGTCACCGACTTGCGCCTGCAGCGCTGCTTCCTGCTTACGAAAGCGCTCCTCGCGCTGCTCCGACTTGCGCACCAGGTCGTCGAGCGCTTTTTGAGCGCGGCTCGCCGCGACCCGTTCGCGGTCGATCTCAAGCAGCGCGCGCGTCTCGGTGGCCCGCAGTCGCTCCTCGGCCAGTTCGCCGGCCGCGCGTTGCTTCTCGAGTTCCGCCGCAAAATCCCTTCTTGCCGCTTCCAGCGCACGCTGCAACTCGGCCTGCTCGCGTTGCGCGCTGTGTAGTTGAGACTTGAACGCATCGCAGGCGGCCGTCAGTGCCGCCACTTGCTGCTCGAGATCGGCGACCTTCGCTCGGGCGCTGTCCAGCAACGCGGCGCTGCCGGTCAATTCCTGCCGCAGTCGTGCCACCTCGGTTTCGGCGCCCGCCTGCGCCGCCCGCGCTTGATCGGCCTCCTGCGAGGCGTCCGATCGGAACCCTGTCAACGCCTCCTGCGCGCTCGCCTGCGCGCGATCCCAGATTGCGATCGCCAGCTCGCCCAGCGCGTCTTTGATCTCGTCCGGCAGGTCCGGGCTTTCGATCCGCACGCGACTCTTTTCCCGAAGGGTCGCCCAGAACGCGGCTAACGCATCGGCTGGCGCGCTCATGCTGCCCTTCTTCACCAGTTGATAGAGCTTGTTGGCAGTCGGCGTGATCCCGTACCGGAAGAACAGCAGCACGCAGACCTCGCGATACAGATCGGCGGTGCGCGGAAACTGCGCGCGTAATTGCGCGATCTCCGCGTCCAGTTGGGCGCTGGGCGGGCCATCCGGCGTCGGTAAAGCGGTCATGGGTGGCGAATTTAAGCTTTAATAGACAGAGTATATAACGTAAAACGTTATCTTTATTGACCCTCAATCTATACTTTAGACATTATGGGTATAATGTCGATATAGTCGGCAGTTTCCGCACATAGAACGCGTCGGAGTTCGACATGCCCGTTTTTAGCCCCAGCGATCCGTCCGGTCACGCGCTCGCCCCGCTCGAGTGCGCGAGGTTGCCGCCCGATCTCGACGGCCGGCACGGCCTGAACCGCGCGATCGGCGTGCGCGCGCAAATCGCTGCCGATCACGATATCGACGCGATCAAGGCGTGGCTCGCCCGCTTCGTCGAGTCCCAAGCCACCTTCGACAGTTATCGCAAAGAAGCCGAGCGCCTGCTGCTATGGGCGGCCGTCGAATTGGGCAAGCCGCTCTCCTCGCTCACGCACGAAGATATCCTCGCCTATCAGCGCTTTCTGGCCGATCCGCAACCTGCGGCGCGCTGGGTGATGCGCGGGCGCAAGGTCGCGCGGGCTGAACCCGACTGGCGGCCGTTTGCCGGACCCCTGTCGCCGGCCAGCCGGCGGCAGGCATTCGTGATCTTGAATACGCTGTTTGCGTGGCTGGTCACCGCCGGCTATCTGGCGGGCAATCCACTGTCGTTGTCGCGCCAGCGGGCGCGCAAGGCGAAGCCGCGGGTAACCCGCTATCTCGAGGACGATCTGTGGCGGGCGCTCAAACACTCGGTCGAAGCGATGCCGCGCAACACCGCGCGCGAGCAGGAACACCACGCGCGGGTACGCTGGTTGATTTCGTTGCTGTATCTGATGGGGCTACGAATTTCGGAACTCGTGGGCAATCCGATGGGTGGGTTCTTCAAGCGGCGCGACCGCGACGGCCGGGAGCGCTGGTGGCTCGCGATCACCGGCAAGGGCAACAAGGAGCGCTTGCTGCCGGCCACTGCGGAGTTGATGGCGGAGCTGGCTCGATACCGGCAGCACTACGATCTGCCCGCGCTGCCCTACCCGCACGAGCCGACGCCGCTCTTATTGCCGATCGGCGGCCTGCGTCGACCGATGACGCGCGGTGGCGTGCACCTGATCGTCAAGCAGGTCTTTGAGAATGCGATTGACCATCTCACGTCGAGCGGCGAACCTCGCGAGCGAGCCGCAGAGCGCCTCAGGCAAGCATCGGCCCACTGGCTACGCCATACCGCCGGTTCGCACATGATGGACGGCCACGTTGACCTGCGTTACGTGCGCGACAACCTCGGCCACGAATCGATCTCCACCACCAGTCAATACCTGCACGCGGACGACGATGATCGCCATCGCGCAACCGAGTCCGGGCTCAAAATGAATTGGTAAAAGTCGCACCCACCGGTCCCGATCTCGCAGCGCAGCGGCCCTTCACCGTGGCAACTCGGGGGCGCGTTTTCGGCCAATGAAGCAGTCACTCGACAACGCACAGAAAAAGACCTAATTGAATATCGGCTGGCGTCGCGACGACTTGAACGGCAAGGGCGCACACCCCGAGAGACAACCAAAGCTATCAGCACCGCATTGCGACCTTATGCGACCGATACGCGAAGGCTTCATCTCATTGGGAAAGACGCGAAAGAACGCGCATTACCGAAGAATTTCGAAGCGCTCGCATGCGTTCGGAACGTGATGAACCGGCAGGTCTTTGTTGCCACGGAGGAATATTCGTTCGGCAGCGCTTATTGATCGCAGTCGCGGCGCTAGGTACCTTTGGCGTGAAGGCTACCTATTTCTGGTGAGGCCAATCAGCGCTTCTTCGCTTCGTCCAGGCAGGCTGCCAGCTGTTCGAAGTACGCGAGCGCCTTGCGCGTGGGGACGACCGTCTTGATGCGCAGATCGGCGCTCGTTTCATCAACCGATACGAGGCCCTGCTCCTTGAGCCGCGTTAGCTTCCGATGCACCGTGGCCGGCGCGCCCGCGGCCGAGAGCGCCATCGTCTCCGTGACCGTCAGCGTGCGCCCCGCGTGCCAGGCAGCCGTGAGCGCTTCAAGCAAGCGTTCCTCGGCGGCGTCTAGCTTGGGTACGGACGGCAACGCCTGCACGGCCTGAGCAAGATTCAGGAAGCGAAAATAGGCGTCGACTAGCTGCTTTTTTGCCATGGGAACGTGCTCAGGAGAAACACATCGATCATAACATCGGTAAAAGCACAGCAAGTCACCCGAGATGTGAATTCGCTTATCAAACTGATAAGCGAATGTTACGATGGAGGTGAATCGCGAGCCACGAAGCAAGCGAACCTGAGAGCAAAAGAAAAGGGCACGTCGCCCTATGA
>NZ_FCON02000192.1 GCF_001544535.1 Caballeronia choica | reverse complement strand
AAAGTAGGTAATCGTCAGGCTCCTCATGCTTTAAACAAACACCCCACCCCACAAAGGTGGGGTGTTTGCGTTGGGGAGCACCATTTCTCGGCGTCTGCGTTCGCAGGCGGCGAGGGCTTCGCGTAGCACACGCCTAAACGCCGCATGACTTCATCTTAAGAGAATCGGCGTTCGCGAGCCATCCTGCGAGCGACCCACCAGACAGCCGGTGGCATGACCGCGCACACATGAGTGTGATTGCAAAGAGCCGTGTCCGATGCCGCTGTCACGCGATGAGAGTCTGCTGACTCCGCATCCGAGCGAGATGGTACAGGCGTCCGCATTGCCGAACGGAGCGCACTTCCGTGCCTAGGGATAGCGATTGCGGATGATCCGCATCGCCAGGACAGGCCTTTTCATACCTACGTATACTCTCCTGACAAACCCGCTCCACACCGTGCCGGGCGTAATTCGTCCGCTCCACAAGGCGACCGTTCCTCCCCCGATATCACAAGTCATCCAAACCATCGCATCCCTCTAGCAAACCAATGTAGGGATGGTTTGGGCAATGCCGCTCCGATACCGTGACGTCATCCGCCGGGCCACATCGAGTCGATCCGGCACATCGGCGGAATGCGTCTTTTAAACGGCCGGCTTGCGCTGGTACTACGGAGAATGGCAGATGAAGAAGCTCGATTCATTGATGACTGTCGGCTCGGCGTTGGTTGCCGGTTCGTTTCCAAATGCCGCCTCGGCGGACACCGTTCCACAACTCGAACCGACGACCCAGGCGTTCATCGACAAGCTGACCGCTGCGGGCGGGCCTCCGCTCTATACCATGACGCCGCAAGCGGCGCGCAAGGTGCTCGATGATCTCCAGGCCAATCCTGGCGATCTCCCGCCCGCGCAAGAGAGGGAAGTTACGCTGCCGGTCGGGCCGACTGGAAAGACCCAGGTTCGCGTGGTCCGTCCGGCCGATGCAAAGGGCGCAACGCCGGTCATCATGTACTTTCATGGCGGCGGCTGGATTCTAGGCAATGCGGGTACGCACGACCGACTGGTGCGCGAGCTTGCCACCCGTGCACATGCAACCGTCGTGTTCGTCGAATACGAGCCTTCGCCGGAAGCGCATTTCCCGGTGGCGATCGAGCAGGACTACGCCGCGACGAAATACGTGGCGGAGCACCCCGACGAATTCAATGTCGACGCGAGTCGCCTCGCGATCGCGGGCGACAGCGTGGGCGGCAACATGGTGGCCGTGGTCGCGCAGATGGCGAAGGAACGCCATGGCCCGGCCATTCGCTTCCAGGCGATGTTCTATCCGGTCACCGATTACACGCTCGATGATTCGACATACGAGGCATTCCCGAATGGTCCGTGGCTCACGAAGGCGGCCATGAAGTGGTTCTGGGATGCCTATCTGCCGAACGCCACCGAAGCACAGGCGAACGACCCGCACGTCTCGCCGCTGCGCGCTTCGCTCGACGCCCTCAAGGGCTTGCCGCCGGCGCTCGTCATCACCGACGAGAACGACGTGCTGCGTCACGAAGGCGAGGCGTACGCGCACAAGCTCGCTCAGGCCGGCGTCAACGTGACGGCGGTACGATTCCTCGGCACGATGCATGACTTCATGATGCTGAACCCGCTGCGCAACACGCCCGCGGCGCTGGGTGCAACCGCACTGGCCGGCAGCATGCTGAACCAGGCACTTGCGAAATAGCGGAGCGCTAAGCGTGCAACTCCTCTCACAGTCCGTCGTCACCCGCGGTGACGGCCAAGCCAGCCATGCGCTGAGGTGGGCTGCCGTCGTCGGTATGACGGGGCTCGCAGGCGGTCTCGCCGGGCTCGGACTCGCCGCGTTGTTGCACGCGATCCAGCACCTCGCGTACGGATACAGCCTCACGCCGCTCTTTCGCGGCGAGAGCTTCCAGGACGGCGTGCAGGCAGCCAGCGCGTGGCGCAGAGTGGCCGTGCTCGCAGTCTGCGGCCTGGTGGCCGGGGGTGGCTGGTGGGCGGTGTACCGCTGGTGCAGGCCGCTCGTCGGCATCAGCCGTGCCG
Organism: Caballeronia choica; assembly: GCF_001544535.1. Lineage (GTDB taxonomy): Bacteria > Pseudomonadota > Gammaproteobacteria > Burkholderiales > Burkholderiaceae > Caballeronia > Caballeronia choica. The sequence continues at coordinate 9,813 of NZ_FCON02000192.1, read as the reverse complement.
TGGCCGGCAACGATCCGCGCCTGCCTGTCGTCGCGACCACCTGCCACGCGCTGCTGCAGATCGTGACGGTCGCGCTGGGATCGCCGCTAGGGCGGGAAGTCGCCCCGCGTGAAGTGGCTGCGATGATCGCGGGCAAGCTGTCCTCCTGCGCTGGGCTGACGCTGGACGAATCGAAAGTAATGGTGGCGTGCGGCGCTGGCGCGGGACTCGCCGCGGTCTACAACGTGCCGCTTGCGGGCGCCCTGTATGTCCTCGAAGCGTTGCTGCGCAGTTTCGGCTGGCGTGCGCTGGTGCCGGCGGTCGTCACGTCGGTGATCGCCGCGCTCGTCGCGCGAACGGGTCTCGGCGACCTGCCGCAGTACGGCGTGCCGCACTATGCGTCCACACCTTCCTTGATGGTGTGGTCGGCGTTGGCCGGACCGCTCATCGGCCTCGCGGCGTATCGGTTCACGAAGCTCACCGGTTCCGCGCGAGCGCACGCGCCGCGCGATGGCTTGCTGCCGGTTCTGTGCCTCCTCAACTTCCTCTTCATCGGCCTGCTCGCGATGCACGTCCCGATCCTGCTGGGTAACGGCAAGGGACCGGCCCAAGTCGGCTTCGACGGTTCGGTGCCAGTGCGCCTCGCCGCCATGTTGTTGCTGCTGCGCGTGCTGATCGTCTGGACGAGTCTTCGCGCGGGCGCTGAGGGCGGCTTGCTGACCCCGGGCTTGTGCAATGGCGCGCTGCTGGCGATCGTGCTGGGTGGCGCGTGGTCGGCGCTATGGCCGGGCACGCCGCCGGGAGCGTTTGCCGTGATCGGTGCGGCGGCCTTTCTTGCGTCCTCGATGCGGGTGCCGTTGACGGCCGTCGCGCTGGTCTTCGAGATGACTCAGCCGAGTCAGGCGTTCCTGATTCCCATCTTGATTGCCGTCGCGGGATCGGTTGCCACATCGGAATGGGTGCGCAGCGCTCGGGCGGCACGCGCGCGCGACGTTCCGAGCTGAGGGCCACAAGTGCGGCACCTGGACAGTGCTCCGAAGATCAAGCCGACTATCTGGCTCACGGGAACGGACCGGCATGGCGCATGCGAACGCGTCCTTGCTTGTGAGGCGCGAGAGCCAACACAGGCGCCGACGCCTCCGCATGATCCACCGATAGCAGCACGCCCCAATTTTTTGCGCCCGCATTACGCGCCTTCGAAGGCGCTGCCAGTCGTATCGCGCTGATAAAAAGCGGGAAAGCGCTCGAATTGCCGGCTGGCGTCGGCGGGATCGAGCCCGTCCTTGAGCACCGCGCTTGAGAAACCGGTGCGCGCCATCTGCACGAGTTGATCGAGCAGCACGTCGCCGGTCGCGCGCAGATCGCCGGCAAAACCCAGCCTGCGGCGCAGCAGGTAAGCCTGGCTATAAGCGCGGCCATCCGTGAAGTGTGGAAAGTCCAGTTCGATCCGCGCGATCCCGCCAAGGTGTCCTTCGAGCGTCAGCGGGTCGGCATCGTTGGCGAGTTTGACGACGCCATGCGAGCTGTCGTCCGCGTGATCGCGCGATGTCAGGATCTTCAGACGCGTTGCGCTCATGCGGTCACCTCCGCCTTCGCCCGCGCACTGTTCGCGGCCGCCTTGAACGGATCGAGGCCGACGCGCTGAAGCGTGTCGATGAACGTCTCGCGGGCGGGCGGTGCGTGAGGGCGTCGCAGATCCCGATAGGTCGAAAGGATCGCCTCAATGGCATCGGGAACCTCCGCCGCCGAAAACGACGGTCCGATCACCTTGCCCGGTTGCGCCGCACCGCTCGTCGCGGAGCCGTCCGAACCGCCGAGGGTGACCTGATACCACTCCTCGCCGTCCTTGTCGACGCCGAGAATGCCGATATGCCCGCTGTGGTGATGCCCGCACGAGTTGATGCAGCCGCTGATGTGCAGGTCGATCTCGCCGATGTCGTCGAGTTCGTCCAGGTCCTGGTAGCGCTCGGCGAGCGCCTCGGCGACCGGAATCGATCGTGCATTGGCGAGCGCGCAGAAATCGCCGCCGGGGCACGCGATCATGTCAGTCAGCAATTGCACGTTGGCGCTCGCGAGGCCCGCGTCGCGCGCCGTTTCCCAGAGCGCGAAGAGATCGTCGGCGCGCACCCACGGCAACACCAGGTTCTGCGTGTGCGTGACCCGCGCTTCACCGGCCGAAAAGCGCTCGGCGAGGTTCGCGACCAGGTCGAGCTGATCGGCGGATGCGTCGCCGGGCGCTTGCAACAGGCGCTTGAACGAGAGCGTGACGATGCGCAGGTCCGGGTTCTTGTGCAGCGCCACGTTGCGCTGCAGCCAGCGCGCGAAGAGCGGATGCCGGACCGCGTCGTCAGCGAGCGCGGCTGCGTTGTCACGAGCGATCCGGTGGTGCAGCCGGGGCGGCACGAACGAGGCGCTGACGCGATCGAGCTCGGCTTCTGCAAGGGTATGCGGTCCGCCGTCGTGCTCGACGATCTGCCGGAATTCGTCCTCCACGTCATCGATATAGCGCTGGCCCTCCGCCTTCACGAGTATCTTGATGCGCGCCTTGTACTTGTTGTCGCGCCGTCCGTAGCGGTTGTACACGCGCACGACCGCCTCGATGTAATTCATGATCTGGTTCCAGGGCAGGAACTCGCGCAACACCGTGCCGATCACCGGCGTGCGTCCCATGCCACCGCCGACGGACACGCGAAATCCCAGTTCGCCCGCATCGTTGCGCAACAGGTGCAGGCCGACGTCGTGCCAGTCCGTCGCGGCCCGGTCTTCCGTCGCGCCGGTGATCGCGATCTTGAACTTGCGCGGCAAGAACGCGAACTCGGGATGCAGCGTGGTCCATTGCCGCATGATCTCCGCGAAGGGACGCGGGTCGGCGATTTCATCGGGAGCGACGCCCGCGCGTTCATCGCAGGAAATATTGCGGATGCAGTTGCCGCTCGTCTGGATGCCGTGCATGTCGACGCTCGCGAGCAGGTCCATGACATCGGCCGATTTCGCTAGCGGAATCCAGTTGAACTGGACGTTCGTGCGCGTGGTGAAGTGGGCGTAATGCGTGGGCAGGTGCGTCGTGCCGAGCTTGCGCTGGGCATCGGCGGCCCGTTGATAAACCTCTGCCTCCGGCTCGTCGTATTCGCGGGCGATACGGGCGAGCACGCGCAATTGCGCGCTCGACAACTCGCCATACGGCACGGCGACGCGCAGCATCGGCGCATGTCGCTGCACATACCAGCCATTTTGCAGACGCAAAGGCCGGAAATCGTCCTCGCTCAGCTTGCCGCTTTGCCAGCGTTCCAACTGGTCGCGGAACTGGGCGGCACGGCTTTTCACGAAGGATTTGTCGAACTCGGTGTATTGGTACATGGGGCGCGGGTCGTCTGCCGTTTCGGGCAGACGTGTCTCAGGTGGGTAGCCAACGATATGAGCCTCGTTGCGCGAGGTAAAGAAGCAGATGCCGCGAATCCTCGCATAGCAGAGGGCAGCATTCGCGACCGACTCTGCATGTCCGACTGCTCTCTCGAATTCTCCGCAACTGCTGCTGTTTCGGGCGCTGGTATCAGCCGATCATGAAGCCGTGAAAGAAACCAAGGAGCGGACCATGAACTTCCTGAAGATGATGAGAATCGTGCTGTGGAGTTTCTTCGGGGTGAGGAAGAGCGCCTCGCACCAGGCCGATATGGCGGGCGTGAAGCTGCCGATGTTGCCCGTGATGGCGGTGGTGCTCGCGGGCGGCTTCGGCGCCGTGCTGTTTTCTCTGGCGCGGCTCGCGGTGAGCGTGGCGCACTGAGCGGCGGCTAGCCCGCCTGATCGCCCGCCTGGCCGTTCGCTTCGCCCGCGTGCTCGATCAGCGAGCCCAGCGTGCGCACGGCTTCCTCGATTTCCTTGCTCCACGGATGCCCGAAATTCAGCCGGATGCAGTGCCTGAATCCGTGCCGCGCCGAGAAGATCGGGCCGGGCGCCACGCTGATGCCGCGCTCGACGGCCAGCCGGTGAAGCTGCATCGCGTCGATGGTCGCGGGCAATTCGAGCCACAGGAAATAGCCGCCCGAAGGCTGCGACCATCGCACGTTCGGAGGAAGCCAGCGTGTGAGCGCCGCGTTCATGTCGGCGAGCTGGCTGCGCAGCGCGCCCCGCAGCTTGCGCAAATGCTTGTCGTAGCCGCCGTGCTGGAGATAGTCGGCGATGCCGGCCTGATCCGGAATGCTCGCCGATAGCGTGGTCATCAGCTTCAGGCGCTGCACCTTGTCCGCATGGCGGCCCGCCGCTACCCAACCGATCCGGTAGCCCGGCGCGAGCGTCTTCGAGAACGAACTGCAATGCATTACGAGGCCCTTCTTGTCGAAGGCCCTGGCGGGCAGCGGATAGTCGGAATCGAAGTGCAGTTCACCATAGACGTCGTCTTCGATAAGCGGGATGTCGTGCTCGGCGAGCAGTTCGACCAGCGCCTTCTTTTTCTCGACCGTGAGCGTGACACCGGTCGGGTTCTGGAAGTTGGTCATGAACCAGCAAGCGCGAATCGGCTGCGTTTGCAGGGCTTCGGCGAGTGCGTCGAGGTCGAGGCCCGTCACGGGGTTCGCGGGAATCTCGACGGCGCGCAAATCGAGGCGCTCGATCGCCTGCAACGCGGCGTAGAACCCCGGCGACTCCACCGCCACGACATCGCCGGGACGCGTCACCGCCATCAGGCAAAGGTTGAGGGCCTCGAGCGCGCCGTTGGTGACGACGATCTCCTCGATGGGCTGCGCGATGCCGATCGCGAGATAGCGCAACGCGATCTGGCGACGCAACTGTTCGTTGCCCGGTGGCAGATCGACGACCGTGCTCCACGCGTTCACGAGACGGCTCGCCTGTCCGAGCGACTTCGCGAGGCGCTGCAAGGGAAAGAGTCGCGGAGACGGAAACGCCGAACCGAGCGGCACGAAGCCCGGATGCTTCGCGGCTTCGAGCACGGAAAACACGAGATCGCTGATATCGACTTTCGCCGACTGCGCGAGCGCGGCCGCACGCTGTGCCGGTGCCTGCGCTGGCTGAGGCGTCTGCGGCAACGAGATGCCCGCGCCCGGCGCCACGAAGTAGCCGGATCGCTCGCGCGCACGAATGAGACCCCACTCTTCGAGCAGGTAATAAGCGCGAAACACGGTCGACTGACTGACTCCGTGCTGCGCCGTGATCTGCCGCAGCGACGGCAAGCGGGAACCGACGGGCAGGTTGCCCGAGCGGATCTCCCTCGCTATCGCATCGGCCAGCACCTCATAGCGTTTCATGAACGGCCGACAGGTTGAGCGCCAGGCGCGCTTTCGATGAAAATCGTGGTGGGTTCATACATCACTCGATATGGCCGTGCCCGCGAACGCACTTCGCCGTGGAAGCGGGCGTCGAATCCGGGCTGCATGCAGCGGGGTAAATAGTATCAATCAGCGGCGGCATGGGGTAATCGCATTTGAAGCATTTCTGGCCACCATGCTGGAGGAGGGCATCGTGGGCGACGCGGCGCTTGCTTCATCGGATGCGCATGCGCAAGCGTTCTGGGCGATCCGGGATGCGCCGGGCGAAGATCAGCGATTCATTCCGAATCACGCCGCGCATGACGCACGGAGGGTGGAAACCGACGAGGCTTCCCAAAACCGGGCCCATGAGCGCGTTGCGTACAATACCCCCACGCTCCCACTCCGCGCATAGAACCGCAAAGGCGAAGCATGGCTCGAATCGTTCCCGACGACTGGAAAAACCTCGAAGCAACCGGCGCCGCCGTGCGCGAACTGGAGACGCTCTCGCTGTTGGAGAAGCTCCCCGCCGACTACACGGTCTATCACGGCGTGCACTGGACGCGCATCAACGAGGGGTTTTCGGTCTTCGGCGAGGCGGATTTCGTGGTCGTCGCGCCGTCGGGACGCGTCCTCGTCATCGAGCAAAAGGCCGGCTTCCTGCGCGAGACGCCCGCCGGTCTCGTGAAGGTCTATCTGCAGAAGGAACGCAACGTCGCGATCCAGCTTGCGCGCACGCTCGAAAACCTGCATCGGCGCTTCACGGCCGCGTTCGGCGCGGGCACGTATCGCATCGAAGAGCTTCTGTATTGCCCGGACTACACGGTGAAGGACGCGTCGATAGCGGGCGTGCCGGCGGCTCGTATCGTCGATGCGAGCCGCAAGCGCAAGCTGCCGGCGGTGGTGCTGGAGATCCTGCCGCCCGACGAACCGCGCTTCGAATCGTCCGCGCGCATCCATCATTTTCTCGCCGACGAACTGGCGCTCACGCCCGACACCAACGCGCTCGTCGGCCAGGCGGACATGCTCGTCACCCGCCTTTCGGGCGGTCTCGCGACGGGGGCGTGCAGGCTCGAATTCGAGCCGTTCCGCCTGCGCGTGATCGGCACGGCGGGCTCAGGCAAGACCCAACTGGCGGTGCAGGTAATGCGCGATGCCGTCGCGAAGGGCAAGAGCGTGCTGTACGTCTGCTTCAACCGGCCGCTCGCCGACCACATCCGGCGCGTCGCGCCGCCCGAGGCGAAGATCGCGAACTACCATCAATTGAGTGCGGCGGTCGCGCGTGATGCCGGCAGCCCGCCCGATTTCAGCCAGCCGAACGCGTTCGCCACACTGGAGGAGCGCTTCGCGAATGTGGCGGTTCCCGAGCAGTGGAAGTTCGACGTATTGATCGTCGACGAAGGGCAGGATTTCCACGCCGCATGGGTCGATGCCCTCGCGCGGCTGCTCAAGCCCGAGGGCGCATGGTGGTGGCTCGAAGACCCGATGCAGAACCTCTATTTCCGCGAAAGCGTCCCGCTGGCCGGCTGGACGACGCTGCGCGAAACCACCAACTACCGCAGCCCGCGCGACCTGCTCGCGTATATCCGGCGCATCGTCGGACGCGAGGTGCGGCTCGACGCGGGCAGCCCGTTCGACGGCTCGGAAGTCAGCCTGTCGACGTACGAAAGCGGTCACGCCGACGAAGTGATCGAGGCGACCAAGCGCGCGATCACGCAGGCGCTGGCGCTAGGCTTCAGGAAGCAGGATATCGCGGTGCTGTCGTTTCGCGGGCGCGAAGGGTCGGTGCTGACCGGCGTCGAGCATCTCGGGCCGCATCGGCTGCGCAGCTTTACCGGCGGCTACGATCTCTTTGGCAACCCGGAGTATCGCGAGGGCGACGTGCTGCTCGAATCGATCTATCGGTTCAAGGGGCAATCGGCGCCGTGCGTGATCCTGACCGAAGTCGATTTCGACGCCCTCGACGAACAGGCCGCGCGCAAGTTTTTCGTTGGCGCGACGCGTGCCACGATGAAACTGATCGTCGTTGCGTCGGCGCGCGCGGCGAAGGCCTTCGACGGGGCGCGCTGATGGTGGCTCTCGGTTTGCGCACTCTCGCGCGGTGGCTGCTGCCCGTGTTGATGCTGATGGCACACGCCGTCCACGCGGCGCCGCTCGAACTCGAAGTGCAGGGCAAAATCTCGCGGACCAATGACGCGTCGCACACCGTCTACCGCATCTCCGAGGCCGAACTGCTGAGCCTGCCCGCGCACACGATCACGACGTCGACCCGCTGGACGCCGACCTCGGCCTTCACCGGCCCGCTGCTCTCCGATGTGCTGAAGCTCGTCGGCGCGAACGGTTCGGCGGTGGAACTGCACACGCTCGACGACTACACGGTGACCGTGCCGGCAAGCGACGCGCAACGCTACGGCGCGATCCTCGCGTACAGCATGAACGGCAAGCGCCTCAAGGTGCGCGACTTCGGCCCGCTCTTCCTGATCTATCCACGCGACGCGTACCCGTCCGAGCTGACGGGCGCTGCCGCCGACGGCAAATTCGTATGGCAGGTCAAAGCGCTGAACCTCAAATGACGCGTCCGTGGTGGCGGCGCATCTGGTACGCGGCGCTGATCGCGATTGCGATCGCGCCGCCGATCGGCGCGGTCGCGTACATGCTCTACACGGGCTTGCTCGTGAAGCAGACGCCGCTTCAGGGCGTCGTCTCCTACGACAGCTTCTACTGGGACGCCGCGCAGATGGAGATCGCCTACGGGCGCCTCGCGAACCAGGTGCTGCTGTACCGCGGCGGCATCGACTCGGAAGCCGACGAGGTGCGCCTGCGCTACGAGATCCTCGAATCGAAGCTCAACATCGTCGCGGCTTCGACCCAGATGCTCGTGGGCCACGAGGCGCTGCGCAACCGGCAGGAGGAGATCCTGCGGCAACTGTCGAATGCGCTCTCATCGATCTCATCGGATGTCGACACCATCGACCAGGACCCGCAGCGAACGCTGCGCATCACCGGCGTGCTGCGCCAGAACCTCGCGGCGGTCACCGAGCTTTCGAACGGACGCCGCATGGTGGACGTGGCCGAGCGCGAAAGCATCGTGCGGGACTTCGAGGCCAAGCGCCGCTACCTGATCTATGGCGGCATCCTGCTTGCGCTGCTGTCGGCGGCGGCCACCACGTTGCTGCTGCTCAACGGTTACCGGCGCACGCGCCTGATCGAGCAGCAGCGCGCCGCGCTGGAAGCCGAGCATCAGGCGACGCGCGCCGCGCGCGAGGCGAGCGTCGCGAAGGACACGTTCCTCGGCATGATCAGCCACGAACTGCGCACGCCGCTGCATGCGATCGTATCGTCGGTGGAATTGCTCGGGCTGAACCTGCGCGAAGACGCGGACCGCAGGATCATCCAGCGGCTCGAAACCGGCGCGCGCCATCTCGAAGCGCAGATGCGCGACCTGACCGACTATGCGCGGATCGGTGCCGGCAAGCTCGAACTGCGTTTGACCGTGTTCGATCCGCTCGAACTGCTCGACTCGATCGTCGATGCGAACACACCGGCCGCGACCGCCAAAGGGCTTGAATTGCGCGGCGAATTTCTCGGGCGGCGCGGACCGATCGAAACCGACCAGCACCGCCTGCGCCAGATCGTGACGAACCTCGTGACCAACGCGATCAAGTACACGGATGCCGGCTCCATCGACGTGCGTTTCGAGCGTTCGGATGCACGCCTCGACATTTCAGTGATCGATACCGGCCCTGGCATCGCGCGCGAGCAGATGCCGTTCATCTTCCAGGAATTCACGCAACTCGATTCGTCGAGCACGCGCCGCTTCGACGGCGCCGGCATGGGGCTCGCGGTGGTGCGCGGGCTCGTCGACCTGCTGGGCGGGCGGATCGAGGTATCGAGCGAGGTCGGGCAGGGTGCCGCGTTTCGCGTGAGCCTGCCGGCGGTGTCGGTCGAAAGCCTGCCGGAGCGCCGCGAACAGCCTGCCGTCACCGAGCCGTTCAGGAAGTCGCGCGTGCTCGTGATCGACGACCATGAATCGATTCGCGAGTCGCTCAGCGAAATGCTTACGCACCTGGGGTATTCGGTGATCGCGATGGGCGAGGTGGACAGCGCCCTCGCGTGGCTCGGATCGAACGAAGCGGACGTCATCCTTGCTGACCTGCACATGCCGGGCAAGGACGGGTATTCGTTCGCGCAGGAATACCGTGCGCGGCTCGCTCCGGGCGCGAGTGTGCCGATCATCGCGGTGAGCGCGTATGCGCCCGAACTCGTCGATCCGGGTGCGGCTATTCTCTTCTTCGATTATCTTTTGAAGCCGGTGCGGTATGAGGTGCTCAAAGGCGCGGTGGCGCGGGCGGTGTCGGTTACGCGGCGGAAGATTTGAGCGTCGCTCGTGGTGTTTGGGTTTGGTTTATTTGCTCCTGCCCGGGGGTGATCGCTGGCGCTTGGGGTGGGGGTTGGGGTTGGGGTTGGGTTACACCGTTTGATGCGCTTGGGCTTCTATGGAACTTGTTTTGTTTTTGGTTTATTTGCTCTGCCCCTGTCCGGGGCGGGACTCACTTTCTTTGCTGCTGCAAAGAAA
>NZ_FCON02000191.1 GCF_001544535.1 Caballeronia choica | reverse complement strand
AGCGCGAACGCGCGGCCGCGCACGTGTTTTGGCACCAGCTCGCTGAGGTAACTGTCGATCGTCACGAGCTCGACGCCGAGGCCGATGCCGACCATCAGACGCCAGAAGTTCAGGCCGAGCGGCGTGGTCTGGAACGCCATGATGGCGGCCGACACCGTGTACCACAACAGCGACAGCGTGAACACCGAGCGCCGACCCAGCCGGTCCGCGATAGTGCCGAACATCAGCGTGCCGATCAGCAGGCCGAGAAACGCGGCAGCAATGAAGCTGGCGACGCTGTCGAGGCTGAGAAAACTGCTCGACGTCGCATGCAGCACGCCCGAGCGGACGATGCCCGGCGCAATGTACGCGGTCGCGAACAACTCGTAAAACTCGAAGAAGCCGCCGAGCGAAATCAGCACGACAAGCGACCAGATCGTGCGCGTCGCGGGCAGCCGGTCGAGCCGTGCGCCAATCAGTCCGGTGGTTTTCTGTGCCGCGCCGGCGGCGAGTGCTGGCGCGTCGGCGTAGCGGCGCTCGATGGTGTCCAAGGCATGATGCGTCGATGACATGTGCTCCTCCAGTCCCGGTCAGTCCGGGTGGACATCGTTATGTGAGTGGGTGTGTATCGTTGCGGCCTGCGGGGCCGCCGAGTCAGGCGAATGCGTTCGCGACCGGCGGCGCGAGCACGTCGATCAGCTCGCGCACGTCGGCGAGGCGCTCGACGTTGAGCACGAGCGATTCGATCTCGCGTTGACGCGCCGGCCCGACGATGCCGCCCGTCAGCGCGCGAAACTTCTCGACGATGCCGCGATTCGACATCGGCTCGATGCGCTGTCCGCGTGGATGCCGCAGCAGCTTTTCTTCGCGGCTGCCGTCGGCGAAGGTCACGCGCATCCGCACGGCGCCGCGCGCGAGCGGGCCGTCCGCGTCGAATGCTGGTTCGTGGCGTACGGCGATCTTGCTCATGAATGCCCACACGTCGTCGGCGTCGATCCGCTCGGGACGGAACTGGTTCATCAGCGCCGCGCCGTCGAGCGCCGCGACCGCGACAGCGTATGCCATGTTCATCTGCGCGCCGATCGGCGTGAGCGGCCGCTCGGCCTGCCAGCCGCCGTGATGGAACGCGGCGCTCGCGCAATCGAGTTCGATCGTTTCGATGTCGTCGGGCCGGAAGCGCCGGCGTTCGCGCAATTCGAGCATCGCGCCGATCGGGGCGAGCAGCGCGCCCATTGCCGCATACGGCTTGATGATGTACGCCTCGGTCTCCCACTTGTCGCCGAGTTGGCCGCACACCTGTTGCGCATCGGGTGCGTGCCCTTCGCCGAACGTCGACAGGAAGCCGCCGTATTCGCGTTCGAACACGCGCTTGATGCCGGTATAGCCGCCGTGCGCGAGCGTCGCCGCATACAGTCCGGCGCGCGCGGCGAAGCCGTGGTGCATGCGCTTGGACATCGCCTCGAACTGCGCGGCCATCAAGCCGCCCGATTGCGTGCCGGCGAGTCCCAACGCATCCTCGAATGCAGCGGCCGACAGGCCGCGCAGCTTGCCGGCCGCCGCGGCGCTCGCGTGCGTGCCGAATACGGCGCCCGAGTGCCAGCCGCGCGACAGCATTTCGGAGCCGTGCAGTGCGAGCCCGACCCGCGGCCCGACTTCGTAGCCGCAGGTGGCCGCGAGCAGGAAATCAGCGCCCGTCGTCCCGCCGAGCAGCTCGGCGGTCGCGAAGAGCGAAGGCAGCACGACGGACGCGGCGTGCAACGGCGCGAGCGGATGGAAGTCGTCGAGCTCGAAGCCCTGGATGAAGGTCCCGTTGAGCAACGCGGCGGCGGGCGCGCTCGTGCGCAGGCCGCGGCCGATCAGCGCCGCACGCCCGCCGTCTTCCATCGCGCACACCAGCTCGACGGCCTTGCTCGACCACGGCAGTTGCGCGCCGACGAGTGCGCAGCCGATGCCGTCGAGCGTCAGGTGCTTCGCACGCTCCAGTACGTGTCCGGGAATGTCGCCGGTGGTGACTGACGCAAGCCACGCGGCGAGCCGGCCGGTCGGACCGTTCGGATCGGTGGGAGGGCAGGCATGCGTCGAGAGTTCGTTCGACTGGGTGGGGAGTGCCATCTCAAGCTTCCTCGTTACGAAGGGTGTACCAACAATGACCACGGTTCGAAGATGGCGCGTCGGGCGCTCGCTCTCTACGCACGTCGTCATAACGACATGTCATAATGCTCAGATCCAGGCGATCCGCGATTCCGATGACCACACCTGTCACTCCGTCCTTGCATCGCACCAAGGGAACCTCGCTGCATCGGCAGATGTTTCTCGTGCTGCGCGAGCGCATCGTCACCGGCCGTTACCCGGCCGACAGCCTGATTCCCACCGAAGAGGACTTGTGCAACCACTTCGGCGTGTCGCGCATCACGGTGCGGCGGGCGCTGAACGATCTCGAGGTAGCGGGCTATCTGCGGCGCAAGCAAGGGCTCGGCACGTTCGTCTCGTCCGATCTGCCCGCCGCACGGGAGGCGGCGACGCTCAACTTCGTCGAAGCGCTGCACAAGAGCGCCGAGGAAACGCGCGTCGAGGTGCTGAGCGTCGAGAAGACCGTGCCGCCGCCGACGATCGCCGAGCAGATGCATCTGGCGCCCGATGTCCGGGCGGTTCACGCGATGCGTCTGCGGCGCATCGGCGACGTGCCCGTGATGGTGTCCGATGCGTGGGTGCCGGAGCAGTTCGCGAAGTCGATCACCGCAACGACGCTGAAGAAGCACGCGATGTACGAGATCCTGCTGAGCCAGGGCATCGAGTTCGGCCGCGTGATCCAGGAAGTGACAGCCTTTGCCGCCGACCCGACTTTCGCGCGCTGGCTCGACACCGAGGTCGGCGTGCCGCTGCTCAGGCTCTCGCGCATCGTCTACGATGGCGCGCGCACGCCGGTGCAGCACCTGACGCTGACGGTCAATCCCGAACACAGCCGCATCGTCGTCGACATGATGGCCGACTCGATGAACACGCTGCGCACCGGGCAACTGGTGCACGACGTGCCGCGTCCTTCGGCTGTTGGGAAAAAGCGTGCGCCGTCCAGGCGCTAAGCGATAGAGGCGCATAGCATCTTCAGGCATCGAGCACCGACCAGATCCACGGCCGGGAAAGCTGGTCGCTGCGCTGCCATGCCTCGATGCGCGGCAGCCGGGCGAGCGTGCGGCTGATGTCGTCGAGGCCTTCGAGCAGCGCATCGCGTCGCAACGCCTCGATGTCGAAATGAAACCGGGCTTCGCCCACGCTCACGGCCTGCGCTGACAGGTCGACCGTCACCTCGCGCGACGCCGCGGCCTCTGCGAGTGTCGCGATTGCATCGGCGGAAAGCCGTACCGGCAGCATGCCGTTCTGGAAGCAGTTGTTGTAGAAGATTTCGCCGAAGCTCGGCGCGATCACGCAGCGCGTGCCCATCGCCATCAGCGCCCATACCGCGCCCTCACGCGACGAGCCGCAGCCGAAGTTCTGGCCGGCAAGCAGAATCGGCGCATCGCGGAATGGTGGCTGGTTCAGCATGCAAGCTGGATCCTCGCTGCCGTCGTGGCGCAGGCGCAGCGTTTCAAGTGCGAAGCGGCCGAGCTGCTCGCGTGGCTCGTGAGTGAGCCGCTCGATACGGATGATCGTGTCGGTATCGACGTTCGCGCGCAGCAGCGGTGCCGCCACGCCGGTAATTACGCTGACCTTATCCATGCGAAAGCTCCCTGACGTCCGTGATCGCGCCCGTGATCGCGGCGGCTACCGCGCTCTGCGGACTCGCGAGGTGAGTGCGCGCGCCCGGTCCCTGGCGGCCAACGAAATTGCGGTTTGACGTCGACACGCAGCGCTCGCCCGACGGCACGGTCTCGCCGTTCGCGGCGACGCACATGCTGCAGCCCGGCTCGCGCCATTCGAAGCCGGCCGAGCGGAACACGTCGTCGAGACCTTCGGCCTCGGCCTCGCGCTTGACCACTTCCGAGCCCGGCACGACCCACGCATTGACGCCTGTCGCGATGCGCTGTCCTTTCGCGAGCGCCGCTGCGTCGCGCAGATCCGACAGCCGCGAGTTCGTGCACGAGCCAATGAACACCCAGTCGACCGGCGTGCCAGCGAGCGGCCGGCCGGCGCGCAAGCCCATGTAGTCGAGCGCGTCCTGCCACGCGTCGCGATTTGCGGCGTCGGTTGCGGCGGCTGGATCGGGCACGACGCCGTCCACGGGTATCACGTGCTCCGGGCTCGTGCCCCACGTCATCATTGGAGAGAGCGCGGCGGCGTCGATGGTGACTTCGCGATCGAAGCACGCATCCGCGTCCGACGGCAACGCGCGCCACGCCTTCACGGCGGCGTCCCACGCGTCGCCGCGCGGCGCGTAGCGGCGACCTTGCAGATAGGCGATGGTCTTGTCGTCGGGCGCAACCAGGCCAATCTTCGCGCCCATCTCGATGGACAGATTGCAGATCGTCATGCGGGCCTCCACGTTCATCGCGGCGATCGCCGAGCCTGCGTATTCGACCGCGAAGCCCGTGCCCGCATGCGCGCCAAGACGCCCGATCAGGTACAGGATCAGGTCCTTCGCGAACACGCCGCGTCCCGGCGAACCCTCAAAGCTGACTCGCATCGTTCGTGGTTTGCGCTGCCATAGCGCTTGCGTCGCGAGCACGTGCAGCACTTCCGACGAACCGATGCCGAACGCCAAAGCGCCGAGCCCGCCGTTCGTGCAGGTATGGCTGTCGCCGCAGACGAGCGTGGCGCCGGGCAGCGTAAGACCGAGTTCCGGCGACATCACGTGCACGATGCCATGACCGATCTCGCCGACATCAAACATACGGATGCTGTGTTCCTGCGTCGCCGATTTGAGCCGCGCACGCAGCTTCGCGCCGATCGTGCCCGCTTCGCCGGCGCGGCCCGGCGCACTCGAGATCGCGTGGTCGGGCGTCGCGAACGCCATCTCAGGATGGCGCACTGGCAGGCCGCGCTCGGCCAGCGCGGCGAGGCCGGCATTGCCCGACAGGTCATGCAGAAGATTGCGGTCGATGTGCAGCAGGGCCCAGCCGTCATCGGCCTGTTCGATGACATGTGCTTTCCAGATCTTGTCGAAAAGCGTTTTCGCGATCACAGTGCGCCTCCGTCAACGCGTCGACGCGGCAAGCCTTTCGGCTCTGGCACCGGCTCGCGAAAGCGCACGCGCAGCGCGTCCCAGTCGTCCGCTCCCATGCGCTGGAAGCGCGCTCGCACGCTCGGCACGCCAAGCGACGACGGCGGCTTCTGCGTGTCGCGCAGCGTCGCGAGCGCCTGATCGCATGCTGCGTAGACGGCACTGAGCAGCAGGCTCGGCAGGATGGCGATGCGGTAACCCATCTCCTCGACGTCCTTCAGGCCGATATCGGGCGTCTTGCCGCCGCGCACCAGATTGAGCAGGCAGGGGCCGGCCACTTTGCGCGGCACGGCGGCGACTTCATCGAGGTCCTGCAGCGCCTCGACGAACGCCACGTCCGCGCCGGCTTCGAGCGCGGCGTTCGCGCGCCAAAGCGCTTCGTCGAGGCCGAGCACAGCCCGCGCATCGGTGCGGGCGATCAGCGTGAAGTCGCGGCCTTCGCGCGCCGCCGACGCGGCCCGGATGTTCGCGATGAAGTCGTCGCGCGACACCACTTCCTTGCCGTCGAGATGTCCGCAGCGCTTCGGGTTGACCTGATCCTCGATATGCACTGCGGACACGCTGCGGATCGCGTATTCCCGGATCGTGCGCGTGACGTTCAGTTCGTTGCCGAAGCCGGTGTCCGCGTCGGCGATCACCGGCACGTCGACGCTGCGGGCAATCACGCCAGCGTTGTCGGCCATCTCGGACATCGTCAACAGGCCGAAATCGGGAAAGCCGCGCGCGGCCGCGGTGCCGGCGCCGGTCATGTAGACCGCTGCGAAGCCGGCCTGCTCGGCGAGCTTCGCGGTCAGGCCGTCGTAGACGCCCGGCGCAACGATCAGCTCCGTGCGGCCCAGCAGCGAGCGAATGGAAGGGGGAAGATTCAAGGCGTGTCTCCTTGGCGTATCGGTGAAGCGGAAAGACCAGTCGGGGGCGTAGCGGACGGCTGGTGAAATCGCCCGGGCTCTCGTTTCGTTGTTATAGTAACATAACAACGAAACACAAAAAGAAGGGTTTACGCGGGATCGGGCGCCACGCCGCGACGTGTAGCGGGGGTCACATCGAGGACTGCGGAGCAGTCGCACGTCCGCATGCGTGAATGCAAACGCGGAAAGCATGCCTGTCGTTAATGGTCTATATGTGATAATGATATGACAATGCGGTGCGATCTTCGACGTAGAGGATTGTGCGAGTCGCGCCTGATTTCATTTCGAGGAGTTACTCAATGCAAGTGCTTGATCTCGTTCTGTGGTGTTTTGGCGGCGCCTGTCTGGCCAATGCGGTGCCGCATTGCGTCAGCGGCCTGATGGGACGCGCATTCCAGACTCCGTTTGCGAGGCCGCGTGGGGAGGGGCGCTCGTCGTCGACGGCGAACGTGTGGTGGGGGTTCGTCAATCTGCTTGCGGGCTATTTGCTGCTGTGCCGCGTTGGAGATTTCGATGTTCGAGCGGCGCGCGACATGTTGGCCGCGGCGCTCGGTGCATTGCTGTTGAGTCTTTATCTTGCGCGCCGGTTTGGCCGTTTCAACGGTGGCAACCGACCGGAAGAGGCCTGAACATCAATCGAATGCAGCCAGGTCCAAACGAGCGTCGAACAGCGCCAGGCGCGTGGGGAGTTCCAAGCCTGATACATGTCCGATTGCGAACGCCGTCCAACTCTCGATTCTTAAATTGTGGACGAAGACGTTCCTCAGCACTCTTGCCTAACCAGACCCGGATTCCAGCCCGCTCTGCATTCGGCGAAGCTCGTCGAGCACGACCGCCACCTTCGGCAGCTTCGCCCGATCGCGCGCGTATGCAGCGAAAATATCCAGATTCGCAAATGAAAGGCCTGGCGCAGCATCGACGAGACTGCCATTCGCCATCGGCACGTCAGCGGCATACATAGGCAACACGGCGACTCCTAGCCCTGAAGCGCACAGGTCGAGAAGCGCGTACACGTCGCTGACGGTCACTCTGGGCGTGAAGCGAAGCTCGGTTGGTTCGCCATGCCAGACCACCTGCCAGGACGTGCGGGGTGCGTACGTCCTCAACGCAAGGCAATCGTGGGCGGCCAACTGCAAGAGTTCCGTGATCTTGCCACGCGCTTTCAGATACCCGGGCGAAGCGCACAGGCACAGCCCGAATGACGCAATCTGTTCCTCCCTGATACCGGATTGCGGCGTGGTGGAAAGCCTCACGGCGACATCGTAAGTGCCTTCGCCCAGATCCACATAGCGGTCGGACAGATCGAGTTCGAAGCGCAATTTCGGATAACGTCGGGCGACCCGGGCAAGAGCGGGTACCACGCTGGCACGCCCCAACGCCGTCGGCATGGTGACGCGCACGAGTCCTTCCGGCTCCGCCGTGCCGCGCTGAGCTCGCGCATCTGCGTCCCTCAAGCGCAGAAGAATGTCGTGCAACTCGCTGGCGTACGAGCGGCCCGCGTCGGTCAATGCAACGTGCCGCGTGGTCCGCTCGATCAGTCGGACGCCGAGTCTGGCCTCGAGAATGGCGATCCGCCGGCTGATGGTGGATTGGGTCACGCCAAGCTCTCTCGCCGCTGCCCCGAAGCCGCCGCATTCCGCAACGACCAGGAACGTTTCCGCCTCGGACAAGCCCATGTTATTCATGCGTTTTCTCGATCAGTCATATCCGACGTAGCAATGTTAATTGATGACGCGGATTAATGTACTCTGCGTTCAGCGTCGAGATTCCGACGGAACGCGACGAAACCGATAAATGGAGTGCCAAATGAACGCCAACGATCAAGCCAGCATCTACTTCGCAGATGCCACCGAGTTAGCCCGCCTGATACGGAGCCGGGCCTTGTCGCCGGTCGAAGTCATCCAGGCTCATCTGGAACGAATCGAAGCAGTCAATCCGAAGGTGAATGCGGTCGTTACGTTGATGGGAGAGGAAGCACTGAAGGCCGCGCGGGTCGCAGAAAAGGCTGTGTTGAACGGTGATGCGCTGGGTCCTCTGCACGGCGTGCCGTTTTCCATCAAGGATTCGCTGGACACAGCGGGCGTGCGGACCCAGCGTGGCTCCCGCCTCTTCGCAACGAACGTCCCCGACAAGGACGCTACGTCGGTCGCGCGCTTCAAGACCGCCGGCGGCATCCCGTTGATGAAGACAAATCTTCCCGAGTTCTCAGCGTGGACGGAAACCGACAATCTGGTGACCGGCCGCACCAACAATCCTTGGAATCTCGAACGCACGCCGGGCGGATCGTCAGGCGGAGAGTCGGCAGCGATTGCCGCGGGCATGTCGCCGATCGGCATTGGCAGTGACGTGGCGATCTCGGTGCGCGGTCCCGCCGCGTTTACCGGCATCGCCGCACTCAAGGCCACGCATGGCCGCATTCCCTACACAGGTCACTTTCCGACGGTGACGTCGCGCTGGTGGCATGTCGGCCCGATGGCTCGCAGCGTGCGCGACGTCGCTTTGGGCTATTCGATTCTTCGCGGACCCGACGGCGTCGATGGCTACGCGGTTCACGCAAGGGAAGCCGCGCCCGGTGACGGCAGAATCGCAGGTCAGCCGGTTCGTGTCGGTTGGGTATCGGATGCGGCCTTTGGTCCGGTCGATCCCGAGATAACAGCGGCCGTCGCCAACGCCGCTGCCCGGCTTGCGGACCTCGGGTGCGATGTTGAAGAGGTGAGTCTGCCGTTCCTCGGCGACCCTCTATCAGCGCTTATGACGGTCGTTTTCGGAGAGATCGTGCCTTACGTCAAGGCACTTGCTGCGGGCCGTGAAGGCGAACTGCACGCAATCGGTGTGGGCATCGTCGAAAGGTCGAATCCTTCGTTCAAGGATTTCATCGGTGCAGAGGCTCAGGCCGAGGCGCTCAGGTCCGCATTCGCCGGCTACTTTCAAAAGTACGACGTGCTGCTGTGTCCGGTCAATCCGATGACCGCGACGCCGCACGGTGCTCAGGAGCTGGTCGTCAATGGCATGACAGTACCGTGGACGCACGTCATGAGCGCGACGTCGCCGTTCAACCTGACCGGGCTGCCGGCGCTCTCGGTACCGTATGGGTTGAGTTCCGAGAACCTGCCCATCGGCATTCAACTGGTGTCGAGTTGGACCAACGAGGCAACCATCCTCCAGCTGGGAACACTGATCGAACGCAAAGGCGGTCTCGGTAATCGACGACCAGTGCTCTGATCGGTTTGGCGGCGGAACGCATGTGCATGTTGCCCGTGCACTCACGATGCGACGCGCTGCGGCCGGAATAAGGACGTACTGTGATGCCGGCCAAACACTACGCTTCCATTCGAAACCGGGGCCTCGCGTCCCTCGATCGTGCCGCGCAGTGCGCCGAGCACCGATCCCGCGTTTGGCGGAGACCGGTACGAATATGGGCAAGGATGTCTGGCAAACGATAATGATGCGAACGGTATATGCGGCTTACCATACTCCGACACGGCTTTTCGCCAAACACTAACCTTGCTATTCCACAATTCGTCATGCGCCGACGCAGTCGAACTTTAGGTCGACGGATGCACCAATGGAACACGAATGACAATGCTGAAATGTCTGTGTAAGAATTGGACGACATGTAGAAATCGCCGACGCCCATCGCCATCGGTCACTCCACGAGCGATTTTCAGCCACGTAAAGATTGATCAACAAAGTAAGCATAGCTAAATGGGAGGCGCCATGTCCCAAGATTCGGGAGAGCATCGCAAGCGTGCAACACGGGATCGCTGGAGCGCAATAGCTTTGACTGTGGCTTCCCGTTGTTGGCTTTTTAGGGTTTGGCTGCAGTAGTGATCTTGGCGACGGTAGTACGGGCCCTGGTCTCTTTCCACAGGTGAAGCTGGACGGAAACTGCTTCCCGAAATTCGCGGTCAGCCTGCCGGTGTTCGAACCGGCCGGTTCGACACCGCGCATGGATGCGGCGTCTCATCCCAACCTGATGGTAGCGATGACGGAGATCAACCAGCAGGTGCTGCCGTCAGATCGCGCCAGCTTTTCGGCAGAGCGGTAGCCAAAGATGCGAACAGAGTTACTGCCCGCTGGTTAGAAGGAAATTTTAGCTCGCGCTCAGTGCGAGCATACAATTGATCGAGTGCGACGCGCGCGGCCATTCGGCCCGTCTTGTCTGTTGGGGTAACGTTCTGCAATCGGCCCGGCGTCAGCTGGTGACGCTCGATCTGCGCATCGTCCGCGCGGCCCGATTTTTTGAGCCGCTCGGAACCGGCAAGCGGCCAGTCCGGTGCGACGCTGTCCTTTGGAGGTGGGATGTTTTGTTTTTGGCATCTGTATGTGGCTTTGACTGTTTCGGGAAGCAGTGGCCGTCTAGAGCAAAATTGGAAGAACGGGACATCGATCAATGACTACCGTCTTGCAAGAAGCCGTCGGGCTGTACCCCGCACCTGACGACAGGGCGAGCATCGGGTCGAGCAGGGTGGCCTGGAGGTTTGGCCACTCGAAATGGGCCGCTGCGAAGATCAGGTCGAAAAGGAGTCGTCGCGGCGTTGCAGGGGCTTGTGGGAGGTTTATGGGGATCCACGGTGTCGCCCGGGCGGGCGTTTGGCTGGCGCGCCGGGTTGCGTCGGCGGGTATGGCTCGGGATTGCGGACCGAGACTGCTAAGGCAGCCATTTCAAAGGGGAGGACTGAGCGCCGCATTTGATCCAGTGTTCAGTCCGTGTGTCGTTAACAGCTCGAAAAAGAATTCGCGGGAACGGGCTGGGAGAGTCGGACGATCAGCAAACTCAGGGGTAGCGGCGGCGCGAATGAAGCACGTTCACGATCTGAATGCGATCGCGCTTCACGCGATAGACGACGATGTAGTTCGGCAGCAGGACCATTTCCCGCATGTTCGGCACGCGACCTTCGCGGTATACGTAGGGATGGTCGGGTAGTGCGGCGGCCGCCGCTAGAATCGACTCCTGCACGAAGTCTGCGGCATCGATGCTGTCTTTGCTGATGTATTCGTGGATCTTGTCGAGTTTGCGCTCTGCTCTCGGGCGCCAGTCAACCAGCATTGCGTGCCTTTCGCCGCGCTTCGGCGCGCGCACGCAGGTTCGCAACGACTTGATCGTGCGGAATGTCGTCGCCTTCCTCATCGAGCGAGAGCCGGACTTCCTCGCGGAACCACTTGTCGTAGGCCAGCGCCTCTTCCATGCTGTCGTGCTCAGTAAGAGCGGGGTC
Organism: Caballeronia choica; assembly: GCF_001544535.1. Taxonomy (GTDB): domain Bacteria; phylum Pseudomonadota; class Gammaproteobacteria; order Burkholderiales; family Burkholderiaceae; genus Caballeronia; species Caballeronia choica. The sequence goes on along the minus strand of NZ_FCON02000191.1, from coordinate 868 downwards.
GATCGGAATCTTTCCCATATTCGTTTTCCTCTTCGCTTCGAGGTGGGCGAACCCGCGCTCGAACACTGCCTCGCCTGCATTGTGCGCGCGTACTCTCGCGGGCACGGCGGATTCGCTCGCGAGCCCATTCCTCATAGGTCTGATTGCTCATGCACTCATGATAGCGCAGGCCCATTGGAGCGTCCCTGCGTCATGATGCAACGACCAGGCGCGTTCGACCAAATCGGCCTTCGTGAAGTCATCGATGGTACTGGCTTCGATGTCGGGGCGAAGCCGCTCCAGGAATTTCGTCAGTTCCGTTCGCATCTGCTCCCGATCTTCGACCGAACAGTCCTTCCAGTTGCGCTCTGCCGACTCAACCAACCGCCGCCATTTGGTGATTGCTCTAGAGGAGCGGGTGCTCGGTAGTATATATATGACATCGTATAACATTTGGACCGTCTGTTTCCTCCAATCAAGGAGCATTCATGTCTATTCTTCCATCGGGTATGTGCCTAGTTGAAATGACTGCGCAGATGGCACATAGTACGTTATCGTACAACTATAGACGTTGCCAAGCGCACCGGAGTGTCGGACGACGCAGAACGCCGAGGCATACGCCACGCAGGGGTGCTGCCGCGGCCGAATGAGCTCGATGCTTCCGGCCCGCGCTACCCGGCTGGCAGCTTCGTCGGCCCGTTTCCTCGCGCGAGGACAGCAAGTCCGGTGACTCGACTGATCCAGCGATGCGGCCCATCTGATCAGTTAAAAAACTTCGAGGAGACACAGCAATGAAAATCAAGGGCATCCGCTGGTGGATGGTCAGCCTGGTCGCGGCCGGGCTCATCATCAACTACCTCGCGCGCAACACGCTTTCGGTGGCGGCGCC
>NZ_FCON02000190.1 GCF_001544535.1 Caballeronia choica | reverse complement strand
ACGATCGCATCGGCCGGGATGCGCGACGACAGTTCCCACACGCTGCGTTGCGGATTGACGCCACCCTTGGCCGGTTCGAGCGCACGCTTTTCCAGCGTCTGCCACCATTCGGCGGTCCAGCCTTCGATCTTCTTGCGCCATGCGCGATCCGTCTTCTCGGCCAACATCGGCAGCAATGCGCGCAAGGTCTCGGCGCTGTCGCCGACGAGGTTCACTTCCATCGGATAGCGCAGGCTCAGCATGTCGGCCTTGACATCGATCTGGACGCCTCGCGCATGGCCTTCCTTCGGCAGGAATTCCGAGTAGGGAAAGCCCGAGCCGATCATGAGCAGCGTGTCGCACTCCATCATCATGTCGTAGCTCGGTTTCGTGCCGAGCAAACCGATCGAGCCCGTCACCCAGGCGAGGTCGTCGGGCAACGCGGCCTTGCCGAGCAGCGCCTTCGCCACGCCCGCACCGAGCTTGTCGGCCACCGCGATGACTTCATCGGTCGCATTCAGCGCGCCGGCCCCGACCAGGATCGCCACCTTCTTGCCCTCGTTCAGGACCTCGGCGGCGCGTCGCAAATCGGCATCGTAAGGGACGACTTTCGGCGCACTGAAGCCGACGCCCGAATGCAGCGTGCCGTGCTTGCGCGCGGGCGCTTCGTATTCGAGTTCCTGCAGGTCGTTCGGCAGGACGATGGCCGTCACCTTGCGTTGCGACAACGCCGTGCGCACGGCGCGATCGACCAGATGGCGGACCTGTGACGGCACGCTCGCCTGCTGCACGAAAGCCCCGGCGACGTCCTTGAACATCGATACAAGATCGAGTTCCTGCTGATAGTGGCCGCCGAGCGCGGCGCGGGCCTGTTGCCCGGTGATCGCGAGCACCGGCATGTGGTCCAAGCGTGCGTCGTAGAGACCGGTCAGGAGATGCGACGCGCCCGGACCCGAAGTCGCAATGCACACGCCGAGTTCGCCGGTAAATTTGGCATGCGCGGATGCCATGAATGCCGCCATTTCTTCGTGGCGTGCCTGAATGAATTCGATCTTGTCCTTCGCGCGATTGAGCGCGCCGAAGACGCCGTTGATGCCGTCGCCCGGATATCCGAAGATGCGACGCACGCCCCACGCGTAAAGACGATCGACCAGAAAGTCGCCGACGGTTTCCGACATTACAACCCCCTTGCGAACCACGGAGCATTTCGTGACGACGTTGCGCTAACAGCGTTTGAACGTCGGATCACGGCCACTTCGCAAGCGCCGTGCCGGGTCGCATCGGTGCAGAAGTCGGCGCTCCCACACGGCATTACACTATGTAAAACGCGATATGCGATCTCTGGGCCCGCTGCTTGCAACGCGCGACAGACATAAAAAGGACGACGGACATGAACCTCATCGAAGCCCTGTTTGGCAGCGGCCGGGATCTCGATTCACTGCAAATGGCCGCGCGCGCGGCAGTCGTTTTCATCGCCGCGCTCGTCATGATCCGCATCTCCGGCAGGAGGTCGTTTGGACAGCGCTCGCCGTTCGACTATGTCGTCGCGATCCTCCTCGGTGCGACGCTTTCGCGCATAATCGTCGGCGCGTCGCCCGCTGTTCCCACGGCTATCGCGTCGCTCGTCATCGTGTTGTTGCATCGGATACTGGCGTGGGGCTGTGTACACTCGGAACGGCTCGAACGGCTTGTGGGCGGCGCCCCGCGCGAGTTGTATCGCGATGGACGCTTTGACCAGAAGCAGATGTCGGCGGCGCTCATCACCGAGACCGACGTGCTCGAAAGCGTGCGGCGTCAGCTTGGATCGCTTGACCTGTCCCGCATCGACAGAGTGCTGCTGGAACGGAATGGCGAGATCAGCCTGATCCGCACACCCGGTGAAAATTGAAGCGACTCAATAAACAGAGCACGAAAAGCCAATGAAACGTATCGCCATCGAACACCTTCGCCCGACTCAGGCCACGCATGGTTTGCGCGAGGTCGAGAAGAAGACCCGGGAGTACAAGGCGCTTGCGGGTCACGATCTCGCCATGGCGATTGCCGAAAAGCCAATCCCCTACGTGATCGGACCCGACGGCAACGCCTTCGCTATCGACCATCATCACGTCGCGGCGGCGTTATGGGCTGCTGGCATCAAGGAGTTTCCGGTGGTGCTCGTGGCGGACCTGTCGTCGCTCGACCGCGCGCAGTTCTGGCTCACGCTCGAGAACCGCCGCTGGACCTGGCCGTATGATGCGAAGGTCCGGCGCATCGCGTTCGGCGCGATACCGAAGCACGTATACGAACTGGAAGACGACCCCTACCGGAGCATCGCCGGGCTCGTGCGCGAGGCGGGCGGCTACGAGAAGACGACCGTGCCTCTCGAAGAGTTTCGTTGGGCGGACCTGTTTCGGGCGTTCATCGCGGCGCCGGCGACGGACGACGAATTCGATGCCGCCGTGCGTCGCGGCATCGATATCGCGAGAAGCGAGTCGGCGATCGGCTTGCCGGGCTTTCTGGGCAAGAAGAAGCCATCTGCCTGATCGCGCGACGTTGCGCCGCCCCTGCGAGGCAGGCGCCGCCAATGCTGCGAAAGCATAGTGTCAGGTCTTGCGGATGACGCACCGCAACGCACCCGCCTTCCGTAATAAATCGCAACTTGCCGACCCCGCGATGCCGCAAAGATCGGCCTGCAGTCGGATAGACTTGCCCTGCTGAATATCCGGATTCTTGTCGTCGGCGACGGCGACACCCAATCGTGGGAGTTCGTATGCGGCTCTTCGACAGCAATCGGCCAGGCCGTCCCGGCGCCAGACAGCCGCCCCCTGCTCGCGAGCTGCATCGGGCGTCATCGACTCGCGGCGCCGCTGCCCGGCGCGACGGGAGGCTGCCATGAGCGAAGTGTCGCCAATCCGGACGACGCCCCCGCGGCGATGGGGACGCATCTTGCTGGTGGTCGTGGCACTCGCCTTGATCGCGCTCGTGATCGTGCACGTGATCCGCTCGAAGGCGCCGAAGCCCGGCGCGGCGCCGCAAGTCGTGACGGTCGCCACCGCGACGACGGGCCCGATGCCGGAAACGTTGAGCGAACTCGGCACCGTCACCCCGGTCGCCACCGTGACCGTCCTGCCGCAACTGAGCGGCTACCTGACCGCGGTCGGCTATCGGGAAGGCCAGGACGTGCAGAAGGGGCAATTCCTTGCGCAAATCGATCCGCGCCAGTATGAAATCAGCAAGCAGCAGGCCGAAGCCCAACTGGCGAAAGACAAGGCCTCGCTCGCGCAGGCCCGCTCCGACCTCGCGCGCTTTACGCAGTTGAACGAACGCAAGTCGATCGCCGAGCAGACCTACGTCGACCAGAAGTTTCTCGTCCAGCAGGACGAAGCCGCCGTCAAGGCCGACGAGGCCAACATCGCGCAATTCGACCTCGACCTCGCCTATTGCCGCATCACCGCGCCGGTGTCGGGCCGGGTCGGGCTGCGCCTCGTCGATCCGGGCAACTATGTGACCGCGTCGAGCCAGCCAGGCATCGTCGTGATCACGACGATGAAGCCGACCACGGTCCAGTTCACGGTGCCGCAAAACGAGCTCGGCAACGTGCTGCAGCGCTTCCATTCAGGCGCACGTCTGCCCGTGTCGGCGTACAGCAGCGACAACGCCCGCCTCATCTCCACGGGCACGCTGTACGCGATCAACAACCAGATGGCGACCGCCACCGGCACCGTCACGTTGCGCGCGACCTTCCCCAATGAAGACGAGGCCCTTTTCCCGAACGAATTCGTCAACGTGAAGCTGCTGGTCGACACGCTGCAAAACGCGGTGCTGGTGCCCACGCCCGCCGTGCAGAGCGGCGCACCGGGCGACTACGTGTATCTCGTCAACGCGGACAACACGGTTTCGGTCCACAAGGTCACGCTGGGACCGGGCGACGGCCAGCACACGGTGATTGCGGAGGGGATGTCCGCGGGCAACGTGGTCGTCGTCGACGGCATGGACCGCCTGAGCGACGGCGTGAAGATCAAGCCATCCACGGCGCGGCCGGCTGCCGCCAGCGGCGCGGCCGCGGCGTCAGGCGCGGCTTCGGGCGCGGCTTCGGGAGCAGCCGAAGCGCCCGCGTCCGGCGCGAGCCACACGCCGCGCGCGCACGCGTCCGCCGCGGCGTCACGGGCGTCCTAGCATGCGCGCCTCCCGTCGATGAACATCTCCCGCCTGTTCATCCTGAGGCCTGTGGCGACGTCGCTGCTGATGATCGCGCTGGTGCTCGTCGGGCTGGTCGCGGTGCGCTTCCTGCCGGTTTCGTCGCTGCCCAGCGTCGACTACCCGACCATCCAGGTGCAGACCTTCTACCCGGGCGCGAGCCCGGACGTGATGGCGACCACCGTCACCGCGCCGCTCGAAGTGCAACTGGGCGAGATTCCGGGCCTGCAGCAGATGGTCTCGTACAGTTCGGAAGGCGCGTCGGTGATTACGCTGCAGTTCGATCTCACGCTCAATCTCGACATCGCCGAGCAGAACGTCCAGCAGGCCATCAACGCGGCCAACAGCTTCCTGCCGAGCGGCCTGCCGGCGCCGCCGACCTACGCCAAGGTGAATCCGGCCGACCAGCCGATCCTCACGCTCGCGATCACGTCGAAGTCGATGTCGCTGATCCAGTTGCAGGACACGACCAACAACCGTCTCGCGACGAAGATCTCGGAAGTGCCCGGGGTCGGTCTCGTGACGACGGCAGGCGGCAACGTGCCCGCCGTGCGCGTGGAAGCGGACCCCCGCAAGCTCGCCGCCTACGGCCTGAACATCGACGACCTGCGCACGCTGCTGGCGAATGTCAACGTCAGTCAGCCGAAGGGCAACTTCGACGGCCCGGAGCTCGACTACACGATCAACGGGAACGACCAGATCGTCGACCCGAAGGACTATCTGGACACCGTGATCGCGTACCAGAACGGCGCGCCGGTCTACATGCGCGATGTCGCGCACGTGAGCCAGGCGCCGCAGGATGTGGAGCGCGGCGCGTGGTACAACCACACGCCCGCGATCGTGCTGAACGTGCAGCGCCAGCCGGGCGCGAACGTGATCGCGACCGTGAACCAGATCATGAAGCAGTTGCCGCAACTCGAATCGACGTTGCCGGCGGGCATGCAGATCACGGTGGTGTCGAACAGCACTGGCGTGATCCGCTCGTCGGTGTCGGACGCCGCGTTCGAACTGGTGCTGGCGGTCATCCTGGTGGTGCTCGTGATCTTCGTGTTCCTGCGCAACGTGCCGGCCACCATCATCCCGAGCATCTCCGTGCCGGTTTCGCTGATCGGCACGCTCGCCGTGATGTACCAGCTCAACTATTCGATCGACAACCTCTCGCTGATGGCGCTGATCATCGCCACGGGCTTCGTCGTCGACGATTCGATCGTGATGATCGAGAACATCGTCCGCTATCTGGAGGAAGGCAAGACGCCGCTCGAAGCGGCGCTCGAAGGCGCGGGGCAGATCGGCTTCACGATCCTCTCGCTGACGGTGTCGCTGATCGCGGTGCTGATCCCGCTGCTGTTCATGGGCGGCGTGATCGGCCGGCTCTTCAGCGAGTTCGCGATCACGCTCGCGGTGACGATCGTGATCTCGGCGGTCGTCTCGCTGACGGTCGTGCCAATGCTCTGCGCGCGCATTCTGCGTGCGCAGGCGCAACGCCACCCGAGCCGCTTCGAGCGCATCAGCGAAAGCATCTTCGACAAGACGCTCGCCGCCTACGAGCGTGGCTTGCGCTGGGTGCTCGATCACCAGATGCTGACGCTCCTGGTCGCGCTCGGCACCGTCGCGCTCACGGCGATCCTGTACATCGTGATCCCGAAGGGCCTGTTCCCGGTGCAGGACGTCGGCGTGATCCAGGGCATCAGCGTGGCCGACAACTCGGTCTCGTACCCGGCAATGGTCCGGCGCCAGACCGCGCTCGCCGACGCGATCCTGAAAGACCCGGACGTCGTCTCGATCACGTCGTATGTCGGCATCGACGGAACCAATCCGACACTCAACAACGGCCGCTTCCTGATCAACCTGCGCGCGCGCGACGACCGCTCGCTCACCGCCGGCGACATCGCCCGGCGCATCCAGCAGGAAGTCGCGGACGTGCCGGGCATCCGCCTGTACCTGCAACCGGAGCAGGACCTGACGCTCGACACCTCGATCTCGCGCAACCAGTACAACTTCGTGCTGCGCGGGCCGAGCCAGCAGGCGTTCAGCCAGTACGTGCCGGCGCTGATCGACCGGATGAAGAAGATCCCCGCGATCACCGACGTCACGAGCGACCTGAACACCGACGGCCTGAGCGTCTATGTCGAAGTCAACCGGCAACTGGCGGCGCGCTATGGGATCACGGCGGCCACGATCGACAACGCGCTCTACGACGCGCTCGGCCAGCGCATCGTCTCGACGATCTTCCAGCAGTCCGACCAGTACCGCGTGATCCTCGTCGCCAAGCCTGAAGCGGTGCCCACCGTGCAGTCGCTCGGCAACCTGTATCTGCCGAGCCAGACGAGCAGCACCGGCCAGGTGCCCCTGTCGGGCATCGCGACGCTGCGCATCACGCATTCGCCGCTGATGATCAGCCATCTGGCGCAGTTCCCGTCGGTGACGATCTCGTTCAACCTCGCGCCGGACGCGTCGCTCAGCGCGGCCGTGCGGCAGATCCGCGACGCCGAGCGCGCGGTGAACCTGCCGCCGTCGATCACGTCCACGTTCCAGGGGGCCGCCCAGGCCTTCGAGGACTCGCTCGCGAGCGAGGTCTATCTGCTGGTGGCCGCGTTGGTCGCCGTGTATATCGTGCTCGGCGTGCTGTACGAGAGCTACATCCACCCGGTGACGATCCTCTCGACGCTGCCGTCGGCCGGCATCGGCGCGCTGCTCGCGTTGATGATCGCGGGCAGCGACCTCGACGTGATCGGCATCATCGGCATCGTGCTCCTGATCGGCATCGTCAAGAAGAACGCCATCATGATGGTCGACTTCGCGCTGGAAGCGGAGCGCGTGCACAAGAAGCCCGCGCGCGAGGCGATCTTCGAAGCGTCGCTGCTGCGCTTCCGGCCGATCCTGATGACGACGCTCGCCGCCATGCTCGGCGCGCTGCCGATGCTGCTCGGCAGCGGCACCGGCTCGGAACTGCGCCGCCCGCTTGGCCTGGCGATCATCGGCGGCCTGATCCTTAGCCAGGTGCTCACGCTCTTCACGACACCGGTCATCTACCTGTTCTTCGACCGGCTCGCGCAACGCGTGAATGCGCGGCGTGCCCGGCGCGCCCAGCGCTCGGCGCCGCCGGAGAACGCGCCGTGAACATCTCGGCGTTGTTCATCCGGCGCCCGGTCGCGACGACGCTGCTCGCGGTCGCGATCGCGCTGTCCGGGATACTGGCGTATTTCCGCTTGCCGGTCGCGCCGCTGCCGAACATCGCCTACCCGGTCATCGCGCTCCAGGCCAACATGGCGGGCGCGAGCCCCGAAACCATGGCCGCGACCGTCGCCGAGCCGCTGGAGCGCCGCCTCGCGACCATCGCCGACGTGAGCCAGCTCACGTCGATCAGCTATGTGGGCTCGTCGATGATCATCGTCGTGTTCGGGCTGAACCGCGACATCAACGGCGCGGCGCGCGACGTCGAAGCAGCGATCCAGGCCGCGCGCGCCGACCTGCCGACCACGCTGCGCAGCAACCCCACCTATCGCCAGTACAACCCGGCCGGCGCGCCGATCATGGTGCTCGCGCTGGTCTCCGACACGCTCACCAAGGCCCAGCTCTACGACTCCGCCGATTCGGTGATCCAGCAGCAACTGTCACAGGTGGACGGCGTCGGGCAGATCACCCTCGGCGGCGGCGCGTTGCCGTCGGTGCGCGTCGAACTGGAGCCGGGCAAGCTGAACAGCTACGGCATCGGCCTGGAGGATGTGCGCGCGGCCATCGGCGCGGCGAACGCCAACAGCGCGAAAGGCCACGTCGACCAGGGCGACCAGCGCTACGAAATCCTCTCGAACGACCAGATCAGCAAGGCCGCGCCGTATCGCGACGTGGTCATCGCTTATCGCACCGGCGCGCCGGTCCTGCTGCGCGATGTTGCGCAGGTGCGCGACTCGAACGAGAACATCCGCAACGCCGGGCTCTATAACGGCAAGTCGGCGGTGCTCGTGATCGTCTATCCGACACCGGGCAGCAACGTCGTGAAGACCGTCTCGCAGATCCGGGCACGTTTGCCGGTCATCGAGGCCGCGCTGCCGAGCGCGATCCACGTGAACGTCGCGATCGATCGGTCCGAGTCGGTGCGTTCGTCGGTGGCCGATACCGAGCGCACGCTGTTCATCGCGGCGCTGCTCGTCGTGGGCGTGGTGTTCATCTTCCTGCTGTCGCCGCGCGCGACGCTGATTCCGGCGGTGGCGCTGCCGCTCTCGATCGTCGGCTCGTTCGGGCCGATGTACCTGCTCGGCTACAGCATCGACAATCTCTCGCTGATGGCGCTGACGATCGGCACCGGCTTCGTCGTCGACGATGCCGTGGTGGTGCTGGAAAACATCATGCGCCACCTCGAAGCCGGCCTCGATCCGAAGGAAGCCGCGCTGCGCGGCAGCGCCGAAGTCGGCTTCACGGTGATCTCGATGAGCCTCTCGCTGATCGCGGTGTTCCTGCCGATCCTGCTGATGCCCGGCATCGTCGGTTTGCTGTTTCATGAGTTCGCCGTCACGCTGTCGATCGCGATCCTGCTGTCGCTCGTGATCTCGCTGACGGTCACGCCGACCATGTGCGCCTACGTGCTGAAACGCGAGCAAGCGAATCATCCCAAGCCACGCTGGGCACGCTGGATCGAAGCGCAGTTCGACCGCTTCAAGAATGCGTACTCGCGCTCGCTGACCGCCGTGCTCGACCATGCGCTCGCGGTCGTCCTTCTGCTGATCGGCCTGCTCGTGCTCAACGTGTTCGTGGTCCGCCTGTTGTCGGCGACGTTCTTCCCGGAGCAGGACACCGGCATCCTGATCGGGCAGATCATCGCCGACCAGAGCATCTCGTTCACGGCGATGGAGAAGAAGCTCGCGCAACTCCAGGCAATCGTGCAGAAAGACCCGGCGGTGGCGTCGGTCGCGGGCTTCACCGGCGGCCGCGCGCTCAACACGGCCAACGTGTTCATCGAACTCAAGCCGCTGGCGCAACGCCACCTGTCGGCCACCGAGGTGGTCAACCGCCTGCGTCCCAGGCTCAATGCGGTCTCGGGCGCGCGGCTTTTCATGCAGGCGCAGCAGGACTTGCAGATCGGCGGACGCCAGGCCGCCGCCGAGTACCAGTACACGATGACCAGCGACGATGCGAGCGCGCTCTTCAAGTGGGTGCCGAAGCTCGTGACCGAACTCGGCAAGTATCGCGGCCAACTGGAAGACGTGAACTCGGACCTGCAGCAAAACGGCTTGCAATCCTACGTGAACATCAGCCGTGCGACGGCGATGCGCTATGGCTTCCAGCCGAACCAGATCGACAACGTCCTGTATGACGCGTTCGGCCAGCGCACGGTGTCGACGATCTATAACGCGTTGAACCAGTACTTCGTCGTGATGGAGGTAGCGCCGTCGTACTGGCAGTATCCGCAGTCGCTCAACCGGATCTTCCTGAGCACGGCAGCCGGCAATCCGAGCGGCACGCAGCAGACACGAATGCCCGGCGGCACCGTTTCGCCCGTGACGCAACGGTCCGCCGTGAGCAGCGCTTCGAGCGCGAGCGCGAACACGAACTCGCTGAATGCCGACGCCGAAGCGAACCAGCAGACCAACAGCATCTCGAACAGCAAGGGCGGCAATTCCAGCGGCAGCGCGGACAGCACGGCGGCCGAAACGATGGTACCGCTACCCGCGATGATGACGTACTCGAACAGCCACACCGCGACGCAGGTGAACCACCAGAGCGGGCTCGTCGCCGGCACGATCTCGTTCAACCTGCCGTCGAACGGTTCGCTCAGCGAGGCCGGCAGGATCATCGAGCAGGCCGGGCGCGACATCGGCATGCCCGCCTCGGTGCACGGCGCGTTCGCGGGCGCCGCGCAAGCCTACGCGCAGTCGATGGGCGCCGTGCCGCTCCTGATCCTCGCCGCGCTGGTGGTCGTCTACATCGTGCTCGGCGTGCTGTACGAGAACACAATTCACCCGCTCACGATCCTCTCGACGCTGCCATCGGCCGGCATCGGCGCGACGCTCGCGCTGCTGATCTTCGGCACGCCGTTCTCGGTGATCGCGCTGATCGGCATCATCCTGCTGATCGGGATCGTCAAGAAGAACGGCATCATGATGGTCGATGTCGCGATCCAGTTGCAACGCCACGAAGGCATGAACGCCCGCGACGCGATCCACGAGGCCGCCGTCGTGCGACTGCGCCCGATCATGATGACGACCTTCGCCGCGGTGCTGGGGGCGGTGCCGCTCGCGATCGGCATCGGCCAGGGCGCGTCGCTGCGGCAACCGCTCGGCGTCACGGTGATGGGCGGGCTGATCCTGAGCCAGGTCTTTACGCTCTACACGACGCCGGTGATCTATCTTTACCTCGACCGGCTGCGCGCGCGAGTCGCGAGGTGGTCCGCGCGCCTGCCGTGGAATCGCCGCCCCGAAGCACCGGATACGAACGCATCATGAAGACGATCTCCCACACTACGCTGGCCACCGCCGCGCTGGCGTTGCTGGCATCAATGCTGGCCGGCTGCATGGTCGGCCCCGACTATCACCGTCCCGCTGTGCCGACGCCCGCCACCTGGAAGGAACTGCCCGGCTGGACCGAGGCGGAGCCCGCCGCCGATGGCCCGAAGGGCGACTGGTGGACCGGGTTCAACGACCCACTGCTCAATGAACTGGAGCCGCTGGTGTCGGTGTCGAACCAGACAGTGCGCCAGGACTACGCGAACTATCAGGAAGCGCTGGCCGAGGTGCGCCTCGCGCGCAGTGCGCTGTTTCCGACGATCGGCGCGACCGGTTCGGTCACCCGCTCACGCTCGGCGACGGGCAACCTCAGCAATAGTTCGCTCGGCAGCAGCGTGGGCAACTTCCATGCGATCAACAACGCGGGTTCGCTCGAAGCGAGCGCGAGCTGGGTGCCCGACTTGTGGGGCGAGGTGCGCCGCAACATCGAATCGAGTTCCGCGACCGCCCAGGCCAGCGAAGCGACGCTTGCCAATGCGACGTTGGCCGAACAGATCGCGCTCGCCAACGCGGTCATCGACCTGCGCGTGACGGATGCGAACATCGACCTGCTGACGCGCACTGTCGAGGCGGACCAGCAGGCGCTGCGCGTCGTCGCCGACCAGGACCGGGCCGGCACCGTGCCGCCCTCCGACCTGGTGACCGCGCAGACCCAGCTCGACACCGCGCAGTCGAGCCTGATCGCGCTTGGCGTCGCCCGCGCCCAGAACGCACACGCGATCGCCGTGCTGGTCGGCAAGAATCCCGAAGAGCTGGACTTGCCGCACAATCCGACGCTGCCGGCGCTGCCTTCGATTCCGGTCGGCGTGCCGTCGACGCTGCTGCAGCGCCGGCCGGACATCGCCACCGCCGAGCGCCAGATGGCCGCGCAGAACGCCGCGATCGGCGTCGCGGTGGCGGCGTATTACCCGACGATTTCGCTGTCGGCGCTGGGCGGCTTTACGCAGTCGCCGTTATCGGGCTTGCTGCATGTCGCCAATCGGGTCTGGTCGCTGGGCGCCTCGGCGAGCGAGACGATCTTCGATGGAGGCGAGCGTAATGCACAGGTCGCCGCGGCCCAGGCGAGCTACGACGCGGCTGTAGCGAACTATCGCGGGACCGTGCTTACGGCCTTCCAGGGCGTGGAGAACGACCTCTCCGCGTTGCGCGTGCTGGCGCAGCAGGCCGATGTGCTGGAGCGCGCCGTGCGTGACGCGACGCGCGGCACTGAGATCGCGCTCAATGAGTACCGGGCCGGGACTGTGGACTACACGACTGTCTCGACGTCGCAGACTGCGCAGTTGAATATCGAGCAGACGGCGTTGAATGTGCAGCAGCAGCGGCTGCTTGACGCGGCATCGTTGATTGGGGATCTCGGGGGTGGGTGGGTGGATAGTGAGCTTCACGAGGCGAGGTAGGTCGCTGGCGCTTGGGGTGGGTTTACGCCGTTTGATGCGCATGGGCTTCTATGAAACTTGTTTTGTTTTTGGTTTATTCGCTCTGCCCCTGTCCGGGGCGGGACTCACTTTCTTTGCTGCTGCAAAGAAAGTAAGCAAAGAAAGCAGCTTCCCACCGCAAATCCTTGCCATGCGCCTCCAGACCGCTCCCTC
>NZ_FCON02000189.1 GCF_001544535.1 Caballeronia choica | reverse complement strand
CTGAAACGGCAGTTTGGATATATGAAGGCGCGGTACCGCGGCTTGGCGAAGAACACGGCTCAGATCGAAACGCAGTTCGCGTTGGCCAATCTGTGGATGGCGCGCAGAAAGCTGTGAAGAGCAATGAAGGACGAAGACGTACCGCAAAAGCGGTACGCCGGTTGCCCAGGCGCAACAGAATGCCGTCCAGCGCGGGGCAAATGACGATGCAATCTTCATTCTGAGTGTGCCAGTTAGATATCCAGAGCAGAAAACGGGTTGTTCAGACCTTCCCTTACTTTCTTTGCAGCAGCAAAGAAAGTGAGTCCCGCCCCGGACAGGGGCAGAGCCAATAGACCACTAAGAAAACAAGTTCCCTGGAAGCGCATCAACATCAAACGGTGTAAGAAGCGACAGCCGCACCCCACCCCCAACCCCAAGCCGATGAATTCACCGCCGCAAGCCCAAAAGCCAGCGCCCCACCATCCACCCGCTCGAGGTTAAAAAAACGCCCGCCGCGAAGGCATCAGAATCGATGTGTCATCCCCACAAGCCCGAGGATCTGCTTCGTGCCCGGCTCCGTGACGCTCACGCCCGGCCAGCTCGCCGTCGCGCTTCCGTTGTTCTTCAAGTAGCCGGCACGCATATAGACGCTCGTGCGCTTCGACAGGTTGTGATCGGCACCGACCTCGATGCCTAGCGTGTTGTCGTGCACCCCGCGAACGCTGCGCTCGATGCCCGCGATCTCGATCGTATCGAACGGTGTCGCCTGAATCGTTGCGCCGAGTTCCGCCTCGCCGATCGAATGCGCAGCGTTCAACACCGCGGCAAGCGATCTCGCAGGCGCATCCTTCGGTTTCACATACGTGTAGTTAAACTGCAGATTCACGATGCCGATGCGATACGCAAGCGCACCCACGAAGTGTTCCGTCCCAAGAAGATTCAAGGCTGCGGGCAGCATCGGGAGAGTCTCCTGTCCAGGATGCTGATACTGATAGCCGAGGCCGGCGAAGAAGCCATAGCCCGAATAGGTCGCGGCGACATCGAGGATGTTGCCCAAGCTCGCCGGCACGGGCTGCGTGACCGTCGTGGAGAGCGCGTACATGCCGTAAAACTGGACACCTCCCAGATTCGGCGACGCGTAAGCGACGGAATTGCTGCTGCGGCCGGCGGAATACTGCGTGGCGAGCGTGTTCCGGTCCACGGCGAGCACCGAGACGGCGAGCGGCGAAATGATCTCGTTCGCGCGGAACGGATCAGCCGGATAGATCGCGCGGAACGTCGGCTGGTACTGACGGCCGAAGGTCAGTGAGCCATAGCTGTCGTGAGTCAGCCCGACCCACGACTGCCGATAGAACAACGCCGTGGTATCCGCGAAGAGCGTGCCGTTGTTGAGGTTGAATCCGGTCTCGACATCGAATTGCGCCTTCAGTCCGTTGCCGAGCTCTTCATTGCCCTTCAAGCCGAACTGCGAACCCGTGTTGCCGCCGCTGCGTTCGGACCAGGAATGTGTTCCTCCATTGCTGAGGTACTGGATAAACGTATCTGCAACCCCGTATAGCGTTACGCTCGACTGTGCCGCCGCGCTGCCGGCCGCGAGTATCAGGGTGGCCCCACAGGCACCCTGGCTGATAAAGCTAAAACGCATGCATGTCTCCTCTTTTTTGGTTTGCGCTCCCAGCGGATCTGGTTGCAAGGTCCTTCAGCACGCCAATGCCCGCTGGCTGGCGGGAATCGATGAAACTCCGTACGGCCAAAATCAGCTACTACCGCGTGGTCTTTCGAGGCCAACGGATCGTGGCATCCCTGAACGCCCGATCCGTGCTTCGAGATCAGTCATGCAAATCGACAAACGATTCGATATGCGGCAATACTGCAGTCACGCCGATGCGCTTCCCCCACCCGCACGGGGTGGGAACGGGAATACCCCGAGGCACGCGAAGGGGGACAGCGACAGAGCCGTGGCGGTGTGGCGAGCGGGTGTTTGCGGCCATCCCACCCCAGCCGGGTGGTGACTGCTTCGGCGGTTCGCGAGACTATCGGGACACGCGGCGAATTTCGCGTCCGACTCCACTCCAGCAGGTGACATCCCCATGACCGAACTGCCATCCGATCAACCCAAGCGCCGGCTCCTGCATACGCGCCACATCGTCTGTTCGGGCTATGCGCGAAGTGATGGACTGTTCGATATCGAAGGCCGCATGCAGGACACCAAGGCCCACCACGCCAACCTCATCTACAAGGAAGTGGCGGCCGGCGGGGCGATTCACGACATGCGCATCGTCGTGACGATCGACGCGAAGCTCGTGATTCGCCGCATCGAGGCGCGCACCGAAGCGGCCCCGACGCCGTCGTGCGCGGAGATCGGCGCGGCCTACGCGAGTCTCGTGGGCCTCACGATCGGCGCGGGTTTCATGAAGCACGTGAAGGACCGTCTGGGTGGGTCGAAGGGATGCACGCACCTGAGTGAACTGCTCGGCCCGATCGCCACGACCGCCATTCAGACGATGATCAACATGCCGGATGGGTTGAGCCCCGGAGATGGCGCATCGGGCGTGCCGACGCCCGGGCCGGCCATGGTCGATAGCTGTCATGCATGGCGCGCCGGGGGCGATGTGGTGAGGTTGATGTCGTCGGGAGGGTTGTCGCGGATCGTATCGTCGGCGCGGGATGCAGGTTGAGCGCCGGCGCTTGCGGTTGGGGTTAGGGTTAGGGTTGTCTGCGCCGTTCGTTGCGCTTCGGCTTCGATGGAACTTGCATGGGTATCGGTCCACCCCGCCCACGCGGCACTGCGGGTAGAATGACCCGATCATGATTCGTCCTCTGGCAAGCTGCCAGAACCGCCCTGGGCCGATCACCATGCCGCAGCATTCCGCTCCAATGGACGAACCCACACGCACTGGCGCCGCTGGCGCGTCCACCCTCTCCTCCCGATCGGTATCGCCGCGAGGCACCGCGCGCATCGTCGCGCGTGAACGCCTCCTTACGCAATTGATCGAGGCCCGGCGCAGGCGTTGCATCGTGATCCAGGGCCCCGCCGGTTGCGGCAAGACAACCTTGCTCGTCGCCTGGCGGGAAGCGTTGCTGCCGATCGGCTTCGACGTCGCGTGGCTCACCCTCGCCGTGGACGACGACCTCACGCAATTTCTCGACTACCTGCTCGCCAGCGTCGCGCAGATCGATCCCGTCATCTGCCGGGAAGCCACGCTCCTCGGCGGTCGCGGCATGGACGAAGAGACCGTCGAGCGCTCGGTGATCGCGCTGGTGCGCGGCATCGCGAGCCACCCGGCCGACCTCGTGCTCGTGCTGGACGACCTGCACCACCTCACGAACGGCCGAAGCCACGAAGCGCTGCAGTGGCTGCTGGACTACGCGCCGCCCAATCTGCACGTCGTGCTGGTGTCTCGTGGCACCGTGCCTCTTTCGCTCGGCCGGTTGCGCGATCAGGGGCTTCTGCTCGAACTGGACATGCGCGACCTTCGCTTTACCGTCGCCGAATCCGAGGAGTTCCTGAAGGCACATCTGGGCGACATCAATCGCCGCGATGCCCGCCAGCTGCACGAGCTCACGGACGGCTGGGTCGCGGGACTGCAGCTTCTCGCCATGCGGCTGACCAGAAAGAATCGCGACGCGACCGACATCGCGTCAGCCGACCCGCTCGCGCGCACCCAGCTTCGCGATGCGCATGCGTTCGCCGCGTATTTCGAACGCGAAGTGTTGTGCCGTCTTTCGCCGCAAGAGGTGGAGTTGCTGACGCGGATGGCGACGTGCCTGCGAGTGTGCGCGTCACTGTGCGTCGCGCTCGTCGGCGACGAAGAGCCGTCCATCGAAGTGATCTCGCTGCTCACGCGGCTGGAAAGCGAGAATCTTTTCATCGCCACCATCGAGAGTTCGCGCGGCGAGACCTGGTATCGGCTCAACCCGCTCTTTCGAGAAACGCTGCTCGACCGCTTTCGGGCGCGCAGCGAGTTACAGCAGCGCACGGTGCATATCGCGGCATGGCACTGGTTTCGCGATCACGACCAACCCGAAGAGGCCGTGCGTCATGCGCTGCTTGCCGGCGAATCCGCCGCGGCTGCCGACCTCGTTCTGCAGGTCGCGCGGCCGATGCAGGTCCGGGGCGACATGCGCAAGCTGGTCGCGCTGATCCGCCTTCTGCCTGTCGCCGATGTCCAGGCACGCATCGGACTTCGATTGTGGACGGTGCACCTGCATCTCTATGCACGCGAGTTCGAGGCGTGCGCCGCCGGAATCGCCCGCCTGAAAGACGACATCCCCGAATCCGATACCTACTCGCGATTCCGGCTCCAGTTGCTGCAAGCGGCCCTCGCGGTGCAGCGCGACGACTCCGACGAACTCCTCACCATGCTCCCGCAACTGCTCGAGGCGCCCGCCAGCGCCGACAGCCTGATTCTCGGCGGCCGGAACAACATTCTGTCGCTGCTGTACGCACGCCGTGGCGAATACGAACGCGCACGCGCCGTCCAGACCGAAGCGCCGCCGCTTCTGGTGGACGGCGCGCCGCTCATGGGAACCTCCACGGGCATGCTCAACGGCCGCAGCATCATCGGTCTCAGCTACGCGCTGGAGGGCAGGTTCATCCACGCAGAACGCCTGTGCCGCGACGTGCTGTTCGAAGCGGATCAACGTGCCAGCTCCGCCACCGAAGCCTCGTCGCTCGCGGTAGCGGTGCTGGGCGAAGTGCTCTATGAGTTCGGCGAACTGGATGCCGCGCGCAAGCTGCTCGAGGAGCGGGTCGACGTCCTCGAACGCGTGTCCATTCCCGACGCGGTGCTGCGGGCGCTCACTGCGCTGTCGGCCAGCCACTGGGCCATCGGGCACCGGCTGGACGCCGACGCGTACCTGGAGCGCCTCGAGGAATACGCATCGCACCACGGCCTCGACCGCCTGCTGGCACACAGCCTCGCCGAGCAGTTGCACAGAAACCTGCTCTGCGGCCAGTTCGACGACGCCGAGATCCAATTGGCACGCCTCGACGCGATCGCGGCCCGCATCCCGCCGGCGCGCCCGGGCACGCTCGCCGAAGTCGAGGCGATCGCGGCGCGATCGCACATCGACTGGTGCATTGCGCAGGAGGATTTCGACGAAGCCGCCGCGCGGCTGCGACCGCTGATTGCGCTGTGCGATGCGCGCGGCTGGCAGCGGCACGTCGTCCGCTTCCAGATGCAGGGCGCCGTGGTCGATACGCGGCGCAATCGGGCGGGGCCGGCGCGTCAGGCGGTTCTCGCCGCGCTGCGCAGCGGGCACCGACTGGGGCTCGTACGCAGCCTGCTCGACGCGGACCCGGGCGCATTGGCGCTTGTCGAACAGGTGCTTGAAAGCGCACCCCAGGACTCCGTACTTTCTTTCTATGTCGGCCGCTTGCAGGCAGCGCATCGCAAGGCGTCCGCGGACGCTGCCGTGTCCAGCGCGCGGGCCAGCGCCAGAGGCGCCCCGGCGAGCGGCGCGGAATTGCTGAGCGAGCGTGAGACCGAAGTCGTGCGCCTGCTTTCGCAAGCTTTGCCGAACAAGAAGATCGCCCGGACGCTCGGCATCTCGCCGGAAACCGTCAAGTGGCATCTGAAGAACATCTACGGGAAGCTCGCCGTGTCGAGCCGCGATGAAGCCGTCGCACGGATACGGGATCTCGCGCTTGGCGGCGATGGCGCCTTTACCTCCTCCGGTTCGGGTTCTGGTTCTGGCGAAATCGGCTAAGTGCTGATTCACACCGTTTGATGTTTTCGCGCTTTCATGGGACTTGTTTTCCTGGTGCTTGGCTCAAGCCAACGCCAATACGAGTTCCATAGAAGCGCGAAACTTCAAACGGCGTAAACACCAACCCCCGCCTAACCCCAAGCGCCAGCGGCCCTGCTACCCGCTACGGGTGGTTCATTCTTCTGCGCGAACCACTATTCTTGAACACGAGGGGTGATGCCGAAAGCGCGCCCCACGGCATACCCACAAAATCAAAACGCGATGCGCATGTCCATGCGCGTCCATGCAGGAGACAAGCGCAATGACTACGCTCACGGCTGACGAACACGTATCGGCTCCCTATCGCCGCGTGCGCTTTCCCGAGCGGCGCACGCTCGTCGAGCGTCGTGCCGACGGCACGCTGATTCTTCGCTCGGCGACCCAACCTGCTCCCATCGTCGAGAATAGCTTCGTCGAATTCATTCCGGTCTGGGCAGAAAGCCGCGGCAGCATGCCGGCGTTTTGCGAGCGCGATCAAGCGGGCAACTGGCGCTCGGTCAGCTGGAGCAAACTCTGGCACCAGGTGCGGGCCGTCGCCGCATCATTGCTCTCGCTCGGGCTCGATCAGGATCATCCGCTGATGCTGCTGTCGGGCAACTCGATCGAAGAGGCCGTGCTGCTGCTCGCGGCCGAGTATGTGGGCATTCCCACGGCGCCCGTATCGCCCGCCTACTCGATGCTTAGCCGCGACTTCGCTCGCGTCAGGGGCGTCGCGGGACTCTTCCCGCCGGCCGCGGTGTTCGTGCAGTCGGGCGCGCGTTTCGAGCGTGCACTCGCCGCTCTCGAACTGGGTGCGGCACCCGTGATCGCCGTATCCGACGCCGCGCCCGGTCAACTCGCCTGGGCCGACCTGATCGCGACCGAATTGTCGCCGGAGCGCCTCGCCGCAGTCGACGCCGCGCATAGGGCCACGCGCATGGACGACACCGTCCGCGTGCTGTTCACCTCCGGCTCCACCGGGGCACCCAAAGCGGTGCGGCTCACCTACCGCAATTTCAAGACCGTAGCCGCCTACTACGCCGAGAACCTCGGCTGGCTGCGCGACAGCCCGCCCGTGTTTCTCGACTGGCTGCCGTGGCACCACGGTCTGGGCGGCGTGCTGAACCTCGGACGATCGGTGCAGTTCGGCGCGACCCACTATATCGATGACGGACGCCCGCTTCCCGGCCTCATCGAACGCACGGTGCGCAATCTTCGCGAGGTGTCGCCGACCATTTTCACCAGCGTGCCGTCGGCGTGGGCTGTCCTCGCGACCGAGCTCGAGCGCGACCCCGTGCTGGCGCGCAACCTCTTTTCCAACGTTCAGTACCTGGGCTACGGCGGCGCGAGCCTGCCAAAAGACGTGTGGCTGCGCATCCAGCGCGTGGCCGCGCGGACCGTCGGCGAGCGCATCGTGTTCTCCACGGGCCTCGCCTGCACGGAGACGACCGGAATGGGCACCTACTGCGGCTGGCCTTTCGCTGCAATCGACAACATCGGCACCCCCGTGCCCGGTTCCGAGGTCAAGCTCCTGCCGGTCGACGGCGGCGACGGACGCTACGAATTGCGCATGCGCGGCTCGCACGTCTTTGCCGGCTACATCGGCAACCCCGAACTGACCGCCGCCGCATTCGACGAAGAGGGCTTCTTTCGCCTGGGCGACGCCGTGCGGCTCGCCGATCCCACCGATCCCGCCCAGGGCCTCCTCTTCGCTGGCCGGGTCGTCGAGGATTTCAAGCTCATGAACGGCACCTGGGTGCGGACCGGCTCCGTGCGGCTTGCTCTCATCGACCAGTGCGCACCCCTCATCACCGACGCCGTGATCTGCGGCCATGACCGTGACTTCCTCGCCGCGCTTGCGTGGCCCAACGTGGCGCAATGCCAGCGACTGGCTCCCGAACTCGCCGGCCTCGATGCGGCGGCGCTGGCCGTGCATCCCGTCGTCGTCGCCGCGCTCGGCGAACGCCTGCGTGCGCAGAGCGCGGGCGGTGCCAGCCTCACCGTCGAGCGCGTGATGCTGATGGCCGAGCCGCCTTCGATGGACGCCAACGAAATCGCGGACAAGGGCTACGTGAACCAGGCGGTGACCCGCGCCCGCCGCGCACCGCTCATCGATCAGCTGTACGACGCCGAACCGGCTCCCCACGTCGCCCGCATCCGCTGACGCGCGGACAGGCCCGAACGCCACACTCACATTCAGGACATTGCAATGCAAATCACCCGTACCGTTTTCCGCGACGACCACGAAATGCTCCGCACCACCGCGCGCCGCTTCCTCGAACGCGAATGCGCCCCCAAGGTCGCGGAGTGGGACAAGGCCGGACGCGTCGATCGCGAGACCTGGCTCAAGGCCGGCCGCGAAGGCCTGCTCTGCCTCACCCTGCCGACCGAATACGGCGGCGGCGGCGGCGACTTCGGCCATGCGGCCGTGTTCAACGAGGAAGTCAACCGCGCCGGGCTGAGCGGCCTGGGGTTTGGCGTGCACTCCGACATCATCGCGCCGTACATCGCCCGCATCGCCAATGAGGAGCAAAAGCAGAAGTGGCTTCCGAAGGTGTGTTCCGGCGAATACATCCTCGCGATCGCCATGACCGAGCCGGGCACCGGCAGCGATCTCAAGGCCGTGCGCAGCACAGCCGTGCGCGACGGCGACGAGTACGTGATCAACGGCAGCAAGACCTTCATCAGCAACGGACTGAATGCGGACCTGATCATCGTCGTCTGCAAGACCGACCCGAGCGCCGGCGCGAAGGGCGTGAGCCTGATCGTGGTCGAGGCACACCGCGACGGCTTCCGGCGCGGCCGCAAGCTCGACAAGGTCGGCCAGCATGCACAGGACACCGCCGAGCTCTTCTTCGACAACGTGCGCGTGCCGGTCGCCAACCGTCTCGGCGAGGAAGGCAAGGGCTTCGCCTATCTGATGGCCGAATTGCCCCAGGAGCGGCTTTCGATCGCGATCGGCGCGGCCGCCCGGCTCGAAGCCTGCCTCGACCACACGCTGAATTACGTGAAGGACCGCAAGGCCTTCAACCAGACGGTGTGGGATTTCCAGAACACCAAGTTCAAGCTCGCCGACGTCAAGACCCAGGCGACCGCCGTGCGCCTCATGGTGGATCACTACCTCTCGGAACATGTCCGCCGGCGCCTGACGCTCGAAGAATCCGCGATCGCCAAGCTCTTCGCGACCGAAACGCTCGGAAAGGCACTGGACGAAATGGTCCAGTTGCACGGCGGCTATGGCTACATGCTGGAGTACCCGGTCGCCCGCGCGTTCGCCGACGCCCGCGTGAACCGCATCTATGGCGGCACGAGCGAAGTCATGCGCGACCTCATCTCCCGCAAGCTGTAAATCGAACATCCAAAACCATCAAGGAGCAAAAGATATGAGCCGTAAAACCTTCGTTGCCGGTGTCGGCATGATCCCGTTCAGGAAGCCCGGCATGAGCGAGCCGTATGACGTCATGGGTGCGGGCGCCGTCCGTCAGGCACTCGCCGACGCCGGTATCGACTACGCCGACGTGCAGCAGGCCTACGCCGGCTATGTGTACGGAGATTCCACCTGCGGCCAGAAGGCGCTCTACCACGTCGGCATGACCGGCGTCCCGGTCATCAACGTCAACAACAACTGCGCTACCGGCTCGTCGGCGTTGTTCCTCGCGCGGCAGGCCGTGCAAAGCGGCGCGGTGGACTGCGCGCTTGCCGTCGGCTTCGAGTTCATGCAGCCGGGCGCGCTGTCGTCGAAATGGAACGACCGGGCGCCCGCGCTCGAACGCGCGCTGGACCTCGTGAACGAACTCGTCGACCGTACCGATCTTCCGCCCGCGATCCGCCAGTTCAGCGGTGCCGGCCGCGCGCACATGGAGAAGTACGGCACGAAGATCGAGACGTTCGCGAAGATCCGCGCGAAGGCGAGCCAGCACGCGGCACGCAACCCGCTTGCCGTGTTCCGTAACGTCGTGACGACCGAGGACGTGCTGGCGTCGCCGATGATCTGGGAAGGCGTGCTGACCCGTCTCATGGCCTGCCCGCCGACCTGCGGCGCCGCTGCCGCGATCGTCGTGTCCGAGGAATTCGCCCGCAAGCGCGGCCTGCGCACCGATGTGCTGATCGCCGGACAGTCGCTCACCACCGACCTTCCCAGCACCTACGACTCGCGCGACATGATCCGCGTCGTCGGCTTCGACATGACGCGCTCGGGCGCGAAGCTCGCCTACGAGCAGGCCGGTGTCGGTCCTGAAGACATCGACGTGATCGAGCTGCACGACTGCTTCGCGCAGAACGAACTGCTGACCTACGAAGGCCTTGGCCTCTGCGGCGAAGGCGAAGCCGAGCGGCTCGTGAACGACGGCGACAACACCTACGGAGGCAAGTGGGTGGTCAATCCGTCGGGCGGCTTGCTGTCGAAGGGCCACCCGCTCGGCGCGACCGGCCTCGCCCAGTGCTACGAGCTGACGCACCAGATGCGCGGTACCGCCGAGCAGCGGCAGGTGGAAGGCGCGAAGGTCGCGCTCGCGCACAACCTGGGCCTGGGCGGCGCCTGCGTCACCACCGTGTACAAGGCGGCCTGAGCCGAATTCACCGACGGAGAGTTCGACATGATCGACAAGAAATTCATCGGCAAGGCGATTCCCGAGTTCCGCACCGTGGCCGAAGCCGGCCAGTTGCGATTCTTCGCCAAGGCCACCGGGGAGACCAACCCGATTTACTTCGACGAGTCGGCGGCCCGCGATGCGGGGCACCCCAGCCTGCCGCTGCCGCCCACGTTCCTTTTCTCGCTCGAACTGCACCAGCCGGACACGCGCTGGCGCGACGAGATCGGCATCCGGGTCGCGCGCATCCTGCACGGCGAGCAGTCGTTCACTTATCACCGTCTCGCGCATGCGGGCGACGTGCTTCGCTTCGAAACCCGCATCGCCGACATCTACGACAAGAAGGGCGGCGCGCTCGACTTCGTGGTGCGCGAAACGCGCGTGACCAACCAGCACGGCGAGCATGTTGCGGACCTGCGCAGCGTGCTGGTGCAACGCAACGGCTGAACGGAGAACACGAATGAGCACATTGACCTTCGACGCCATCGAGGTGGGCGGCACGCTGCCGCCGCTTACGCTCGCGCCCATCAACCGCACGACGCTGGCGCTTTTTGCGGGCGCCTCGGGCGACCACAACGCAGTCCACATCGATACGGACTTCGCGCGCCGCGCCGGGATGCCCGACGTGTTCGCGCACGGCATGCTCTCGATGGCCTACCTCGGGCGCCTGTTGACCCTCTGGGTCGATCAGCGGCAACTGCGCCAGTTCGGCGTGCGCTTCGTCGGCATCACGCATCTCGGCCACCAGATCACCTGCAACGGACGCGTGGTCGAGAAGTTCGAGGTCGACGGCGAGCGGCGCGCAAGACTGGAAATCCATACGACCAACCAATATGGCGAACCACGCGTCCTCGGCGACGCGGTGATCGCCTTCTGATACCGATTGATTCAAGGAGACATGCAACATGGGAAAGCTTGACGGCAAGGTGGCACTCGTAACCGGTTCGGGTCGCGGAATCGGCCGCGCGATCGCGGAGAAACTCGCAAGCGAAGGCGCGCGCCTCGTGATCAACGACCTCGACGCCGATCCGGCGCACGAAACTGTCGAAGCGCTGAAGAAGATGGGCGTGGAAGCAGTGGCGTGCGTGGGCAACGTCAGCGCACCGGACTTCGCCGATCGCTTCGTCAACACGGCGATGAGCGCGTACAAGGGCATCGACATCCTCGTGAACAATGCGGGCTACACGTGGGACGACGTGGTTCAGAAGATGACTGACGAACAGTGGTACGCGATCATCGACTGCCACATGACCGCGCCGTTCCGGATCCTGCGTGCCGCCTATCCGCACGTCAAGGCACTGCATGCCGCCGACAAGGAGGCCGGCCGCGAGGTGTATCGCAAGATCGTGAACATCTCTTCGACGTCTGCGCTGAACGGCAACGCGGGCCAGATGAACTATTCGTCGGCCAAGGCCGGCGTGATCGGCATGACGCGTGCGCTCTCGCGCGAGTGGGGACGCTTCAACGTGAACGTCAATTGCGTGGCGTTCGGGCTGATCCACACGCGCATGACATCGGCTGATGCGAAGGACGGGGCTACGGTCAAGATCGACGGGCGGGACATTCGCGTGGGCGTCAATCCTGAGGCGCTCAAGTCGCATGCGCAGCGTAATCCGCTTGGGCGCGGTGGCACGCCGGAGGAAGCCGCGGGCGGCGTTTATCTGTTCTGCTCGCCGGAGTCTAACTACATTACCGGGCAGACCATCGCGGTTGCTGGGAATTTGCAGTAGCCGTTGGTGCTTGAGGTCGGGCTTTCAACCGTTTGATGCGCTCAGGCTTCCAGGGAACTTGTTTTCTTAGTGGTTTATTAGCTCTGCCCCTGTCCGGGGCGGGACTTACTTTCTTTGCTGCTGCAAAGAAAGCAACTGTATTAAAGGTCAAGCACGAGAGCATAAAAGGGTCATGCTTTTGGCGGGTTCCAGGTTGTGGAATCGCGCATCATGGCGTTGAGGCGGGTGAGCATCTTGCGCATGCCGGCGACGAAGGCGAC
>NZ_FCON02000188.1 GCF_001544535.1 Caballeronia choica | reverse complement strand
ACGTGCGGCGCCGCGCTCATGTTTTCCTGGCCGCCGGCGATCACGATGTCCGCATCGCCCGCGATGATCGCGTTGGCTGCCAGCATCACGGCCTTCAGGCCCGAGCCGCACACCTTGTTGATCGTCATGCCCGGCACGGCCGCGGGCAAGCCCGCCTTGATGAGCGACTGGCGCGCCGGGTTCTGGCCGGAGCCGGCAGTCAATACCTGGCCGAGGATCACTTCGCTGATCTGTTCCGGTTTCAGGTTCGCGCGTTCGAGCACGGCGCGAATCACGGCTGCACCCAGATCGGGCGCGGCAATCTTTGCCAGCGACCCGCCGAATTTGCCGACCGCTGTGCGTGCGGCCGATACGATCACTACGTCAGTCATTTCAGTTTCCTTTTGGCTTCGAATGTTAAAGCGAGCTCTACAACTTCAGTGCGCGGATGACGCACCGTCGAGGCGGCGAGAGCGGCTCAATGGTCACGCTGCAGCACATAGCGGCCGGGCGCCGCTTCGATTACAGGATAGTCCTTCGAGCCGAGCGCTGTCGGCGCCTTCACCTTCTTGCCGGCAAAGCCGTCGAGCCAGTTCGTCCAGGTGGGCCACCAGCTTCCCGGATGTTCGGCCGCGGCGCCGAACCACTCGTCCGCGTCGGCGGGCAGGGTTTTGTCTTCCGTGTCGAGAATCCAGAAACTGCGCTTGTTCTTCGACGGCGGGTTGATCACCCCCGCGATATGCCCCGACGCGCCGAGCACGAACTTCTGCGGCCCGGTGAGCAACGGCGCCGACGCGTACGCCGACTTCCACGGCACGATGTGATCCTCGCGCGAGCCGTAGATGAAGGTCGGCACGTCGATGCGCGACAGGTCGACCGGCTCGCCGCACGTCGTCACTTCGTTGGGAACGCGCAGTTTGTTCTCGAGGTACGTGTTGCGCAGATACCAGACGCACATCGGACCGGGCAGGTTCGTCGAGTCGCTGTTCCAGAACAGCAGGTCGAACGCTTGCGGCGTGCGTCCTTTGAGGTAGTTGTCGACGACATAGTTCCACACCAGATCGTTCGGGCGCAGATACGAGAACGTGTTGGCGAACTCGACGCCGCGCATGAGTCCCGGTTGCGCGCCGTTCTTGCCACCGATGGTCTGCTCGCGCATCTGCACGTGGGCTTCGTCGACGAACACGTCGAGGATGCCCGTGTCCGAGAAATCGAGCATGGTGGTGAGCAGCGTCATCGATGCGGCCGGATGTTCGCCGCGCGCCGCCGCAACCGCGAGCGCCGTCGACAGCAACGTGCCGCCGATGCAGAAGCCAAGCGTGTTGACCTGCTCGCGGCCGGTGATCTGCTTGACGATGCCGATCGGTTCCAGGACGCCTTGCTCGATGTAGTCGTCCCAGGTCTTGTGCGCGATCGACTGGTCGGCGTTGCGCCACGACAGGATGAACACCTGATGGCCCGCATCGAGCGCATGGCCGACGAGCGAGCTTTCCGGCTGCAGGTCGAGGATGTAGAACTTGTTGATGCACGGCGGCACGATCAGGAGCGGCCGTTCGAACACCTGCGCCGTATGCGGCTTGTAGTGAATCAGTTGCAGCAGATCGTTCTCGTACACGACCGAGCCTTCCGTCGCGCCGATGTTCTGGCCGACCACGAAGCGCGATTCGTCCGACTGCGAGATCTTGCCGCGCTGCATGTCGTTCAGCAGGTTCATCATGCCCTGCCACAGACTCTCGCCCTTGCTCTCGATCAGCGTTTTCTGCGCTTCCGGATTGAATGCAAGGAAGTTGCTCGGCGAGGCGGCGGCGGTCCACTGCTGCACCGTGAAGCGGATGCGTTCGCGCGTCTTCGGATCGGTGTCGACGGCTTCGGCCAGTTCCTGCAGATAGCGCGCGTTGAGCAGATACCACGCGGCGGTGAAGGCGTAGGCCGGCGTCGCCTGCCATGCCGTCGTGCTGAAGCGGCGATCCTTGAGCGAGCCCGGATCGATGCTCTGGGCGCTCGCCTGCTTGAGCAACTCGACGACATCGCGCGAATAGTCGTTCTGCAACTGCTGAAGACGCTCGGGTGCGATCGCGGCGTTCGGGATCTGCGGCATCGCGGGCAACGCGCCGCCCAAGCCGGGGATGGCCTGCAAGCCCGGAATCTGGCTCGCGAACGCCGAGAAATCGGGAATCGTGCCGAGCTTCGCGAAATCGGGCATCGGAGGCATCGTGAACGGGGCCGCGCCCGGCACGCCAGCCAGTCCCGCCAGGCCCGCGAAACCGGCGAAGGGATTCGCGGCAGTCGCGTCGCTTGTGCCATTCCCACCGCCGTCGGCCGTGCTGGCGCCATTGGTCTGCGGAGTCAATTGTTGACCGAGCTTTGCCCAATGCGCAGGATCGGCGACCGACCGCCACGCGTTCAACCATTGCTCGAACACTTGCTGCATGCCCGCCGTGTCGGCGGGACGCGCGCCGGCCGATGTCGTATCGGCGGTTTCTGGGCGGGAAGTTTGAGTAGATGTTTTAGAGGCAGCCATACCCGCTTTTGACCTATGAGTCTCGAAAGACTGATTGCTAATGCAGGCGCTGCAGAGGCTCGCCGTGACCAGCGCGCAAATGTTGCGCCAAGTGCGCGATGGAAGCTGACCTTTCCACGCCGTGCCTGATTTTTAAGATTCCGGAAACATTCTTGCTCCCGAGTATCAGGCATGTCAATGGTTTGCCCCGATTTTGCCGCAGTGCGATATTTTTTTAATTATCGTTTTCCCCCATCCAATCGTTGCTTTCGAGCGGCCCTTTAGTCCGGCTCCATCCCATGCGCCGGACGACACACGCGAACATGTCTTGCGTATTGCAATGCAACGAAAATTATCGGCAGTGCTGTTGCGGAGGACTTGTGTGGGTGTGGCCTCGTGAGTGTCTTGTTCATGGAGCTAGCGATCGTTGCCCGCAGCGGGCTCAGGCTCGAAGAATGAAAGGCCGTTGCGAATCGCCCCGCAACGGCCTTGTCAGATCGAATGTGCCAAACGTCAATCGGCAAGCCAGATCATCGCGGCCATGCGCCCCGTCACGCGGTCCCGTCGATAGGAATAGAAGCGCTCGCGCTCCGTCACCGTGCAGTGCGTGCCGCCATGCACGCGCGTTCCCTCGATACCCGCGCCAGCGAGACGCAAGCGCGCGAGCGCATAAATATCGGCGAGGTACTTGCCGTGCGCCTGCGTGGCAGTGAACGCGGCAGCGGTTGCATCGCGCTGCGTGGCATCGGCTGCCGACACGAACGCATCGAGCACATCCTCGCCGACTTCGAACGCCGAGGGCCCGATCGCCGGACCCAGGTACGCATGCAACGCGGACGTGCTCGCGCCTGCGAGCGCGGCGACGCGCCCGGCCGTCTTCTCGACGATGCCCGCAGCAAGCCCCCGCCAGCCCGCGTGCGCCGCACCGACCGCGCGGCCCGCTTCGTCGCAGAACAGCACCGGCAGGCAATCGGCGACCATCACGACGCACACTGCTCCCGGTCGATCCGTGACGCTCGCATCGGCCCGGACGGGGTCTGAGCCGCATCGGTCGATCACCGCGCCGGCTTCCTGAATGTCGGCGCCATGAACCTGCTCGAGCCACGCGGCGGCCGGCATGCGCGTCAGTTCGAGCACGCGGCGGCGGTTTTCACGCACGGCGTCGAGTGAGTCGCCGGCATGCAGGCCGAGGTTCAGACCGCCCTCGCCCGGCCGCCCGCCGCCATAAGGCGCCACGCTGACGCCGCCGTTGCGCGTCGTAACCAACGCTCGCACGCGCGGCGACACGCGCCACTCGGGCCACAGGCAATCATCCCCGGCGAGTGCGGCATTGGCGTGGCTCATGTCGCTCATTCTTCGTCGTCCTCGTAATCGGCATCGTCCTCGAAGCCTTCGTCCCCTTCTTCAACTTCGTACGCCTCGATGAAATCGTCATCATCGTCGTCGTGATCCAGTTCCTCTTCGCGGCCGAGCCCCAGTTCCGCGGCGAGCGTCGCGATGTCCTCGGGGACGTCGGCGCGCCAGTGGACGTCCTTGCCCGACACCGGATGAATCAGGCCCAGCCGCCACGCATGCAGCGCCTGGCGCTGGAAGCCGTTCGGCAGCGGCGTCACGGACCGCTTGCCACGCGCGTGCCCGTACACCGGATCGCCGAGCAGCGGATGCCGCGTATGCGCGCAATGCACGCGAATCTGATGCGTGCGTCCCGTTTCGAGATCGCAATGAATCGCGGACACCGGCTGGCCGTTCCACAGCGCGCGATCGAAGGTCCGGTAATGCGTGCGCGCGGGCTTGCCCGACGCGCTTTCCACCACCGCCATGCGCGTACGGTCGCGCGGATCGCGGCCGATCGGGGCATCGATCGTGCCTTCGTCCGGCATGGTGCCCCACACCAGCGCGACGTAGCGGCGCTTGACCGTGCGCGCCTGCAACTGCCGTGTGAGGAGCGTCTGCGCTTCCAGCGTGCGCGCGACGACCATCAGCCCCGACGTCTCCTTGTCCAGCCGATGCACGATGCCCGCGCGCGGCAGGCCGGCGGCCGCCTCGCCATAGCGGTACAGCAGCCCGTTCAGCAGCGTGCCGCTCCAGTTGCCCGCCGCCGGATGCACCACCATCCCGGCCGGCTTGTTGATGACGACGAGCGCGTCGTCTTCGTACACGATCTCGAGCGGCACCGGCTCCGGCGTGAACGCCAGTTGTTCGGGCAGCAGATCGGGCACGAGCGTGATCGTGGCGCCGAGCGGCACCGGCTGGCGGATCTTCGCGGGCGTGCCATCGATCTGCACGCGCTGCGCGTCGATCCACGCCTGCAACCGGCTTCGCGAGAACTCGGGAAACATCTTCGCCAGCACCTTGTCGAGCCGGTCGCCCGCGTACTCGTCGGGCACGCGGACGATGCGTGGCGTTTCGGCGTCGGCGCGGCGCTCGGCGAGCATCGTCGGCACGGGGTCGACGCCGCCCGGATCGAGCGGCGCGGCAGGCTCGTGCGCCGGGGCGGAATCGTCCGGGCGTGCGTCGTCGGCCGTTGAGCTTGGGCTATAATCTTTGTTGCGATCTTTGGTACGACTAGTACTTGAGCGGGTCATTTAGACTGAAAGCCGGGAAATAGCTAGGAAATGCAAGCACTGATGCGAGCCCTGAAAACCACCAAACAATCGATGCTGAAATCGATCAAGTACCTGGCACTGGCCGCTGGCGTTGCCATTGTCGCGGGTTGCCACGGCCTGCCCGAGAAGACCGACGAGACGGCAACCTGGAATAACAACAAATTATATACGGAGGCTCAGGACGCGCTTTCCGGCGGCGACTTCGGCAAGTGCGCGAAGTACTTCGAAGCACTCGAAGGCCGCGACCCGTTCGGCCACTTCGCGCAGCAGGCGCAGATCAACGTTGCGTACTGCAGCTGGAAAGACAGCGAGACCGCCGCCGCCGACCAGGCCATCGACCGCTTCATCAAGCTGCACCCGGACCACCCGGACATCGCCTACGCGTATTACCTGAAGGGGATGATCCACTTCAACGACGACCTCGGTCTGTTCGGCCGCTTCTCCGGCCAGGACATGAGCGAGCGCGACCCGAAGTCGCTGCGCGAGTCGTATGACGCGTTCAAGATCGTGGTCGACCGCTATCCGAACAGCAAGTATGCGCCGGACGCCGCGCAGCGCATGCGTTATATCGTGAACGCGCTGGCGTCGCACGAAGTGCACGCCGCCGATTATTACTACCGGCGCGGCGCGTATGTGGCGGCGATCAACCGCGCGCAACTCGCCATCCGCGAATACAAGAACGCCCCGGCAACCGAAGACGCGCTGCACATCATGATGCTGTCGTATGAGAAGCTGGCGCAGCCGCAACTCGCCGACGACACCAAGCGCGTGCTCGCCGCGACGTTCCCGGACAGCCCGTATGTGACCGGCAAGCGCCGCGCGGGCGTCGAAAAGCCGTGGTATCAGATCTGGTAAGCGGTACGCATTGGCACAAAAAAACCCGGCTACGACGAGCCGGGTTTTTTTATTCCTCGATCTGAGCGACCGCGCCGCCCGGGTTCGCGAAGAACTCACGCACCACGTCGATCTCGCGCGTGCGCTTGAACGGCGGCAGGCTTTGCCAGATGCGCCGGCCATACGGCTTGTCGACGAGACGCGTATCGCAGATCATCAGCACGCCGCGATCCGTTTCCGCGCGAATCAGCCGTCCCGCGCCCTGCTTGAGCGTGATCACCGCCTGCGGCAACTGGTGCACGGCGAACGGGCTCAAGCCCTTCTTCGTGAGCGCATCGAGCCGCGCCGAGAGCACCGGATCATCGGGCGGCGCGAACGGCAGCTTGTCGATCACGACGAGCGACAGCGCGTCGCCGCGCACATCGACACCTTCCCAGAAGCTCTGGCTGCCCACCAGGATCGCGTTGCCGTATGAGCGGAAGCGGTCGAGCAATTCCGTGCGGCTCGCGTCGCCCTGGACCAGCAGCGGATAGTCCCAGCCGCGCTGCTCGATCATGTCGCGCAGGCGCATCGAAATGCGGTCGACGGCGCGCAGCGTCGTGCACAGCACGAACACGCCACCGCCCGAGGCTTCGATCGCCGGCAACGCGGCTTCGAATACGGCATCGGTGAATTGCGGCGACGACGGCTGCGGCAGGTTGCGCGGCACGTACAGGAGCCCTTGCGTCGGATAGTCGAACGGGCTCGGCAAGGTCATCGAGCGGCGCGCGTTCAGGCCCATCTGCGCCGCGTAGTGGGTGAAATCGCCGCGCACCGAGAGCGTCGCCGAGGTGAAGATCCACGCGCGCGGCACGCCCGCGCGCTGCTTCGCGAAGATCGGCGCGACCGAGAGCGGCGTCTCGTGCAACTGCACGGTATGCGAGAACACTTCGATCCAGCGCACCATCTCGTTCGGATCGGCCTTCGCGGCTTCCTTGGCAGTCTGCTCGTCCGCGACGACCGCGCGTTCCGTCGATGTCGGCGGCGTGGTCCAGCCGGCGAGCTGGCCCTGCAACTCGCGCGCGCGGCGCACCAGCGCCTGCAGCGATTCGGCGCGTTCCGCATGCGCCGACAGCGCGGCGCTCAACGCGTCGAGATGCGTTTCGAGCGTTTCGAGTGCTTCGAAGAGCGGATGATCGTCGGCGAGCTGGCCGAGCGACATGCGCACCGAGTCCTCCCGGAACGCGAGCCGCACGTCGCGCGCCGCGCGCTCGAGCGCGGCGCCGAGCTTGGTCCAGTCCACGGCGTCGCGGGCGTGGATCAGGCCTTCCGCGACCGAATCGCGCGCGAGTTCGAGGAACTGCGTCGTGGAGACGGTCTCGCCGAAGAAGAGCGTCGCGGTTTCGGGCAGTTGATGCGCTTCGTCGAAGATGATGGTGTTCGCGGTCGGCAGCAACTCGGCCATGCCGGTGTCGCGCAGCATCACGTCGGCGAAGAACAGGTGGTGATTCACGACGACGATGTCCGCCTGCTGCGCCTCGCGGCGCGCGTGCATCACGAAACATTCCTTGTAATGCGGGCATTCCTGGCCGAGGCAGTTGTCGCGCGTGGACGTGACCATCGGCCAGACCGGCGAGTTCTCCGGCACGCTCGCGAGCTCGGCCTTGTCGCCGGTGCGCGTGATCTTCGCGAAACGAATGATCTCCTGCAGATGCGACGTATCCTGGCGGGTCGGCAAGCGGCCGCTGTCGGCGGTGCGCTGGAGGTAGTAGTGACACAGATAGTTCGCGCGGCCCTTGAGCATCGCCACCGACACCGGCACGGCGAGCGCATCGCGCACGGTCGGGATGTCGCGCTGGAAAAGCTGGTCCTGCAGATGCTTGGTGCCAGTCGAGACGATGACCTTGCCGCCCCACAACATCGCCGGCACGAGATACGCGTAGGTCTTGCCGGTGCCCGTCCCTGCTTCGACGATCAGCGTGTTCTCGCCGCCATCGATCGCAGCCGACGCGGTCGCGATGCCCACCTCGTTCGCGCGCTGTTCGACGCTCGTGTGCGGCGCATCGGACGGCCCCGCTTTGCGCGCCGGACGCCGCTCCGCCTCGAACATCGCGGGCTCGGGCATCGCGCGGCCGGATGCCTCCATCGCCGCCGCCACGGCGCGCGCCATGTCGATCTGCGACGCACGCGAGCGATAGCCGTCGATCGCCCGCGCCAGCACGCCTTCGGAGGAAAAAATCGAATCGAGTTCGGCGCGGCGCTTGTCCGCGAGGACGAGCGCCGCGGCGGCGTCCGGCGCGGCGCTGCTGTTTGACGAGGCTGTGGGTGAATTCAAGGCAAGCGATTCCTGCTAGTGCCGATACGCGCGCCAGAGTACGGTCGATGAGTGGTTCACCGCCGGGTCAGTGCGCATCCGGCTCCAGCTGCAATTGCAGCAGGATGATGGTGTCTTTCACCTTGAGCTTGCGCTTCTTGAGGCGCCGCAACTCGAGGTCGTTGATGCCGGGCACGCTCGCCATTCTGCTGATGAGGCTGTCGAGGCCGTGATGCTCGGCCTCCAACTGCGCGATGCGGTCGCGGATCGTGGCTGCATCCACGGCTACGGGTGGCGCTGTGGTCAAACGCTGTTGCATGCTCGCCTCCTCACTTCGCGACGCGGCCCGCATCCGAATCAGATCGAATCGCGGCGACGCCCGAGGTTGCTGTCCGGCCGAAGGTGCTGCTGGTGCTGCTGGTGCTACTGGCTCTGCTGCTGTTGCTGTTTAAGTTGCTGCTGGCGCTGCTGTTCCTGTTGCGCGTCGAGCGCCTTCTGTTGCTGCTTGGCCGCCGCTTCCTTCTGCCGCGACTCGACTTCCGTCTTGTGAATCTCGGCCTGCCGCTGCTTCTCGGCGTAGCGCGCCGCCTTGTCCTCGCGATCGCGTGCATCCTGTGCGCCGCGCGCCCGGGCTTCGTCGAGCTGCTTCTGGTAGTCGGCCTGCTTCTTCTCGTACGCGGCCTCGTTCGCCGCGCGCTGCGGCGCCTCGGCGTTACGCTGTGCCGCCGACAGTTCGTTCTGACGCTGCTTCTCGGCAAACGACGTCTCGTTCGCCTTCTCGTTGGCTGCGCGCTGCGGCGCGTCGGCCGCGTATTGCGCGCGCTTGATCGCGGTTTGCTCGTCGCGTTGTTTCGCGTGCTGCGCGCGCTGCTCGTTGTCGAGCGCGAGTTGTTCGGTGCGAATCTGCTGGCGCGCCGTGCGCATTTCGTCGCGCGCCTTGTCGAGGCAGTGATTCACGAAAAACTTGCTGTAGCAGTTGTGCTGCGCCACGCCGTAACGGTAGTCGTTCTCCTCGGTGCGCAGGGTCAGCGCCTGTTGCCGACGGGTAAACTCGTCGGCGGTGGCGTTCGTGCTGGCGTCCGGCGACTCATCGAGCGGTTTTGCGGTGACCGAGGTCGTGGCGTCGATCGGCTTCGGCGTCTGCGCCGACACAGCCTGGGAAACCATCAGAAAAGCCGCTGAAAAGGCCAGCGCGGCTGCTCGCCACGGCGAACCGGAATACCAACCGGAGAACGACGCGAAAGCGGTTTTCGACGCGCTCGGGGACGATGCGTTCGACGTGACGTGAATAGTGCGGAAGGTCGGCAACGTAATAGGCAACTGAGAGGCAGGCGGCTTGAACGATCCTGAAATTCTATCACCGCGCGCCGGGACGCCCGGCCATTTATGGCAAAATCCCCCGCTTCACCAACCCGGCGGACGTGCTCGTGCCCTCAAAGCTCCCGCGAGCCTCGCGCGGGGCCTGCGCGCAGCGCCGACGCCCTTGATGAGCCAGCAGGCCGTGCAGAAACCCATGACGGAAACCGTAGCACTCAAGATCGTCCAGCGCATCGCCACCGAGTTGACCGTTCAGCCGCGCCAGGTCGCCGCCGCCGTGCAACTCCTCGATGAAGGCTCAACCGTCCCGTTCATCGCCCGGTATCGCAAGGAAGTGACCGGCAATCTCGACGATACGCAACTGCGCAATCTCGAGGAACGGCTCATGTATCTGCGCGAACTCGAAGACCGCCGCGCGACGATCCTCCAGAGCATCGGCGAGCAAGGCAAGCTCACCGACGAACTGCGCGCCGCGATCGAAGGCGCCGACAGCAAGCAGGTCCTCGAAGACCTGTATCTCCCGTACAAGCCGAAGCGCCGCACGCGCGCGCAGATCGCCCGCGAAGCCGGACTCGAACCGCTCGCCGCGGCGCTGCTCGCCGATCCGAAGCTCGATCCGCAAACCGAAGCCGCGAAGTTCGTCGACGCCGAGAAAGGCGTCGCGGACGTGAAGGCCGCGCTCGACGGCGCCCGCGACATTCTCTCGGAGCAATTCGGCGAAACCGCCGAAATCCTTGGCAGGCTGCGCACTTACCTGTTCAACCAGGGCCGCGTGATGTCGACGGTGGTCGACGGCAAACAAGGCGAGGAAGGCGAGAAATTCCGCGATTACTACGACTACAGCGAAACGATCCGCACGGTGCCTTCGCATCGCGCGCTCGCGCTCTTTCGCGGACGCAATGCTGGCGTGCTGACGGTGAAGCTCGGCTTGGGCGAAGAACTCGACGCACAAGTGCCGCATCCGGGCGAAGCGATGATCGCGCAGCACTTCGGCATTGCGAACCAGGGCCGTCCCGCCGACAAATGGCTTTCCGACGTGTGCCGCTGGTGCTGGCGCGTGAAGGTGCAGCCGAGTATCGAAAACGACCTGCTGACGCAGTTGCGCGAAGAAGCCGAAGCGGAAGCGATCCGCGTCTTCGCACGCAATCTGAAGGACTTGCTGCTGGCCGCTCCGGCCGGCCCGAAGGCCGTGATCGGACTCGATCCGGGTTTGCGCACCGGCGTGAAGGTCGCGGTCGTCGATCGCACGGGCAAGGTGCTCGCGACCGACACCATCTACCCGCACGAGCCGCGCCGCGACTGGGACGGCTCGCTCGCCAAACTCGCGCGCATCGCGGCAGCGACGCAGGCGGAGTTGATCAGCATCGGCAACGGCACGGCATCGCGTGAAACCGACAAGCTTGCAAGCGAACTGATCGCGAAGCACCCGGAACTGAAGCTGCAGAAGATCGTGGTGTCGGAAGCGGGCGCGTCGGTCTATTCCGCTTCGGAACTGGCCGCGAAGGAGTTTCCCGACCTCGACGTGTCGCTGCGCGGCGCCGTATCGATCGCGCGTCGCTTGCAGGACCCGCTCGCCGAACTCGTCAAGATCGATCCGAAGGCGATCGGCGTCGGCCAGTACCAGCACGACGTCAATCAGCGCGAACTCGCGCGTTCGCTCGATGCGGTCGTCGAGGACTGCGTGAACGCGGTCGGCGTCGATGCGAATACCGCGTCCGTCGCCCTGCTCGCCCGCGTGTCGGGCCTGAACGCGACGCTCGCGCGCAATATCGTCGAGTTCCGCGATGCCAATGGCCCGTTCCCGTCGCGCGAGCATCTGAAGAAGGTGCCGCGTCTCGGCGACAAGACCTTCGAGCAGGCGGCGGGCTTCCTGCGCATCAACAACGGCGCGAATCCGCTCGACCGCTCGTCGGTGCATCCGGAGGCGTATCCGGTCGTCGAGCGCATTCTCGCGAAGATCAACAAGCACGTCGCCGACGTGCTCGGCAAGCGCGAAGCGTTGTCGGGATTGTCGCCGGCGGAATTCGTCGACGATCGCTTCGGCCTTCCGACCGTGCGCGACATTCTCTCCGAGCTTGAAAAACCGGGCCGCGATCCGCGCCCCGAGTTCAAGACGGCGACCTTCCGCGAAGGCGTCGAGAAGATCTCCGACCTGGCGCCCGGCATGGTGCTGGAAGGCGTCGTGACGAATGTGGCGGCGTTTGGCGCGTTCGTCGATATCGGCGTGCATCAGGACGGGCTCGTGCACGTCTCGGCGATGTCGACGAAGTTCATCAAGGACCCGCACGAAGTCGTGAAGGCGGGCCAGGTGGTGAAGGTCAAGGTGCTGGAGACCGACGTCAAGCGCCAGCGCATTTCGCTGACGATGCGACTCGACGATGATTTCGCCGCGGCGGGTGCGCCGGCGGCGGGCGCGGGTTCGCCGCGCGGCGGGCAGGATCGGCGCGGCGGTGGCGGCAGCAATCGTGACGTGCGCGGTAACGGCAAGCGTGAGCCGGAACCGGCGGGCGGCGCGATGGCGGCGGCGTTCGCGAAGCTCAAGCGCTAAGGGGGGGTTGGTTGCCGCTCGCGCTTGGGGTTGGGTTGCCGTTTGCACCGTTTGATGCGCTTGTGCTTCTATGGAACTTGTTTTCTTTGTGGTTTATTTGCTCTGCCCCTGTCCGGGGCGGGACTCACTTTCTTTGCTGCTGCAAAGAAAGTAAGCAAAGAAAGCAGCTTCCCAACGCCAATCCTTGCCATGCGCCTCCAGCCCGTTCCCCCGGAGTGGTCCAACCGGGGGAGTGTCGTTAGCGGGGTTTCA
>NZ_FCON02000187.1 GCF_001544535.1 Caballeronia choica | reverse complement strand
CCACACGACACCCCCCCGCCCCGCCCCACCCCCAAGCGCCAGCGCCCATCAATCCTCAATGCCATGCCGCGCCTTAGCGGCGCCAACCGCCTCGATCACACTCGTAATGCAATCATCCCGATAGCGCTCCAGTTCCTTCACACTACGGCCGGCCGTTTGCCGCGAAGTCCCCTCAACCACGCGATCGATCAGCTGATCGGTAAGCTCCGGCGCGACGAGTTTCGTCCACGGCAATTCGAGCGCGGGGCCGAACTGCTGCATGAAGTGTCGCATGCCGGCCTCGCCGCCTGCCAGCGTGTAGGTCAGAAACGTACCCATGAACGACCACCGGATACCGGCGCCATACCGAATGGCATCGTCGATTTCGCCAGTGGTCGCCACACCCTCATTCACCAGGTGCAGCGCTTCACGCCAAAGCGCTTCGAGCAGCCGATCCGCGATAAAGCCCGGCACTTCCTTCCTCACCCTCAACGGCCGCATGCCGATCGACGCATAAAAGCTCATCGCAGCGTCGATCGTCTCGCCCGACGTGCGCTCGCCGCCCAGCACCTCGACAAGCGGCAACAGATACACCGGATTGAACGGATGCCCGACAACACAACGCTCGGGATGAACCGCGTTCGCGTAAAAATCGCTCGGCAACAAACCCGACGTGGACGATGCGATGATCGCCTCCGGCTTCGCTGCGCGGCTCACGCGTTCGTGCAGCGTGAGCTTGAGGTCCTCGCGCTCCGGCGCGCTTTCCTGAATGAAATCGGCATCGGCCACGCATTCCTCGACGCTCGCGACAACCCGCAACCGCTCCTGCGCCGCGCCCTTCGCCAGCCCGACGCGTTCGAGTGCCGGCCACGCGTTCGCCACATTGGCCCGCAACTGCTGCTCGGCGCCCGGCGCCGGGTCCCACGCGATCACGTCGAGTCCATGCGCGAGCGCGCGCGCCACCCAGCCGCTACCGATCACGCCCGCGCCGAGCGCGGCGAATGTTTTCACTTGCATGTGCTTGTTCCTTGGTCCTGGGTTCTCGATCCTTGGGTCTTCGTGACAATCAAGCGAAGTCCATCAACGCACGACGATCGAGCAGACGCTCGCCGCGTGCAGGCAAACCGAGCTTCCTGCGCCCTTCCGCAGGCGTCAACGCGCGCCCGCCGAGCCGCTCGATGATCTCGACCGCCCTTTGCACGAGCGTGCCGTTCGTCGCATGCACGCCGCGGTCGAGATAGAGGTTGTCCTCCAGCCCGACCCGCACGTGGCCGCCAAGCAGCATCGCCTGCGCGACCATCGGCATCTGCATGCGGCCGATGCCGAAGCCCGCCCAGTGCGCGCCGGGCGGCATGTTGTCGACCATCGACTTCATCGTGCCGGTGTCGGGCGGCGCGCCCCACGGAATGCCCATGCAAAGCTGGAACAGCGGCGGATCGTCGAGCAGGCCCTCTTTGAGCAACTGCTTGGCGAACCAGAGATGGCCCGTATCGAAGATCTCCAGTTCGGGCTTCACGCCCAGTTCCTGGATGCGCCTGGCTCCCGCCCGCAATTGCGCGGGCGTCGACACATAGATGTAGTCGCCGTCGCCGAAGTTGAGCGTGCCGCAATCGAGCGTGCAGATCTCCGGCAACAACTCCTCGACGTGCGCGAGACGCGTCAATCCGCCGACCAGGTCCGTGCCCGCGCCGAACCGCATCGGCGCTTCGCCCGCGCCGATTTCCAGGTCGCCGCCCATGCCGGCGGTCAGGTTGATGATGACGTCCACGTCCGATGAGCGGATGCGATCCACCACCTCGCGATACAGCGCGGGATCGCGGCTGCCGCGCCCCGTCTTCGGATCGCGCACATGGCAATGCGCAACCGTCGCGCCCGCGCGTGCCGCTTCGATGGCGGCTTCGGCGATCTGCTTCGGCGTGACGGGAATGGCGGGGTGCTTCGTCGTCGTGTCGCCCGCGCCGGTTACCGCGCAGGTCACGATCACTTCGTAGTTCATGTTCGCGCTGTCCTTGTTAGTGACTTGAAGATCGACTTAGAGATCGACTTAGAGACCGAGGTATTGCTTGACCGCCGGCAGGCCATCCTTGCCGTCGACCGTCTTCACGCCCGCCAGCCACGCATCGAGCACTTGCGGGTTCTTCTTCAGGTAAGCCCTGGCCGCTTCGGCGGGACGCTCCTTGTTCATCACCGGCTGCATCAACTGGTTTTCGAGTTGCGTCGTGAAGCGCAGGTTGGTGACGAGCTTGCCCGCGTTCGGGCAGCGCGTGAGGAAATCGGGATTGGTCAGCGTGTAGACGCGCGCTTCGCCGTAGTTCGGGCCGAACACTTCATCGCCGCCCGACAAATAGTCGATCTTCATCTGGATGTTCATCGGATGCGGTTCCCAGCCGAGAAAGACCACCCACTTCTTCTCGCGGATCGCGCGCTCGACGGTCACGAGCATGCCCGCCTCGCTCGACTGCACGAGCTTGAATCCGCCGAGCCCGAACTGGTTCGCGTCGATCATCTTCTGGATCTTCGCGTTCGCGCTGCTGCCGGGCTCGATGCCGTAGATCTTGCCGTCGAGTTCGTCGCGATGCTTCGCGATGTCGGCGAAAGTCTTCAGGCCCGCGGCGTACTCATAGCTCGGCACGGCGAGCGTGGCTTTCGCGCCCGAGAGATTCGGCGGTTCGAGCTTCTGGATCGATTTCGACTCGAGGAACGGCTCCACGGCCTTTTGCTGCACCGGCCACCAGTAGCCGAGCGAGACGTCGATCTGCTTACTCTTCAGGCCCGCGAGCGAGATCGGCACGGAAGCGACCGTCGTTTTCGGCGCATAGCCGAGTCCTTCGAACACGACCGACGCGAGTGCGGTCGTCGACGTGATGTCGGTCCAGCCGATATCGACGAAGCGCACGGTGTGGCAGGATTCGTCGTCCTTCGCTTGAGCATGCGCGACGCCGGCCGATGCCGATGCGACGCACAGGCAGGCAAGCAGTGTTTTCGAAAGTGGTCTCATGGCGTCCTGTTCCGGTATTTGCGGGGCCGGGCGTTCTGCCTGCCCGTGCATAAAAGTACCGCCGCATAAAGGCGCGAAGGCGACCGGTTGCGACCGGGAGTTGACTCGCTGCGACCTCGGCGGCGGCGTCCGGGACACGCCGGATTGCGCGCGGCATTTCGGCTTGTTAGCGTGATCGGCTGATCCACACGCGCCGCCCTCGATGACCGAAGACTTCTACTTCCTGCTGCTGCCCGAGTTCTCGTCGATCGGCTTCATGTCGGCGATCGAACCGTTGCGCGTCGCGAACCGCTTCAGCGGCGCGCTGTATCGATGGCACATCCTGAGCGCCGATGGCGGCCCGGTCGCCGCGAGCAACGGCATCTCGCTCAACGCGGAAGGCGCCTTCGACAGCGTGAAGGACGCGAGCACCGTGTTCGTCGTCGCGGGCTTCGAGCCGCTCGTGCGCTACACGCGCGAGATCGCCGATTGGTTGCGGCGGCTCGACCGCGCGGGCGCGACGCTGGGTGGCATCGACACGGGCAGCTTCATCCTCGCCGAAGCGGGGCTGCTCGAGCACAAGCGCGTGACCGTGCACTGGGAAGCGGCGTCGGCGTTTCAGGAGCGCTATCCGGCGCTTGAAGTGAGTCCGGAGTTGTTCGAGATCGACGAGCGGCGCATTACTTGCGCGGGCGGAACCGCTTCGATCGACCTGATGCTCGACGTGATCGCGCGCCGTCATGGCGCGGAACTGGCGGCGCAGGTTTCGGAGCAGTTCGTGCTCGGGCGCATCCGGCAGCGCTCGGATCATCAGCGCATGCAGATCGCCGCGCGCTATGGCGTGCACAATCGCAAGCTGATCCAGGTGATCGGCGTGATGGAACAGCACATGGAAGAGCCGCTTTCGCCCGATGAACTCGCCGAGTCGATCAGCGTGACGCGGCGCCAGTTGGAGCGACTCTTCTGCTCGGCGATGAAGGATACGCCGACGCATTTCTATCTCGGGCTGCGCCTCACGCGCGCCCGCGAACTGCTGCAGCAGACCGACATGTCGATCATGGCGGTGTGCGTGGCGTGCGGGTTCGAATCCCCTTCGCATTTCTCGCGCACGTACCGTGCGCGCTTTGGCACGAGCCCGCGACACGATCGTAGCGCGCTGCGCACGACCACTCCCGTTCGGGCGATGGAAGCTGCCGTTGAGGAGTGAGGGGTTGCGCTCGGGTTGCAGTGTTCCACACCGTAACCCCAGGCGTCAGCAGTCAATCGCGCCCTAGAACGAATGCCGCATGCCG
This sequence comes from Caballeronia choica, assembly GCF_001544535.1. Lineage (GTDB taxonomy): Bacteria > Pseudomonadota > Gammaproteobacteria > Burkholderiales > Burkholderiaceae > Caballeronia > Caballeronia choica. Next base: position 8,231 of record NZ_FCON02000187.1, on the reverse strand, counting down.
ATGCGAACATCGCTCTGCGTATTCGACGACGAAGGCGTGAAGCTATATCCGATCACCGCGTTCACACCATCCGATGCACGCAGATAGTCACCGGAGATATAAACATCGGTGCGTTTGGACAGCAGGTAATGCAGCCCAAGCGAGCCCTGATTCCAGTGATTCCCTTCGAAGCTCGTATGCTGATAGCCCGCATAAAGCGCAAGCGACGGCGTGAAGTTATACGACCCACCGCCTTCATAAACCTGCATATGCGATGTTTGCCCAAGCCCCTTGATCGTCGTATACGTGAAGTTGCCCGAGAGCAGGAAGTCTCCGATCGTATAGGCCGCGCCGATCGCAAACGCGCCTTGCTTGTCCACGGGGAACGCCGTCGAGCTATAGAGGTCGGTGACCGCGCCCGTCGCGGGATCGACAGAGACGGTCGGCTGGCCGAGGAACGTGCGCGTGCCGATCATCGCGTACGGGTCGAACGCATAGATGCCGAACGGGTTGTTCAACTGCGTATAGGCCGCGCCGATGTTGAACGTGTTGCGCGCGTAGTGCGCGCCGACGCTCCACGCGCTCTTCTGGTGGAAGTCGCCCGCGGTGTTGCCGAACGAATACATGCCGCCGAACGTGAAGCCCGCGTAGTCGCTCGAAAGAAACTTGATCGAATTGGGCAGGCGGTCGCCGTTCATGCGGTCGAAATCGCCCTGGTGGATCGCGTAGCCGCTCGCCCACGCGGAGATGTTGTAGAGATAGACGAACTCCTCGGTCATGTCGAGCTGGTTACCGAGCGAGACAGTGCCCCACTCGTTCTTCAGGCCCACATAAGCCTGGCGTCCGAACTCCGCGCCGCCGAACCCCAGTTGCCCGTTGCCGAGATGGAAGCCCGATTCGAGCACGAACACCGCCTGCAGTCCGCCGCCGAGATCCTCGACACCCTTGAAGCCGATCCGGTTGCCGTATGAAATGCCGTCGTCGAATTTCCAGACGTGCGCGCCGCCGGTGTTGTTCACATAGGTAATGCCCGCATCGAGAATACCGTATAGCGTGACGCTGCTCTGCGCATGGACGATCGCGGGTACGCTTGCGGCGCCGGCCACGAACGTGAGTCCCGCGAGCCTGGCGGCATTTCTTTTCTTCATGGGCTTATCCCCTGCTCTTGCTGCATGTTTCGTTGGATAAAGCGAGTCCCTGCCGCGCGACATGGCGTTCGCGCGGCACTTCTCGCAAGACGTGGGCGTTCACTTCGACTGCGGCTTTGACGATGGATGCGTTCACGCGTGAGCGCATCCATCGATGGTGTAAAAATACGGGTCCATATTGATCGCGACGCGACCGATTGCGACGCGAATCTGTCCAGTTGCGACTAGCTGGTCATTTGACGCCGAGCACGGTCTGCACCGCCTGCAGACCGTTCGCTCCGCTTACCGTGTTCACACCATCGAGCCACGTCTTCAGCAGTTCGGGATGACGCTTGAGCGCATCGGTCGCGGCCATGTCGATGTTGGTCTTCTTCTCCAGCACATCGGTGATCACGCCGTTCTCAAGATCGACGTTGAACCCAGCGATAGTTATAGCCCGGTTTGAAGATGAGACTTCGGCGGAATTGCGTCGCTTCGAAACAAGCGACGCTGTGGACCTGCTACACCGAAGGTACGCGGCCGCGGATCACGGCCAACGATCGCGACGATCAATTCAGCGCTTACATGGCGAGCGATGCGGTCTTCATGCCAGCCGAATGCCAGTCATGATTGTCCAATGTAGTAGAACGAGAGCTATAGCCAAGACACTCCAAAAGGCAAAGCCTCTCTGCCTCCGGGCAGAAATAGCTGCCGCAATCCCGAACGCAATTGATGGGCCGAAGACAACCGCTGACAACGCAATGAACTTGAGCGTCGACATTCCGCATTTATCCAGCTCCGCACACAGGCCCTGCGGAGGTATGCACGCGCTCGGGAAGGAGCGACATAGCTGCTCGTCAATTCCTGTCCATCCCCAGAAACTGACGAGGCCCAATAGAACAAAGCACGCCGACACCATGACGCCCCGAATCAATTGACTTCCCAGAATAGTATCTTGTTGGAATTACGCAGATCAGAGTAACCAATGCAGTGCCCGCTCCAATTGATCGTCGCCCCAATACAAAACGACCGATGGTGGCAAGCGTACCGGTTACCCCGGCCATCGTCAGCCGACTGCCGTTCCATAAGTCAATATGGTTGCCCGTCGTAACGTTCGGACCATCCGAATCACGATGCCAATACCCGTCAAAGAAGACAATACCGGTTCTTCCCTTGGCGTCCGTATCCCATCTCCCGGGCATAAGAGAAACAGCTTCCGGACATCCAGCGAAGGGCCTTCGATGCAACCACTCCGCTACCTCGGCGGCTCGCAGCATGTGTCCAGGATCGTCTGCATTGCAACGAACGCCTCTGAACGACAGCCCTTCAATTCCGCAACCCCGCAAAGCCACTCCTAGTCGCGCGGCGCACTGATCCTGGTAATGGCCCCGGCACGGATCAAACTTTGGATACGCGCTCCACAGCGCTTCGAATGTCAACGCATTCAACGACACGTCTTTAGTCGAATTGAGCGTCGGGTTGGTTCTTACAGCAGTCATCCTGTTCGGCATTATTCAATCACCATCCTGCTTTGCGAGTGCTGCATCACCCCAATGAACGGTGAACTCGTGCGCCCCGTTCGTGACGATCCGTGGTAACCGGCCGTTGCGATCCGTTTGCCCAGAAAAGGTCCGGCCATCCGGTGCCTCGATGAAGTACGGATAACCCTCAAGCGCTATGCCGGAGACAGTGGCGCGGACCTGTTCGTCAAATTTGCTGGCAGAGCCGAAATACGATGCCAACGCAGGGTCGGTCGGCGCTTTGCGAGCGACCGACGAGCCGCTGCCCGCTTCAACAAAGAATACCGGGATTGCTGCCGACGATTACTCTGTTTTTTCCGCACGGGCACAGCACCGAATCACTGTCGAGAACGACAGCCCGTCCTTTTTCCGATATCTCCTGACCGGTTCCGAATATCTTGTATGCACCCTTGCAGTTACCGCAGGTTGCCTCATCGCCGCTGAGGGCGACCTTTTTCCCGTCGTCGTGAATCGTGGACGAGCAGGCAATCACAAAGCCTCCCGTCGTTGTCGGGTCGCCGTGCCGCACCGCCGCCCTACGCATGGACGCCCCATTCGTCCGCGGCGTCCCAATCTCCGATCCTCGGTTCACCTGTTGCGTGGGTGATGCATCTGTCACGTTTGGACAATGACCCAAAGGTGGCTCGCAGATGCGTGCCTGTCATGGTGCTTTCGCTCGCTGGCATTCGAATGTGTCCTCGGCTCTCAAGTTATCGAACAACCGAGCCTAGCGAAGGTGGGACGGGCCACGATACGAGAAACCTCCGATTTTCATTGCGGAAAATATGCCGCCTCATCCGCTGCCCAGGCAGGTTTGACCTGACCGCAACGGTTGGAGGTCCATATTGATCGCGACGCGAATCTGTCCAGTTGCGACTAGCTGATCATTTGACGCCGAGCACGGTCTGCACCGCCTGCAGACCGTTCGCTCCGCTTACCGTGTTCACACCATCGAGCCACGTCTTCAGCAGTTCGGGATGACGCTTGAGCGCATCGGTCGCGGCCATGTCGATGCTGGTCTTCTTCTCCAGCACGTCGGTGATCACGCCGTTCTCGAGATCGACGTTGAATGTCAGCTGCTTGAAAAGGCGCCCGACATTCGGACATTGCGCTTCATAGCCCATCCGTGCCACGGTATTCACAGTCGCGCCGCCATAGTTCGGCCCGAAGTACTGGTCGCCGCCGTCGAGATAGGCGAGCTTGAACTTCGTGTTCATCAAATGCGGTTCCCACGCCAAAAATACGATCCACTTCTTGTCCCGCACGGCCCGCTCGACTTGCGTCAGCATGCCCGTCTCGCTCGACTCGACCACCTTCCAACTGCCCAGCCCGAACGCCTTGTCATCGACCATCTTCTTGATGTTCTGGTTGGCGGGCGCGCCCGGTTCGATGCCGTATATCCTGCTATCGAACTTGTCGGCGTTCTTCGCGAGGTCGGCGAATGAATGGACGCCCGCTGCCGCCACATAGTCGGGAACCGCGAGCGTGAACTTTGCGTTGCTCAAGTTCGGATGCACGACTTCAACCGACTTCTCCTCGACGAACGGCTTCACGAGCGGCGCTTGCGCGGGCATCCAGTTGCCGAGGAACACGTCGATCTGCCCTTTCTTCAAGCCCTGATACGTGATCGGCACAGACAGGTTCGCCACGTTCTGCTTGTACCCGAGCGCCTTCAGCACGACACCGGTCATCGCGTTGGTCGCGTCGATATCGGTCCAGCCGGGGCCGGCCATCCTCACTTGCGTGCAGGCTTGCGGCTCCGCGGCCGACACGATCGAAGCAGCGCATAGCAACACTGCTCCGAACAGCACTTGCTTCAGGGGCGTTTTCATCTCAGCTTCCTTCGGGTAGGGATGGATCGTTAGCGGGCGACGGCCGGAAAGCGGGCCATGGCTTCGAGCGTGTCGAGGTCGATGTGATTGCGCATGTAGCGCTGGCTTGCATCGACCTGCGGCTGCCAGTCCCATGACTCGATCACGCCACGGGTGGTCGCTTCGAAGTGAAAACGGCGGCGGCGCTGACTCTTGAGCACCTGGTCATGCAACGCGGCAAGGTCCCAGCGCCTGGCAATTTCCTCGCGGAATGCAGTGACGTGCGACCGGTAGTCGGCGTTCATCGCGAGATTGGTGCGCTCCAGCGGATCAGCGGCGAGGTCGTAGAGTTGATCGGGATCCGCCGACGTATGGATGAACTTGAAGCGTCCGCGCCGCAGCATCGCGATCGGCGCGATGGCGCCTTCGCCGAGATACTCGCCGATGGCTTCGTCATGCGCATCGCGGGCGTTCTGAAGATGCGGCACCAGGCTCCGGCCGTCGAGCGAATCGGGCCATGTGTAGCGCGGCGCGCCCCGGCCGAGTTCGACCAGCGTCGGCAGCAGGTCCAGATGCGACACGGATGCCTTCACGCGATGCGCGTCGAACTGCCGGGGCGCATGCACGATCAGCGGCACGCGGCAGCCGCCTTCGAAAAACGTCATCTTGTACCAGAGGCCGCGTTCACCAAGCATCTCGCCGTGGTCCGACGTGACGATGACGATGGTGTCCTCATCGAGTCCCGACTGCTTCAGCGCTTCGAGGATCGCGCCGAACTGGTCGTCGACGTAGGAGATCGCGCCGTAGTATGCACGGCGCGCATTGCGAACCTGCTGGTTGGTGGGGGGCGTGCGGTCCGCTTCATACACGTAGCGCAGGCGCTTCGAATGCGGATCGCACTCCTCCAGCGAGTCGCGATGCACGGGCATGTCGATGTCCTCATCGCGATACATGTCCCAGTACTTCCGCGGGATCGCGTACGGATCGTGCGGATGCGTGAGCGACGCGACCATGCAGAACGGGCGCGCGCCCTTGCCGGCGTTGCGCTCGCGTGCGATGTCGAAGAGCTTCTGACGCGTGGTGAACGTCACTTCATCGTCGAAGTCGAGCTGGTTCGTGCGCACGCACGGACCCGCGTCGATCACCGAGCTCATGTTGTGATACCAGCTCGGGCGGTCCTCGAAATTTTCCCAGTCGGGCGTCCAGCCGAAATCGGCGGGATAGATATCGGTGGTCAGGCGTTCTTCGAATCCATGCAACTGGTCCGCGCCGCAGAAATGCATCTTGCCGGACAGGATCGTCCGATAACCTTCGGCGCGAAGATAGTGCGCGAACGTCAGTGTCTGCGAGGGAAGCTCGGCCGCGTTGTCATACGCGCCGATCGCGGAAGGCAGCTTGCCCGACAGGAACGAGAATCGCGACGGCGCGCATAGCGGACTCGCGCAGTAAGCCGAATCGAACACGACGCCTTCTTTCGCGAGCCGGTCGAGATGCGGCGTCTTCGTCAGGCGATGACCATATGCGGCGAGCGCGTACGGCGTCATCTGATCCGCCATGAGGATAAGGATATTTTGTTTCGTGCTGAGCATGGGGACGTGCCTCGAATAGAATCGACCCAGTCGCAATGCGTGGTTACAGGACCGGGCATGAGCGTCACTATTGCCGTTCATGGCTGTGCTGTGAAGACGGCAATTCGTTATGTGCCCATAAGGGGGAGTTATGCCGAGGCAGGATCGCTTGCCGCCGATGCAAGCGCTATCGATGTTCGAGTCCGCCGCGCGGCTCGCTAGCTTTACCGCCGCCGCACGCGAACTCGGCTCGACGCAGCCGGCGGTCAGCCAGCGCATCGTTCAACTGGAAGAAGCCCTCGGCGCGCCGCTCTTCGAACGCGGGCATCGCGGCGTGACGCTCACCGAAGATGGCACGCGGCTGTTCCAGGCAGTGCGTCAGGCACTCGACACGATCCGCCTCGCCACCGCCGACATCCGCGCGCGGCACACGCCGCGCACGCTGACGCTCTCCACCGATTTCGGTTTCGCGACCTACTGGCTGATGCCGCGCCTGTCGCAGTTCAAGGCGCTGATGCCGGATGTCGACGTGAAGATCATCACGTCGCAGAACGTGTTCGACACGTCGCACGATCATGCGGACATCGCGATCGCGTTCGGCGATCCGCACGCCGACTGGGGCGCACGCGAGGTCGTGAAGCTGTTCGCCGAGGAGGTCACGCCGGTGTGCAGCCCATCGTTTCTCGCGGCGAATGCGCGCCCTCGCGCGCCCGCCGATCTGGCATCGCTGCCGCTGCTGCATCTGGAACCGACAACGCCGGAACGCTGGCTCTCGTGGGACGGCTGGTTCGCCGCGCACGGGCTCGATTCGCCGCCCGCGCATCGCGGCATCACGTTCAACAGCTACGCGTTCGTTGCGCACGCCGCGGTCATGGGACAAGGCGTCGCGCTCGGCTGGGCGCCGCTCGTCGATGAGCTGATCGCGACCGGGCAACTCGTCCGGCTGTTCGATGCGCCCGTCGTGACCGAACACGGCTATCTGCTCGTCACGCAGCGCGCCCCGACGCCGACGGTCCACGCATTCCGCCAGTGGCTGCTGGATGAATGCGGCATCGAATGACGCTTTGACGTTCCCGTTCCAGCGCGACGGCGTTTAGCTTCTATCCGCGCACGCCTCCGGTTTGCTCTACTGCGATCATGCGCGCCGCATTCGTGGCGCCGGCCAATCGCCATATTGGAGAGTGCATGTCCGCCGATTCCCGTCCTCATCAACTGGTGCTTACCGTCGCGTGTCCGAGCGCGGCGGGCCAGGTTGCCGCCGTCATCGGCTTTCTCGACCGGCATCATTGCTACATCGACGAACTGACCGTCTTCGACGACGACCTGAGCGAGCGCTTTTTCGTGCGCTGCGTATTTCATGGCGTCGAACGCGACGAGACCTTGCAGATCGACGCGCTCAGGCGCGAGTTCGAATCGATTGCGGTGCGCTTTCACATGACCTGGGCGATGCACGATGTCGGCGCGCGGCCGAAGGTGCTGATCATGGTGTCGAAGCTTGAGCACTGTCTCGCCGACCTGCTGTTCCGCTGGCGCATGGGCGAACTGAAGATGGACATCGTCGGGATTGGCTCGAATCATCGGGACCTGGAACCGCTAGCCGTGCAGCACGGCCTGCCGTTCCATCATCTGCCGATCACTGCCGATACAAAGCCGCAACAGGAAGCGCGCGTGCTCGATCTGTTCGAGACATCCGGCGCCGAGTTGATGATCCTCGCGCGTTACATGCAGATTCTTTCAGGCGACACGAGCCGCAAGCTCGCGGCGCGCGCGATCAACATCCATCATTCTTTCCTGCCTGGGTTCAAGGGCGCGAAGCCTTATCATCAGGCGCATGCGCGCGGCGTGAAGCTGATCGGCGCGACGGCGCACTTCGTCACCGATGATCTCGACGAAGGCCCGATCATCGAGCAAGTTGTTGAGCGTGTCGATCATTCGTATAGCCCTGAGCGGCTGCTCGCGACGGGGCGCGATGTGGAGTGCATTACGCTTGCGCGTGCGGTGAAGGCGTTCATCGAGCGGCGCGTGTTTATTAATGGTGACCGTACAGTCGTGTTGTGATTGGCGCTGGCGCTTGGGGTTTTGGGGTCGGTTTTGGGTTACACCCGTTTGATGTTTTTGCGCTTCTATGGAACTTGCTTTGTTTTTGGTTTATTTGCTCTGCCCCTGTCCGGGGCGGGACTCACTTTCTTTGCTGCTGCAAAGAAAGTAAGCAAAGAAAGCAGCTTC
>NZ_FCON02000186.1 GCF_001544535.1 Caballeronia choica | reverse complement strand
TTTTGCCTTCAACCTACACCTCTGACTCTTCAAATTAAGAAAATTCAGAGGCGACAACTACTATGACACCGGGGGATGATTGCGCCGCGGCCTTCGCGCTGCGCCGCCTCATACGCAGCAATCGTGCGGCGCGCACTTGCAATTTCGTCCCGGTCGGGGCTGAATACACGCTCGATGGGCTCGACTTGCCGCGGATGAATCGCCCATTTGCTGGTGAAGCCGAGCTTCTTGCCTATCTCGGCAGCGCGTACCAGTCCTTCGGTATCCGCCACATTGGGATGCACATGATCGATGGGCTGCACGCCAGCCGCGACCGCGGCCGTAACGATGCGCGAACGCACGGGCAACAGCGTGTCTGCGTCGAACGCCATGCCCGTTTGAGCGATGAAATCGCCTACGCCAAAAATCAGTGCCTGGCAGCGTTGCGACGCGCGTGCGATCGACAGCGCGTTTTCCACGCCACTCGCGCTTTCGATCAGCGCAAGCAATGTCAATCCACGGCGGCCATCGCGCAGTTCGATCTGTCGCAGCAACTGGTCGTACACGTACAGATCCTCGGGGCCCTGCACCTTCGGCACGACCACTGCGTCGATCGGCAACCCTTCCAGTGCAAGCAGATCGTCGAGACACCATGGTGTCTCCAGACCGTTGATCCGCACGCACAGTTCACGTCTGCTGGGTGTGACATCGGCCAGCGCACGACGCAGCACCTCGCGCGCCTCATGCTTGAATGTTGACGCGACGGCGTCTTCGAGATCGATGACGAGCGAATCGCAGTCGACCATCAGCGCTTTCTTAAGCAACTGTTCGCTGCTCGCCGGCGTGACGAGCTGGCTACGGCGGCAAAACCCTGTCATTGCTCGCTCCTGCGAAATTGCCGGATCAGCGTCGACGCATCCGTTTCGTCTTCGAGAGATGCCACGCGCTGCGCGATTTGGGCGGCGTGCCCTTCGCCAAACACCGGCACTGCGAGGTCATCGAACTTGCGTCTGAGCGACGCGCCATCGCATGGCCGCGACGGTTCACCAAGCGGCTCGTTGATGCGGACCACCTGCCCCGCGAACGACAGCCCCGCTCCCATGATGGGCAACTGTCCGTCGATCACGACATAGATGGCCGCGGCCAACGCTGCGACGTCCGCTGCGCCGATGCGCTCGTAGCTCTGCCAGTTGCAATGTCCGTCCAGCAGCGCCACCGCAACCTGAAAGTAGGCACTGAACTGCGCATCGACGATGTTGCGCGGGTCAATCTTGTTCGGCGTTGCCTCGCCGACGATTTGCGCGGCTTTGGGCGACAGCCGCACCTCGAGCCGTGTCCCCTCGCGTAGGGCAGCCTCGATACGCTTGCGGGCGTCGGTACCGAGCAGCTCATGCAACTGCAACGCAGCTTCGATTGCACCGTGATTGAATCGACAGGACGGAAAGGGCTTGATTGCCGTCTCACCCGAAGGCCACCACTGACCGAGACGATCCGTGAGTGCCGACGGCGTTGCCTCGTTCGTGTACCCCGCGAGTAGACCGTATCGTCCTTCAATCGGCGCAGCGGTGCCAACCACGCCAGCCTGCGCAAATGCGAGCGCAAGGAACGCGTCGTGCGCGGCAAAGCCCGGATGCAGGCGCTTGTTCCATGACCCATTCGCGAGATACTGCATGGAGCCCGCCGCTTTGCTGCCGGCGATGCCTAACGCGCTGGCAAGCGTGCCAGAGTCGACGCCACGCAAGCGACCCACGGCCGCCACAGCGCCGAAGATACCAGCGACCGGCGTGATGTGAAAGCCGCGGTCGTAGGCCGTACTTCCCAGGGCCGCACCGACACGCGTCGCGACTTCGTAGCCGACTGCCAGTGCGGCAAGCCATTGCTTACCGGTGGTGTGAGTGCGCTCCGCCTCAACCAGCGCGGCCGCGATCACGGGCGCACCTGGATGCAGACAACCCCATACGTTGGTATCGTCGAAATCGAGGGTATGAGCAAACGCGCCGTTGAGCAAGGCAGCCTGCAGGTACGAATATCCCTGCGTGTCACCGATCACGGTTGCGTCGTCGTTCGCGCCCTGCAACGCGGTGGCGCCCGCGCGGAACGCGGCGCTGCTTTCCGCATTGACGGCCGCGTACGCGGCATTGCCGACGAAATCGAGCAGACAGTCCTTCAGCCGGCTGCATACGGCCGATGGCACGCTTCCCAATCCAGTCGTTGCGGCAAAGCGTGCCAACGCGAGTGTCGCGTCGTTCGCGGATGAATCAAACATGAGACTTCTCCTTCGCCGACCCAGCGCATTGCACGACACCGGCCGACTCGAGTGTTTCGATCGTCGCGGCGTCGATGCCGAGTTCTGCCAGCACCCGGGCCGTATGCTCGCCGAGTGCGGGCGGGCCCAGCCTGTTGACCGATTCGAGCTCCGACGACTGCGGCGGGAAATCGAACACCTTGACCTTGCCCACCGCGCTGTCCACTTCCTTGATCAGGTCCCGGGCCTTGATGGCAGGATGTTCCAGCGCTTCGCCGAGGTCGTTCATGGCGCCGGCGGGAATACCAAAAGCGTGGAAGCGCTCCAGCCAGTACGTGCGCTCGCGAGAGCCAATGGCCTGACAGATTCGCTCGTCAAGCGCGTTCCGGTTGGCAAGGCGCAATGCGTTGGTAGCAAATCGCTCATCGTCGACCATGTCCGGGCATTCGATCGCCTGACAGAACTTGCGCCACATTTCCACATGCCCCCCGCCGGCGGCCACGATCACCATACGCCCGTCTCCGCAGGGATACGGTCCGTACGGCGCCATCGTGTGATGATGCAGACCAACGCGCTTTGGCAGCGTATTGCCGTACCAGACCATGTACGGGAAATAGCCGGTCCACGTAAGCACCGAGTCGAGCAGCGACACCTGAATGTCCTGCCCTCGCCCCGTTCGCTCGCGATGAAACAGCGCTTCGAGCATGCCGATCGTCGCGTACATCGAACCGGCAATGTCGCAGAGCGACACGGAAATTTTCGACGGCGCTTCGGGCGTGCCATTGGTCATGATGAGGCCCGCTTCGCCCTGCACGATCAGATCGAGCGCCGCGCGGTCGCGATACGGTCCCTCCTGTCCGAAGCCCGAGATGTGGCAATAAATGACATCCGGTTTGATCGCCTTGACCTTTTCGTAATTCAGACCCCATGCATCGACCGTGCCCGGGACGAAGTTCTCGATAAGCACGTCGGCGCGCTCGATCAACTGGTGGAGAATGTCGCGCCCACCCTCACTCTTCAGGTCCAGCGCCACGCTTTCCTTGCCCGGGTTGACCCATGCATGGCCGGAACACATGCCGTGAACAATGTCGTCCCAGAAACGAATGAGATCGCCCGTTCCGGGACGTTCGATTTTGATAACGCGTGCGCCCATCTGACTGAGGAGGCGCGTCGCAAACGGTCCCGACACGCCCTGCGTCAGATCCACGACAGTAATCCCGGACAATGCAGTGTTCATGATTGCTCTCCCATGTCGTGACCTGGCATCACGGCTTCGTCCTTGTTAGCCCACGCAGAGCGTTTCTTGACGCGTACCGTACGCTCGCCTTCGGCGACGGTTTTGCCATCCTGGTTGGTCGCGCTGAAGCGATAGCGCAACAGGCCGCTGTCGGGCCGGTCGTCGGTGAGGTCCAGCACCTCGCTTTTAGCGTGGAGCGTATCGCCCGCGAAAACCGGACTAGGTAAGCGCAAGGCCGTCAGGCCGACATCCAGAAACGCGTTTTCGCTCATGTCCTGGCTCGTCAGGCCGATGACGAGACCCAGCGTGCACGGGCCTGCGACGATGCGCTCGGAGAACCGTCCATCGAGCGCCTGGCGGCTATAGACCAGATTAAAATGGGCTTCGGCGGTATTCATCGACAGATGCGTGAGCGCATAGTTGTCGTAGTTCGTGACCGTGCGCCCCCTGGTGTGCTCGTATATTTCGCCCACGCTAAAGTCATCGAAGTAGGTACCCTGGCTCATGCTCACCTCTCTCCCAATAGTCGTCGCGCAATGACCTCGCGCTGGATTTCACTCGTGCCTTCGCCGATGGTGCAGAGACCGGAATCTCGCCAGTAACGATTTACAGGGGTCTCGACGGCAAAACCCATCCCCCCATGTATCTGTACGGCGTCGTGGCTGACCTTGTGCGCCATTTCCGATGCGAAGAGCTTGACCATGCCGGCCTCTAGATCGACGCGGCAACCCGCGTCCATCTTCCGTGCGACCATGTATCCGAGCTGGCGAGCCGCCTCGATCCGCGTTGCCATGTCGGCCAGCTTGTGGCGTATCGCCTGGAACTGGCTGATGGGCTGGCCGAATTGCACGCGGTTGCGACTATGTTCGAGCGCTGCTTCGTATGCCGCCCGAGCGAGGCCGATGCAGCGAAACGCAAACTGCATCCGCGCGAGCTCGTAGATAGCCATCAATTGTTTGAAAGCGATCCCTTCAGTGCCGCCCAGCAGGTTCTCCTCAGGGACCTCGTGGTCATCGAAGAAGAGCGTGTAGCTGTGCATGCCGTGATACCCGATTGTCTCGATCCGGCTTCCGGTCAGCGTCGGCGGCACGAACTGCTCACCGCGGGTCTTCTCGACGAGCAGCAAGCTGATGCCGCCGTGCTTGCCGGCGTCTTTCCCCGTGCGGCAAAAGAGCGAGATCAGGTCCGCGCGGTTGGCGTGCGTGCACCATTGCTTCGTGCCGTTGACTACATAGCGTCCGTCGCGCAAGGTGGCCGTCGTCCTGATGTTCGCTGCATCCGAGCCCGCCTCCGGCTCGGTGCCGGAGTGCGCCGCCTGCAGTTCGCCAGATGCGATTCCAGGCAACCACTTTTTCTTTTGCTCGGGCGTACCAAACCTTTCGAGCAGCACGCCAAGTCCCCAGTTGCGCGCTGGAAGTGCTCCTGCGCTGAACCAGGCTCGGCTAAGTTCCTCCGTGACGAGCGCCACAGCGCGTGCGCCCAATCCCAGCCCGCCATACTCGGGCGATGCGAGCACGCGGAAGAAACCCATCTCCTGCATCTTCGCCAGCAGACTGTCCGGGATTTCCTCGCCGGCCAGGTGAAGCCTGTGCGCCACGGGTGCGATTTCAGCTTCTGCAAAGTCGCGCGTTGCCTGCTGCAGCTCGCGAAGCTCGTCAGTGAATTCAGTAATGCTATCTATTTTCATCTCTGCTATTCCTGATAAACGGTCCGACCTGACCGGTTAGCTAACCACGTGTTGCGGGGCCAAACGCATCCGCGAGAGATTGCGTCGCCGAAATTCGATCACCGTCTCGCCGCGCTGATTGAGCGCCGTGGTATGCCACTCCACGACGCCCCAGCCGGGACGAGACTCGGTCGCGCGCCGGCTCGCCACCAACGAGTGTGCGCAGATCGTGTCGCCCGGATACACGGGCTTTTTGAAGACGACATCCTCGACTCCGAGGAACGGCCCCCCCGCTTCCGACAGATCCTCGACGGACAGTCCAACTGCCGTCGCGAACACAAACATCGGATGCACGGGGATGCCGTCATATCCGGCGGACGTCGCATGCGGCGCGCTGAAATAGATCGGGTTGTACTGCATCGTCATTGCGCTGTACGCGGAGGCATCGGCATCACTGAACGTGCGGGCCCAGTGGTGGCGAAACCGTCTCCCGGGTTCGAAGTCTTCATACATCAGGCCATGCGGAATGCGTTTCGTATTCATGCTCGCTTCTCTGGAGTAGTGGTGCAAAGTTCGAGTAACTCATCGATTCGGGGCATGTCGTCGAGATTCCGGACAGCCTCGATCACGCGTTGCGCCCGCTCCCGGCCGAGCGCGCGCGAAGCGTTCGCCATGAACTTTTCTTCAACTGCCATGCGCGTAAGCGGGCGCTCAGGCGTACCGAGGCTCGTTGCTTCGCGATGCTCGAGGACCCGCCCATCCTTGAGGACGATGCGGATCTCGCCGGGGAAATGTTTCGGGTAGTCGCTCCTGGGGTCGTCGACGCAATGCGTACGTGCCGCAACGGCCAGTACTCGGGCGTCGTCGAGGGGTTTATCGTAGTAGGCGGCGAGATCGACGCGTCCCTTGACGAGCGCCAGCGCCACGGTGTACGGCACGCTGAACAATGCCTCATAGACGGCGGACGGACGGATCTTGTGCTCCCGTGGCTCGGCGACCAGATGATGGAGGCCGCGGCTCAACAGGCAGTCGATACGCTCGATGTCCGCGATTGCCACGTCGTGGCGCAGTGCCAGGGCTGCGTCGACGAACGCGTGAATAAAGTGGCAACAGGGATACGGCTTGAGCGCGATATCGGACGCATGCCAGACTTCGCCAAGTCTGTGAGCGGGCAGACGCTCAACTTCGGGGACGTGTCCAAGGTGTGCGGCATAGAAGCCATGTGGCCCCTCGAAAACCGTGTCCGGTCCGAGAAATCCGGCACGACCGAGTGAGTCCGCGATGAGGCCCGCGTGCGCGGCCCAGCCTGGATGCAGCCGCTTGAGCCAACTGCGGCCGATCTCCAGAATGCCGCTGGCTTGACTACCGGCGAGACCAAACGCCGAGACCAGTTCGCCAGGTTCGCTGCGCCGCAAACGCGCCGAGGCCGCTGCGGCGGCAAATACGCCGCATTGCGCTGTCGGGTGCAAGCCGCGCGCGTGGAACTCGCCCGGCGCCGCGCCGGCGAGACGGCAGCCGATCTCCATTGCGATCAGATAGGCATCGAGTACGTCGGTCCCGGATGCGTGCACCGCCTGTCCAGTCGCGAGGGCGGCTGCGAGCGCCGAGGCGCTCGCGTGATAAATCGCCCCGATGTGCGTGTCGTCGTAGTCGAGTCCATGCGCGAGCGTACCGTTGACCAGCGCGGCGGAAGCCGCTGGCAATAGCGCGCCCGAGCCGATCGCGAGAGCATCGCCGCCGGAACCCAGTTCACGCGCACCGGCAAGCACGGCATCGCCGAATCCGAACGTAGATGACGCGAGCGCCACCCCCAGCGTGTCGAGGAAATGATCGCGCGCACCTTCGCGGACCGTGTCCGGAATACGTGAAGCCTCGAAGTGCAACGCGAACGCCGCGAGTGCTTGCGACTGCGTACGCCCGTCAGCGGGCGGTGTGTAATGCATGATGTCTCGTCTCCTGAACCCGCCCGCTCTCAACGGGCAAGCTGTTTTGCGTACGGCGCGCGAGTTGCGCTAACCGGTACTGGCATTCTAGGAACGGACGATTGACAGAAAAAGGCTTTTTATTCTATAAATTGATCGATGAATCCTATCAATATCGGACCGCGCGACATCGAGGCCATTCTCGCGGTGGCCAGGCACGGATCCTTTCGCGCCGCAGCCGCCGCGCTGGGTATTGCACAGCCGTCGGTCTCGGCTCGCGTACGGCACGCCGAAGACTTGCTCGGTGTAAAGCTCTTTCATCGCACAACGCGCCGGGTCACGATCACCAGTCATGGCGAGCGGTTCGTCGCCCGCGCGGAGCAGGCAATGGCCGAACTGCGCATCCTTGCGCAGGAATTCAGGGACGAGTCCCGTCTCAAGCGAGGGCGCGTTGTGCTAGGTGCGACGCCGACCATCGCCGGCGCGCTCCTCCCTTCCATCATTCAACGGTTCCGGGCACGCTGGCCGGGTATTGAAGTCGTGCTGCACGACGATCTGCTCGGTCGCGCGCTGGATCGCGTACATCTCGGGGAAATCGATTTCGCCGTGACGCCGTCTTCCGATTCGGATGATCGGTTCGATTGCGAGCCGTTGAGTGATGAGGAGTTCGTGCTGGTGGCTCCAAAGGACCATCCGCTCGTGCAGACAGGTACGGTCACGCTTGCTCAGGCGTCGAAGTACCCCCTGCTCACGCTGCCGCGCGAAACCGCAACTCGCGAAATGCTTGCCAACGCCTATGCGGCGCAAGCATTGCCATTTCATCCTTCGTTCGAGACACACAACGCGATCTCAGTGCTGGCTCTCGTCAAGGCAGGATTCGGCATTACGTTCATGCCTGTGGGCATGCTCTCGATGTTCGACATGACCGCACTCGGGACCGCGCACGTCGCCCCCGGCGGCATTTATCGCACGGTTTCAATCACTCGGTCCAAGGGCCGTGCCATACAGCCGGCAGGCGAGGCGCTGATTGAAGCGCTGCGAGAAGGATTTCAGGGCGGGAAGAAGCGAAACCACTGATATGTATGGACCGTGTGAAGTGCCAAAGGCGTCTCCGAAGCTTGGCGGGTCACGGGCATCGTCGGCGCGGTTGCGTTTCTCGACTAGGACGCGGCGCGCTGGGATTACCCGTGAAACGGTTGAGCCGTGCGCGATCGCTAGCTGCACCAGCGTGTCGAGCATTCGGGCGAGATGTGGCTTCATCGCGCGGGGGGCGCAGCGTGTCGATCCTCATCGGGGTCGTAGTATAAGTACGCGCATCTACCGCCGGCAGGATTCGCCGCACGTTGGCGCGCAGCGCGGTGTATACATGGAGGTGAAGCTTCGCTCGCGGGTAACGCGATCGGTCATCGAAGACGCATGCTCCTCTCTCGGGCAGCATCGGTGGCCGCGGCCACAAGCCTGCGAGCGCGGCATGGGCGGCCGCCATAAACGGCGGCGACCAAATGCCGCACAGCACCTCGAAGGCGATGCGCGCGGCGAGCCGCACGTCCTCCGATTGCTCACCCCATGCATCTCCAAACATCCCGCGTTGCACGAACGCCCCCGCCGCGGGACGCCACCGCGTCGAGCACCGACAGGAAGTGACGGTTCTGAACCAGCGCCGCCCCGTACCCTTGGTCCAACGCCGTGAGCCCCGCGGGCCCGAGGCGGTCGGGCCGGGTTGGTAAGTGCGCGACAGGTAAGGCGTGCGTCGCAAACCACGCGGCCTTTGCCTGCCGTCGCTCGGTCACCAGCGCGTCAAGCCGCAGCGTCACGCGCGAGACTTTTGCATCCGAAAACTCCTCTCCACCCTGTTCGCCCTGTGCCATCGGCCTTTCCCGCCTGAAGTAACTGCAGTTTCGCGAGTTTTGCCGCGGAAACCGCATCCCGATTATCGGCCGTACTAGGCTTACGGAACTTAATGCTTTGCCTACTAATAATAATTGGTATTCCCCCCTTCTCCCTTTGATCTCGCCGGAATCTGCTCATTTGCATCGGCTTGCCACGATCTGAGCAACAGATCATCCAACCTCATTGCTGACTTCGCTGGGGGAGCCTTGGGCCACACGGTAGCGCGTGAACCGTACGTCGGTTTGACCTCCTGGCGGTGAGGTTCATTGATTCACCGCTCGCAGCAGCGGCACGTCGGCCAGTGGGTCGATCGATTGCACACGCTGCTGTTGAATGTGCGCCAGGCTGAAGTCGGCGCTGAACCACCCATTCGGCGGCCGACCAACGTTCATAGGGATGAGACAACGTCAACCTGAGCGTCTGGCCGAGTCTGCTGGAGAAGCAGTGGCGTGAAGCGCTCGGCGCTTCGTTGCCGGCAGTGTACGGCACGTGACAACCCGAGCGCGAAGTTCGGCATTTCGGGGCGCGCAGCTCCTCGTCGACCTGTCGCACCTGCTCGGCGGTCCATCAACAGGGAGCCGGGATTTCTGCTGACGGCAAGCTCAACGATCCACCCGCCGTCACCCTGGGGAGGCACTAGCGAAAAGACCTTTCCATTCAGCCGCTTGATCTCGTTCATTGTGGGCTATCCACAAGTCTTTCAACAGAAACGGTGGATAACTGCGCTCGGCGCGGTGCATTGATGAGCACTCACACCGGCGTGGCAGCCAAGCACGAATTGCGCTCCCATCAGCGTCAGACCAACATAGTCTTTGTCAAGGGGTCCGCGTTCGGCCATATAGCCGCGGACGGGGTCAATGCTTTGAAGCAGCCTTGCAGTGAGCGCCTATAGACGTGGGCACGGTCGCCGGCCCAACGCAGTCTCGTCGATGATGCGCGACAACGCGCGCGACGGAACCCAGTGGCCTCCTTGCGCGACGAATCGAGCAGTCGCATTGACGACAGTCTGGCTGCGGTCAAAGCGAGACCCGGCAATGACCGGTGCAATGAGCGACTCCACGAGAGCACTTTGCTGTTCTTCAAAACGACCTGGATCGAGGCGACCGTCGGCATCAAACGTGAGGATGGGAAACGTGCTTCGAACGACGCGCACAGGCTCTCGGTCCATCAACTCGACAACCACATCGGCCGTGCGTACTCGTTGACCTGCTAAAACGGGCAGACAGTGCTTTGCCGGATCTCGCAGCATTCGCTCGAACTTGGTGGTCGACAATCCCCAGAGGGTGTCGTCTCGATCGAGGAGAAACCTTCGGCAAGCAAGCCCCATGGTGGTAATCCTTGTATCAGCTGTGGTCCTCACGACGCTCGGTGCAATCCACGACGTGTCTGCCGAGCGAGACCTTAAGCAAGCCAATTTTGAACGTCATGCTCCCCTCTTTCGAACGGCTCGCCGAGTCACGTATGCTCCGCCACCGACCCACACCAGCTTATCAATTTTCTATGCTTCTGACTTCCGACCATGACTGGACGACGGCAGCTTTCGAGGTGCAACGGGCATTCATCCAGCGAATCGACCGGCAAGTGCTCGGCCATTGCTGCCATTGGTTCAACGAAATGACAGCGGCAGCTGAGGACCCTATTGCCGTCATTCAGTGGCCGATTGAATTTGTCGATCGTGAATGGCCGCCGTCGGGGAAATCGAATGTTCGTTGACGACCCTGAGCTGCCTTCCGATCGCACGACCGCGACGACCGCTTCCAAGCTATACCGGTCAACCGCGGTGCAATTGCTGACCAGACTGTTTCAGAATTCGTCCTCCCTGTGATCGCTAAATTGCAGGTTGCATGGGGTGTATGTGGTCGGAGATTCAAATCCTCTCGCCCCGACCAAAGAAATCAAGGCCTTACAAGCAATGCTTGTGAGGCCTTTTTCTATTGCGCGCCACAGTTACCGTCTCGTTACCGGAAAAGCGCAACCGCGAAGAATTCCTTGTGCGGGCAACGACTTGATTTTCGCGACGTCCGTCTTTCTCGCCATGTGTACGCGCTTAACAGACTCTGCACCGCGCTATCATTAGCGTTTAGCGGTTACGACTGCGTTTGCGAATTGCAGTGAAGAGGCGCCATGGCCAAGTTGAGAACACAGACTGCGCCCGGGGAGGGCGAGCGACGCGCGCAACGTGGATACGTGCGGCAATACGAGTCAGCGGCGGCAGCGATCTACGCTGCGCTTGAGCGTGACGAGTTGCTGTGGGTCGGATTGGCCGATCGTAACGTCGGCGTCGCGGACGACGTCGTGCTCGGTCTAAAAGGCAGGGTCGTCGCCCACCAGTTCAAGACCTCAAGGTTTGCGGAAGCCTTCCGGCTCGAAACGTTGCTGATCGGCGCAGACGGGTTGCTGCAACCGCTCGTGCTTGCATGGCAGGCGCTTCGCACAGCGTTCCCAGATGATCGCGTCGAGCTGCGGTTCGTCACAAACAACTATCCTTCCAGCGCCGACGTGCTCGATGGGGCAGACGGACACAGCGCGACCTTTCTGCACGAGTTCGAGCTCTATCCGAACCGGACTTTGGCTGACTGGCGAGCGTCCAGGTGGCAGCCGTTTGTCGATCGACTTGCCCGACGCTCTGGCGTCGACGATGCGGCTTTTGAACAGTTCCTGCAAGCGTTGCGCATCTTGTGGGGACCGACGGCCGATTTTGCCCAAGCCCACCGGCTGTCGCCGGATGGCAGGCGCCTGGCGGAGCAGATCGCGGGTCTGTTACCACGGCTCGTCGCAGATGTTCGCGACCGCGACCGCTGGACCCGCGCGCAAGTGCTCGAGGAACTGAGCTGGACCGACAGCTTCGCACTGCGCCGTTCGCACCAGTTTCCGGTGGGCGCGTATGTTCAGCGCAATGCGGTGACGGAAACGGCGCTGCGCCGCGCGATCAACGAAGCCGATCGCGGCTATGTCGCGCTCGTTGGTTCGCCGGGCGTAGGCAAGTCCACGCTGCTGCAATCCTCCCTCGCAGCCGAACCCGCACTCGTCATTGTGCGCTATCTCGCGTTTGTGCCCGGAGAAGGCCAGGGCATCGGTCGCGGCGAAGCCGAAGCGTTCCTCGACGACGTGAATGCCCAGTTGAAGCGCAGCGGCCTTGCTGGTCTGCGGTTCCGGGACACGGCGCTACAAGAACGGCGCGACCAGTTCGGCACATTGATGCAGCGCGCGGGCGAGCGGTTCCAGTGCGAGGGTGTCCGAACACTGATCATCGTCGACGGGCTCGATCACATCCCGCGCGAGGAGGTACCGCAACGGTCGCTTCTCGCCGAGCTCCCATTGCCACACGCGGTGCCGGCCGGGGTGCTGTTTGTGCTTGGAACGCAACGCCTCGAGCTTGACGACCTGAAACCGGCAATTCAGGAGCAGGCTTCGCTCCCGGCACGAAGGATTGTGGTCGCGCCGCTGTCGCGTGAAGCGGTCTACCGCGTGACCGATGCGTACGGTCTTGATCCCGATGTCTCGCGGGAACGGATCTTTGAACTTGGCCATGTGTTAGCGGCGGTGTAGAAGCGCTTAAAGATGGCGGCGCAAGGTTGAGTGAAACGATCAACAATAAAGGGGCACCGC
>NZ_FCON02000185.1 GCF_001544535.1 Caballeronia choica | reverse complement strand
GTGCGCGCCTCTTCTACATGCCAACAACGATGAAACCCCGCTAAGGACACTCCCCCGGTTGGACCACTCCGAGGGAGCGGTCTGGAGGCGCATGGCAAGGATTGGCGTTGGAAAGCTGCTTTCTTTGCTTACTTTCTTTGCAGCAGCAAAGAAAGTGAGTCCCGCCCCGGACAGGGGCAGAGCAAATAAACCAAAAACAAAGCAAGTTCCATAGAAGCGCATCAACATCAAACGGCGTAAACAACGCCCCCGCCCCCCAACCCATCGGCTGGTATGCTTGCCCCTTTCAATCAGGACCAGAACACAACCCACGATGGATACGCAGGATAAAGCAGCAGCACTGAATCGGATGAAGTGGTTCGCGGCGGCCCTGCTCGTCGCGGCCGGCGGCCTGTTCGCGCTCGCCCGCAGCCAGCACGACGCCGGCGCGTGGGCGTGGGTATCGGCGTTCGCGGAAGCCGCGATGGTCGGCGCACTCGCCGACTGGTTCGCGGTCGTCGCGCTGTTTCGCCATCCGCTCGGCGTGCCAATCCCGCACACGGCGATCCTGCCGGCCAACAAGGCGCGCGTCGCCGACAACCTCGCCGCGTTCGTGCGCGACCGCTTTCTCGGCACCGACGCACTCGTCGACCGCGTGAGCGCGTTCGACCCGGCCGGCCGCCTGTCGATGTGGCTCGCCGAGCCGAAAAACGCCGAATTGCTGGGCAGGAAGGCGGTGACATCGGTAAGCCAACTCCTGAATTTCATCGACGACGAGCGCATCAAGACGATGCTCTACGACGCGCTGCGCCGCCGTGCCGACCACTTCGATCTGGCGGGCGCGGCGGGCGGGCTGCTCTCCACGCTGACCGCGGACCAGCGTCATCAATTGCTGCTCGACGAAGGTCTGCGGGGACTGGCGGGCTGGCTCGATCGCGGCGAAGTGCAGCAGATGCTCGCCGACAAGATCGTGCAGGTGGCAGGCGAGGAGTATCCGAAGCTCGTCGGCGCGCTCGGTTTCATCGGAATGAATGCCGAGGAACTCGGCAACAAGTTCGCGGCCGGCCTCGTGCGCGGCGCGAACACCTGGCTGCATGACATCATCAGCGACCCGGAGCACGAGCGCCGCAAGGCATTCGATCAGGCGGTGGAAGGGTTCGTCGAGCGCCTGAAATCCGATCCGGCGTTCAAGGCGCGCATCGACGAACACAAGCGGCAATGGCTCGCGCGGCCTGAACTTCGGGCGTACGTCAACGGCCTGTGGGACGAGTTCACCGCGTGGGTGCGCGCCGACGTCGTGCGGCCGGATTCGACGCTGCACGCGAAGGTGGTCAGCGTCGCTGCGACGTTCGCGCAGGCGCTCGGCGGCGATCCGGCGTTGCGCGATTCGATCAACGAGCACATGCGCGACGCGCTGAAAGCGCTCGCCCCGGAGTTGCGCGAGGGCATTGCGAAACACATCGCGACGACGGTGCGGCAATGGGACGACGCGACACTCGTGCGCGACGTCGAACTGAATATCGGGCGCGACCTGCAGTTCATCCGCGTGAACGGTACGCTGGTGGGCGGCGCGGTCGGTCTCGTGATTCACGCGGTGACGGTGCTGACCGCGTGAGTGCGTGAGCGTTTGCTACGGGGAGGGGCGGTCGCATGAGGGTTTCGAAATCATTTTCGCGAGCGTGACGAACATGGACAATGCGAACGCCGAACTGATCGAGCGTTTCTACCACGCGTTCCAAGACCTCGACGCGGAGGCGATGTCGGCGTGCTACGCGCGCGACATCCGCTTCGAAGACCCGGTGTTCGGCACGCTGCGCGGCCGCGAAGCGGGCGACATGTGGCGCATGCTGCTCTCCCGTGCCGCGGATTTCTCACTGACCTATGGCGACATCAAGGCAACCGGCCAGACGGCGACCGCGAAATGTGTGGCGACTTATCGTTTCTCGCGCACCGGCCGCAAGGTGGTCAACGAGATCCGGTCGAAATTCGCGATCCGCGACGGCGAGATCGTCGAACAGACCGATACGTTCAATCTCTGGCGCTGGAGCCGGCAGGCGCTCGGCCTGAAGGGCTGGCTGCTCGGCGGGACGTCGATCGTGCAGAACAGGATCCGCGCGGAGGCGCGCAAGGGACTCGCGGATTATCGCCGGCAGGCCGCGTCATGACGCGCATCGAACCGCCTTTCGGCCGCGAGCGGCTGGAGGACGAATGGCTCGAAGCGGACGGCTTCGGCGGCTTCGCGTCGGGCACGGCCGGCATGATGCGCACGCGCCGCTACCACGCGCTGCTGCTCACCGCGACGCAGCCGCCAGCGGGCCGCGTCGTGCTCGTCAACGGCATCGAGGCGTGGCTCGGCGCGGACGGCACGCGCCATCCGTTGACGACGCAATACTATGCGCCGGACGTGCGTTATCCCGACGCGTCGGCGAGCCTGCTTTCCTTCGACACCTCGCCGTGGCCCACCTGGCGCTTTCGCATCGGCGAGCGCGCGGTGCTGGTCGCGGAGGTGTTCGTCGCGAAGGAGAGCCGCGAGACGGTACTGCGCTGGCGATATGAGGGTAAAGACGCGCCCCCGTCAGCCACGTTAAGCGTGCGCCCGCTGCTCTCCGGCCGCGACTATCACGCGCTGCATCATGAGAATCCCGCGTTCGCATTCGACGCCCGCGTCGACGGCGAGCGAGTGAACTGGCGGCCCTACGGCGACTTGCCGGCGATCGTCGCGTCGACGAACGGCGCCTATTCGCACGCGCCCGAGTGGTATCGCAATTTCTGCTACGTCCGCGAGCGCGAGCGCGGCCTCGATTTCACCGAAGACCTGGCGTCACCCGGCGTCTTCTCGTTCGACCTCGCGCAGGGCGACGCGGTGATGATCCTGAGCGCCGATACGGCTAATTCGACGCCCGCGCGCGATCGCGCCACCGCGCTCGCCGACATCGAACGACAGCGCCGCGCCGCGCTCGGTTCGCGCCTCGCGCGTTCCGCCGACGCCTACGTCATCGCGCGCGGCGACGGCCACACGATCCTCGCGGGCTTCCCCTGGTTCACCGACTGGGGCCGCGACACGTTCATCTCGATGCGCGGCTTGCTGATCGCGCAGGGACGCCTTCAATACGCCGAGTCGATCCTGCTCGAATGGGCCGACATGCTGTCCGAAGGCATGCTGCCGAACCGCTTTCCCGATCGCGGCGGCATGCCGGAATACAACTCGGTCGATGCGTCGCTCTGGTTCGCAGTCGCCGTGCATGACTATCTCGCCACCGGTCACGCGCTCGCCGCGACGAAGAGCCGTTTGCAGCATGCCGTCGATGCGATCCTCGACGGCTACTCGCGCGGCACGCGCTTCGGCATAGCAGTGGACGACGACGGCCTCGTGCGCGCCGGCGTGCCGGGCGTACAACTGACGTGGATGGATGCGAAGGTCGACGGCTGGGTGGTGACGCCGCGCATCGGCAAGCCGGTCGAGGTGCAGGCGCTGTGGATCAACGCGCTCTGCATCGCGCGCGACTGGAATCCGCAATGGAGCGAACTCGAAGCGCGCGCGCGTCGCTCGTTCGCGGAACGCTTCGTGGATCCGTCGACGGGCGCGCTCTTCGATGTCGTCGATGCCGATCACGAGCCGGGCAAGATCGATCGCTCGATTCGTCCTAACCAGATTTTCGCGGTGGGCGGCCTGCCGTTTCCGTTGCTCGAAGGCGCGGGCGCGGAGGCCGTGGTCGCGCAAGTGGAAGCGCACCTGCTGACGCCGCTCGGCCTGCGCACGCTCGCGCCTTCCGATCCGTCGTATCGCGGGCTCTACGCCGGCGGGCTTTTCGAGCGCGATTCGGCGTATCACCAGGGCACGGTGTGGCCGTGGCTCATCGGACCGTTCATCGAGGCGTGGATTCGGCTGCACGGCTCAGATGGCGTGCGCGAGCGGTTTCTCGCGCCGCTCTACGCGCATCTGGACCACGGCGGCCTCGACCACATCTGCGAAGTCGCCGATGGCAACGCGCCGCACAAGCCGGGCGGCACGCCGTGTCAGGCGTGGTCGCTCGGGGAACTGCTGCGGATCGAAAAACTGATCGGCGTTTGAAGCGACCCGAAGGCTTATCCGAGCACCGTTCCATCTTCCATGAAAGCCGCTGCGACGTGCGCAAATCCCTCCATGATTTCGCGGTCTCTTGCGGTTTTCATTCTTGCAATTTCGTGCGCGTCTGGTTCGTCCAGAATAGTGATCAGCAAATAGCCGCCGTTATCGTCGTCGACATAGATGAGCGCGCGATCGCTGGTTTTGCGTCCACGCTTCACCCATGCCCGGTTCCAGGAATCGAGTTGCGTCCCGTCGGCAAGCGGCACGAGGTGCACGTGGCGCAACATGTATTGACGGCCGTCGACTTCAGGCCGGACATAGGCCGAATCCTTGCCGAAGAGAAAGCTGTCGTATTCGCCGCCGGCTTTCCATGCCGAAAATTTGTGAACGAATAGCGCCTGATCCAAATACGATTTACTGAAATAATTCTGGAGGGCTTGGGTGATGCTTATTCTCATGTGCTGCCCTCACCAAAACGTTATCGCTTGCGCTTTAGGCCCGCGAAGGCCTCGTGCGCGGCGCTTGCGGTGAATTCCCCGCTCTCCGAAATACGCCTGAAGAGTTCGAGCGCCGCTGCGCTTTCTCCCGTTTCGGCTTCCCAACTGCGCAGCGCGCGTTCCGTCGCGAGCCTCATGCTTGCGATCTTCCGTGTCACCGGACCAAATCTCAGTGCTTTCATGCAGTTACCTCCTTGAATCGATGAGTGGATCTTAACAAGGCCGAGCTTTGGGCTGTCCAGCGTTTTCTTTGCGATTGGCCATTCGGCAGAGGCGCGAGTGCGGGAACGGCATGGGCAGGCTCGCCCGACGGCGGCGCCCGAACACGCTTTGACGACATCGCGATGCGCGTCACCTCTCATCGCTATTTCCAGGATCGCTGTGCGCTGCGCCGTCACGTGTCCTGTAGCGCCAGCCAAACACGTCCCGCCATAAACGCGCTAAATTGTGAGTCTTTCCGCCGGTCGGAACTACCGAAGATCCAGCACGAGGAGACACCCATGCCGCCCCTGCGCGCCACTAACCTGCTCGAGACCATCGAGGGTGCCCGGCTCCATTCCAGCGAATGCGCCCGCTGGCAGCGCTGGGGACCGTATCTCAGTGAACGCCAGTGGGGCACCGTGCGCGAGGATTACAGCGCGAACGGCACCGCCTGGGACTATTTCCCGCACGATCACGCGCGCAGCCGCGCGTACCGCTGGGGCGAGGACGGCATCGCCGGCTTCGGCGACGACAAGCTCAACTGGTGCGTATCGCTCGCGCTCTGGAACGGACGCGACCCGATCCTGAAGGAGCGTCTCTTCGGGCTCACGAACGAGCAGGGCAATCACGGCGAGGACGTGAAGGAACTGTATTTCTACGTCGACGGTACGCCCACGCATTCCTACATGCGCATGCTCTACAAGTATCCGCAGTGCGCGTATCCCTACGCGGACCTGATCGACGAAAACGCGCGGCGCGGCCCTGATTTTCCCGAGTACGAAGTGCTCGACACCGGTGCCTTCGACGACAACCGCTATTTCGACGTGCAGGTCGAATACGCGAAACACACCGCCGAAGATATCGTGATGCGCGTGACCATCGAGAACCGCGCGGACCAACCCGCCACGCTCGACGTGCTGCCGCTCATCTGGGCGCGCAACACGTGGTCGTGGAAACCGGGCGCGAAAAAACCGTCGCTGACGATGCCGGCAAGCCCGGGCGACCCTCACGTGATCGCGGGGCACGACGGGCACGAGCCGCTGGTGGTCACGGCATCGGCGGGCGGGGCGCAAGTCGAATGGCTCTTCTGCGAAAACGAGACCAACGTGAAGCGCATGTTCAACATGGACGGCCCCGGCCCGTTCAAGGACGGCTTCAACGACTACATCGTGGAAGGCGATGCGAAGGCTGTCAGCCGCACGTCGGGCACGCGCGCGGCGGCGCATGTACACCTCGAACTGGAGGCGAACGGCCGCGCGGTCGTCGTGATGCGCTGGCGGCCGGAATCGGCGCCGGACGTCGTGCCGCTCGACATCGACGCGCTGTTCGCGCGCCGCATCGCGGAGGCCGATGCGTTCTACGCGGCGCTGCAATGCGACATCGACGACCCGGACGCGCGGCTCGTGCAGCGGCAGGCGCTCGCGGGCATGCTGTGGTCGAAGCAGTACTACCAGTTCGACGTCACCCGCTGGATGGAAGGTGACCCCGCCCAGCCGAAGCCGCCGCCAGGCCGCCGCCGTGGGCGCAATGCCGACTGGCGGCATCTGTGCAACGCGGACATCGTGTCGATGCCGGACAAGTGGGAGTACCCGTGGTACGCATCGTGGGACCTGGCGTTCCATGCAGCGGCGTTCGCGCTGATCGATCCCGAGTTCGCCAAGCGCCAGTTGCTGCTGCTGGTGAAGGACCGCTACCAGCATCCGAACGGCCAGTTGCCGGCCTACGAGTGGGCATTCGGCGACGCCAATCCGCCCGTGCACGCGTGGGCCACCTGGCGCGTCTACGAAATCGACCGCGCGATCACCGGCAAGGGCGACCGTGATTTCCTCGAACTGGTGTTCCACAAGCTGCTGCTCAATTTCTCCTGGTGGGTGAACCGGAAAGACGCCGACGGCCACAACATCTTCCAGGGCGGCTTTCTCGGGCTGGACAACGTCGGCATCTTCGATCGCTCGTCGCCGCTGCCGACCGGCGGCCACATCGACCAGGCCGACGGCACCGCGTGGATGGCGTCCTACGCGCTCGACCTGATGCGCATCGCGCTCGAACTGGCGTGCGCGAACAAGGTGTTCGTCGACATCGCCGTGAAGTTCTTCGAGCACTTCCTGTATATCGCGGAGGCGGTCAGTTGCGAGGACGGCTGCGAAACCGGCCTCTGGGACACGCCCGACGAATTTTTCTACGACAAGCTGCGCCTGCCCGACGGCACCAATATTCCGATGCGCATCCGCTCGATCGTCGGGCTGATTCCGCTGTTTGCCGTCCACGTGCTGGAGCAGACGGTGCACGGCGACCTGCCCGGGCTGCGCGACCGGCTCGTCTGGTTCCTCGAACACCGGCCCGATCTCGCGCGGCTGGTGTCGCGCTGGAACGAGCCGGGCAAGGGCAACAGTCTGCTGCTGTCGCTGTTGCGCGGACACCGGATGAAAGCGCTCCTGAAGCGCATGCTCGACGAATCGGAGTTTCTGTCGGACCACGGCGTGCGGGCGCTGTCGCGCGTGCATCGCGACGAGCCGTTCGTGTTCCATCACAACGGCGACAGCTTCTGCATTCGCTATTTGCCGGCGGAATCGGATTCGCGCGTGTTCGGCGGCAATTCGAACTGGCGCGGGCCGGTGTGGATGCCGGTCAACTATTTGCTGATCGAATCGCTGTACGAGTTTCACCGCTATTACGGCGACGAGTTCCGCGTCGAGTATCCGACCGGCTCGGGCAAGACGCTGTCGCTGTCGGCAATCGCCGATGAACTTTCGCGCCGCCTGACCACGCTGTTTCTCCTCGACAAGAACGGCGAGCGCCCCGTGATGGCCGCTTATCCGTTGCTTCAGGCCGATCCGCGTTCGCGCGATCTCGTGCTGTTCCACGAGTACTTCCACGGCGACAACGGACGCGGCGTGGGCGCATCGCACCAGACGGGGTGGAGCGGACTCGTTGCCTTGCTGTTGCAGCCGCGCGTGATGGCGCAGTCGGGCGTCGTGCCGGTGGCCGGCGATGCCGAGGAAACGGAACTGGCGGCGGCCAAGTGAACTACCCAGCTTAAGCGCCAGCGACTCAACCACCGGCATAGGGATTGCTAAATCACCTACGCCGCAGCGCAACCGGATGGCGTCGCGGTACGGCCGTGCGTTGCCGCTGCACGCGGCCGGGCAGCCCACCCGCATCCGTCCTGAACGACCCCTTTGGGAGCGCCGCATGGAAAACACGTCGAAGGACGAAGAAATTCGCAGGAAAGCGTACGAACTGTGGG
The DNA here is from genome assembly GCF_001544535.1 of Caballeronia choica. Classification (GTDB taxonomy): domain Bacteria; phylum Pseudomonadota; class Gammaproteobacteria; order Burkholderiales; family Burkholderiaceae; genus Caballeronia; species Caballeronia choica. The sequence goes on along the minus strand of NZ_FCON02000185.1, from coordinate 4,725 downwards.
AAGAGGCAGGCAGTCCCGAAGGACGCGCCGAGGAGTTCTGGGAGCAGGCGCGCGCGAGCGTCGGCGATGGCGACGAAACCGTGACGGAGGATCAGAGCGATACCGCCCCGGTCGGCGAGGCGATGACGAAGACGTAACAAGGCGAACGGCATCGCGCGTGGACCGCGCATCGCAACCAGAAAAAAGACGCGCACCGAGTCGTGCACGTCAACGCGTCTCGCTCATCGGATCGAACCAACAACGAAGCGGCGTGCTCTTCAAAAAGCACGCCGCTTTTCCATGTGTGCCAACGCTCCTTACATTGGGGTAACTCCGAATATGGTCGGATCCTTACAATTTCTACACTCGATCACCGATAACTAGTGAACAAACGTTCGGACGGAAATGCAAGCCCGCGAGCCGGGCGAGCAGCCTCCCGTCTGACAAAAAACAATTCGTGCGACGGAGACCGCAAACCATGGGCATCAAACTCAAACTTATCGCCGGCGCGCTCGCGTTCGGCGCGTTCGCCACCGCTTACGCAGCCGATCCGATCAAGATCGGCGTCGATGGCCCGTTCACCGGCGGCTCGTCGTCGATGGGCGTGAGCATGCGCGACGGCGTGCGGCTCGCCACTGCCGAGATCAACAAGGCCGGCGGCGTGCTCGGCCGGCCGATCGTGCTCGTCGAACGCGACGACGAGGCCAAGAACGAGCGCGGCGTGCAGATCGCGCAGGAACTGATCAACAAGGAAAAGGTGGTCGCGGTGGTGGGCTACATCAACACCGGCGTTGCGCTCGCGTCGCAGCGCTTCTTCCAGGAAGCGAAGGTGCCGGTCTTCAACAACGTCGCGACGGGCACGATCATCACGCGGCAGTTCGACGACCAGCCCGACAACTACGTCTTCCGCAACTCGGCGGCCGACCGCATTCAGGCGCCGATGATCGTCGAGGAAGCGGTCACGAAGCGCGGCTTCAAGAAGGTCGCGATTCTCGCCGACTCGACCAACTACGGTCAGCTCGGCCGCGAAGACCTCGAAAAGGCGCTGTCGGCGAAAGGCGTGAAGCCGGTAGCCGTCGAGAAATTCAACATCAAGGACGTCGACATGACGGCCCAGTTGCTGAAGGCGAAGGAAGCGGGCGCACAAGCGGTGCTGACCTACGGCATCGGACCGGAGCTCGCGCAGATTGCGAACGGCATGGCCAAGCTCGGCTGGAAGGTGCCGCTCATCGGCAGCTGGACGCTCTCGATGGCGAACTACATCGATAACGCCGGCGCGAACGGCGAAGGCGCGCGCATGCCGCAGACCTTCATCCAGGAAGCGAACACGCCGAAGCGCAAGACCTTCATCGAGGCCTACCTGAAGGAGTTCAAGCCGAAGAACGATCGCATCGACTCGCCGGTGTCGGCGGCGCAAGGATACGACTCTGTCTACCTGCTCGCCGCCGCGATCACGCAGGCCGGCTCGACCGAAGGCCCGAAGGTGCGTGCCGCGCTGGAGAACCTGAACACGAAGGTCGAGGGCGTCGTGATGGTCTACGACAAGCCGTTCGCGCACGGCGATCACGATGCGATCACCCCGAACGTGCCGGTTGTCGGCGAGGTGAAGGGCGGGCGCGTGGTCTACGCGTACGACGCCGACAAGAAGGGCGGCAGCCAGCTTCGCACCAAGCAGACGACCGCCGCGAACTGAGGCGTTCGTCCTGCCCGCGGGAGCCGCGCCCGCCTGACGGCGGGGGCGGCTTTGCTTTGTGTCCGACTGACTGAACCTCCGGCAACTCGACGATGGCCATTCTTCTCCAGCTTGTCTATAGCGGCATCGCGCTCGGCATGATCTACGCCGTGATCGCGTTCGGCTACCAACTGACCTTTGCGACATCCGGCACGCTGAACTTCGGCCAGGGCGATGCGCTGATGCTCGGCGCGCTCGTCGGCCTCACGCTCGTCTCGATGGGCGTGAACTACTGGCTGATGATTCCGCTCGTGTGCGTGTTCGGTCTCGCGCAGGGCGCGTTCGTCGAACGCATCGGCGTGCGGCCCGCGATCAGGATCAAATCCGAATTCGGCTGGATCATGTCGACGATCGCACTCGGCATCATCTTCAAGAACGTCGCGGAAAATGTCTGGGGCCGCGACGACCTGCGCTTTCCGTCGCCGCTGCCCGAAGCCCCGCTCAAGGTATTCGGCGCCAACGTGCTGCCAATGGAACTGCTCGTCGTCGGCGGGGCGCTCGTGATGATGCTTGCCGTCGAGTTCTTCAACCGCAAGACGATCTTCGGCAAGGCCGTCGTGGCGACGGCGAACGACCGCGACGCCGCGTCGCTGATGGGCATCAACACCGGGCTCGTGATCACGTTCTCGTATGCGCTTTCATCGCTGACGGCGGCGTTCGCGGGCGTCCTGATCGCGCCGCTCACGCTGACCGGCGCGACGATGGGCGCGGTGCTCGGCCTCAAGGCGTTCGCGGTGGCGATCATCGGCGGGTTGTCGAGCGGGATGGGGATCATCGTTGGCGGGATGATCCTCGGCATCGCGGAAACGACGACCGGCTTCTATCTCTCGACCGGCTACAAGGACGTGCCGGGACTCGTGCTGCTCCTGATCGTGCTGGCGGTCAAGCCCGCCGGTCTGTTCGGCAAGACCGCCATCAAGAAAGTCTGAGGCCATCGTGAAGACCAGGAAAATTATCGCGGCCGCCCTGGGGCTGGCCGCTCTCGCGGTGTTCCCGGTGTTCTCGGGCAATCCGTATTACATCCACCTCGTCGAGACCATCATGATCTACGCGATCCTGCTGTTCGGTCTCGACGTCGTCGTCGGCTATACGGGGCAGGTGTCGCTCGGGCACGCCGGGCTGTTTGGCGTCGGCGCGTACACGGCGGGCGTGTTGTTCATCAAGCTCGGCATGCCGTTCTACGTCACGGCGCCGCTCGCGATCCTCGTGACGGCCGGCTTCGGCGCGATACTCGCGCTGCCCGCGCTGCGCGTGTCCGGCCCGTATCTCGCGATGGTGACGCTCGCGTTTGGCACGATCATCCAGATCCTCATCAACGAGATGGACTTCCTGACCAACGGACCGATGGGCCTCAAGATTCCGAAGCCCGTGATCGCCGGTCACCTGATGAATGAGGTCGAGTATTACTGGCTCGTCGCGGTGCTGCTGGTGGTGTCGCTCGTGGTCGTGCATCGCGTGCTCAAGTCGCATCTCGGCCGCGCTTTCGAGGCCTTGCGCGACAGCCCGATCGCCTCGGACTGCATGGGCGTCTCGGTGTATCGATACAAGGTCTATGCGTTTGTGATCAGCGCGGGTTTCGCCGGACTGGCCGGCTGCCTTTATTCGTATTCCGAGCAGTACATCTCGCCGAACACGTACAACTTCGAGCTGACGATTCTGTTCCTGCTCGCGATCATCATGGGCGGCCGCAAGACGCGCACCGGCGCCTTGCTCGGCTCGACGATCATCGTGATGCTGCCGAAACTGCTCGACGATATCGCGATGTTCCGCACGGTCTCGACCGCGCTCGCCGTGGTGGTCCTGATTGGCGCGGTGATCGCGCTTGGGCGCCGGATCAGCACGCCGAAGCGGGTGGCGATTCCGGTCCTCGGCACGGCAGGACTCGCGATCTTCTCGTACTGGATCGACGCACTCACCGACTGGCGGCTGACCATCTTCGGCCTGATGATCCTGCTGGTGGTGTACTACCTGCAGGACGGCATCGTCGGCTTCGTGCGCAAGGTGCTGAGCCTTGGCCGCGTGCGCGTGACGAAGATCGACCCCGCCGACCTGAGGGATGCAGAAGCCGACGCGGTGCTCGCAGTGCGTCCCGAGGGGAATGAAATCATCCTCGATTTGCGCGGCATCCTGATGCAGTTCAGCGGCCTGAAGGCGCTCAACGACATCAACCTGACCGTGCGTCGCGGCACGATTCACGGACTGATCGGGCCGAACGGCTCGGGCAAGAGCACGATGATGAACGTGCTGACCGGGATCTACGTGCCGAGCGCGGGATCGATCGAATACGACGGCCAGTCGATCGCTGGGCGGACTTCGGCGAACATTGCGTTGTCGGGTATTGCGCGGACGTTCCAGAACGTGCAGTTGTTTGGCGAGATGACGGCGCTCGAGAATGTGCTGGTCGGCTTGCATCACACGTTCAGGTCGAATCTTGCCGACGTGGGCTTGATGACGGGGCGATATCGGCGGGAAGAACGGCTGGCGCGCGAGCGCGCGTTCAATTTGCTGCGTTTCGTCGGGCTGGCGGACGTTGCGACTGAAGAGGCGCGGAATCTGCCTTACGGCAGGCAGCGGCTGCTGGAGATCGCGCGGGCGCTTGCGCTCGATCCGCAGTTGCTGTTGCTCGATGAGCCTGCGGCGGGGCTTACCGCGCCGGATATTCGCGAGTTGGTCGCGATCATTCGCAAGGTGCGCAGTCATGGGATCACGCTGGTGTTGATCGAGCATCACATGGACGTGGTGATGAGCGTGTGCGACACGGTTTCAGTCCTGGATTTCGGGCAGAAAATCGCCGAGGGGCGGCCTTCCGAGATTCAGGCCGATGAGAAGGTTATCGAGGCTTATTTGGGGTAGGGGTGGGGTATGGGGTGGGGGTTGGGGTTACGCCGTTTGATGCACTCAGGCTTCTATGGAACTTGTATTGGTTTTGGTTTATTTGCTCTGCCCCTGTCCGGGGCGGGACTCACTTTCTTTGCTGCTGCAAAGAAAGCAACTGTATTAAAGGTCAAGCGCGA
>NZ_FCON02000184.1 GCF_001544535.1 Caballeronia choica | reverse complement strand
CGCTCACGACGACCAACTCGCAGCTCGCGGCGGCCGAAGGTCAGGTCGCGCTCGATCAGGTCAACCTGTTCCTCGCGCTCGGCGGCGGCTGGGAGACGCCGCCGGCGAGCGAACGCCCCGCCGTCGCCCGCAAATAATTTGTCAACGTTTGTGGATAGTCAGGCGTTGATAGAACGTCGTGTAAACGAAGTGAAATGAGTGATTGCGTGTCGCGACAGCGCCGCAGAGGACCGGTCTCCGTTCCGAATGTGTCGTATTGATGGCCCTACACCGCTAAATAAAAGGAGTTTCTGATGAAACAAACGAACAAGTTGGCAGTAGTTGGCATGTTGGCATTTGCACTCTCGGCCCCGGTTTTTGCACAAGGCGGCGGCTCGAACTCGGAAGGCGGCAAGCCCACAGGCCCGGATTCCGGCCTGGCGTCATCGGCCCCGCACGCGAAGCACAAGAAGGGCACGGGCGGCACGACGCTGCATCAAGAGGACAAGGCGGCGCACCTGAAGGGCGCGTCGGCGGCGAAGGCAGCCTCCTCGCTCGGCACCAACGACAAGGGTCAGCCGCAGTAAAGGCGTTCCCGCGCAAGAAAAAGCCCGGCCCGTCGAGCGAATCGAACGGCCGGGCTTTTTTTCGTCTGCGTCAGGCGGATCGGCGCAGGCGCTGGACCGTCATTGCGCGTCGGCTCCGATCGAGCCGCCCTTCCCCAAATATCAGATCGGCTGCGCGTCGGGTAGCGGATTGCCGAGGTCGTCGGTCGGCACCAGTTGCTTGTTGAACGCGGCGAAATACGCGGCCCACTCGGGCTCGCCGAGATCGACGAGCACGCAGCCGTCCTGCCAGATGTCGTTGTGATCGTTGGAGTCGTCGCCCGCGCGGTGGATGAAGCTGCCGGTCGAACCCTGGTTCATGTGCGTATCGTGGATGCCGTCGCCTTCGGCGTAGAAGCGGCCGAAGACGTAGACGTCGGCCTGGCTTTGCTGCGCCCGCACCAGGAGGCGCTTGAGCGACGCCGCGGGTTCGGGAAAGCCGCTGCCGTCCATCACGTCGCTGTTGCGCCAGTCGCCGGTCGCCGCGAGGATGTCGCTGCGCATGACATCGATCGCCGGCAGTGCGGCGGTGCCCGTCAGCGGATGAGAGCCGGCCGGCGTCTGCTTGAGCGTCTGAATGAGCGGGTGGCGGAAGTCGTATACGAGCTTGTACTTCAAAAGGTCGTCGTCGTCGTTCGTTCCGACGTTGACCGCGACATCCCAGTGCGCGCCGTTCACCCGCACGCCGAAGTGCTCGTGATACTGCGTTTCATGCTGCCGCCGCGTCGCCTTGAGCAGCGGCGGCGAAACGATCCTCGCTTTCACGAAGCCATAGGCAAGTGCCATGCGATGCTCCCTCGGTGCGCGCGAACGCGGCGAGCAAGCAGGATAGCGCGAATCTCGCGGGGGGTTTGGCCTGCGGCCGTCGTCCTCGGCCGTTCGTCAGGGAGACCCTTCCAGCGTGCACGACGACCTCGCGCCCGCCTGGTACACGCTCGGGCACATGCCGAACTGGCGCCGGAAGACGCGGGTGAAGTACGAGAGGTCGTTGAAGCCGACCGAGTACGCCACTTCCTTCACGAGCGCATCGGGATGCGCGAGGCGTTCGCACGCGCGCTCCATCCGGTAGCGCAGCAGATACTGGCCGAAACTCACGCCGTGTTCCTGCCGGAACGTGCGGCAAAACTGCGAGGGGCTCAACTGGCACAGCGCCGCGACGTGATCGAGCGCGATCCTGCCGTTGAAGTTTGCGCTTACGTAGGAGATGGCAGGCTGGGTCTTTTTCTGCCGGTCGCGCGGATCGAAGGCCGGGCGCGGTTCGATGCGTTCAGATGCGCTGAGCGTGGGTCGCGCAGGCCCCGTCTCGCCGCTGCGGGTGATCGATGCGAGCGCGAGGATGCTGCGGCACAGTTCGCGCAGCGGCACCGGCTTGATCAGCAGATCCCAGACGCGCAGACGCAGCGCCCACATCGCGACCGCCATCGAGTTGCGTCCCGCGATCACGAGGACGGGCAGCGCGGGATGCTCGCGGCGCACGCGGGTGAGCGCATCGACGCCCTGTGCGTTCGGCTCGTCGAACTCGAAGCAGACGAAGGCGGGCGCGCGGTCGCAGATCGCGGCTGCGACCCGGGCGGGCTCGCGGACCCGATGGATATCGAAGGCGCCGTCGAGCGATTCGGCAAGCGACGCATCCGCGTCCCCCGTGAGGTCTACCCATACGAAGCGATAGTAGGGAGACGCACTCGCTGGATCGAATGAATGTGACATCGATGGTGTCCTTTCCGTTTCGCCGGTGGGCGGGGTCCGGCGCGCTGGTTCGTGCGACGGAGGGGCTGCGTGGATGTATCTAATGTCGTACAGATACCCTGGTCGCAACACCCCGATTGCGCAGGGGTAGTGCCCCCGCTGGCGGGGGCATGTGGGGGAAGCGGCGACCTCGCTACGTTGCACGCCTCGCCCCCGTTGGTATGGCCACGAACGCCGAAGACGGAAGGCTCGTCATCACGCCCGCTCGGATTTGTTCCACAAACACTGAATCCGGCCGCATGACGGAAGTCGATGTGAAAACCTTGGCGGGGCTATGCAGCGTGCGCTACTTCAATATCGATCCGCTGAAAAGATCGCCCCCCGAGACGGATGTCCGAGGGGCGATAGCGGCGGCATCAGGTTGCTTGACCGCTTTCTTCGCAGCGACAGCCTTTCCACTTGTGGCTTTACCCTTCGCCGACTTCGATAAAGAAATGCTAAGCAAAGCCAACGACCACTCCGCTTGAAGCAGGTCCAAGGCAAGCGTCATCGGATGCAAAAGAATGCCGGGATTCATCGAACGCCTACTCGACGTCCGCATTGCATCCGTCCGTTATGCAAACCCGTATATGCCTCCACGCAGCGCAATCCAGTGCTGCCTTCAGAGGAGAGTGTCATGAGAAAGTGGATGATCGGCGCATGCGCGGCCGCGCTGACGATCGCGGCACCGGGTGTGTTCGCGGCGGCAGCCGATACCGTGACGGTCGGCGGACAGGCGATGTACCCGGGCAAGGACATCGTCGATAACGCAATGAATTCGCAGGACCATACGACGCTCGTCGCGGCGGTCAAGGCGGCGGGACTCGTCGATACCTTGAAGGGCGCCGGACCTTTCACCGTCTTCGCGCCGACTAACGAGGCCTTCGCCGCCCTGCCCGCAGGCACGGTCGAATCGCTCGTCAAGCCGGAGAACAAGCCGGCGCTCACCAGCATCCTGACGTACCACGTGGTCGCGGGGCGCTACGACTTTCGCAAGCTCGATGCAGCCATCCGGGAAGGCGGCGGCAAGGCGGAACTGAAAACCGTCAATGGCGAGACACTTTCGTTCGCCGAAAATGGCCCACGCAATATCGTCGTGACCGATCGTCTCGGCCACACCGCCGACATCTCCACCTACGACGTCTATCAGAGCAATGGCGTCATCATGGTCGTCGACCGGGTGCTGATGCCCAAGTGACGCCCGACGGCGCTTGCTCCGCCATCCGGCCCGAATCCGGAAACAACCGCCGCCGCGATTTCGGGAAGCGGCGCGGCGCTGGTCTCATTTGGGCGCTATTATTTCCGCTGAGAACGAATTCGACGCGAGGCGCCCGGATGGTCCGGGGCCGGTCGGCAGACAACAAAGCGCGGTCATGGAAAGCACACTTACGGCAGAGGCAAGCGTCTCGTCAGACGGAAAAATGGTCGTTTTCATGGCGGTAGCGCACGGGCAGACGGTGCAGTGCGCGATTACCCGGGATGCGCTGGAGGAACACTTCTGGACGCCCATCGGTGCCGCTGACGCTCGGTTATTGAAGGCCTATATGGATGGGCGGAAGCGGATTGCTGCAGCCGTCGAGCGGAAGATGTTGCGGGATAGGCGGGCGCCGATTGTGTTACATGCCAGTGATTTTACGCATTAGGGGTTTCGCTGGCGCTTGGTTTGGGGTTGAGGTTGTTGTTTACGCCGTTTGATGCGCCCAGGCTTCTGGGGAACTTGTGTTTTTTGTGGTTTATTTGCTCTGCCCCTGTCCGGGGCGGGACTCACTTTCTTTGCTGCTGCAAAGAAAGTAAGCAAAGAAAGCAGCTTTTCAACGCCAATCCTTGCCATGCGCCGCTAGCCCGCTCCCTCTGAGTGGTCCAACCGGGGGAGTGTCGTTAGCGGGGTTTCATCGTTGTTGGCATGTAGACGAGGCGCGCACGTCGCACCGCCATACGAAGTGGACCAGCAATCATTCATCCGGCCTCGCGCTACGCGCTTGGACGTGGGGTGATTTGGTAGCACTAGGCCCACGACGCGCCACTGACTTGCACCGCAGTTACGACTTCAGTATTCGAACATTCAACTGACAATAAAAAACGGGCGTTCGTTCACGCCCGTTTTTTAGTTCATGCGGCGCCCCGCCCGCGCTCACACCTTGCCCTTCCACGGCACGAGCACGCGTTCCACATATCGCATCAGCACGTCGAAGCAGAGCGCGAAGAATCCAATCACGATGATCCCCATGATCACCACGTCGCTCGCGAGGAATTCCGCCGCGTTGAGCACCATGAAACCGAGGCCGCTCGTCGATGCCACCATTTCCGCCGCGACAAGCGTCGTCCAGCCGACGCCAATGCCGATCCGCATGCCCGTGAAAATCTCCGGTAACGCCGACTTCATGATCACGTACAACACGACCTGCGTGCGCGATGCGCCCATCGAGTACGCGGCATGGATCTGCTCGATCGACACCGAGCGCACGCCCGCCCGCGCCGCGATCGCCAGTGGCGCGAAAATCGCGAGGTAGATCAGCAGCACCTTGGAAAACTCGCCAATGCCGAACCAGATGATGATGAGCGGCAGGTAAGCCAGCGGCGGCAGCGGCCGATAGAACTCGATCGGCGGATCGAACACGCCGCGCGCAATCCGCGAGACGCCCATCATCACGCCGACGGGAATCGCCGTGAGACAGGCGAGCGCGAACGCGCCGAACACGCGCAACAGGCTGATGCCCGTGTGCTGGGCAAGCGTCGAGTTGGCGAAGCCGTCGGTGGCGACGACCAGGAACTTCGCATACACCGCCTGCGGCGACGGCAGGAACAGCGGCTTGATCAGGTGCAGGTTCGTGACCGCGAACCAGATGCCGACGAACGCGACGATCGTGACCAGGCTCGTCACCATGCTGCTGCCGTGGCCGGGCACGCCGAACGCGTCGCCGGGCTTGACGGGCTTTTTCGCCAGCACGCGGGAGCGCCGGCGCGGCGTGCGCGGCGGCTCGGCGGACGTGTCGGAGGACGCCGCCGCGCGGCCGTGAAAGAGCGCGTGAATCGCTTTGGAACTAGACATGCGACACCTCTTGTTGTGCGCCGTGCGATTTCTCATCGCCGTAGATGATGCCGAGGATGCGCTCTCGCATCTCGATGAAATCGGGACTCGACTTGATGGCACGCGCATCGCGCGTTTCGAGGAAGCGGCGGTTGAAATCGAGTTCGTACGTGTGCGTGATGCGCCCGGGGCGCGGCGACATCACGATCAGCCGGCTCGCCAGAAAAAGCGCCTCCTCGACGCTATGCGTGATGAAGAAAAACATCTTGTTCGTCTTCTTCCACACGTCGAGCAGCAGTTCCTGGATGGTCTCGCGCGTGAGGGCGTCAAGCGCGGCCATCGGTTCGTCCATCAGCAGCATCGCCGGATCGCAGGTCAGTGCGCGGGCGATGCCCACGCGCTGCTGCATCCCGCCCGACAGTTGATAGATCATGTGCTTGTGGAAGTCCTGCAAGCCGACGAGCGCGAGATTGCGCACCGCGATCTCATGCCGCTTCGCCTTCGCCACGCCTTGCAGCTTCAGGCCGAATTCGGCGTTGTCGATCACGTTGAGCCACGGCAGCAGTGCGTGCTTCTGGAACACGACGCCGCGATCCGCGCCCGGTCCCGCGATCGGTTCGCCGCCGAGCAACAGTTCCCCGCTCGTCGGCGCGATGAAGCCCGCCATCAGCGAGAGCAGCGTGGTCTTGCCGCAACCCGAGGCGCCGAGCGCGACGACGAAGTCGCCCGAATCGATCGTCAGGTTGATGTTGTCGAGCGCGTGGACCCGTTCGCCTGCGCTGCGCCCGGGAAACACGACGCTGACGTTTTTCACCTTCATGCTTTCCATGGATTCCCCCTGGACATCACTTGAGCTTCATGGCGGCGTCCGCGTACGCGGGCGTCACGAACTTCGAATAATCGGGCGCGACTGCGCTGATGCGCTTCTGCTCCTTCAGGAACTCGGAGGTGTCCTTGAGCGCCTGCGCGGCGCGGCCCGATGCGCCGCCGCCAAGCCATTGCGACGACGCCTGGTCGGCGAGCGTCGGATACGCGTAGAGCGAGAGCGATTCCGGCACGTCGGCGGGCGTGCCGCCGATCATCTTCGCGATCGCCGCGGCCTGCGGCGATGTAGCGCTCCATTGCGCGGGGTTTTGGCGGTATTGCTGGTCGGCGTCGGAAATCGCCTTCACGAGTTTCGCCATGAACTCCTTGTGATCCTCGCCCCACTTGCGATCGACTGCAATACCATCGAACGTCGGCTTGCCGAGCTTCGACAAATCGCCCGACGTGACCAGCACGTGGCCGCTCTTCTTCAGTTCGGCGAGCGCCGGATTCCAGACGTAGGCGGCGTCGATGTCGCCGCGCTCCCAGGCCGCGACGATCTGGTTCGGCTGCATGTTGAGGATCTTCACGTCCGACGGATTGATGCCCCAGTGCTGGAGCGCGAACATCGTGTGATAGTGGGTGGTGGAGACGAACGGCACGCCGATGGTCTTGCCCTTCAGGTCGGCCGGCTTCGTCACGTTGGAGGCGTTGCGCACGACCATCGCCTCGGCCTGGTTGATGTTGTCGAGGATCCAGAAAAGCTGCAGGTCGAGCCCCTGGCTCACCGCCGCGGCCAGTGGGCTCGAACCGATCACGCCGACTTTCACGTCGCCGGAAGCCATCGCGGTGGCGACTTTCGCGCCCGACTCGAACTGGCGCCAGTTGATCTTGTAGCCGGTCGCCTTCTCGATCGAACCGTTGGCGATCGCGACGACCCACGGATCGACGATCTGCTGGTACGCGATGGTGACTTCCTTGTCTTCGGCGTGCGCGGGCTGGATCATGACCGCGACGAGCGCCGCGCATGAGACGATGATGCGCTGCACCGAACTGAGTAGCCGCAGTGGCATTCTTGAAGGCTTGAGGTCTTGCATTTTCGGGTCTCCTGGGCGTGCTTCCGGTGGTGGACACGCGGTCTTCTCGGGACCGGCCGGGCTTGTCCCGATCGCCGATGCAGTGTCGATTCGAGTATCGTCAATTAAAAATCAGGCGAGTTAGTACCAGACGCCGACGATCGTTGAGTCCACATTTGCGGGTCTCGTGCACCGGCGTTGCGCATCGCAGCACCGCTCATCAACCGTAGCAAACCAAAAGGAGGAAGCATGGCGAGCCGGATGTCGTCGGCAATGTGGACACAGCGGTTCCAGCGCCCGGGGGAGTCGAACATCAGCCTTCAGGGCCAGATTCGGCAGATGCTGGTCGCCGCGATTCTCGACGGCCAGATTCCCGCCGACACCGCATTGCCGTCGAGTCGCGAACTGGCCGACCAGTTGAGCGTCGCCCGCAATACCGTGGTGCTCGCGTACCAGCAGCTCGTGGAAGAGGGCTACCTGATCTCGCGCGAACGCAGCGGCCACTTCGTCAACCCCGCGATGCTCGAAGGCCAGCACGGCTTCATGGCGACCCAGACCGTGCCGCAAAGCGCCTCGGACGAGGCGCTCGCGCGCCCCGACTGGGGCAGGCGGATGGCGCGCTCGCCGTCCGCGCAGCGCAACATCGTGAAGCCCGCCAACTGGCAGAAATACGAGTTTCCGTTCAGTTACGGCCAGTTCGATCAGGCGCTCTTTCCGACGAGCGACTGGCGCGAGTGCTGCATGAAGGCGCTCTCGGTGATGGAAATCCGCAACTGGGCGCCGGACCTGATCGAACGCGACGACGACACGCTCGTCCAGCAAATCCGCACGCGCGTGCTGCCGCGCCGCGGCGTGTTCGCGATGCCCGACGAGATCGTCATCACGATCGGCGCGCAGCAGGCGCTGTATCTGATCGCGGACCTGCTCGCGAACGAGCGCACCACCATCGGCTTCGAGAACCCCGGCTATCCGGACGCGCGCAACATCTTCGAGAACCGCGATGCGCCGCTCCTGCCGCTGCCGGTCGATGGCGGCGGCGTACGGCCGCTGGAAGACCGCGCGCTGCTCGCGCAATGCGACTACGTGTACGTCACGCCGAGCCACCAGTGCCCGACCACCGCGACGATGCCGCTCGAACGCCGGCATGCGCTACTGCAAATGGCGCAGGCGCACGATTTTGTCGTGATCGAGGACGACTACGAGAGCGAGAACAACTTCTCCGGCGCGCCGCATCCGGCGTTGAAGAGCCTAGACACGGCGGATCGCGTGATCTATGTCGGGAGCCTGTCGAAGAGCTTCGCGCCAGGGCTGCGGCTCGGCTATGTGGTGGCGCCGCGCGAACTGATCCGCGAGCTGCGCGCGCTGCGGCGGCTGATGGTGCGCCATCCGGCGGCGTATATCCAGCGCGCGTTCGCCACGTTTCTCTCGCTCGGCCATCACGACGCGCTGTTGCGGCGCCTCGCCTACGCCTACAAGGAGCGCGCCGAGGCGCTGATGACCGCGCTCGACACGCATCTGCCCGAAGCGCGCCACGTCCCGATCACCGGCGGCGCCTCATGCTGGGTGGAGGGCCCGCCGTGGCTCGACGCGACCCGTCTTGCCGCCGACGCGGAAACGCGCGGCATCCTGATCGAACTCGGCGACGTGTTCTTCATGGCCGGACTGGAGCAGCGCAATTGCTTCCGGATGGGCTTCTCGTCGATCAAGCTGGAAAAGATCGATGCCGGCGTGCGCGCGCTCGCCGAACTCGTGCGGGCGCAACGCCCGGACGCCTGAACGCCCGGCCCGTCGGGCGGGCCAGAGCCAGGCCCGGCCTGCTGGCCCAAGCGAATCCCGGCATCTGGAACTACCGTCGGACCTGAGCGCTGTTTAACGTGTCGATGACGATAACCGCACATGTCGAAAAACGTGCGGCTCACCCATCATCAGACAGGAGACAGCATGACCGACACGCTCACGAACGCGCCCGCCGTCACGGCGGCCACGCTCGCCGCCTTTTCCGACGCATTCAACCGCCACGACGCCGACGCGCTGATGGGCTTCATGACCGACGACTGCGTCTTCGACGCGGCCGGCGGCAATGAAGTCCACGGCACGCGCTTTACCGGCCGCGCGGCGGTCAAGGCGGCCTTCGAAGCGGTATTCAAGACCTTCCCCGATGCGCACTGGGGCCACGGCCGGCATTACGTCGCGGGTGAGCGCGGCGTGTCGGAATGGGTATTCACCGGCACGCATGCCGAAGGCTGGCGCATCGAGGCTGAAGGTTGCGACCTGTTCGAATTCCGCGACGGCCTGATCGCGGTGAAGCGCGCGTTCCGCAAGGAACGTCCGAAGCAAACCGCCTGATCTCGAGGAGACTCGCATGAAAAACGGTGCGATCCACCTGGATGCGACGGGTCCGTTCGCTCGCGAAGCGGGCGTCGACACGCGCTACGACCCGACTTACGATCCGCTCGTGTCACCCGGCCCCGGTCAGGGCAAGCAATACGCGCCGACCTACTGGGCCGCGACGGCCGGCGCCGCGCCGCCCGACGACGGCCCGGTCACGCAGGACATCGACGTCGATGTCGCGATCATCGGCGGCGGCTATACCGGACTCGCGGCGGCGCTGTTTCTCGCGCGCGAGCATGGCATCAAGGCCGTCGTGCTGGAAGCGAACAAGGTGAGCTGGGGCTGCACGAGCCGCAACGGCGGACAAGGGCAGAACGCGTCGGGACGGCTCTCGCGCTCGCAGTGGATCGAGCGCTGGGGCAAGGATGTCGCGCTCAAGATGCATCACGAGATCTACGAGGGCTTCAATACTTTCAAATCTCTCGTCGCGCAGATCGATTGCGATCCGCAACCGGGCGGCCATTTCCTGATCGCGCACCGGCCGCGGATCATGCAGGGGCTCGCCGCCGAGTCCAAGGTATGGAAGGACGTGTTCGGCTACCCGTCCGAACTGCTCGGCGCCGACGCGTTCCGCCGCGAATTCGTCAACGATTCCGAATCGGCCGGCGCGCTGCACGAACCCGAGGGCATCGGCGTGCATCCGCTGAAGCTCGCGTATGGCTATCTGCGTCTGGCCCGCCAGCATGGCGCGAAGGTGCATCCCGGCAGTCCTGTGATCGGCTGGGAGACGATCAACGGCGTGCATCATCTGCGCACGCCGGGCGGCACCGTGCGTGCGCGCGCGGTCGGCATCGCGACGGGCGCCTATACGGCGCCGGGGCTGCACCGGTCGCTGACGAGCAAGATCATGCCGATCCTGTCCAACTCGATGGTGACGCGTCCGCTCACGCCAGCCGAGCTGGAAGCGTGCAACTTCCGCACGACGCAGGTGCTCACCGACACGCGCACGCTGCGCTTTTACTACCGTCTCCTGCCGGACAACCGCCTGCAGATCGGCAGCCGCAGCGCAATCACCGGCGCCGATGCACCGAACCCACGCCACTTCGAGTTGCTGAAGAACGGGCTGCATCGGAAGTTTCCGGCGCTGCGCGGCATCCAGATCGATTATTCGTGGTGGGGCTGGGTCGACGTGAGCCACGACATGATGCCGCGCGTGTTCCAGCCCGATCCGAAGGAGACGGTGTACTACGCGCTCGGCTACGGCGGCAACGGCGTATCGTATTCATCACAGGCCGGACGGCGGCTTGCCGAGCGCATCGCCGGCAAGGGCGCGCAGCAGACGCTGCCGATCTTCACCTCGCCGCTGCCGGGCCACATGTTCGCGCCGTTCCGGCGCCTCGGACAGCGGATGCTTTACCACTGGTATTACCTGCGCGACGAAAAGCCATAAGCGCGCAGCCAGTTTCATCTCCCACATAAAAACCAGGCGGGGTGCGGGCGCGGTGTCGTTGACCGGCGCCCGGGCACCCACGCGCGCTCATGGACGGTACCCGCGCACGACTTGCGCGGGACGCCGGCCGAACAGGATATGGAGGCGACACATGCAGCAACCCGTCAACGGAAGCGAATTGAAGTGCGGTTTGAAACAGCGGCACATGACGATGATCGCGCTGGGCGGCGTGATCGGGGCAGGACTCTTTGTCGGCAGCGGCGTGGTGATACGGCAGGCGGGACCGGCCGCGATCATCTCGTTCCTGCTGACGGGCGGGCTCGTCGTGCTCGTCATGCGGATGCTGGGCGAGATGGCATCGGCGATGCCCGCGGTCGGCTCGTTCTATGAATACGCGCGGCTCGCGTTTGGCGAGCGGCGCAAGTCGGGCGAGCTTGCCGGGTTTCTCACCGGCTGGATGTACTGGTACTTCTGGGTGATCGTCGTCGCGGTGGAGACCGTCGCGGGCGCGCATCTCGTGCAGTTCTGGCTGCCGGAGGTGCCCGCTTGGATTATCGGCCTCGTGCTGCTCGTCACGCTTACGCTGACCAATCTTGTCTCGGTCGGAAGCTACGGCGAGTTCGAGTTCTGGTTTGCATCGGTGAAGGTGGCGGCGATCATGGTGTTTCTCTTCGTCGGCACGCTGTTCGTGTTCGGCATGTGGCCGAGCGTCGACCATGCGGCGCTGCCGATTGCATCGATCGCGGCGCACGGCGGATTCATGCCGAACGGCATCGGGCCGGTGCTGTCCGGCGCGGTGGCGGCGACGGGCTTCTACTTCGGCGCGGAGATCGTGACGATCGCGGCCGCCGAGGCGCACGAGCCGGAGCGCGCGGTCGCGAAGGCGACCAATTCGGTGATCACGCGGGTGCTGGTTTTCTATGCGGGATCGATTCTGCTGGTCGTCGCGATCGTGCCGTGGAATTCGCCGGGGATGGCGACGCCGTATGTCAGCGCGCTCGAAGCCATGCGGATTCCGGCGGCGGCGCATCTGATGAACGCGATCATTTTGACGGCGGTGTTGTCGGCGCTGAACTCGGGGCTTTATGCGGCTTCGCGGATGATGTTTGCGCTGACGCGTCGTGGGGATGCGCCGCGTGCGCTGGCGAAGGTCAACAAGCGCGGTGTGCCGGTGCGCGCGATCCTGATCGGGACGTTGTTTGGTTATGTATCGGTGGTGATGTCGTATGTTTCGCCGGATACGGTGTTTGCCTTCCTCGTCAATTCCTATGGGACGGTGGCGATCTTTGTTTATCTGCTGATCGCCATGTCGCAGTTGAAGTTGCGTGCGCGGCTCGAACGCGATGCGCCGGGGAAGCTGCGCGTGAAGATGTGGTGTTTTCCTTACCTGACCTGGGTGGCTATCGCGGGGATGGTCTGCATCATTGTTGCGATGGCGTTTATTCCGGATCAGAGGAAGCCGTTGTGGTTCGGGGTTGCGAGTCTTGCGGTGCTGCTGGTCGTGTTCTGGCAGCGGAACCGCTGGCGCAAGGGGGACGGTGAGGTTGAGTTCGAGGCGCAGGCCGTGAGGCGCTGAGCGGAGGATGAGCGCTGGCGCTTGGGGTTTGATGTTGCTGGCGCTTGGGGTTTGGTGTCGCTGGCGCTCGGGGGTGTGGTGCTTACGCCGTTTGATGTTGAGGCGCTTCCATGGAACTTGTTTTGTTTTTGGTTTATTTGCTCTGCCCCTGTCCGGGGCGGGACTCACTTTCTTTGCTGCTGCAAAGAAA
>NZ_FCON02000183.1 GCF_001544535.1 Caballeronia choica | reverse complement strand
CCCAGCATCATCTCGAAACTTCGTGAACTTGATGCTGAGCGTGTTCTCTTCGGCGCCATGCGCGGTAACACATTCCCTGATTTGCGCACGAGGTGGGTGACACTCTTCGACAAGACATTGTCCTGGCAGCGCTTAACCATTCACCAAGCGACATACCAGAGAAAGCGGTCTTTCGCCTGTCCAAAACCAGAAGCCGGTGAGCTCCGCTCCGACGTCACGCGGCAGTCGATAGACAACTCTACGTCGGGGTCGGCCACCCCGCCACGCCTTGTATCCGGGATCGCATTCGATCGCTTCTGGCAAGCACAATCCCGGTTCCAAACCGGATCGATGTGCGAAAGTCCCTCACCAATTTCTCCCAACCGGCGAAATTGGAAGGAGAGAAACGTACATTGCAGTTGGCGGGTTTCGTACATGGTAGTCGGCGGGAAACGTACATGCCAACGCGCGCGCGTATACGACTACAAGTACGAATACACCTACGACTACAGGCGCTCCCGATAAGACGACTACCGCTGCGCCACCACTCCACGTCGGCATCGTCGATAAAGCGCGACCCGCTGTGGTGGTGGGACAAGATATAAGGACGAATCCTCAACGGCAACGCTCGCGACAGCCGGACCACCGCGCCGAAATTGATTGCCCGGTTATCACGTTCGAGTCTCCGGATCTGATATGGCCCAGTTGCGTGCATGCCGCTGAACAGCAGCCCATCGCGCAGCATCTCGCCCGCGTTCCCCTGGAAGATCGCCAGATCATGCTTGACGAGATGGCCGCCAGTCACCGGCATCACCCTGTCAAATGGCCGGTCGCCTACGTCGGCAGCTTGGTCAAACGCTATCACGCGGGTGACTTCATTCCGGCCAAAGCTCATCTTGAGCGCGAGAGCCGCCGACTCGCAGCCGTCCGACAGGTGGCGCTGCGGGAACGCGAAGAGCAGTTCATTAGCCAACTGCCTCCCGTGTCATCGGTCGAAACTGCCCGACACAACCTGGCTGCGCTTCGCGATGCACTGCGCCGGCAATGCGGGCAAGGAGGGAAGCGTGGCTCGGTTGCTTCCAACACAACGCCAGGAAAATCTGCGGAAGCGAAGTTTGTCGCTACCGCTACAGGATTTTCCCTCTCTGCGCGATTACCGGCGAGTCGCTTTCGACAATCGCGGGTCAATGCCGCAACCGATCAATCATTTCACCCCGAGGAGTCGCTGATGGTCACCCTACGCCGAACCCAGGTCGATGCCGCGATCGATGCGTTTTCCAGGTCATCTTCCTCGCCGTTCGTCGACGGCTACGATCTCGACGGCGAACGCGCGATCCTGGTAGACCTTATCGCCGACGGCGACCCCGATCCTGCCGATCCGCTGTTCGCACGCTACCAGCTGTACACGGAGCGCGAACAGTCGCTGCAAAGCATGCAGGACCTGCACACGATGCGCCAGGAGGCTGATGCGCTCGTCACCGTTTCGAATGCCCTCAAAATCAGGCAGATCGGCGGCCTGTCGAGTGACGGCGGCGACCGGATGAACCTGCACACCCGCGACGCGATGCGCATGTTTCTTGGTCGCTCGGTTAAACCGGGTGAGAAGGGTTATCCGATGGCCGGCGGCAAACGTGTCGCGGCAGCCTTGCGCGCACTTTGGTCGCTGTCTGCGAACGACAACCCATACGCCGACTGGAAACCCATCGAAATCAGCGAGCGTATTGCTGGCCTGCGCCATGCGATCGCCCTCGAGCAACGCAATATCCTGGCGAAGCTCGATGCAATGAAACAAAAGGGGCTCGACTACACGATTCTCCAATCGCGCGAGCCAGCCAGTCTTGTGCTCGGCTTCGCATCACCCTACGGTTACATGATCGCGACACTGCTGGTCGAACTTGATTACCTGGTGCGGGTGGTCAAGTCGGCGGTATTACGCGACCTGATTACCTCCAGCAGCGGTTTTCATCGGGTGTCACTGGCCAAGCACAAGTGTCTGTCAGTGTTCCACTTTGCCGTCGGCTGCCAACAGGCGCTGTCGCGACCCGAACTGATCAGGCTATGCCGCACCGACTTCCTGCCAATCGGCGACGCTGCAGCGAAGCAGCGCGTCGAGTCGGCGAGGGCACTACTCGGACCCGTGCCCAAGGATGTCTTCATGGGGCAGGCGCAGCCGCGACACAGCAGGCGGCGCGTGAAACATCTTTCGGATGCGGAATTGCGACTGCTCGACAGCGTGCCACTGTCCGACGATGCGGAAGAGGCGAATTCTGCGGCAAAGCCGCTGGTGCAATGAGGCGGTGCGTGCGGCGACGATACTTCGCCATCACGGTGGCTTGTCCCGCGACGCCGAAGAACTCCAGCAGCGACATGAGCGGATGCCCGTCGCTCGTGGCCGTGCTATCCAGTTGCAGCGCCGCCGAACGCACGAGTTGAAGCGCCGTGTTCTGATCCGCCTTGATTTGCCGCGCCTGATTGTCGTCCGGATTTTCGATCCAGCTCATCCACACGTTCGACACCTTGAGATTTTTGAACGATTCCTCCGCCTGCAAAAAACCCGATAGGTGATCCCAATGCTCGTGCGTGGCGACCAGCAGATCCACTGTCCCGCCGCTCTCCGAGCACACGTTCTCCAACACGTCGGTCATGCGCGCTTCGGCGTCCGGCGTGCCGAGAATGACGCCGCAATCGATCAGAATCCGATACTTCGATCCATCGGCCGCATTGAGCGTGACGAGATGACAATCGCCCAGACCGTGCCGGTACGTTCGCACGACGACTCGCGGAGTTGCCTGCGCGTTCATGACTGCCCCCCGTAGACGCCGTGCAGCAGCGCGAATGGCTCCGAGACGACGCCCGACACGCCGTCGTAGTTATTGCCACGGTCCTGCACGAGCTGTTGCCACAGCGATTGCTGCTGCGTCACCCGGCTCGGCTGGTCGAAACGTTTGCGAATCATGTAAGTGACGGTCCGTGTAACGAGATCGATGACCAGCGAAGCGCCGCCGCGAAACACCAGTCCCGTGCCGTCCTTGCTGTGCAGCGACTGGGTCAGTTCAACGATGAGTTGCGCGAGCAGTTGTCCGTCGGGACCGACGCGTCGCAGCGGCCGTACGGAATGCACTTCGATGCCGTGCAGTTCGCAGACATGGGTGTTGCCGTCGGCATCGGCGAGCGAATAGTCTTCGTTCGGCTCGCGCCTCAGGCCGAGCACGGCCAGTTCGTCGTCCGAGACCATCTTGGGATCCTTCAGCCAGTTGTGCATCCTGCATGCGTTCTCCCGCGACGATGTCCACGCCTGAAATCGTCTGGATTGCATGTCCCACGTCAGACTGAGCCTGTTGAGCAGCGACTCGATGTGGGTGAACGGCTCGGGCGGCGGCTCCCAGATCATGGTGTCGACCGAAAAATTGCGCACGTTCTCCGGGTAGATGCCGCGCGCGGCGAAAGCCGAGATGAACGCCACGCGATAGCCCAAGCGGTCATCCGGCACGAGGTCGCGGTCCGCGGTGATCATGGCGCGCAGATAGTCTCCGAAGGTAATGTCGACGGGCGGGCAATAATCGAGCGCACGGATGCAGATGTTCAGAACGTGCGCGGCCACTTTCGTCGCGACGTCGGTCAGCGCGTCAGCGAGATCCACCGACAAGGACCCGGCCGGCAGCACTTCCGACCCGCTCGTCGCGAGCCGAATCGGCGTGAGCGCACGCCGCGAATAGATACGCATGAACGCATCGAACACAGCGGACACGAGCGTGGCGCCGTGCTTGTGCGGATCGCCGCAGACGCGCGAATTCTGGTAGTCCTTGACGTCCGGCTTGACGACTTCATATTTGCGCCCACCTTCGCGGTCGTCGGTCATCTTTCCGATGGCATCGCGCAGCGCGCCATAGTGTCCGGTCGCCGCGCCGAACTGAACCGCGATGCTTGGCAGCAAGGTCTGCTGCGTGAGATCGCCGCGCGATTCGACGATCTGGCTGCGCAGCGAATCCCGCAGCGTGAAATGCTGAAAGAGCGCCACGATGTCCGCGAACGCTTCGTGGAAGGCGAGCACATCGGGATTGGTCGGCTCGCGAAAGCGTCTATGCAGCCCGTCGAGCAACGCATGCGTCGTTTCGTGCGCGACGATGTCGTGCGACAGCGCGGTGAAAACCGGCTCCGTCGGCAGACCGGATGCTTCCGGCCGCGCGGCGAAATAGCCGAGCAGCAGCGCCTTTTTTTCCGGGCTGTAATAGGCGTTCTCGGCCCGCAGCGCATGAGGATAGATGCGCAGGTGCTGCACGTATCGCAAGTGCTTCGTGACAGTCGGTTTTCCGGCTGCGTCGACGCTCGTCTGTTCGATTACGCGCGGTGCCCACAGCGACACGCGCCCCAGCGCTTTCTCGAAGTGCTCGACGGTCTTCATCGAAATCGCATACACCATTTGCTGATGGAACTGCGGATTGGACTCCGAGGGCGCCAGGCCGTCCGAAGCGAGCAGATTCGGATGACTCAGATCGACCGGCGCATAGCAACATCCACTCGCCGGATCGACATCGATGACTTCGAGATATTCGCCGCTCGGCCCCGGCTGAAGTTTCGGCTCCCAACGAATCTGGGCCACCGTCTCATTTATCGAAAGGGTATCGAGCGAACGGCCAAGCGAAGGATCGTACGCAAAGATTCGCAGGCGCCGCATCAAAGGCTCGGGCGTTTTCGGGGCGAGCGCCTGCGCCAGATGCAGCCTGCCCATGCTCGACAACATGGCCGGCTGCGCGGGCGGCGGCGACGGAGGCGCGCGCAAGGCCTGCCGTAGCGCGTTCGATGCATCTGGATGCGACACCAGAGCGTCACGCAGGGCCATGCGCTGAGCGAGCGTCAGCGTATCCGGATCGACGTCGGCGTCCGGCAGAAGTGCTTCGATACGGGCGGATTGAGAAAGCTGAAGCGCTTCGAGCTGGAGCATCCTTTGACGATTCGGATCTTCGTCCTGTATGCCGAGACCCGTCAGCACCTTCAGGAACGCGAAGCTCGCGGAATCGGGGTCCTCTTTTTTCAGACTCCCGATTGCCGGAAGCGTGGCGAGCGCCGCCTGCACGCGCAATGCGCCCTGCCCGAAAAATTTCTCGCGATCGGGAATCGTCTTGTTCGCGCTGCCGAACAGCGCCGCGCGCACCATTTCGACCTTCATCCAGGGCTCGGTGCAGGTACTGAACGCTGTCTTGTTCTTCGTGATCCACAAGGCGGCGGCGGCCGCGATCTGCGGCGTCGCGGCGGACGTTCCCCGGCCGTCGAAGTCCACCACCGAACTGCAGCCGAATTTCGCCCACGGAATGTTCGGCGTGTAAGCCGCCATGGCAGTCCGCATCTTCTGGCTCGGCCCATAGTTGCCTGCCATCTGCGTCGGCTTCAGATTGGCGTAAGGCGCGAAGTTCGACATCACCCCACACGCGGCGATCACGCGATTGAAGCGCGCGGGAAAGACGACGTTGCGCGTGGGCAGGTTATCGTAGTTGTTGCCCGCCGCCGTCACCACGATCACGCCCGCGTCGTACAACGCGTTGACTGCCTCGGCCCAGACCTGACTTGCAAGACCGCCCATGCTCATCGACACGACATGAACCCGCGTGGCTTCGTTCTCGTTGAGCGCGTGCACGTAGTCGAACGCGCGGGCGATCGAACTGCCGTAAAACAGTTCGACGCGGTTCGCCACGCGGATCGGCACGATCTTCAGGAAAGGCACCGCGCCCAGGCGCTGCAGACCGGCGGTCGGCTTGCCCGCCAGAATGCTGAGCGTGCCGGTGCCATGGCCGAGATTGTTGAACGCGCCGGACGAGTCGTCGGTCGCGTCGTTGGGGCGGTCATTGTCGATAAAGTTCTTCTGCAGCGCGGGTTCCAGACCCGATGGCAGACTTTCATGCCGTGGATCGTAGCCGGTATCGAGGTGCGCGACGCGCGCGATCCCGTCGGCCGGCGCACCCGTCTGCTCGAGCGCCGCTGCAAATTGCGAATGTTCTTCGTCCTGATACCAAAAATCATTGCCCGCGACGCCCGGAAGGCCTGCCGTTTCCTGCTGGACCGCCGTGCAGGGCGACGTTGCGGCGAACGCTTGCTGCTCGTCGGATGCCGATTGCCATCGTTGCGCGAAATCCGGTTCCGCGAACACCAGGCCGCCGCCTGCCAGACCGAAGCCCTGCTGCACCATGTCATGACAGTGATCCCACGGATTACCGTCCAGCGCGCCACCGCTGGGCGTCGCGATGTGCCAGACCGGTGCGCCTGCGACCCCGAGCGCGGCAGGTTTTTCGATGCTGCGGAACAACGGCTCGATGCTGAACGTAGCGTTCGTTCCCGAGAGCGACAATGACGCGCCGTCATCGGGCTTGTGCATTTTGATCAGGAAGCGCGCGGCTTTGTCCACGTTGTCCCCGTTATTCGAAAGGATGATCGCCAGGGCGCGAGGCAAACCTCGCGACTGCCTGGTTCGATGAACTCATCAGGCTCAAGAAGGATAGTCAAGCTTTTGAATCCGGATACTCGCCAGTGTGCGTAAGCGCACAATGGCGGCCGATATCAATGCGAGCGCGAACGTGAGCGTACTGACAGCGAATGAAAATTCGTCGCCGAAAAATCTCACATGCTCCTGGCGCAAGTCGAGACCTCGCGTAACTTTGCGGATGCCTTATCCCTTGAGTCGGCGCCGCCGGAAGTTACGTCATAAGTATTCGATGCTCTTCCAGCGCATCGAAGCGATTGCACGAACACGTCACGGGAGAACGCGATGGTGATCGAAGGAGGCTGGCTTGTGGCGGGGTAGGGTGCGCCGGGGGCATTGCCGCCGAACTGCTGCATTGGTGGAACCTGCGGCAGGCTCCGCAGCTGCCGGCCTGTCGAACGAGCCTGTTCTACTGGGGGATCACGCTCGCGATGATTATCGCGGGCGGCTTTGTTGCATGGCTCTACTTCGGAGGACATGCAGAAGGCGTCCTCCGTCGATTGAGAAGATCAGCAAAGATCGCAGAATGGCGTCGGCTCTGCGGTGATCACACGACTGCTTATCGGTCAGGCCCGCTCTCCGAGCGGCCGAGCAGCGCTCTTTCGAATCTCGCCTTAGGCCAAAACGCCAGTTTGATGAACGTTCTACAGAGCGCACATTGGAGTCTTCAACGGCAGCTATCCGGCGGGTTGGGTGAACGCGTACTGCCGGCCAGTTTGCGACATTCGGCAGCCAGAAAGGTACGACCGGTTTATGGGCCAATACGGTCACGGGAGTCGCTCAAATTGAGGTCTCGTCGATCTTGGACGGGTAGCACGGCAACATCGACTCGTGCGTCGACTCGCAGACGAGCGGGACTAGGAGCGCTTTGCGATTCCAGTCTGGCCATCGATATATGCGTCGAGGAACGCATCGGAAGCCACGTGATCGGCGAGCGCCCGCAAGCTGGCAGCCGACTCGCGGCCCAATACCTGTTCCACGCGCTGGTTTGCCCTTGCCCAATAGGCGACGGCTTCGTGCAGGCGGGCCGTGCCGAGGTCCGTCAAAACGGCGCGCTTGGTCCGTCTGTCCTGCTCGCCCGTTCGCAATTCCACCAGACCGTCCCGGATCAGCGGCCGCAGTGCATGCGTCACCGCCGAAATCTGGATCGCGAGCTTGCCCGCGAGATCCTGCAAGGTCGGCCATTGCCGGTCGTTAGCGGCTGCGAGCCGCTCGATATCCGCCAATAGCCCCACCTGCGTTGCCTTCAGGCCCAACGGTGCAAGCGCATCGTCATACAGATTGCCAAGGCGCCGTGCCGCGCGCCTGAGCGAGGTATTGGTGCACACCAGATCCTCAAAAAGGCTCTTTTCTTCGCATGGCGCCCGGCCCACGCCGGCTACCGAGGTAGCCGCTTCATCGCGTTTCTTTCCCATGACGTAAGGATGGTTGAGTACAGCACGATTGACAAGTAGCAACGATACCGCTATAAACTTGAGCGCTCAATCAAATAATTGAGCGCTCAAGTTTATAGCGGAGAAATGCATGTCCACTTCCAGGAAAACCGCCGTCGTGACCGGCGCATCCTCGGGTATCGGCGCTGTCTATGCTGACCGTCTGGCCGCCCGTGGCTACGACCTCATCCTGGTCGCGCGGCGTGCCGACCGCCTGGCCGCGCTGTCGGGCAAACTGTCCGAAACGCACGGTGCCAAGGTTCAGGTTCTGGTCGCCGACCTCGAGAAGGAGACCGACGTCGCCAGGGTCGAAGCGGTGCTGGCGAACGATGCCAGCGTGCAAGTGCTCGTCAACAATGCGGGCTTTGCCAGGCTGCGCCCGCTCGCGCAGTCGTCGTTGAACGATTCGTCGTCGCAGGTTGCGCTGAACGTCACGTCGTTGACGCGACTCACGCACGCCGTGCTGCCGGGGTTTCTGTCGCGCAACGACGGGGTGATCATCAACATCGCTTCGGTGCTTGCTGTCCACTCGTTGCCGGTGAGTTCGGTTTATAGCGGCACGAAGGCGTATGTGCTGGCTTTCACGCGCGGTCTTCAGGACGAACTGGCGAACACCGGCGTGAAGGTGCAGGTGGTGCTACCGGCGTCGACCGCGACCGAAATCTGGTCGGAAGGCGTCTCCGGCGTGCCGCTGTCCGCGCTTCGACCGGAAACCGTGATGAGCGCGGAAAATATGGTCGACGCTGCGCTGGTCGGCCTCGACAACGGTGAAGCGGTCACCTGGCCGTCGGTCGCCGACGAAAGCCTGTGGACGAAGTACGATGCGGCGCGCTCCGCGTTGTTCGCGGCAACGCAGACTGGTACGCCTGCACCGCGCTATCAGAAGGCTTGACCGATGCTGACGGCAGATCCTGCTCGCGGAGGCATTCGCGAGGATCTGCCGAAAGATCGCGAATGGCACATGGCTCGCTACGAGACCATGTTGCACCAGCCAGTCCGCTTGTCCATCTGCGCTGTCCGTATTCGTGTGGACGATGGGTCGTGCTGGGTTTTTGCAAAAGAGGATATCGATGACGCTCCATGGAAAAGTCGCCTTGATCACTGGCGGCAATAGCGGGATCGGTTTGGCTACGGCTCGCCGGTTTATTGCGGAGGGTGCGAAGGTCGCTATAACCGGCAGGAATGCATCGACGCTTGCGCAGGCGAGAAGCGAACTGGGCGAGCATCTGTCGACGTACGAGCTCGACGTGAGCGACGCGGCAGCCATCGAGCCTGTCGTCAATCAGATTGCAAAGGATTTAGGTGCGGTTGACATCGTGTTTGTGAACGCCGGTGTGGCAGGTATGACGCCGTTGGGCGCGACGACGCCGGCCGTATTCCAGACCTTGGTCGCCACGAACCTGACCAGCGTTTTCTTCACCGTGCAGGCGTGTATTCCGCACCTCAAGACGGGCGCGTCGGTGATCCTGAACGGGTCGGTGCATGCCGTGCAAGGAGTGCCGGGCTGGTCTGCCTATGCGGCAACGAAGGGTGCCGTTCGTTCACTCACCCGTGTCATGGCGGCGGAATTGGCCCCGAAGGGTATTCGGGTGAATCAGGTGACGCCGGGTGCCACTCGCACATCCATCTGGGATGTCGTTGCAACCTCACAGGACGCAATGCGTGCGCTCGAAGCGAAACTCACGCAGAAGATTCCGTTGAACCGCCTTGGTGAGCCGGATGAAGTTGCCGACGCGGTGCTCTTTCTGGCGTCGAGCGCATCTTCCAACATCACCGCGCAGGAGATCGTGCTGGATGGTGGCGCGACGGGCGCTTCTCAAGGTGCGCCGATCTACCGCACCTGATTGGTGATGTACTTGCGATGCGACCTGATCGCCGCGCTGGCGAAAGATCGATCTGATCTCTCGCCGGCCACTCAAACGTGCTGCGTGCAGGCCCATCGTGAGCCTGCTTCGTGCTGCCCTGAAAGCAAGGCGACGCCGCCACGATAACGGCGCCACCTTGCTGATTCGGGACCGTGACGCGGCTTATCGCGCAACGTGACCCACGTGGTGACCGAGGCGGAGCTCAAAGTCGCCATCCTGTTGCAAACCCTTCTCATACATCTTGCCGATCAACGCTTGCGTTTCCGGCCACGAAGTCGTGCCAATGAAGGCCTGGTTCGACGACCAGCGATCCGCCTCGGTCGGAACACCCGCGCGCGCGTTGACGAGCTTCTTCGCGAGTTCCAGCGCGCGCTTTTCGAAGCTCGCCACGCGGCGCGCGAAATTGTCGACAAAGGCGTCCAGTTCCGCATCAGGGATCGAGCGATTTACCCAACCGTACTTTTCGGCGGTATCGGCGTCGAAATCGTCGGCGCCGCAAATGATCTCCAGTGCGCGCGAGCGGCCAGCAAGCGCGGCAAGCCATTCCGTCGCGCCGCCCCCCGGGACTACAGCGACACCGACCTCGACCTGCGCAAGCACGGCCTTTTCCTTCGACGCGAAACGCATGTCGCAGGCCAGCGCCAGCTCCGAGCCGTGGCCGCGGGCACGGCCGCGAAGCTTGGCCACGCTGACCACGCGCGATTGCGCGAGGCGCGTGACGAACTTTGGCCACGCGCTGAACTCAGCGGCGCCCGGTTGTTCCGGGACGACTTCGCCGCGTTCGAGATCGTAGTGGGCCACGAAGTAATCGGTGTTGGCGCTTTCGAACACGACGACCTTCAACTCGCGATCGGCTTCGATCTTATCCATCAGGACATTCAGCTCCGCGAACATTTCCGGATCGTACAGATTGATCGGAGGGTTCTCGATGATGATGCGCCAGTAGGCAGAGGTTTCCGCCTTGATAGTCAGTCGGTTGTGAGTGGAAGCCATGAGGTTCTCCGGGATTCGGGTTGGACAACGTAGGCGATCGATTCGCCAAATCTGGTTTCATTATGAAACCGTACGAAAAGCTTAACAGTTCTGGTTCGTTCATGCAACCGGAATGTCTGAGTGGACAACGTGGCCTATGAATACGCGTTTGCGCTGAAATAAGAGGATTTTGCAATAGTCATATACGTTATGCGCAAGCAAAAATGTCCCGTTTATATGGTTGCATAACAAAACTAGAATGGCTACCATCATGCTGAAATGTCTCAAGTCGGGCCCGCGCAGAACCCATCGATGTGGCGGCCGACATCGCTCCCATATCGCAAGCGTCTAGGAAATTCGCAATGCCCATTCAACAGAAAGACCCAAGTCGTGCTTCGACCTATTCGTGGCCCGGTGTGCTGGCGATCGCGCTCGGCGCACTGTCGCTGGTCGTCACCGAGTTTTTGCCCGTCGGCTTGCTGCCGGGCATTAGTCGCGATCTAGGAGTAGCCGAAGGAACGGCCGGCCTTGCCGTTACCGCGACCGCAATTCTTGGTTTCCTCGCTGCACCGGTCACCGCCATTGCGATCGGCCGGGCCGATCGCAAGCGGGTGCTGCTCGGGCTCACCGCGCTGCTCATCGTCTCGAGCGTGCTGTCATGGAAGGCAGAGAGCTTTGCAACTTTGCTGATCGCACGCGTCATCCTGGGCATCGGGGTCGGCGGGTTTTGGGCGATCTCGATTACTGCGGCGGCGAAGCTTGTCCCGCCGGAAAAAGTGCATGCGGCTTCGTCAATCGTGTTCGCAGGCATATCGATCGGCTCGGTCATCGCGGTGCCGGCCGGTTCGTACATCAGTGCTCATGCTGACTGGCGCGACGGATTTGTGGGTGCCAGCGTGCTCGCGATCGTCTGCTTCGCGTTGCAGTTTGTCTTTCTCCCGTCGCTCAAGATGAAGCATGGCGTGAATGTGCGGGATTTCTTCGGTTTGCTGAAGGATCCCAAGGTTCGTGCAATCTTCCTGACGGTCATTTTTATTGTGGCCGGTCAATACGCAGGTTATACCTTCGTCACCCCTTATCTGGAGCAGATCACGCACCTCAGTACCGGGATCGTCAGCGTTCTTCTGTTTGCCTATGGTGTCGCGACAGTCGTGGGAAACTTCGTAGGGGGCGCCTTCGCTGGCCGTAACTTGCACAACACCGTGGTCGCAACAGTCTGGATTTTCGTGCTGTCGCTGGCGGCTATCGCGGCATTTGCTGCCAGCCCGTTATTTGCCGGCCTGGCGTTGCTCGTATGGGCGGTGTCATGGGGAATGGCGCCGGTCGGCACTCAACTGTGGTTGTACAACGCGACGCTGCACGCGCCAGAAGCTGCGCAAGCGATGAACACGGGTGTGTTTCAGTTGTCCATTGGGCTTGGCTCACTGGCGGGTGGTATCGCAGTTAACCATGCGGGGCTGCATAGCTCAATGTGGCTTGGGGCGCTGATTCTGGCCCTGGCGGTTCTGATGGTCTACATCGTCGGCCGCATGAACCGGCAGACCGCCGTCGCAGCGTAATGCCTGTTGCCGTTCGTCCGCATCCTGTCGGGCGCGTTAACGTGATGGGTAAAAGTTAAAAGGAGAGAAGCATGCAACCGACTGCAGTTGTAGTGGGCGTGGGATCGGAGGAGGGGTTAGGTGCCGCAGTAGTCCGTCGCTTCGCTCGCGGGGGCTTTCACGTCCTCGTGGGCGGTCGAACGATCGAGAAGCTCGAGCAGGTGGTCAAGAGTCTTGGCGAAGGCAATGGCACGCCCGTTGTCGTAGATGTCACCAGCGAAGCGGATGTTATGCGGCTGTTCCAGTTGGCGTCGTCGCCCGGTGCCGGACGATCAGCCGCTAGCGTTGTCGTCTTCAATGCGGGCAATAACCAGCACATCCCGTTGCAACAGGTGTCGGCTGCGCAGTTCGAAGACTTTTGGCGCGTGGGCTGTTTCGGTGGGTTTCTGGTGGGCCGCGAGGCTGCAAAGTAAGCACCCGGGGAAGGCATCCGACGGGGGCAATCGCGGAAACGATCAGGCCGTGGTCGGCGTCCAGCGATGAGGAAGCAGTTGCGCGATGTCGGCGGCACGGTGTGTCGGCAAGCGCGTCAGCACGTT
>NZ_FCON02000182.1 GCF_001544535.1 Caballeronia choica | reverse complement strand
ATTCGACTCTTAGACTCTTAGAAGCGACGTGAAATTGTTGTACAGCTCCTGTCAACGATCTAAAGCGTAAGGATCTAAGAAACTACCTAAGTGTCGGCTTGGGGCGACCTTGTATGCGCCAACCGCCTGCACCAAACTCGTTCTTCACGTCTTGCTCGCCTTTCATGTCAATCAGTCCGGAAGCATCGAAACAATCCAGTCAGGCATTAACCGAGTCGTTGAATGAAGTGCGCGACGAGCCTGAAAGTCAGGATCAGCCGACTCTCGAATGGAATAAAGTCGATCTCCTAGCATTCCTGTCCCGCGCATGGAACCAGCCTGATTCCGCACGGGTTGTCGTCATTGGCACGATCCAGCCCGTCGCAGGCCATGAATGGGGCTTTCTCGAAGATTTGCATCATCCCGTAACTGGCGCACGTCTGCGTGCGCCCATCGCGAAGTCCCGAGTACAAGACAGAGTCTTCATTCAGTCCGTTGATCTGCGGGCGTTTCAGAAGCGCTGGCCGAAAGCTCTTTTCGCCAGGGCGGAACTTGTCCTTTCGCCAAGGGAAGAACGAATCAAACAAGAGGACTCTTTTGCGTGCCTGGTCCGGCCAGGCACGCTGGAGGCTCTCGTCACCATTCCGGACGAGTGGTGGCAACTTCTGGAGCGCGGCTCTGCACCGACACCGCTGATGCTCGCCCGGGCGCGCGACGCAATCGAGGATCGATTGCGCATCGATACATCCGAAAGCGAGGCGCGGCTGCAGGCAGTGCACGCAGAACTCGAGCGCGTCACGCTCGGCAAACAAACGCTCGACGAGGACTATCGCCGTCTCGAATCGGCGATGATTGAGAAAGCGGAAGCCGTCGCGGCCCTCGATGAAGAACTGACGAACGGGAGAATTCAATTGGAAAGCAGGTTGCGCGACCTGGAGGTGCTGCTGCGCGAGAAGGGCCAACGCATGGTTGCGTTGGAACTCGTCGATCAGGCTGACTTCGACCGCGCTTTTCCCTCGTCGCAGACGGTCGACGACCGAGTTGGCCATCGCTTCGCCGATGCGCTCGACGGAAGTCTCCCGAGACTCGCGGCATTCGTTCAGGCTTTTCTTTGGCGCAAGGAAATACGCTACAGCCGCGCGCAGTTGCTCAACTTCATCTCCCTTTTGCGGACCAACGATCTCATCGTGCTGGCCGGCGATTCCGGTTCAGGCAAGACGAGTTTGGTGAAAAGCGTTGCCGATGCGATTGGCGGGCGCTGGACGGTCATCCCCGTCAAACCCAACTGGACAGGACCGGATGACCTGCTGGGCTACTACAACCCGCTCGAACGTCGCTATCAGCCTTCGCCGTTCCTGTTGGCATTGCTCGATGCGGCGCGGGAACCCGACGTCCCGCACTTCATCTGCCTCGATGAGATGAATCTGGCGCGAGTCGAATACTATTTCGCGGATTTCCTGAGTCTGCTCGAAACGCGCGACGAAGCGCCATGGATTCATCTGTACTCGACGGCCGAAGAAAGGCACGTCACTACCGACAACCGCATTTTCCTGACGCTCGAGGAAGAGGCGCGCCGGCGTACCGGACTGTCCGAGACTGCATCGTTTGCCGATATGCTGATACACGATCAGGCGAATCTCGAACTTCGCCGGCTG
Source organism: Caballeronia choica (assembly GCF_001544535.1). Taxonomy (GTDB): domain Bacteria; phylum Pseudomonadota; class Gammaproteobacteria; order Burkholderiales; family Burkholderiaceae; genus Caballeronia; species Caballeronia choica. Next base: position 11,776 of record NZ_FCON02000182.1, on the reverse strand, counting down.
ACGGGTTTTGCGGAAGCGGACACGGTCATCAGCCACCACGCAAAGCTCAGGCGCTCGATATCCGGGCTGATCGACATACCCGCCGGGTTTCGTTTTCCGTCGAACGTGTGGATCATCGGCGCAGTCAACGTCGACGAGACAACGCATTATCTCTCGCCCAAAATTCTCGATCGCGCGCATGTGGTCCGGTTTCGCAATCCCGTGCTGGTTGACTGGGATCGTATCGAGGCAGAAGTCGAGACGTTCACACTGGACATGGACGAGTCAATGCTCATGTCGGCGTCCGAGATCGGCCTGCGCGAGCCCTATCCCCCATTCGATCCGCGTGACGCGCTGACCGCGCTGCTGGTGCAGTGGGCGAGAGACTTTCTCGACCCGCTGGGCATCGAATTCGGGTTGCGTGCCATTCGCCAGTCGCTCAACTATCTGCAGAAGGCGAAGCAGGCCGGGATCGAACTAGGCGCCGCGCTGAACCAAATCGCGCTTCAGAAAATCCTCCCCAAGATCATGCTCGATCTGGAGAAGACAGCGACTGGAGGCGCTAGCCGGCGGGACGTCCTGGTCGCGTTCCGGGATGCGCTGTCGGCAAGTCTCGAAACGCTCGCTGACGCCCAGACGACCGAATTAGCCGTCACGGCGCTCGACGATCTGATCGAGCGGTCCGCCACGAATAACGGCATCGCCAACTTCTGGGCGCGATGACGGCGATGCGTATAGAAGCCCGCTATCTGCTGATCGAATGGAAATCAGAAGCGCTCGCGCGGCATATCGATGTCTCGCCCGTTGCGCTCGAGTTGGGAGATGGCGAGGATGGTGCGCTCGAAGTCGAAAGCATGATCTTCAACGACTTCTACCCGTGGCTGGGCATTCGGCTGAGCGAAGCGGCAGAGCATTGCGTGCCGGTCTTCACGAGCGTGTCGGGAACCGAAGTTCCGCTCCTGCGTGTGGATGATCCGGGCAACGGCGGGTCATGGTGGATTCGCAACGATGGATGGGATGCCGTCGGCAAACGCCATCTGAACGAGATGCAACGCAGCGCAGGCATCTACACGATCCGCATCGACAGCGTCACGTTGCGAATCTTCAATCGCTTGTCGAACCTCGGCCGTGCGTGCGTGCAGGCCTACGTGGACGACTTTCGCGGTGATCTGATGTGGATGATCATGAGCGACGAGACGGGTGCGACGGCAAGCACGAACGGCGCCGGATCACCGGCCGAGTTGATTGACGCTCTGGACTCGCTGAGCCGGGCGCTGCAACGCATACAGGCATCGCCTTCCGTGATGATTCGCGAAAGTCAGACGCTCCAGCCTGTCGCGAAGGTAAGGGCGAATGCCGCAACCTTTCGTCAATTCATGAGCCGGCCGACACGCCGCCATGTCATCGGCCGATCGTTTTACGAAGCGGCGGACACGCCCGAGAACCGATATCTGCGGCACATTGTCGCGGTCTCGCTCAAAGTCGTTGAAACCTATGTCGACGCGGCGGCCAGCCAGGCCAGCTTTCTCGAGCGGCTGGCCGCCATCGAAACGAAACGGGGCAAGGAGAATCGCGAGATGGAGCGACGCTCGGTCGACCCGCTGGTGTGGGACCAGCAGACTGACGATATCGCGCAAAGGCTCGAAGCGCTTCACAGTTTCGGCGATCGCGAGGCGTCGAGAAAGCCGTTCCCGCTCAGGCTGAAAGCCCAGGCTCGCCCGAATTTCTCCTTCTACTATGAGCGGCAGAAAAGCGCGGGCAATGCAGACGACAGCAAAATTGCATATCGACTGGTGATCATGCCTCGGACGCCATTCGAACTGATCCTTCGCACGCACCATTTCTGCCGGAGATACAAGATCGCGGGCTCGGCGGACTCGAAAGACATCTTCAAGAAGGAGCAGTGGCATCGCGAGCTTCGCTTCGAATCGGTGGAGGCAGTGGAAGCGCAGACGAACATTCTGTCCAGCCGCGCGAGCAAGCGAATGAAGTTCGAAGATGACGGCTGGACCGCCGCGCTTCGGGAATCCGAGAAGCTAGAACTGAATCAGGAGGCGGAAGTATGCGAGCAGCGCGCCCGGGAGGCGTCGCGGCGAGGAGAAGCGATTGCGTCATCGCTCAGAAGCGCCCGGACACAAGCCAGCAGGCTTGCTCACATCGACGCAAGCCTCGCCAGTCGCAGCATCTCGTGCAGCCCGACGTTTCCGGCCAGCATCAAATTCCTGAGCAACCCTGACTATGCGGCGTGCATCGCGGCATTCAAGAAGATAAATGACGTCTGCAATCGAAACGGATTTGATGCAACGTCTCTCGATGCCATCGGTCGGATCGGCATACTCCACGCCAGCGACATTTATGAGAAATGGTCCCTGATAAAGCTCTTTTCGTTGCTGACGCAGACCTTTCGCTTCATACCCGAATCTGGCTGGCAATCGAAACTGACATGCGCCGTGCTTGCCGGAGCGGTCGACGCGCGCTTCGAGTTTTCACGACAGGCGTCCGCACTCAAAGTGGTACTGACCTATCAGGCGACATTGCGCAACGGCCGCCGCCCTGATTTCGTGTTGCAGGTCTTCCGCACGGCAACGGATGAATACTTTGGGCAGGAAGATGGCGACATCTTCCTTTGCGGCATCGTCATGGACGCCAAATTCCGGACCGCCTGGCGGCCGGACGCCCTGAGGCGAGTGCTCGACGAATTGATTCACACGAAAGACTATGGGACAGCCAGTCTGGGCGCGGGAGTCTTCGTCATCCAGCCGTGCGAGTTCACCGTTCACGCGCCGGAGTCTCCGTTGAACTGGGGCAGACATTGTGACTATGGCAGCCAGAAGTCGCATAAGAGCGGATGGGTTCAGGCCGGCGTGACCTCCACTGGCGTCGCCTCGGTGCAGCACCTGAAACGCCTGCTCATCATGGTTTTTCAGAAGGCCTTTGCACCACCCGTCGAAGTGACCCGTCACGATCATGAGACGCCGCGCTGGTTTTCCGACAGCTTCTGCCTCGAATGCGGCGAGCCTCACACCGAAGACTCGATCGACGCGCAGATCACCAAAGGCAGGCAGCTGAGCTGGCGTTTCACTTGCGCGCGGTGTCAGACGCAATCGAAAAGAACGCACTGCTATGAGTGCGCAAGCACCTCGTTGTTCAAGAACGGGACGCGCTGGACCTACCACAACACCGTTGCCGATCAGATCACCAACGTGCTTTGTCCGAAGTGCGGTGCGTTCTTTGACGCTGACTGGGACGCCGGCGACCACTAAGACGGCTTCAATGTCTGGCGGCGTGTGCCAATGCACACGCTGCCAAGGATCAAGAATCGCCCGGCATCGGTCGTAAATGAGCGATGAATTGGCCATCGTCAGGTCGAAGCGAAGAATAAACAAACAAAAAACGGTGAAGTATGGGATTGATCAAAGGGTCGTTCAAGGTGGTGAGTAACGTGGTGACCTTGGGCGGCGCAGCACGACTCGAAGAGGCGAAGCAGACCTACCAGGAACGCTACGACACGTATCAGACAATGCATGCGGACGCAAAGACGCAAAGACGTACGAGCAGCGGATTCAGGAGCACGTCCGGTCGATTGAGGCCGCACTGGCCAAAGCCAAGGAGAGGATCGACAAGGCCGAGGCCGTGCTGAACAACAGCGTCCGGAACACAACGACGCTGGAAACCGGCATTGCAACGACCACGACCACGTTGACCAAAGTCGCCAAATTCAAAAGCGATTACGACGCCGTCTCGGCTGTCGGCGCCGGTACGGTCACCGGCGGCACGCTCGCGGTCGGTTCATGGGCGCTGGTGTCCGCGCTGGGATCGGCTTCTAGCGGAACGGCCATCGCCGGCTTGTCGGGCGCCGCCGCGACCAACGCGACACTCGCCTGGTTCGGCGGCGGCGCATTGGCTGCGGGAGGCGTGGGAATGAGCGGCGGCGCGCTCGTGCTGGGCGGCATCGTGGCGATTCCGCTCGTCTTCGTCGCCGCGAAGGGCACGCACAAGAAAGCCGAGGAGATCGAGGACGAGATCGCGAAAGTGGAAGCGACTATGGCCACGCTGAAAGAGCAACTCGACGCGATGCCCGACTTTCTCTCGGCAGTGAAGACACGGCGGGACGAGACGACGTCGAATGTCAGGCATTCGCGGCGAATGTCGCGCGCCTGATCAAGGTCATTCGTCCATGGGGCCTGCCGAGTATGATCAAGCAGAAATCTACCTCCGGTTCGGCAAGAATCCGTTTTCGGAGAAGCAGGTTTTCGCGCTGAATGAACTCAATGTCAAAATCGCGGAATTCCTGCTCTGGTTTCAGAACGGCAAACCCGCGCAAGAACAAGCACAGCCCGAAACGCCCACCGCCCTCATTGCAGATTTAAGAACGGAGGACGCCAGCGGAGTTGTCCGAGCGACAAGCATAGCGAATGTCGTCGAAACATTCAGCCGACCGCTTGCTTCAGCAAAGTATCCCGTTCGGGACGACCCGAGCAAGAAGACTTCACCGAGCGAAACGGATAAGTCGGTCGTCCGCACATTCAGCAAAGCCTGACGGCGTGAAATTGTCTTTTCTTCCTGCTTTTTCTTCTTCGATTTCATCTATCTAAGACCTGGGCTTTTCTTCGGCTTGTCCGGAGTTGGCCGAAGGTGCGTTCGTCTTTAACAATCCGATGGCCAGTTAAGGGAGTTAAGGGGTCCCCCCCGACCTCGAACCCGCTGTGCAGTGTTCGCCTGTTGATTGGCGCGCCATTCGACGAGACCCCGCAATTTTTGAACAGCCACTACGGCTTCCTCAGTGTGGGTTCCCGGTAATCGGTACTCCACAAGCAGATCTCATCTTGCTTACGGCGTTGTTCAAATCCGCAACCGCCTGCTCTAACTTGTTCGCGGCGTCGTCGATCTCCGCGTAACGTCGATCAAAGAAATCAACGTGCGCAGTGTATGCCGCGATATCTTGTGGAGCGTCGACGCCCGGGCGTTGCGCCATTCTGTCAGCCGCTGCTTGCCGACTTTTGGCGCTCAGTGATTGGAAGTCGGCCGACTCCTTCGTCAAGGACCGGGCCGCTGTCCGAGCTCCCGTCGCGTCGATCGCACACTGCGGATCGGCAACCGTTGCGTGCCGGGTCGCTTCTTTCTCGAACCGGAGGCACGTCGCGACAACAGATGCGAACGCCGACTCGTATTGATCTGATTGCGTGAGCCTGTTTGACACCCTATTTCGCACATCTTCTTGAACAGCGCTCGCCGCATCCTCTTTTTGCTTATACATACCGATATTCAAACTACGAATGTTTCCCGGATACCGGAGTTGAATCAACCGGACCTGTTCGTCCTTCACTAATCGGTAGGACTTCATTGCGCGACTGTAACTACTGTACCCTTCTGCAATATCGTTTTCACCTCCTACGATGTCCTGACAGCTTGGCAAACCGTTGACACCTTGAGTCAAGCCCGCCGGGAGTTTCAGCGTGGTCAAATTCGTTAGCCTTTCAAGTGACCTTGTGTCTTGAACTGAGGTATCTTCAAGATCTAGCACCTCTAGCCCGCTCAACTTCTGCAGTGCATCGACGTTTCTGACGGGGGTTCCTTTAAGCGAAAGCTCACGTAAGGCAGTTAACGATCCTAACGCATCGACATTACGAATTTTTGTGTTATCTAGATTGAGCACTTGCAGTCCTGTCAAGCTGCTCAAAGCATCTATGTTTGCAACATTTGTGTCGCCGAGAAACAGCACGCGTAGGTTCGTCATCCCAGCCAGCACATCGATATTCTGGACCGGCGTGTCCGTAAGATAAAGTGCCTGCAAATTCGTCAGTCCTCGGACAGCGTCGATGTTCCCGACGCGGGTTCGGGATAGATTGAGACTTTTCAAGCGGACTAACACCTTTAGCGGATCAATGTTCTCGACCTTGGTGCCCTCGAGATTTAGTACTCTCAGGTCCCTCAACTCGCTCAATACATCGATATTCTGGACCGGCGAGTTCGAGAGTGTCAGAAATTGAAGACCAGGTAGCTCGCCCAGCAGGTGAATATCCTGAATATGCGAGTTGACAATGACCAGACCGCCAGTCGTCTGAAGCCTTTTTAGATGGGTTATCGCTGCGGCGAGGGCTGAATCAGATAACGTCGGGGGCATCGCCCAAATTAAGCATCCCGATGCGTCTAATTTCGCCGTCGTCCCATAGCAAGTTGTCGAGGTAAACCCTAGCGCAGCAAGGGTCTGCTGCTCTTGGCTATTCTGCAGATCGCTCAAAATCGACGGCGAGAGGAGCAACACTAAGAGTGCTAGACCGGCTGAGCTTCGGATTATCCATCGGCGTCGTCCACGCGTCCAATCCGGCCAATTTCGGATGTCCTTCTTAATTTCAGCTGATCCGGTTACGGCCCGGAGAAGGTTATGAACTGTTTCGTCGGACACTGCCAAATCAAGTGAACCCAAGTCGCCTTCGTTCAAGAAAGTCAAAAAAATCCTATCACACAGGACTTTCGTTTTATTGTCGTCAGTGCCTTGCAGAGTAGCGTCGCGATCAATCGCAATCCGCACCCCGGTCCCGGTCCGGGCCGCCGTCTCAAGCGTCGATAGCCATTTGTTGTACATCGCCCTTGCCTCCGCGGTGCGCTCAGGGGACAACGATTGTCCCAGTTCCAACCGCAACCAATCGGGCATGCGACCAGCGCGAAACCAAGGCAGCACACAAAGGGCGGCGTAGCTAGCCTCGTCAAGTAACGATTTTCCGCGGACATCGCACAGCGCACTTCCGGCGTACAACGTGAGTTCTGGGCGTAGTTCTGGAAATAGTGCAAGAACGCACATCAGTTCGAAAGCGTTTGGCGACAGTTCCAGCGCAATCGCGTCAAGTAATTCTTCTAACTCTTCATCGTTGAGTTTTCTATCAAGGTGCCACTGAAGCGCCCTTACGCCTTCCTGCCCTAGGACACTGAGCTGCGCTGGAGGCTGGTCAAATGCTTGGGGCGCTCTTCTGGAAGATGAAAGAAGGAACTCGCCTAGGGTCGATAGGCCTCTAGGGGTAGCCGGCACAACGATCAATCCCGCTACGGCAACGGACCGCTCACGCCAAGACCACCGATGCAATTGAACGGGGGTCAGCAGCACAACGTTTCTCCACGATTTGAACTCTGACGTCCACCAATGCATCTCTCCGCTAAATGGGTCAAAAAGGCACTCGCCATCAGTCAGCAGAATGAGCGTATCTTGATCGTGGCGAGCAGCTACGTCTGCAAGTGAAACGGAATCTTCCTCGTCAGAATCGTCACGCAGGAGACGAGGATCGGTATCAAAAAAATAGACGGTACTATGCACCGACTCTCGTTGAAGGCAATCGGCGATCGCCCGTCCTAAGACTGGCAAGTGGTCTCGAGCTGCCTGCGCTTCGACAAGAATCGCGTAATCCGGGAGGCGCGGGCGCCGCCCGCTTACCAGCAGAGGATATCCCCCAACGGTCGCTGAGGCGCGGACGCTCGCTCGTATGTCCGGCTTCCTGGTGCGTATAGACCGATACCTGCGCATGTCCTGGGCAGCACGATGGATCTGTCTGGCGACGTCTCGACGATAAGAAGTGGGTCCGCGCTGTTCGCCGGTTGTGTTGACGACGTCTCGGAAATCGAACAACCGCAGGCCGCCAAGGGGTGTATCGAGTTCAGCAACGTCTTGCCCATCAACGCTATCCTCCGCTCGATTAAGCACGGACCGATTGCGTCGACGGGACTGCGAGTAAAATTGTCGACCGATAACAATCGCTCCTGCCAGCAATGCCGCCTCCAACAAGCATCCCGCAATGAATTGAACGTTGCCTTCCTTATTTTGGATGTTACTTGACCTAGATCCTGAAGGGATATTTACAGGTTGTTCGACAGGCTGAGCGATTTCGGATGCACCGCGAGACGCAAAGATAGTCGAAGACAAAGGCATCGCAGGTAAGCTATAGTAAAACTTCGGCAGCAAGGAAACAATAAGAATGGAGGCCAATAAAAATGCCACCCATGCTCCTGCAATGAGCCAACGCCGTGGAACTCTCGCGATCCTAAACGTAATGGAAGGTGATCCGCCGGTTTCGAATTCGATACGTCGGGAAAACGTCTTGAAGTACTCAACTAGATTGGCTTGTTGATATGGCGAAGTACACAGGATTGGCGCCAACCATTGGGCCGCTTCAGCGGGCCCACGAGGCGCCCGGCCTTCGCTAGCCAAGTATTCGAGCAGCGCTACAGTTCTCAGGATATCTCCTGTGCCCAAATGAAAATCGACGCTCCGCAAGAAGTTAACCAGTTCTATCGGGTCTGGCGGCCAGTAAGCGTTCTTCGGTGGCACTGTGCGTTCCATATACTTCTCATGAATTGTGCGACCATTCATCAATTATCCTCGCCGCCACACCCATGTCGCTCTCGTTTTTTGCGATAACCGCCACCAATCGCTTCAGTACGGTGGCCGACTCGCTTTTGCCAGATTTGGTCTTGTCCATTGCATCACCCGCTAACTTTAGCCACTGTAAAAGTTCCGCAGTGCCTGGCGGCCGCTGCAAGGAAGTACGCATCAATTGAAAAAGCGAAAGGAGTTTCGTAAGAAGCCCCTCGTCTAGAGGCAGTCGATTTAGCCGGCTAGCAATGATTCGTCTGAGTTCATCGTCTTTCGGGAACGAAATATGATGATAAGCGCAACGACGTAGGAAAGCCTCGGGCAAGGCTCTTTCACTGTTGCTCGTAACGATCACTACTGGACGCGGTGCATCCTTGGGTGGTCGAATGCTAAGATCGAACTCCGGGATAGAGAACGCCATACGATCGAACTCCTCAAGTAAGTCATTCGGCGTATCGCGAGGCGCTTTGTCGATTTCATCGATTAACACAACCACGCGCTCGGCTTCCTCCCAGTGCCGCTCCGGTAATAGATCGGCTACCGTCGGAATCGCACGATCGCGCTTCGCGCCGAATACGTCGGACAACACTCGCTCTGTCCCGGATAGCTCGCCTCCCGCACGGCTTCGGAGTTCAGTCCACGGAGGACAGGCTCGAAGAATCGCCTCACCGAGCGGGTGAATAACTAAATATTCAACTAGACGCCGTGGATTTCGGCTCGGTTGAGAGTCTCTGAAAATTGCTAGTTCGTCGATGGTGTAAAGCAGCGCATCCCGACCCGAATCGGACTTAACTTGCATTTCCAGAAGCCGTCCGCCGAAACGCTCATGTGCCAGTGCTGCTGCCAAGGAAGTCTTCCCGGTTCCAGGATCTCCTGTCAATAACAATGGCTGGCCGACCATGAGCGCAACTTCGACGGCATATATCAATGCTTCACTTGGAACATAATGACCGGTCTCGCGCAACATCGGCTCAAGCGGCGGGGGCAAGTCAGGTTCGACACGCTGTTTCCCGCTCCCGGTGAAGACGGGAGAATGGTCAGAATTGCTAGATGTTGATACGAGCACGATCGGCCTCCTGCTTCACAAAAAGACGAACGCTGGTTTTGAAGTCGCGCAAAAAAAATTGGCCTATATATTCTTTGCGTAGCGTTATATCGAGTTCCTCGATAAAACGTCGATGCATCGGCGCCACGCGCGATGGGATTTCCTCGTCTAGCCAATTCTCCAAATCAACGTTCCGGCATGCGGCAAGCTCAGGCAGTTCACCAATCACCACGCCCTGGATTCGCGGCTCATAGGCCAGCCACTCCCTGGCCCGCTCTCGCGTCGCGTCCAGCAGCAACAGGTGAATGGGCACAAAACGGTCTTCCGGTACCATCGCGGCCCAAAATTTAGACCATGCGGATAGGACTAGGGCGGAGTCGTGGTCCAAGGGGCGGTTGAGCAGGTCAGAGACGAAGATTCGAGGACGAGTACCACTCTTCCAGAGCTTGATATATTCGGTTGGTTCGATTGGGCCTGTTCCTTTACAACCCAATAAATTCCAGAGTTCATTGCGCAATTCCGCGAGCACCTGCTCAGTAGAGCGGCCAACAAGCGAGGGCCACCACAACGCTGGAGCAGCGAGGCACATCCTGGGCTTGTTCAATGTTCGCGGCAGCGTAAATCTTTTTAGTCGTTCCACCAGTTCCATAGGGGCGTGGCCGTCATTGCCGGCGCCAGGTAGTAACAAAATGATGGGGCGCACAGGTTGCGAGATTGTTCGCGAATCGCCTTCTCCCACTTGTGATAACGAAGCCTCTCTACACACCGCGATGAATTCCTTTTCCTGGTCCTTACGATCAAGTAGGCAGATCAGTTTATGAACTGGGGGGGGCTGCGGACGCTCTGTGTTCTCAGACCGACCAAGGGCGTTATGGAGTATTCTCGCGAGGTCACTGTCTTCGAGTAAGCAGTCGATGCGGACTGCGCGAAATTTATAGCGATCAAGGCCGTTATTGAATGCTGTGACGACGCCGATGAGTTGCGGCAATGCATCTCGAGCAGGCAATAGGTCGCGAGCGAACAGGGCTGCTCCTGAAAAACCTTTCCAGTCAGAAGCGGTATCGAGAGGTTCGTTGTCGCGGGTGCGGCCGAAATCCGGTTGCAAGATCTGCAACGTATCGGTGATCTGCCCCGTTCCCGGTTGCACAATGCCAGAAATCTGATGGGTATCTCGCCTTTTCGCCGCCCCTTGCTTGTCGGCTGGCTCAGTATGCTTCGGGTATCCGGTAGCAAAGACTCTGATCTCGGACGCGAAAGGTACATCTGCGGTATCCGCATTGCCGACCAACCGCAAAGCCGGCGATCTTTTGTACCTGCCGTCGATCTTATTGAGGCGGATCACCGCGATGTCGGGGGTGTGTGGATTTAGTCTTGCCCCAACTGTCGGCCAAATTAACGTGGCCAATTGCGGCGCCTCGTCACGGCGCGTCATGTCGACCGTACGAACTGAAATCTCAAAATTGTGAGGCACTGATGAGAAGTCACTAGGCACCAACACGTGCCGCGCGGTGAGGACAATGCCGTCGCCTAGTAAATATCCGCTTCCATAGCTGCCTTTCCCCGCGCTGCTGTATATCTCAACAACGCGCCCATCGCGCGTCTGGCTCATTTCCGCTTCGTCGTTTTGGCTTTCATTGGGTTGGTAATTCCCGAAGAGCTAATTTCCACGGGGCCGCCGCCGGGTCCAATCGGCTCTAAAGTCAACTTGAGTGCATGGGTAGTCTCGTTTTCATAGGTTCCCTTCGCTCCAAGTTCGACAACCCAGAATTCTGCACCGACCTTGGCTTCCCCGGTCGCGGTAACACCCAATTTCAACTCAAGTTCAATAGGTTTGAGCCGAAACTGGAGATCCTTATCGGCGCCCTCTTTCAGTGCTCTGAGCAATTCCGCCCGAAGATCTTCGATCACCCGAGCGAGTGGAATCCCCGATGTTTTCGTCGACATGGCTCTTCTCCAAAACCGTCGCGCTTTGCAGACCATACCCAAACTCTAGGAGATTTTTTTATGTTCAATCCGACAAACTGCGGCGAACCTGATCATACGCCTGTGCTTTTTTACTTCACGAGTCGATTTAAGACGGATGTATTAGTGGACTGCATCATTAAACGGTGACGCTTACAGTCGAATTTGTAAGTCGAAAAAAGTTGCAGCCGCTGCCTGCTAGTGGATCGCCTTTCGTTCGATATCTTGCTCAGACAATCTGGAATCCTGGCGGCTTTGCGGCCAAGTTGCATTGCTTGCGGGGATTTCAAATGGGTCGCTTCGGAGACAGTCATAGTGCGTATTCCGGTGATCGTGACCGACATTTCCGGCATCGTGACCGCTGATTCCGTTTTATCGTGACCGCGGTTTCCGGTTGATCGTGATCGGCAATTCCGGCGATCGTGACC
>NZ_FCON02000181.1 GCF_001544535.1 Caballeronia choica | reverse complement strand
GCGATCGACAGCAACATGAGCGCGCGTGCGCGGCTGGTTGAAGTGGTATTCCGGCAGGAATCCGCTTACGAGATTGCCGTCGGCACCACGTTCGCCGACGACCGGCTATGCGCGCCGCAGCTGGAAGCGGTGATCGCGACGGTCCTAGGCCTGCAGCCCGCGCAGATCAATATTTTCGTGACCGTAGTCACTCAGGAAGAGGTCAATTTTCACTTCGGTGTCTACGAGAGGATGCTGGCTGAAAAGCTCGGCGTGGTTCCGCCAATTCAGTGACGCGTCGCGGCAGGCTTGGAGCGGTTGATCGGCAGGGACAGAGCTTTACGCCTGCCGCATGGTCGTCAGGCGGACGGCCAGGCGGACGGCCGCGTGCCGTCGCTCAGGTGCCGACGTTCACCGTCATGCCGTTATTGACGCTGACGAATCAAGACCCGGAGATGTGGGCCGATGCGGTCCTGTCCCGGATGGCGTCGGAGGAAATCAAGGCGGCGCTAGAAAAGCGGAACGACCCAAGCAACGGGCGCAGTGCCATCAAGTGATTGGGTACGCCACCAAGTACCAAGGCGCCGACGTCGTGCAGCAGGTCTGCCATGACGTTGCTGTTGTAAAAGACGGTGACAGTAGCAGCGATGTTTTATCTGGCCCCATAAAAATCGAAACTCTATTCTGCAAATCGATGGGTAACAAGCTGACCGAGCGCCTCGATAGGCAACGCAAACAGCGCACCAAATGGCGGCGGGAAGTTGAGTCAGCCGAGCGCGACTGGAAGGATTGTGCGGCCGAAGATCGGGAGCAGATGCGAACGGAATTGGCGGATCTCCTGGACTATCACGACCAACACGCGTGGCAAATATTAGACGTTGCGAATGGCGCCAACAGGCAGGTATCAAACGGGAAGGGCAATGCGCAATCAGATGAACAGTCTGTTCACGAACGACCGGAAAGCCTGGGCCAATAAGGGCGCCGCGTGCCATGCGCGAACCCCGGGCGCACATAGGGCGCACCGTGCACGCGCGCCGCAAAAGGAAACGGCGCCGAAGCGTCGCATTGGAGGTGTGGTCGATCAGTGTCAATGTTATTCGGCGCACCCGCAGCGGGACGCGGCGCCGATCGACGACAGGCGGTAGTCGGCCAGTTTGAGACTTTCGACACGACCGCGTGGATCGCTATCTCGTCACGGGATCAGCTTTGGTGGCGACAAAGCCGACGGCGGCGAAGGCGTGGCGCACTTCAGGGTGTGCGCGGTATCCGCTCGACGCCTGGATCAGATCCAGCGCGACGCCGCACAGTTCGTCGAGTTGCTTGTCCGCCGGGAACATGAGCGCGGCGCGGCCATATCTGTCCGCGATGACTTCGCGCGCTTGCTCTTCGGCGTCGCGGACCACTTCAATCAGGCGGGCGTCGTTCGATTTCTGGACGGCCGCCTTGACTGCGGCCCACTGTGCGCGGCGCGTGGTCGAAACCGATGTCGATCTCTTCCTGAATAGGCCCGCGATAAACTTGAACAAGACGTGTCCCTCAGAGGGTTCGTTTTTGATTTCGGGCTCGACCTCAAAAGTATGAGGGTACGATCAGGAGTTGCACGGGGGAGTATATACCAGGCTGCTTTCTTTCCCCTGTGTAGGCAACCGCACACAAGCCGCGCTCGGATCAGCCATTCAAGTCATTGATGACATGGATGGCCCGCGATAACGCGAAGTCGACATAGGTGAGGCGAATGAACGTCAACGGTCAGCGTGGAACGACTCGGCGGGGACGTCGCCGGTGGCTGAAAACTTGTCTTCCATCAGTGGGCATATGACTGCTGCCGCTGGTATGCAGCCGTTCAGGTGACGAATGGTTGAACTGTGGCGGCGGTCGGTCACGGTCGATCGCAAGAGGCAGCACCCGGCCAATTCCAGCCCTTCGCCCGTGCTTTTGGGTTGACGTTTGAACGGCCGCTTGTTCTGAAAGCGGACCAGCAATTGAGCGGCAATGGTCTGCTGAGAATGAACCTCTGCTGTAAGGGAGCACTTTTAAGGCTGTTCTGTGCCACATCGACTTTAGAAAACGCTTCGTGCATCGACTCAATATTCGCTACTCCTTTCCCAAGTTTGCGCCGATAGCCACGAGTAGCGCGTTCAGCGACACGGGCTTGCCCAAATGCGCATCGAACCCTGCACGCAGTGCCTCGGCAGCGTCCTGCTCGCGTCCGAAACCGGTTAAAGCGATCGCTGGAACCGCTCTACACGTCGGCAGTTGTCGCAACTTCGCAATCAGTTCATAGCCGCTCATCGTCGGCATGCCGATATCCGACAGTATGAGATCGAACTCGTTTTCGCTCGCAGCCTCAAGAGCTGCCTCGGGACTCGATTCCGCTCTGACCTGCGCCCCTTCTAATTCAAGCAAGGTCCGGAACCCTTCGAGGCCTTCCAGGGAATCGTCGACAAGAAGTACGCGCAGCCCCTTCAGAATGCTGGCATCAGCGGCTTTACCCGCGGGGAACACAGATGAGGATGGAGGAAGATAAGGCAGCCATAGCCGGAAACAGGATCCTTGTCCCAATCCAGCCGAGGTGCCCTCAATGCGTCCGCCGTGCATTTCAACCAGTTGTTTGGTGAGCGACAAGCCGATGCCCAATCCGCCTCGATCACGTCTGCCGCCGCCATCCGCTTGACTGAACATATCGAAGACTTTCGGCAGGAAATCAGGAGCGATGCCTTGCCCCGTATCGCATACCTCGACGCAGACGTATCGATCATCGCGCGTGAGCGACAGATTCACGCGTCCGCCGTGCGGCGTGAACTTCAAGGCATTGCGCATCACGTTCCAAATCATCTGCTCCAGGCGTACCGGATCGGCCTGAATCGTCAACGGCGCGTCAACGCCTGACACTACCATTCGAATTTGCTTGTTCGCGGCTTCCGCCTCACTCGCCTCGACAATCGCTCGAAGGACAGATGCAAGATTGACCGGCGAGAAATGCAACGCCAACTTGCCAGTACGCACCCGCGAAAGATCCAACAGGTCGTCAATGATCTTGGATTGCCCAAGGACCGAGCGTTGAATCGCGTCCGCCGCATCCTGAACCAGCGCAATATCTTTCACCTCGGGCGAACGGCTCAGTAACTCAGCCTTGACGTGAATTAGGTTAAGCGGATTTTTTAGCTCGTGCGACAGTACCGCAAAAAACTCGTCCTTTTGGCGGTTCACCGTCTCCGCCTGAGCACGAATGGCCCGCTCGAGCGCCAGCTGAAGTTGCTGCTGACTTTCCACGCTCTTACGGTCGGTTAAATCGCGCGCTATTTTCGCAAGACCCTTGAAGCCGACCGTGTCGATCGACGTCATGACACCGCTGCAATAGATCTTTCTCCCGTCCTTTCTGAGATGCCAACGTTCGTCCTCGGCACGACCTTCCTTCTTGGCTGTTTCACGTTCGGCAAGCGGTGCGCTCGGCCGGTCTTCCGGGACGAATATGAGATCGATCGGCTTGCCCACGACCTCGTGTTCTTCAAAGCCAAACATGCGGTGCGCTCCTCGGTTCCAACTGAGGATCGTGCCGTCCGAATCTTGCACAATGATTGCGTAGTCGTCGGTGGTCAACGCAGCGAGCTTCAGACGTTCTTCGCTCGACCGGGCCGCTGTCTCGGCCCGGCGTCTTTCGGTGATGTCGATCAGCGTGAGCACGGCACCGTCGATACGATCGTCCATGGTTCGGTATGGCAGCACGCGAGCGAGGAACCGATTGCCGTCCATAGTGCTAACTTCTCGCTCCACTAACTTCAAGTCCCCGAATGCGCTTCTTGCGTCTGCGGCGAGCTCCGGATAATTCAGACGGTGCGTCAAATCGAGCAAAGGACGACCGATATCCGTCTCGATTAGGTTGAATAGTCCCACGGCAGCGGGCGTATAGCGTTTGATGCGCATCGAACGATCGACAAAGATGGTCGAGATGCCAGTGGAGGCGATCAAGTTTTGAAGGTCATCGTTGGCTTTCGCGGTCTCTTCCACCTTCGCCAGCAACGCACTATTGACCGTCACGATCTCTTCGTTGACCGACTGCAGTTCTTCCTTGCTGGTTTCGAGCTCCTCGGACGCTGAACGCATTTCTTCGTTGATCGCCTGCAACTCTTCGTTGGAGGCCTTTAGCTCCTCGCTCGAGACGTTAGAATGCTCGACGGTCGATTGCAACAACTCCTTCAGCCGCCGTACTTCGGCCTCGAGGTGAGCCACGACGGGACTTTCGTCAGTCGGACCGACTTCGGAGGCTTCGGGCAACGTCGTCTCCTCCGCCTCATCGAAGAACACTGCAAGGACGTCTCCACCGGCGGCATTGTAGAACGGGCGCACAGTCATATTGACGTAGGAAAGAGCGGTACCACGCGCGAACCTCACGCGTTCTGCATCGACGCTTTTGCCACGACGCAGCGCCTGAAAGAGAGCGGTTTGGAGCTCTACTCGTAGGTCCGGATTAATCAGGGTGAGCAGATTGTGAGACGGTTCGCCACCGACGTATCGGAGGAACCGGCCGACATCCTCTGACATATGCAGGATTTCCCCGTCGCGATCGATCAGCACGCTAGGCGGCGCATAATGCTCCATCGCGCTTCGGTGCAGGGCCGCGAACGAAGAGTCCGTGCGGCCGATCGCTGGTTTTATTGTACTGAAGTGAGTCCGCTGCGCCAGTGGGCCGACGAACGGTAACGTCGGGGCAGTTCGCGCGCTCGCCGACTTCTTCGCGCGATAGATCCGGTTCTTCTTGTCAATGGCGGCGAAAAGGTCATCGGCAATCTCAGCCGACTCGGAACTGCCCAAGAAAAGATAGCCGCCCGGTTCAAGCGCGAAGTGAAACGTCTCCAAGACCTGTCGCTGTACCGTACGGTCCAGATAGATCAGCAGGTTGCGGCATGACACCAGGTCGAGCTTAGAGAAGGGCGGATCGCGCAGGAGGTTGTGTGCGGCAATCAGAACCTGTTCCCGTAAGGATTTGTTGATGAGGTAGCGCCCGTGCGTGAGCGTAAAAAACTTTCGAAGCCGGGCAGGCGGAACGTCGGTCACAATGGGCGATGGATAGTTGCCCGTGCGCGCCGTCTCGATAGCGCTCTCATCGATGTCTGTGGCGAACACTTGAATCGCACAGCCTTTATTGGCTTCCGCAACACATTCGTTAAGCAGCATCGCGACCGAATACGCTTCTTCTCCGGTGGAGCAGCCCGCGGCCCAGACGCGGATGGAGTCGTCATCGGACTTGTCTTCGCAGATGCGCGGCACGATTTCGCGCTCAAGGGCTTCAAAAGCGTCCCGATCGCGAAAAAAATTGGTCACACCGATCAACATGTCCTTAAGCAATGCCGCGGACTCCTCCGGGTGAGCGTCGAGAAACCGCTGATACGAGGGTAAGTCTCGAAGCGCGTTGACTTGCAGCCGGCGTTCAATGCGTCGCAGAACCGTCGAGCGCTTGTAGTGCCGGAAGTCATGCGCGGTGCGGGCGCGCAGCGTAGAAAGGATTTTCTGCAGCGCGTCTTCCTCGATCGACGCTGTATGCGGCGCTGCACTATTATTCGCCGACGATGCTATTAGGGGCCGGTCGTCGGCGACGGGAGGCAACTGAATCGCTCGCGCGTTGTCGCGTAATTCGATAAGTTTCTGCGGGATCTCCACGACCGGCAGCGTAATGTCGACCAGGCCCGTTGCGATGGCATTGCGAGGCATCTCATCGCATTCGGCGTCCTCGGGACTTTGCGCGATCGTGACGCCGCCATGCTCCTTAATCCGCCCTATTCCAATCGTACCGTCGCTGCCAAAGCCCGACAAAACCACGCTGATCGCGCGGGTGCGGTGTACTTCGGCGAGGCTGCGAAAAAACAGGTCGATCGCCACCGGTCGTCCTGGTTCGCGATTCGACGGCGTCACGCTCAGGTAGCCGTCATTCATCGACAGGTCGTTGGCCGGCGAGATGAGATAGACATGATTTTTTTCGATCTGAGTCGCTTGCAGGACTTGCACGACCGGCATGCTCGTGAGTCTCTGGAGCACGGTGTCGGCCTGGCTTTCATGCTTGGGCGACAGATGAAGTACGATCACAAACGCCATGCCCGCGTCGTTTGGCATGTGCTCAAACAGGCGCGTCAGCGCTTGAATTCCGCCGGCCGATGCCCCGATGCCGACGATCGGAAACTCCAGCGACGGCGTGACAGATCGAGTCACATCGGGCGGGTCAACTGAAGGCTCAGGCGCTTTATTGCTTGTCATGACGGACGATCTTGATTACCACGCTTATCGGCAGTTTTGAATTTGAATGCGTGGACGATTGATTCGTCAAGCGTACACCACGAGCGTCACGGACGTTGTCTTAACAAAAGATCGCCGAAACAGTCAGGGAATTTTCGGGAAAAACTTCCATCGCACGCAAACTGACAGGCGACGACGCAAATAGTACCGATCAAGCGCGAGTCCATTCGCAAGCTCGGTTGTGCTACGGAGTTGCCAATTGAAGGAACTCGCTGACATGGCAGTCGTGAATCGACACGAGCCGTCGTGCTTCGTGCCGGGACGGAATGCTTTGGTATGTCCGGGCAAAGCTCAAAAAAAGTCGGGACGCCTCGCGTCGAGGCAAACCGCCACAGCGCTTTTCGCCACGAAGCGATCGTTGATGAGGACGACGCGGCATCTTCCTTGTGCGGATATGGAAGATCTGCATGCCGTAGGCGAACCGTAGCTAGACATGAGTGAGGACCAGGTGCAGGGTGTCGGGGAAAAGGTCAAAGGAGAGATCAATGACGGCGTCGGAAAGATGACGAAGGACCCGTCGCAGGAAGCGAAGGGGCGAGACTCAACAAGCGGAGGGCGAAGTGCTTAAGGATTTGCGCAACGCCAGGAAGATCTTAAAGGCGCCGCCGACGATGCATCGAAGCCGTAACGCGCATCGCATCAAAGTGTGGGACCGCGCCCCAGTAACTCAGTTTTATTTCAGAGCCCGCTGTTGAAGCGGGCTTTTTCATGGCCGCGCGGCTACGCCTTAGTTCGGTTGCAAGGCTTCAATCATTCACCACGCGGCCGCGGCAACGACTGTCCATCAGCTTCCCCAATCGAGCGAAAGCAACAAAAGGCACGCTATTTGCTTTTCGACTAAAAAGAATCCATTGACAGCGAACCATGAAAGCAACAATTTGGGGTCATACGACACTTCCTGAAGGGCATGAAGAGGTCCATCGTTTTGCTTTCGAACTTCAGGATGGAAGTGCAGCGCCGCCAGTACGGGAGTCTGTGTCTTTGCGCACTGCTCGCGTCGTAGTGGCACATCTGCAAGATGGCAACGCATTGATTCAAATGTTCCGAGCCATCGTCAGTAGCGAACCAGCGAATTATGATGAGTTGATCGGTCAGAGCTTTGAGGACGATTTCATCGAAAATGGTCCAAGCGATCGTGTCGATGACTCGCCGCGTTGGCAAAATGCTGAACGTTGATTTCGGCAACCGGGCCACAAGCGGTCGTTTGTCACCATGGCGAAGTCGTCGCCCGAATGACTGTTGCGTTTCCCGTAAGCGACCATCGAAATAGGAGCGTTATCGCGTAGTCGATCGGCGCCGCCCGACTGTCACTACGGGAGTAAGCGCACAACCATGCGCTGACGGAGCCTGTCACTCCAGAGCATAGTGACTCTGACCTCTACACGGAACGGCTAATGCTGGACGTGCTACGGTCGCCGGCTTGTTGCCGGCCGAAAACAGCGAGAGACGACTGCTCACCAACTATGGAGGTTGACCCGCGCGAAGCAGGCCGTGATGATGGAAATCGACCGGCCGCACGTGCTGCGCAATGATTTACGTTTGCCGTCCGGCGGGCACCTTTGTCTGTGCCTGGCCAGTACCGCGGGCTGATCGACAAGATCCCGTTCGGCGCTTCGATGAACAAGAGTCTGACCGGCGCATGGGTCAGACACACGTGAACCGCTGGACAGACGACCTATTGCGACGCATTCAAGAAGGACAGATTGATCCGTCGTTCGTAATCACGCACCCAGTTTCGCTCCACCTTGACCCGCGATGTACAAGACCTTCCGCGACAAAGAGGATTGCTGCATCAAGGTTGTGCTGAAGCCGTAGGCGCGAGGCCATGTTTCGCGCACCCGCGTGGCGATTCTGTAATTTTCATCGTTGACGCGCCCGAAGATGAAGCCGCGCGCGTCGCGCGCCACTTCATAGTACGCATGCAGCCGAGTCAATCCAGACGCCGTGCCTGCGTGCCGCGGTCGGGTGCGAGCATCGGCTTAGCGCGCTACCCCGTGTCGGCGTCGGATGCGGGCGAGCTGCGTAACGACGACCCTGCGATATGTCACGCGAAGCGCGTGGGATTGCACAGATATACGCGTCGCGTCCTGCTCGATCGCTTTCGTCTGGAATATGCATTGCTGCCGCAAGGGATGCCCGTGCGAATCGGCCGGCTTATCCGATGGAGAGAACCCTCCGCGGCTGGAAGGTAGCATTGGGACGACGTCAAAGACGCTGAAAATGAAAGGTTTAGCACTCGGTCGGCCGGCTTGGCAACGCGCCGGTGTTCGGAACCGGTACGACGCCTGGCTGCATCAGCGGAGGGTCATGTGGTAACGCTGTGTGGGCCGACTCACGAATCCCGGCAATCGAGGGAGCGGGGTCAGGCAGGCATGCGTGTAACCGGAGAAACATGATGAAAGCTGTCGTCTACAGAGGGCCGCGCGATGTCAGCGTGGAAAACGTGCCCGATCCCAAAATCGAGCGGCCGACTGATGTGATCGTGCAGATCAGAAGCACCAATATCTGCGGCTCGGACCT
This sequence comes from Caballeronia choica, assembly GCF_001544535.1. GTDB lineage: Bacteria > Pseudomonadota > Gammaproteobacteria > Burkholderiales > Burkholderiaceae > Caballeronia > Caballeronia choica. Next base: position 4,625 of record NZ_FCON02000181.1, on the reverse strand, counting down.
GCATATGTTCGAAGGCAGGACCGACTTCGAAAAGGGGAGAGTGTTCGGACACGAGAACCTCGGCCAGGTCACAGAAGTGGGGCCGGCCGTTGAGCGCCTTAAAGTCGGGGACTGGGTCTGCATGCCATTCAATATCAGCTGTGGCCATTGCCGGAATTGCGAAAAGGGACTGACCGCATTCTGCCTGACCGCCAATCCTCAGCCGGGCATGGCCGGCGCGGCCTTCGGCTTCGCCGACATGGGGCCTTATCAGGGCGGACAGGCGGAATACCTGCGTGTGCCCTGGGCCGATTTCAACTGCCTGAAGCTGCCGCCCGATGCCGAGGAAAAGCAGAACGACTATGTGATGGTGGCCGATATCTTTCCGACCGGCTGGCATGCCACCGAGCTTGCCGGCCTGCGGCCGGGCGATGCCATCGTCATCTACGGCTCGGGTCCGGTGGGGCTGATGGCCGCACATGCAGCGATGATCAAGGGCGCCTGCAATGTGATGGTGGTCGATCGCCATCCCGATCGGCTCCAGCTGGCGGAATCAATAGGCGCGGTGGCCATCGACGATTCGAAGTGCAATCCGGTCGATCGCGTCTTGGAGCTTACCCATGGCCTGGGCGCCGATGTCGGTTGCGAGTGCGTCGGCTATCAATGCCATGATCCCGCCGGAAACGAGATTCCCAATCTGACCATGAACAATCTCGTCCAATCGGTGAAGTTCACCGGCGGCATTGGTGTGGTCGGCGTATTCACGCCACAGGATCCCGGCGCATCTGATGACCTGGCCAAGAAGGGCGAGATCGCGTTCGACTGGGGAACGTGCTGGTTCAAGGGCCAGCATATCGCCACCGGACAGTGCAATGTCAAAGCCTACAACCGCCAGCTGCGCGACCTGATTCATGCGGGAAGGGCGAAACCCTCGTTTATCGTTTCACATGAGATCGAACTGAGCAAGGCGGCGGAGGCCTACCAGCACTTCGACTCGCGTGACCACGGCTGGACGAAAGTCATCCTGAAGCCTGGGGCATGAGAGCGTTTCTCATGTGTGAGCTTATGGCGGATGCCGCCCGAAAGCCGGGTTCGAAGAAGGTCCAATCGGCCCGGTTCGCCACTTTCTACTGGACCAATGCGAGCGACCCGAGCGTATCCCTGTCGTTCAGGGGCGCTCGATGATGACCGCGCTTGGCCCTTCTTCGAGTGGAAACGTCATGCCTGTCTACGATTACGATTGTGCGGATTGCGGCGCATTCGAAGTTGTTCGCCGCATCGCCGAGCGCGACGATCCCGCGGCGTGTCCGCAATGCGGCGCGCCGGCCGCGCGCGTGACGATCGCGGCACCGAGCGTGGGCGGCGCAAGTTCGTCCGGCGACGGCGCGGGTGATGCCGGCGGCTACGGCATGTCTCATCGAGGCGGTTGCCTCTGCTGCGGTTAGCCCTCTTTTGCCGCGCGCTCGGGTACGGCCGTTGTCGCGGAGCATTTCTTTCTCTGGCTGCGGGGAGCGCCCAAAGGGTCTCACTCTTGCGCCGCGAGCAGATCAAAGATGTAGAGCCGGGCCGGGTGCAGCTTTGCTGCGGCGCGCACGCGCATGCCATTGACCATTTTCGTGCGAGCGCGTAGTTGCAGGCGCTCGAATGACGACTGCCCGGTCGGCTCGTCGACAGTCAGTTCCGCATCCCACACGAACGGCAGGCGCTCAATCGCCGCCGCCACATCAGGAAGCGACCTGTTCAGGGATGTATGGATTTGCCGCTGCGCGAGAGCAGTTCCGACCCGGCCGCCGACCTTCCGAACCACGCGGCGGAATCCGTCGTATTTAGACAGGCACCTTATGCGGTATTGCCTTTCAACGCGGACTGCGCCGCGCAACACCGACCGCGAACTGCCGGACGCGGCCAGGAGCGGTACGTCACGACCTCAATCGAACGGCTATTCAGACGACCGTTCCACTTAAGGATCGTTCGACGCTTGCCCATGTCCTTGGACTGGGAGCGCGCGATGGGTGGTGCGGGCAGGCCTCGAATAAACCTGAAGGGAGGAAACCGCCTCTCGGTCATCCGTTCAGAACATCGTATTCGCATTGCTAGCCGTCTTCGGCACCGGCTGCAGTACGTCCCAGTGCTCCAATATCTTGCCGTCTGCATCGAAACGGAAGATGTCAACACCTGCAGTCTCCTGACCGGCCCATTCCAGGTAGCGCACGTGCACAAAAGCAAGATTTCCATCTATCGCAATCCGTTTAACCTCGCATGGAATGCGCCCGGCCTGCTTGATGTAGCCCAGGATGCCGTCGAGCCCATCCGGAAAAAGCGGATTGTGTTGAATGTATGGCCCGCTCACGAATCCCGGATACAGGTCCGCCTGGCCATTGTTGAAGATCTTCTCGTAGATAGTGTCGAGCACTTGTAGGACGTGATCCCTGTTCATGATTTCGCCTCTGAGTTTTACGCAGTCCCATTGGAATCGTTCTTTGGAAGATGGTCCATACCCATACGGCGCTAAAACATAGCAGTTCGTCTCATTCTGCTAGGATACGGTCATGGATGCGTTAAACGGTTGGTTGAAAGCAGTCCGTGCTGACGGCTTGATGCTGGTGCGGACACGTGTGGCAGGCCCATGGGGGTTCGAGGTGCAACCTCGCGATGCCTTGGTGTTCCATTTCGTGGCGGAAGGACGTGCTTTCGTTCGCCAACCCGAGACGGCAACCATGGAATTGCAGGCTGGTGAACTGGTCTTGTTCCCACGTGGCAGCGCACATGAAGTGGCGCATTCAGGGCGAGGCATAGCCATGCCGCTGGAAACGTTCCTGGCAATGCGTGATGGTGTCGTCGACCGCGACCCAAAGGCCATCACGCTGATTTGCGGCCAGTTCGACATAGATCAGCATCTGGCGCTTCCCGCTCTACGGGCGCTGCCACAAGCCGTGTCGCTCCGCGCCGGAATGGAGCCTGGATGTTCACCGCTAAGCGACACGCTGCGCATGCTTCGTAACGAAGTGGAGACGCCGAACTTCGGGAATCAGATTGTGGTTCGTAACCTGCTCTCGTCCTTGTTCGTCTATTTCATACGCGATTGGGCCGACGCTGCATCTCCCGCAACAAACGACTGGTTTTCGGCGCTGCGCACGCCGCACATGACACGGGTCCTCGCGCGCATGCACGAAGCACCCGAACGTGCGTGGACACTGGAGGAACTCGCTAAAGAAGCTGGTCTGTCGCGCGCGGCGTTCGCCCGCAACTTCTGCAATTCAGTAGGTGAACCACCGCACAGCTATCTAACCCGCTGGCGCATGGGGATTGCCGCTCAACTCCTCGAGCAGACCGATCTGCGACTTCGCGATATCGCGTCGCGAGTGGGATACCAGTCTGAATTTTCCTTCAGCCGCGCCTTCAAATCGACTCGTGGCGTCTCGCCGATTCAGTATCGGCGCGAGAGACCCTATTGTCGCTGAAAGGAAGTCCTTGCAAACAGAATTGGCCACCAGAAGACATTCGCCAACTGCCCGCAAATGTCCGTCGATGATCCATTCGCCGCCGTGCTCTTCAGGGGCGGGACTGACTCACGAATTCGATCGGCACCTGCTCATCTCATTCCGCGGCCTGCTATAAGGTAACGGTTAGGTCGCCTCCAGCCGGCCAACAGCAGCAACATAGCGGGACCCCCACTATGGGCCCACACCTGTTCCGACGAGGGTATGGACTTGGAAATCCAGGCATCCTACCGAAAGGCGTGCCGAATCGCTAGCCCGTCGGCTTGCGGTCGGCGCGAGAGAGCGCAGCACACATGAACGGACACGGAAATATTTCAAAGCCACTCGCAAAGGTTGGCCAGTTGTCTGAACGGATGTCGCCGCGCATTGCGCATTGTTGTCGCCGACTCCGTTTTGATCCGGATGCCGAGATTCCCATGAACCGGCCCACTGTCGACCTCATGCTGGAATGGGCGGCATTTGCGAGCTCGCCGCCCGGATCATCGACGCGTCGGCAAGTGGTTCATTTTGGCGTCGGCGGCGACATGCATCAGCATTATTCGCCATATCGGGGTACTTCGCCTCAATGTCCTTAGTGCGACTAAACCCGATGTACTGCATCGTCGCCAGGCGCAATCGATGTCTCCGCGATGTTTAGCGGGGCTGGTGTTAACGCGGAGTGGCGTCAAATCATAAAAAAATGTCACCCAAAACGTAAACCGCCCAGTCGGATTGGCGTATCTTGGCCGGACTGTTCTACCTCCCGTCGCGCCTACCGTGCCTGACGCGGAGATAAGACGCCCAATCATTTATCGGGGACAGGTGAGAGGGGTTCTGCTCGTCAACGGCTTTGTCGACGACACGCCTGCTGATGAGTGCTCCCCGACTTCTTTCCGTCCCCCCAGCCCGCTTTGGAGACCATGCCATGAATTTTCTCGACGGTTCCCTTTACACCGAAAACCAGCAACCCCTGATCATCACGGCCGCGCCGTACGCGCCGTCGTGGGTGCCCTCCGACTTTCCCGAAGACATCCCTGTCACGATGGAGCAGCAAATCCAGAAGGCGGTGGATTGCTACAACGCCGGCGCGACCGTGCTGCACCTGCACGTGCGCGAACTCGACGGCAAGGGCAGCAAGCGCCTGTCGAAGTTCAACGAGCTGATCGC
>NZ_FCON02000180.1 GCF_001544535.1 Caballeronia choica | reverse complement strand
ACATCGGTTTCCGCCATCGCGTAGATCATCGGGATGATCTGGCGGCCGGCGTCGATCGAGCCGAACGGACCGGACGCGCCGACTGTCGCGAACTGGTTGAAGATCGCGGCCGTACCCGGCGTGTCGGACAGTCCAAACTTGCCGTTCGTGGTGTTGAATACGCCCTGCAGCTTGAAGTTGATCTTGTAGCCGCTGCCGATGTCTTCGCTTCCCTTCAGGCCCCAGTAGCTGGCATAGATGCCGCCGTCCTTGAGTTGATAGACATGGCCCAGGTTCGGTGCGTGCGGCTGGAACGATGCCGCCGAGGTGCTTTGATACAGCAGTCCAGTGTCGAGTACGCCGTAAAGCGTGACCGACGATTGGGCGTGGGCGGCCGTGGCGAACATCGCCAGCGCCGCAATACTGCTCAACTTCAACTTTGATTTCATTTTGTCTCCTCTGGTTTTGGGGGACGCCGCACGGACCCCGGCGGCTTTCTGGTTGATCGAATTAAACTAAATTGCTGCTGCGTCGGCTTGTCAGGCCGACAGGTAGTCGTCGCCGTACTGCTTTCGCAACGAATGCTTGAGCACCTTGCCGGTCGCGCCGAGCGGAACCGACTCGACGAAGACCACCGCGTCCGGCTTCCACCACCCCCCGGCCGTCAAAGAAGGCGAGCAGTTCGTCCACACGGCATTCCCGAAGTCGGGATGCAGGCACGCGACGTTCGCGATGTCGGCCGAACTGATCCATTCACTGCCGGAGACGATCCCGCTGGATGGTTACACCGCCTCGAATCGGGCCGTGCGCGAAATGAAAACCGATCTTCTGTTGCCGGCAAACACGAAGGTCCGCTCCTCGAAGTACCTGAACAACCTGATCGGGCAGGATCATCGAAACATCAAGTCGAGAACGGCTGTGATGCTCGGATTCAGACGGATCGGGACTGCCGCGACCACGATTTCAGGCATCGAGTTGGCACATCGCATTCGCAAGGGTTGGTTCGATCTCTGCGCTCTCGCGCTCAAGGACACCGCTGCGCCCACCATGCCATGGCATGCCGGGTCAGCCGACAGTCGGGCGTTCCGCCGGCTGCATCAGGAAGTCGCCGAAGCGCTCGCGCAGTTGGTGCTTCAGGATTTTTCCGGTCGCCCCCATCGGGAGCGCGTCGATGAAGACCACGTCATCGGGCGTCCACCACTTCGCGATCTTTCCTTCGTAGAAACCGAGCAACTGCTCACGCGAGAGTTCAGCTCCCGGCTTACGGACCACCACGAGCAGTGGACGCTCATCCCATTTCGGGTGCCGCGCTGCGATGCATGCGGCCATGGCAACGTCCGGATGTGCCATGGCGATGTTCTCGAGGTCGATAGAACCAATCCACTCGCCCCCAGACTTGATGACGTCCTTGCTGCGGTCGGTGATGTTCATAAATCCAGCGGGATCGATGGTGGCCACGTCGCCGGTCGGGAACCAGTCCTGGCCTTCGCTCTTGACGAGCGGACTGTCGCCTTCGTCGTTGACGTATGACGAGAGCACCCATGGGCCACGCACGAGCAGGTCACCGGACGCCTCTCCGTCCCACGGCAGTTCAGCGCCTTGGGCGTCGATGATCTTCATGTCGATGCCGAACAACGCACGGCCCTGCTTGGATCGCACAGCGCGCTGCTGATCCCGGGTCGACGCGAGTTGCTCGGTTTTGAGCACACCCACAGTGCCCAGCGGGCTGAGTTCGGTCATACCCCAGACGTGAAGGACCTGCACGCCGTACTGGTCCTCGAATGCCTCCATCATGGCGGGCGGGCAGGCCGAGCCGCCGATGATGGTGCGGTTCATGCTGGAAAAGCGCAGCCCCTTGCCCTGCGTATGCGCGAGCAGGCCCTGCCAGACCGTCGGAACGCCGGCGGACAGCGTTACGCCTTCTGCCTCCATCAGTGCGTACAAGGAGGCGCCGTCCAGGGCGGGACCGGGCAAGACGAGCTTTGCGCCGACCATGCACGCGGAGTACGGCAAGCCCCACGCGTTGACGTGGAACATGGGCACCACGGGAAGGATGGTGTCGCGCGCGGACAGATTGAGGGCGTCCGGCAGCGCCGAGGCATAGGTGTGCAGGAGGGTCGAGCGGTGACTGTAGAGAACGCCCTTTGGATTCCCCGTCGTGCCGCTTGTGTAGCACAGCGAAGACGCCATGCATTCGTCGAACTCGGGCCACTCGAACACGTCGTCCTGCGCCGCCATCAGGTCTTCATAGCAGAGCAGGTTGGGGATGCTGGTCTGTGCTGGCATGTGCGCGCGGTCGGTCATCAGCACGAAGGCGTCGATCCCCGGCAGGCGGGGCGCAACCGCTTCGATCAGCGGCAGGAAATTCAGGTCGAAGCAAAGCACCTTGTCCTGTGCGTTTTCGGCGATCCAGACCAGCTGATCGGGGTGCAGGCGCGGGTTGAGCGTATGCAGCACGGCACCGGAGCCGGAGACCGCGTAGTACAGCTCCAGATGGCGGTATCCATTCCAGGCCAGGGTGCCCACTCGCACACCGGGCTCCATACCCAGCGAGCCCAGCGCCTTGGCCATGCGGCGGCTGCGCGACGCCATATCGCGGTAGGTATAGCGATGAATGTCGCCTTCAACGCGACGCGAGACCACCAGTTGTTCGCCATGGTGGCGCTCCGCATGGCGAAGTAGTGAAGAGATCAGCAGAGGCTGCTGCATCATGAGTCCCATTTTGGGTGTCTCCAGAATGTAGAAGTGTTCGCTGGCAGCGGCGCAATCACACTGCCACGCGGTAATCGTTCTCGGGGTGCTCTGCAAACCGAATGCTTTCAGCAGGCACCGGCTCAGGGTGTTTCAAGCACGAGCATCACCTTGTCGCCTGTTGTATGCACGGGAAAGGTGTGCACGCAAAGCTTGCCGCCGTCAGGTTGGTCGCCTGCCAAGAGGTCAAAACGCAGACCATGTGCTGGACAGCGCAGAACGCTGCCCTCGAGCTGGCCGCTCGACAATGCAGCGCCGTTGTGCGGGCAGGAGTTGTCGATTGCGACCAGCTCGCCGCCGATGTTGAACATGACGAGGCTGCGACCCTCGACAAACAGCAGCTTGCGCTGGCCGGGTGCGAGTTCGTCGACCAATGCGACGGGTATCTGGCGTGACATAAAGACCTTTAGGCGGGAAGCACGCGGGTGGCATGCTAGCCAGCAACCTGGCCGGCGTCTGCCCGCCTGAAAGCGCGTGGGCGCTTGACTTGTATTTCCTGTTCTTCGGAACAGCTCAGAATGGTTTGCTGCCGACGATGCCGGCGCGCTCCATCTTGCGATGGCTTGGGGGGTAGTCCATCACTGCGTAATGCTGGGTGACGCTGTTGTCCCAGATCGCCACGCTGTTGGGTTTCCAGCGCCAGCGCACCTGGTATTCGGGGATCGCGGCTTGGCTGACCAGGTAGCGAAGCAGGTCGGCGGCGCCGGGATTGGCGTCCTGCCCATAACGCACGCGCGCCGGCGTGTGGAAATTGGTGAAGTGCGTGGTAAAGATGTTCACATACAGGATCTTTTCGCCCGTTTCTGCGTGTGTCCGGACCACCGGGTGCTCCGCATCGGGAAACTGCGCCTTGAGCGCATGGCGTTTCTCGATGGGCATGATGGCGCCAAACGTGGCCTCAATGCTGTGGCGCGCGCGCAGGTCCGCAATCTCGCTCTTGATGTGCTCGGGCAGCTTCTGGTACGCCAGCGCCATGTTCGCCCACATCGTGTCGCCGCCGACGGGCGGGCATTCCACGCAGCGAAGCACCGCGCCGAACGGCGGTGCTTCGCGCCACGTGGCATCAGAGTGCCACGCGTTCTCGTAGCGGTCGTTCGGCTGGTCCGGCGTGCGGTAGATCCGCGCCAGCCCTGGATTCTCGGGGTCGCTACTCACGACAGGGTGCCCTTCGAGCTCGCCGAAGCGACGGGCGAACGCCACGTGCTCGGCACGGGTGAAGTCCTGGTCGCGCAGGAATACCACGCGATATTGGAGCAGGGCTGCCCGGATCTCCGCAAAGAGGTCAGCATCGTGGAGGGCGTCGGCCAGCTTAACACCGGTCAGTTCTGCGCCAATCGCATGAGTGAGTTGTTCGATACGCATAGTTTCGATATTCCTCGTCTTACTGTTCCAACACGAAGACCGACGATCCGGTCGTCTTGCGCGATTCCAGGTCTCGGTGGGCCTGAACGGCGTCTTCGAGGGCGTACTTCTGGTTGATCTCGATCCGGATGCGACCGGCTGCCACATGGCCGAACAGCTCCGCTGCGAGTTCGGCTTTTTCGGCGGGGTCCGCGATGTAGTCAGCCAACGCCGGGCGCGTCAGGTAGAGCGACCCTTTATGCGCGAGCAGTTGCGGATTGAACGGCGGGATCGGGCCCGAAGCGGTGCCGACGCATACCATCAGGCCCCGGCGCTTGAGAGAATCAAGCGAGGCCTCGAAGGTGTCCTTGCCGACGCTGTCGAAGACGACATTGACGCCTACGCCGTTGGTCAGCTCGCGCACGCGCTTTGCCACGTCTTCCCGGCTGTAATCGATGGTGTAGTCGCAGCCATGTGCCCGCGCGACTTCCGCCTTGGCGTCGTTCGATACAGTACCGATGACCGTCAGCCCGAGCAGCTTTGCCCATTGCGACACGATCAGGCCGACGCCCCCGGCAGCTGCATGCAGCAGGATGGTGTCGCCCGCGTTGAAGGCATAGATACGCCGCATCAGGTAGGACGCGGTGAACCCCCGCATCGTCATGGCGGCGGCGGTTTCGAACGGGATGTCGTCGGGCAGTTTGATCAGGGGCGCCGCGTCGATCACGCGCTCCGTGCAGTAAGCGCCGAGCGTGTTGTACGCGCCGGTATAGGTCACGTGGTCACCTACCGAGACGCTGGTGACGTCTGGCCCCACGCTGACTACGGTGCCGGCCGCTTCGGTTCCAATACCAGAGGGCAGCGGCGCCGGATAGAGCCCGGTACGGAAATAGATGTCAGCGAAGTTCAGGCCGACCGCCGCGTGGCGGATCCTGACCTGTCCCGGACCTGGTTCGCCGACTTCGGCGTCTTCGTAACGCAGGACCTCAGGTCCGCCGGTTTGATGGAAGCGTATAGCCTTCGCCATGCTTCGTCTCCTGTGATAGTGATTAGAAATCCGGAAGTTCTCCGGTGTCGCCGTCAGTGCCGATTCCCGCGGTCGCTTGCCGCCCTGTCGCGCGCGAATGCAGCGAACCAGGCGAGGCTTCCGGAGTTGGCCATCGTGTCGGGGTTTGCCACCTTCTCCGCAGGCTGGCCCATCAGGAACTTCGTGATTGGCAATTCCATCTTTTTGCCCAACAGCATGCGTGGAATCGCGTCGACGCGGATCGCGTCGGTAGGCGCACATGGCGCGCCGACAGCGCTACCTTGATACGCTCGCGGATGGTGGCCCGCCGGGCTGGCTTTGCCGGAGTGTGTCATCGCACGGCTTGCTCGCGCAGGGCAGTCAGCCGGCTCAGGTCTTTGGTGTAGTTGCGCCAGCCGAAGACGAAGACAATCGCCGCGATCAGTGGTGCAACGAGGATGACGTTCAACGCACCGAACAGCCCGATCCTATCTGCGATAGCGCCCGTGATGATGGCGGCAGGTGCAAGTCCGAGCAGATTGTTCGCCAGCGTCAACGTAGCAAATGCGGAGCCGTGGATCTGTGGGGGCGTCAGGTTAGCCACCATGGCGCTTGAGGGGCCGCAGGAACCCGCGCCGAAAAACATGCCGGCACCGATCAACATGAGCTGCAACGGGCCGTTGGGCAACCGGAAAGCGACAACCAGCAGCATGAACGATGCCAAACAATAGACTATTGCGCTGGCCCACTTTCTCGTAGGATTCGACGCACTGACACGATCGGTCACCATACCGCACACACTCATGCCGAGTCCGGTGATCAGGACAAAGCCGGCAGCGCACAAGGCCGCCTTGCCAGGGGCCAACGCGTAGTAGCGATTCAAAAAGCTGGGCATCCAGGCCCACAGCGCGGCGGGAACCAGCAGTTGCAAACCGCTGCCAACATAGGCACACCGCACCGACGTGGACGAGAAGAGCCCGGCCATCAGCGTGCGAAAGCTTATGCGGACTCCGGGCTTTCCGGACACGTCGCGTAAGCCCGGGGGCAGCAGCGGAGTCAGTCGTTTCCCGGTTACGACGATGCTATAGGTGATGACCAGGACAATGCCAAAGCACCCCATGGCGGCAAAAGACCACCGCCATCCAAAGTGCGCTGAAAAAACGCCGCCGAGCGCCAGTCCCAGCACCGAACCAAAAGCCGAACCCGCCGCGAAAATACCAGAGAGCGTGCTTCGCAGGCGCGCGGGAAAGATACTCAGTACGACCGCGATCCCTACGCTGCCATAGGCAGCTTCGCCAAGGCCTACCAGAGCACGCGCAAAGAGCATTTCGCCGTAGCGTGTGGAGATCGCGCATCCCAGCGTCGCCAGGCTCCACAGGGTTGCCATGAGGACGATGCTTCTGATACGTCCCCAGCGGTCGGCGAGCACCGACAGCGGGAAAGTGAGCAGTCCCACCATCAGGGCGACGACGCTGCTCAGGGACCCCAACTGCGTGTCCGACATGCCCCATGCTGACTTCAACAGCGGAAAGACCGCATTCAGCACTTGCCGGGACATGTAGTCGGAAAACAGCAGACCAACGGTCAGGGCGAACACCACCCATGCATACATGGGAACGGCCGGCTGTCTGACCGGGATGTCCACCACGGTGGGTTCAATCAAAGGCGCGTGCAAGGTTGTCTCCTTTGCGTAAGGCTTTAGCCCTACTTATAGATTGTGAATGGCTACCGAACGTGTCCTCCAATATAGCGATGTCATGGAGTAAGATTTCTCATTTCGCGCCATAGATGTCGCATCTGGTGCCAGTTAGAGTAAACACCGGGTTGCCCGGACTTGGCTCGCGAGGCCACGACATTGTGGTCAAAATGGAGAACGCGCAATGGTTACGATGGTCCGGGCGGTCACTCTGAACGGCTATTTTCAATTGACCAGGAAGCTTGGCGTCAATCCACAGGCGCTGTTGCGACAGGCGGGCCTGGACGCAGCCATGCTGGCCAATCCGGAGCAGCGCATCCCGATAGGGGCGACCTGCGAACTGCTCGAAGCGACGGCGCAGATAGCGTCGTGCCCCACGTTTGGATTACAGCTGGGCGAAGCACGGCAGGAACTCGATTTCGGCGTCATTGGCCTGCTTTTCGCGCACAAGCGCACGTTGCGTGAAGTATTGCAAGCCGCCATTCAATATCGACATCTGCTTAACGAGGCACTGGGGCTATATATAGAAAGCGCTGGGGATAAGGTAGTGATTCGCGAGGAGATCATCGTGGACTCGCCCGTACCAATGCGACAGGCAACGGAGCTTGCGGTCGGCGTGCTTGCCCGTACCTGTAGCGCACTGCTGGGTGCGCGCTGGCATCCAGTCGCTGCCAATTTCACCCACTCGGCACCAGATGATCTCCGGTACTACCGACAGTTCTTTGGTTGTCCTGTAGTGTTCGGGAGTGATTTCAATGGCATCGTGTGCTCGGCAGTCGATCTCGATTACCCGAATCCTGCCGCCGACCCCGAACTGGTGCGATATGCTGAAAGCCTGCTTAAGCCGCTCAGCTCGGCCGAAGAGCATTCCATCGGATTGGAGGTGCGCAGGGCCGTCTACCTTTTGCTACCGCTCGAGATGGCCACCATTGAGCAGGTGGCGGAACATTTGCATCTGAGTACCCGGTCCATGCAACGGCAACTCGAATTCGAGGGTACGAGTTTCTCGGCTCAGGTCGAAGAGGTGCGCCACAACCTTGCCTTACGCTACATGGCGAACACGCGCTATCCGGTAGGGCGCGTCGCTCTGTTGCTCGGTTATACACGGCAAACTTCGTTCACGCGCTGGTTCAGGGCGCACTTTGGGACGACGCCGCGTGCATGGAGGACCGCGCAGTCGAAATAGCGCTGCATTGGGTAGCAACGCAAACTCCTCCCCATCCCGGGTCCTCACGATGCATTGACCAAAATCGTCGACCAACCCCCATTGCGTACCGACCTGATAGATGCGGCGTGCATCCTCGCCGGTGACGATGTCTCGGTTGAGCCCGCCGGGCGGCCTACTTGGCGTTATCAGTATCTTGCTTAGCCGCGGAGCCAAGTTTTCTACGTGTGAAAATCTCAGAAGGAAACCTTATCTTTACCTTTGAGCTTGAGTATCTCGCGCGCTTCATCCGGCGAGGCGACTTCAAGACCCAGCCCTTCCAAAATTGAGCGCACTTTGCGCACCTGGTCAGCGTTGGACTGGGCTAACTGCCCCTTACCAATCCATAGGCTATCCTCTAGGCCGACCCGGACGTTACCGCCCATGCTTGCCGCCATGGCCGCAATCTTCATTTGACTGACACCAGCACCTAATACAGACCATCGGAAGTCGTCACCGAACAGTCGGTTGGCAGTACGCTGCATGTGCAGAACATCTTCTGGGTGTATGCCTATGCCACCCAGGATTCCGAAGACGGTCTGAATGAAGAAAGGAGGCGCAACCAGACCTTGTTCAACGAAGTGCGCCAACGTGTAGATATGTGCTGTGTCATAGCATTCGAATTCGAAGCGAGTCTCATTAACGGAAAGCTCCGATAAAACAGCTTCCAGATCTGCAAATGTATTGCGGAAGATTACCTCTTTGGTGCCTTCCAGGAATGGGCGCTCCCAGTCATGCTTGAACTCTTTGAAACGCTTGAGCATTGGAAACAGGCCGAAGTTCATCGTTCCAAGGTTCATCGATGCCACTTCAGGCTTGAATACCTTGGCAGGCAGCATCCGCTCTTGCACGGTCATATAGGGCGAGCCACCCGTAGTCAGGTTGAGAACCGCATCGGAGTGTTTCTTGATTTGCGGCAAAAACTTACCAAACGCCTCAGGTGTCTGATCAGGCTTACCCGTTTTTGGATCTCGTGCATGCAAATGAATAATGGCCGCGCCAGCTTCTGCTGCCGCGATCGAGGCTTCAGCGATTTCTTCGGGCGTGACAGGTAGATGCGGGGACATTGAGGGCGTATGAATGCCCCCTGTTACCGCACAACTAATAATGATTTTGTTTTGCTTGAACATGATTGATGTCTCACTTGAAGAAAACTGATGAAGCAATAAGACGAGGCTCAACGTCGGCTTGAGCGCGCGTGAAGCCTGACAATTCAATCCACAAACTGTCAGTGCGCAAATACATGAACAGACGAGGTCTTGATAGAAATCCTCGTCTGCTCGAAACGATTTATCAGGTCAACAGTAAATCTCGGCTTTAGGCCGCTTTGCGGTTCGGAGCGAATCCGTTTGCTGCCAAGGTTTCATCGGCGCTCTTGTAAAACGTGCCGATCTTTAAGAGTTCTTTCGCTTCCTTGCCGTTGGCGACTGGCCGACCGAATTCCTTCGAAATCCGGACTAACTGCTTAATTTGTTCGACCGAACCGAATTTAGTCTTACCGTCCTGCGCCCACAGATTGTCCTCATTGCCGCAACGCACATGCAAACCTTGAGCGATCGCCATCATGTTAATTGGCAAAGTGTTGCGCATCAGGCTTTCGAACGTCAGCAGGGCGCCGTCCGGAACGGCACGAACGAACTGGGCCATGTGATAGAGATCAGGCGTGTCTGCGCCGCCAGCAATCGGAATCCAGGTCAGGTTTAGCGGAACATTGCAAACGCCGCGGCGCATCATGCGCTCGACCGTCATGAAAGAAGCCATATTGCCGATCTGGAATTGGATACCAATATCGTTGGCCGAGAGCCGCTTGATATGCTCTTCCACCCATTGCGGACCCGCAGGAAAGGTCATCTCGCGGTAGGCATGGTAAATGGCGGGCTGTGCGAACGAGGTGCCTGCGATGTCCGCCTCGGACATGATCTCAACCAGGTTGAATTGGTTGGAGTTGATGGCGAGCGTCACCTGGTCTGGCTTGGGGTCGAGTTCGGCCAGCATGTGACGGGTGTCATCGCTCAGCCATTTGGCGGCCTCGCCTTCGCTTTCCGGAGCAAAGGAGATGGAGCCGCCGACCTGGATGACCATGTCGGGCACGGCCTTGCGTACGCCGGCGATCAGCTCATTGAACTTGGACAGGCGCTTGGAGCCCTTGCCGTCGAGTTCACGCACGTGCAGGTGCAGCACGGTGGCGCCGGCTTCATAGCATTCCGCAGCCTTGTCGATCTGTTCTTGCATGGTCAGCGGAATGTCTTCCGGGAAATCGCTAAGCTGCCACTGAGGACCATAAGGAGCAACGGTGATGACCAGCTTTTGCTGATTTTCTGGCAGGAGATGCCCGTCAAGTAAATTCATGATATTTCGTTCCTGGTTGGTGGTTGAACTGTGCTCTGTGTTTAGAACGGTTGGCCAATGATTGCAGCACGCACAACCGTATGAATGCTTCGTGCGTCAGTGAACGTGAGTATCGGCCATTGGCAAACGACAATTTGACATTTGACGACACTCGCTTTACATTCTGCGACAGCAGGAGAAAGTGAAATGTCCTATTTGATACGCAGTGCTGTGCTGACCAATTACGTCGAAACGGCTCGATCAGTAGGCTTGGAACCCTATCGGCAATTGCGGGATTCCGGAATTCACCGCTCAGTGTTACTCGAGCCAGACACCATGATTCCGGTCGACGCGGTGACACGGCTGTTGGAGAAGTCGGCTCGGCTCGCAAAAATTGAAGATTTCGGGCTGCGCATGGCTGAGACCCGTCAGCTATCGAACCTCGGTCTGCTTGGTTTGGCGCTACGAGAGCAGCCGACATTGCGCAAGGCGCTCGAAGCCATGGTCCACTACCTGAGGCTATACAACGAAGCGCTCGTCATGCGTGTCGAAGAAACGGAAGGAGTCGCCATCATCCGGGAAGACATGATGGGCGGCATTCCTGGGGCGGTTCGCCAGGCAACGGAGTTGGTGCTGGGCGTTACGTACCGGATGCTGGGCGTGATACTTGGACCGGCCTGGAAGCCTCGCACCGTCTGCTTCACGCATAGTGCTCCCGCTAGCCTTGTTGCGCACACGCGCGTGTTTGGCGCTGTAGCGTTCAGTCAGGATTTCGACGGCATTGTGTGCCTCGCATCGGACCTGGACGCCTCGATTCCCACTTATGATCCAGTCTTGGCACAGCAGGTACGCCGGTATCTTGACTCGATGCTGCTTCAATCCAACGCAACGATGTCCGACAAAGTCAGGAAGCTGGTTGTCGCACTGCTACCTTCCGGACTATGTTCGATCGATCGCGTAGCACAGCACCTAGGGGTCGACCGCAGGACTGTGCAACGTCATCTGGCTGATCACGGCGACAGCTACTTATCGATTGTCGATGCGGTGCGCGTTGAATTCGTGGCGCGACATCTTGATAGCAGCGATCGGTCGCTGTCTGAAGTTGCTACGCTGATGGGTTTTTCGTCGTTGAGCGCATTTTCCCGATGGTTTGGCGCGCGATTCGGGATGAGCATGTCGAAGCGGCGCAAGCAATGCGCGAAAGGGTAAAGGCACTCCCCGTATCTTCAGTCTGACGACCTGACCTTCCTGCCGTTGATCAAGGCCGTCGCCGGCCGCTGCGAGACGGTCAAGGCGTTCATCGCCATGACCGATCACGCCCACATGCCGACAGACGCCGGCATTGACAACCTGCTGTGCTATGAAGATCTGATCGAGCAGAGTTCGCCTGTTTACGCCTGGCCGGTTCTCGACGAGGACGCCGCCAGTACGCTCTGCTACACCCTCTGGCACGACGGGCAACCCGAAAGGCGTCCTGTACAGCCATCGCTCATCGATGCTGCACACCTATGCGGCGGCGCTGCCTGATGCGCTGAACTGTTCGGCGCGCGACGTGATCCTGCCCGTTGTGCCGATGTTCCATGTCAATGCCTGGGGACTTCCGTACATCGCGTGCATGGTCGGGGCCAAACTTGTGTTCCCGGGGCCCGCTTTGGACGGCAAATCGCTGTATGAACTGCTCGAAGCCGAGCAGGTTACGCTGCTGGCGTTCCGACTGTCTGGCAAGGCCTGCTTGGTCATGTTGAGGAAACCGGCCAGCGATTCTCGAGCATGACACGCACCATCATTGGTAGCGCGGCCCGTACCCCGGCCATGTTGCGCAAGTTCCAGGAAACCTACGGCGTAGCGGTGTTGCACGCTTGGGGGATGACTGAACTGAGCCCTATGGGAACCATCGGCACCATGAAGGCCAGGCATATCAAGATGTCCCCGGAAGAGCGTCATGCCGTGCAATCCAATCAGGGCCGCGCAGTGTTTGGCGTCGACATGAAGATCGTTGGCGCTGACGGCATGGAGTTGCCCTGGGACGGCGCGACTTCCGGTGACCTGCTGGTGCGTGGGCCAACGGTGGTGTGCGACTATTGCAGGAATGACGGGGATAGTGCGCTGCAGTTCGATGACGAAGGCCAAGGGTGGTTCCCGACCGGCGATGTTGCGACCATCGATGCTGATGGCTTCATGCAAATCACCGATCCCAGCAAGGACGTCATCAAGTCCGGGGGCGAGTGGATTGGCTCCATCGACCTGGAGCATATCGCCATAGCACATCCAGCAGTCTCTCAGGCAGCGTGCATTGCCGCGAAACACGCGAAGTGGGACGAACGGCCGCTGCTGATCGTCGTCAGGAGACGGCAGGCGGATTTGACGCGGGAAGAACTACTCGCCTTTTATGAAGGCAAGATCGCGAAATGGTGGACGCCGGACGATGTGGTCTTCGTCGACGAAATCCCGCTGGGTGCAACAGGGAAGATTTTGAAAAATCAGTTGCGAGAGCGCTTCGGCGATTTCCTGATGCAGCCAACGGAATGCCAACGCCTTGCCTGACCCGGCGCGTCATGGCCCTCGTCACGCCCGATGGCTCCCGGCGACTCAATGAGTCATCCGATCGGGGGCCACGAGCGCGCTGATTTCCGTCAAGGCCGTGCATGAGTTGCTCGCGTCGACCGTCGGTATGCGCTGGTCACGATGTGCATTGGCGCCGGCGAAAGAATCGCGGCCGTCTTCGAGCGAACCTGATTGGCTGAGTTACAGGCGTGGCAGCCGCCATCGGCACGGCGTCCAATGAACGATGTCTGGCTGCGCCTTATGCGCATCTGAAGGACGTCGTCACGCTCACCCCCCATCACTTGATGCAACCCATATCCGAAGAAAGCCGCCGCCGAACCCCGCGCATTGCCTCTGCTTGGGCGTTCTGGGCATTCTGGTACCCTGTGGTCTGACATCCTGTTGCCTTCCCTCACGGCGATTCAGCAGGACCTGCACATGTCGTAAGCGACCATTCAAGCCGCCCTTGCGTCGTGACGCCGGAACAATTTCGTGGTGGAGGCAACAATGCCGTCGAAGTGTCGGCGAAGGCGCGCCACGGCCTTCATTGGCTCAATCATCGCCTGAGGGATGAGTTTGACGCCCAACGGTGATTCGAACCATGCTGTGGGACTCATCCCCAACGAAAGCGGCGCTTCCGGGTCGCTGGAGCATTCCGATCAACCTCTCCCAATGGCTTCCATATCTAGCGGCTCCGAACCCTCGACGACCG
>NZ_FCON02000179.1 GCF_001544535.1 Caballeronia choica | reverse complement strand
AAAAACTGGGCTTTATGTCACCCCATGAAGCCCGTCACGCAGCCACCATGAAAGAGGCCGCCTGAGTTGCAAACCCGTGTCCAGACAATCCGAGCCGGTACAGCCGAGGCGCCGGCGAACACGCGCAATACCACGTCGTGAGGCGGCACCGACCATTCATTTTGCGGCCTGCCCGTCTTGCGCTCCGCTTCCTTGGCAGCCTCCCAGGCGTCGAGCGCTTCGATCAGGAAGTCCACCACGCCTGAACTGTAGGCGCCGGCGGAAATCGCACCCGCTAGCACGATGCCGATCTCGAAGGTGCCTTCGGCGGGCGGATTTTCTTTCTTGACGTAGGGACAGATTGTCGCCGCTAAGGTGCCGGATGCATCTGACTCACTCCGGCTGCGATCGTCGGGCATAAGCTTCTCCTCGCCTGAATGAACGTACGTTCGTTGAACGATCGAAAGATACGGGATGCGAACCGGTTCGATACTGGGAGAACGGTCGCTGCCCGGGTCGCGCATCGACGCCGATGCTTAAATCTAGTCTAGCGAGCTGAACTTGCAAGTCGGCGCGCAAGTCGATATCGGCCAACTTATCGCATCCAATGATCAAGCTGCCAAAACTTGTCTTGTCCGCGCTCGCCGTGGTTTGGCGCGTGTCGCAACGACGCCGTGCTTAGCCGTTACGGCAGCCTGCCGGCTGTTCCCGCACTGGTTTGGCCGCTTGCCGACGGTGGCCGCGTCGGGCATGTCGATGGGAGCTTCCTGCAACAGCGAACTAACACTCCGGACCGCCAGCCGACCTTCGACATGGCGCTTCGTCGACGGCGATTTTCAAGGTTCAACGGCCGTCTCTCTCCCGTATCGCCAGACAGATCGTAGGCCTTTGCTGACGATCGGGCACCGCTTTTCGTGAGCCGGCTGAACGTTCCTTTCCAGTCGTTCGAAGCTTCGCGACCACGAATGTCGGCTTCACTGTCAGCGGATGCAAACTCTCGACCCACTGCCATCGTTCGATACTGCGCAGCCTGGACGACCGGTCCCAAAATATACCGGCCGTTCGCGCAGCCGCGCCGGGAGACGTGTGCTCGGCCAGTGAGGCTCTTTGCTCGTCCGTGTTACGTCGGGCTCGGACTCAGGAAGCCAACACCCTGGCCCTTCGCAAGCAGCAGGATGGTGTCCCAAAACTCCCTCCCCTCTCATTTCAACAAGCTCGATCGAACCTCGGTCGCAGTGTTATTAATGGTCCGTTAATTTACCGAGCACCGTTTGCGGCGAAAGTCTCCTTTGCCTGTGGTGACACAAGGAACTTGATGAATCCTTCGGCTGTATCGCGTTGTGAGGTGTTCGCCATGAGCACGGCGGTATATGTGAGAGTGCTCTGGAGATCGCCCGGAAGCGGGCCAAGGAGCTTTATGCCAGCGGTCGTCGCGATGAGAGGTATTGTGCCCGCAACCATATCGTTGCCGTTGCCCTTCAACACAGGTTCAAAAATCCCGTTGGGCGTCGTGCGTACGATCTTCGGCTTGAGCGTTTCCGCAATTCCCAGCCGCTCAAGGGCGCTTGCAAAGGCCTGTCCTGACTTTACGCTGTTAAAGACAAGGAGGTCCGCACCGAGCAAAGTGTTCTTGAGTTTCTCAACTGTTGAAATGTCGTACGCCGGACTGCCCTTGCGGTTACCGAGGCCGACGCCAACGTGAGCGATTATCGGTCTGTCCCCGGCACTCACCGAGCCCGATTTCGTGAGGTCCTCGGCAAAATCCGGCTGAACGATAACAACGTCGGCCGCTTCGCCGTCTTCAATCCTTTTCTTTACAACTGGCGATGGGTCGAACACCAGGCTGACCTGGTCATGGGTCTGCTGGCGATAAAGATCGACGACTTTGGTCAACGCAGGCTCGAGGGGGCTATCGCTCATGACCTTAATGCCAGCTGCTTGAGCTATCACTGCGAGCACGGACAATGAGCCGGCCAGGACGGTGCACACACTGATGCGCTTAAATGTTGCGTTCATGGATTCTACCCACCGGTGACTGACGCCCGGCGTTGGCTGTTGTGCGTTGACCAGGACGCCGCTGCTTAAGGGAAATTTGCGGGAGATGAAAACGGTTTGGTGGCGTCGAGCATAAACATTACCAAGGCGTGCAGATCCGTCGAGCCACTGGCCGACACTTGCATCGGGACACCAGCGCCGCGGCCCGGTTGGGCCTCGCCAGCCTTGACGACCATCAACCCATGCGGGGTACGAACGCTTTGCGCTCCGGTCAGCACGAAGCAGGTCTCCGCGCCCGGATGAGTATGAACAGGAGTCGTGCTGCCGGGAGTACCGCTAGCCGCATTGATCCTGAGGAGATACTGCGGTGCAATAAACCGGGGGATGGGACCAACCTCGGCCACTTTTGCGCCGCCTTCTGACGACCCACCCGCCGTGCCGAGCGTGAACAGCCAGACTTTGCCCGCCGATTCGTCGACCAGCGCCCAGGTGCCCGCGGCGGTTTGTGCCCGCCCGTATGTCGTAAAGCTTTCTATGCGCCAGAAAAGTTCTCCAGGTGGCAACTCGGTGACCTTCTTTTCCGCCAGTGCCGTGATGACAAGCGGTGGCTGCGCAAGCGCCGCCGATGGCAGCAAGCATGCTCCCAACGCCACAACCAGGGCGAAACTGATGAGAAATCGTGTCACGAGAACGCCACCGTTCATACACTGACATAAGCCGCACTGGAGCCTCAGCTTGTGGAAGTGAAGCATCCACTCCGTATGCAGGAACACTAGTGCACGAGGTGCAGTTTTGTCAGGCTCGCTTTCCCTCATCGCATGGGCCACTTGACCTGAACGACTACTTCTTTCTTTGTAGACGCCGACGCTCCGTACCGCTACCGTGCACCCAGATGCGCGAGCCGTCGACGTTGGCCGGGTTTTGCGGATATCCACATGACCGCTATCTGCTGCGCGGGCGACATCGGAGAATCGGGCGTGGGTGCCAGCCAACGTCGGCAACTGGCCCGATCACTGCCTCATGCAAAAGGCATCGACTGCTCGATACTTGCACGGCCGCGACCGGCGGCACGCGACCCTTCTGCGGCCTGCACCGCATGACAAGCTGACGTTCCGCAGCAGGGTTGACACATTGTTGTGCGGTGACCCGGGGATGCCTTCGATAGCCAGATCGACTGACGCCTTGGGCCGCGCGTATCGATTCTGGCCCACAGTGGTAAGCTTAGTTTGTATTTACGTAAGCTTCTTGTGAGTCGAGACGTCAATCGACTGGACTGAACTGCACACGCTCGGCATATGCAGTCCTCGACAACTGCACCCGCTCTGAAGTTCGTCGGAGCGCCGGATGCGCTCATTCATGCAAGGGCGTTCCATGTACAAAAGAATAGGCGTGGTTTCGTTCATACTGGTCATGCTGTGCCTGTCCACGCTTGCCCGGGCCGATGCAAATCCGTTGCTCGGGCATGGCGACTGAAGTCGTTTGTGTGCGAAGTCGCCGGCACCGGCGAGCGATACAATCAGCTCGGCGATCATCCCGACGGCTATCGCACCTACGCGTGATGGCCGAATGCTCGCGTTGTTTGTGTCTGGCGATCAGCCACGACCGCGCAATGAGCCCTCCGACGACGAGCGAATCAGGCTCCATAAATTGATGCTTGCGTACGGCGGAACGTACAGTGTGTCGCCCGGCAGGGTCGTGCATCACATCGACATCGAATGGGACGGCAGGCGCGTCGGAATCGACCAGGTGCGGTTTTACACCATCGATGGCGACACGCTTTCGATCAAGACCGAACCGAACAAGAGTCCCGTGGACGGGCGCGAGGGCGTTGGTATCTTGACGTTCGTGAGGGTGAAAGGCTCGCGGCCGCAATGAGGCCATTGAAAGCGGCTTGTCCAAGGCGATCAGTGCAAGCTCTTTCCCCTACGTATCGGTGGACGCGGGCCGGATGAATCTGCCTCGTGGCCGATCACTGCCTCATGCAAAGGGCATCGAGAGCAGCACGGGATCAAGCCGAAAGACCTCACGGCATTTACTGATCTGGATTCGTGGCGACACCCCTGATCTACCTCAGGCGTTCGCCCTCACGTTATGGTCCCGTATGGCCGTTGGTGGCTTTGCGCGCGCCGGCGAAGGGGCGAAGGGCGGCTCAGCCTTGGAAGCCGACGTTGTCGCGGAGTTGGGTCGAAGGGCCGAAGTGGGTTGCGTGCTGGCGGTGGCGGCCGTGCGACTTTCGGGCAGATAGTTCATCAGATGATGAGCCTCCGGCATGAAGTCCTGGCCGTACCGGATGTCCTCGAAGTTGAAGAAATCCGAGAAATGGGTCGTGAACGTCGAGTTGACGAACAACACCTTTTCGCCCGTCTCGGGATGGGTGAGCACAACCGGGTGCTCAGCGACGGGGTTCTTCGCGGCCATCGCGTGACGTGCTTCGATCGGCATCTGGGCGCCAAACGTGTGCTCGGAACTGTGCTTGGCGTACAGGCCTTCGATCCGTTGTTTGATCGTGTCGGGCAGATTTTCGTAGGCCATCCGCTACTGCATGCCGATTCACGCTCGGCGGATGGGGCTATGTGTCGCATTATGAAAATCTCGATAACAGCCGTTCTGAGCCAATAACGGGAGTCAACGCCCCGATTTAAATTCCGTCCAGAGTCGTGTCTGCAAACGCTGGATCTCCGGCGGCAGCGGCTTCAGCAGGAACAGCGTATCGATCACGGCCTGCGGCGGGTAGACCGCAGGATCGTCCGCCACGTCCTTGTCGACGTACTTCTTCGCCTCGGCATTCGCGCTCGGGTAGTACACCGCATTCGTGATCGCGGCGTGGACCTGCGGCGTCTCGATGTAATTGATCCATTCGAGCGCGGCTTCCTTGTTCTTCGCGTCCTTCGGAATCGCCATCACGTCGAACCAGACCGGCGCGCCGCCCTTCGGAATGTAGTACTCGATCTTGAACGGCTTCTTCGCATCGACCGCGCGATGCTTCGCGATCACGACGTCGCCCGACCAGCCGTAGGCAAAGCATACGTCGCCGCCGACCAGGTCGTTGATATAGCCCGACGAGTTGAACTGCGTGATGTACGGGCGGATCTTCTTCAACATCGCGAGCGCGGCGCGATAGTCGGCCGGGTTCGTGCTCATCGGATCCTTGCCGATGTAATGGAGGGCGGCGGCGAACATCTGGTCCGGTGCGTCGAGCACCGAGACGCCGCATGCCTTCAGCTTCGAAATGTTCTCGGGCTTGAAGAGGATGTCCCAGTCGTCGAGCGCGGTGTCCTTGCCGAGGATCTGCTGCGCCTTTGTCACGTTGTAGCCTAGACCGGTCGTGCCATAAGCCCAGGGCACCGTGTACTTGTTGCCCGGATCGGCGCCGGCGACGAGCCCCATCAGCTTGGGATCGAGATATTTCAGGTTCGGCAGCTTCGACTTGTCGAGCGGCGCGAAGATACCCGCGGCGATCTGCTTGCCCGCGTAGTTGCTGGTCGGCACGACGATGTCGTAGCCCGAGTTGCCGGTGAGGAGCTTCGCTTGCAGCGTATCGTCGCTGTCGTAGTTGTCGTACTTGACCTTGACGCCGGTCTCTTTGGTGAAGTTCGGGATCGTGTCCTTGGCGATGTAATCCGACCAGTTGTAGACGTTGAGCTGGGTATCCTTCGCCGATGCCGCCAGTGGCAAGAGCGCTACGCTGTAGTAAGCGGCGCTGCATACGACCAGACTTGCCAAAACCGGTAGACGCCGTGCGACATTTTCTCTCATCTTCGTTCTCCCAGAATCAATCGTCTGTGGCGATAACACTCAATCGAGGAATGTTTGTCAGCATTCGCACACAACTTGTGATGCCCGATGTAGCGCGATCGAGCGGTTGAAAGCCGCGAGCATAGCGCTCGCCATCCGCTTATCAGGGTAAGCCGTTGCGCACGAGTTCTTTTTGTTGCAGCGCGCGCCACTGAGCGTCACCGTCGGTGGAATGGAGCGGGGCCGTCGCAAATTTCACAATCTTCAGTGCGTTGTAGGTCGCCATATGCTCATATGCTCAGTTGATCATGACCTTGGCGCCCCTGTCTTCGACAAGACGTCGCAGTTCTTCCATTACGCTGATTGGTTTCACCGGCACCACGACCGCATCGGCGCGCAAGATCGCATTGAAGTTGATGATGAATTGGACTCTTCTGCATATAGCTTCCACGAACTTGCTGCTCTGCTTGTCAGCGTAGACGTAGTAACCGTTTAAGCTCCCGAGGCCATAGCCAACTTGTACGAAAGTACCGACACGATTCTGGGAAGCCCGGGTTCGCGGGGAGTATCGGGTATAAGTAAGGGAGTCTTCTACGATTCCTTCGTGTCACCTCTCTGAAAGCAGAATTCCCTTGTGCGTGCACATCGTAGATTTGCTCGGCGCCTCGATACCTACGACCGACTCCGCTTCAAGCAATGGCATCGGCTGATCGTTAATCCGAATATGTTACGAATAGTCGCGACTGCAGCGTTCCCAAACCGTTTGTTGGAAGCGTGTCGGCCAGTTAAAGATCGAACGTTCATCGTGTTATTTCCCATGACGTCGTCGACGAGGCGGTGCGTGTCCGCCAGCTGGCGAAGGCGTCTCCGAATACCTAACAATATATTCGACATATACGATCGTTGCGATGGCTTTTGGCAAACGAGTTGCAAGAAGGACGGTCTCGTTACCATAGGTTGACGATAGCTTTCCGGATTATTTGGTGTTGTTGCCGCACGGATACGTCGAACACATGGCAGACGTCGAACTCGAAAATCTGACTGTGCGTTATCGAGGCGAAGGATCCGGCCTGTGTAGCCATTGCTGGATTCGGGGCGGACCACGTCGCCGCCCTGCAGCACGCTGCACTTGGGTGCGGCTGAGCCGTCAGACGACGTCCCGCATGGCGCGCGCCCGTTCTCGTCGAGTTTGGGCGTGACCCGTCCATCAGATTCCAGCAGTTCACACGCCAGCGCGATCAACTGCAGTCGTGCTTCGCGGGCAATCCGCGGCGGAGGACCCCTGCGCTCGCTGGGCAATGCGCTTGCGCATACGCGCACCGGTTGCACCGAAATACCCAGTTCCCGCCCAATGACGTATTGGAGCGGCCTTGGTTGGCTCACAAGGCGATTCGCGCATCACATCTTGCTGCGTCGCGGTCTTCCGCTCGATCAGCGATAGCAGTTCCTTCAGCTTGGCTGCCGCAAGGGTTGCACCGAACGCATCGACCGGGGAATGAAACGCGTGCGTGGCACAGCCGGTGATTCAGGCTTTCTGCACTGGCGCCGTGCTCGCCCTGGCTCCATGCCAAGAGGTCAGTGCCTTTTTGCGCACGTACCGCCGCGGCAATCGTTGATATTTTTCCCGCAGAATGGCACGGACCGGACTATCCCTGAACCGCGTGGAACCGTCGTGGAACCGTCGTGGAACCGGTGAGCGTTTCTCCGTGCGATGGTAAATGACGAAGCTATGGCGAAGGAAATCGCATCGACAGTGTTTGCTCGCGCTGCGTTTGCCTGTGGATCAGCCTTTGATACTAAAGTCTCGAATGCGAACTCTAAGCTCAGCGTGCGCCTCGTAAGAAAAAGTTGGCGGGCGACCGAGACCGCGTCGTATGGCTCGTTCGGCTGGAACAACCAAATCGACAGGCCGCTGGGCGAGTATTCTAAATGCGACGATGCGCCTACCCGCTCGAGTCAAAGAAATAGAAATGCCAAGGACGCCGTACACGTGGGCGGGATCGCCGCGATGAGCAGCCACAGAGGGCTCACCGCCTCATCGGAAAAGCCTTTGCGAACAATCGCGAGGCCCGCAGGGTTGGGCGCATTAGCGATAACGGTAAGCCCGCCCCCGGTAACCGCACCCGCAACAAGAAGATACTTTGCTTCTGGCGTGAGTCCTTCGATGAGTGAGCCGAGGTAGGTAATTGCCGCATTGTCCATGATCGCAGTCAGTCCCGTTGCGCCGACGTATAGCGTATGTGCGTCCATCGCCCGAACGAGTGGCTGGAGCCACCATTGTTGAAGGCCGCCCAATACGACCAAGCCACCCAGAAAAAAAGCGACAAGCAAGCTTTCGCGAAGCAGCAGCGGTGATTGGTAGCGTTCGTAAGCTTGAGTGAATCCCAAAAAGAATAGAAAGGCGCCGATAAAGACGACTGCGTGGTGTGCATTTAGCACAATCGCGATCAAGAAACCGATATGCACAAGCGTCACACCGAAAGGGACATTACGCGGTGGTGCGCCATCTCCATCCCTACTCGATGCTTGAATCTGCCGCGCGACCAGCGCTACGATAACAGTGGCATTCAAGAGCACAGCGAGCGCGGCCTTCCACCCAAACGTGCTGGCCATAAACACCGTATCCCAGCCCCAGGCCGACGTTACCATCAATACCGGTGGAGCGGCATACGCGGTCAAGGTGCCACCGATGGATACGTTCACGAACAGAACCGCGAGCGCACCATATTTCCACTTTTCCTCGACGAGTGTTGTGAACAAGCGATCACGCAGTAGCAGCGCCGCCAAAGTCATCGCCGCGGGCTCGGTTATTAGTGAGCCGAGAAGTGGGACTGCACTTAGAGAAAGCCAGATAGATGCCACTTCGCCTCGAACTGGCAAAAGGACCGAGACTCGCAGGACGATCTGCGTCACGAGTTCGAGAATCGGGCGACTGGCGGCGACGACCATGATCACGAAGACGAACAGTGGCTCAGTGAATTCCCGCGTCTCAAGGTACGAAACGGCCGCGTTGCTACCGGAGACGGCCCATATGATAAAGCATAGTATTAATGCCCAGAGCCCGAAAACCACCTCGACTTCGCCGAGGAAATGAAACAGCCCGGCGTGGCGAGGGTGGCGAACAGCTAACGACTCAATGCGTTTGCCCGCAAACGTGTGCGCGAGCGCGAGGCAGAATATGATAAGCGCTGATACTTCAACGAAGTGGGGCATCCTGATACTCAAATATGAGAAGTGAGATGGCAGGGACGACGTTGTATCTGCTCGGCCATTGCCGACGTTCGTCGTGCGACGTAGCCAGCACGACACTGCCGAAGTCGGCAGCAGTTGAGCACGCTGGTCTCTGGCGACGCCCTGACATGCCTAAGATGCAGGCTTTGGGGCGGGGAGGTGGCTATAGCGCTGAGCGAGCGCTTCATAGAGCGGGGGTGCAAAGAGGCGCGATACACGACTGGCAATCAAAGCAGTGGCCATGAGAGAAATGACCAGTGCGTGTCCGTTGATCATCTCCATCACGATGACGAACGCGGTGATGGGACTTTGCGTGACTGCAGCCAGGTAGCCCACCATGCCAAGAGCAATGAGCATGGGTAACTGCATCTGCGAAAACAGGAGATGAAGCGAGTTGCCAATACCCGCGCCAATGGATAGTGACGGCGCGAATATTCCGCCCGGTACCCCTGGCAGGTATGACCCGATCATGGATGCCAACTTCAGCAGCGGATACAGGGCCGTCAGATGCACGTGACCTTCGAGCATCCCGCGCGCTTCTGCATATCCGCTGCCGAACGTGTGACCACCCGAAACGAAGCCGATCAATCCGACGGCCAGGCCGCATAGCGCTCCAAACGCGATCGGCCACCGCGCGCGCAATCGAACGATCATTGCTGGCATCCAGCGCTTCGTATTGAGCAATAGCCAGCAAAACACGCCTCCTGCAACCCCTGCGATCAATCCGGTCAGCACGACGGCGAGAGCGAGGTCGTCAGGAAAGCGCGTACCGATGTCGATGGTGCCGAAATACGTGTAGTTGCCACTGATGCCGAGCGCGACGATACCGGCAAAAATGATTGCCGTGATGAGTACGCCGCTCGCGCGCTGTTCAAAGCTTCGCGTCAACTCTTCGATCGCGAACACCACACCGGCCAGCGGCGCATTGAACGCAGCGGAGAGGCCCGCCGCCGCACCCGCGAGCGCGAGCCGTCGCTCCAGTGTGGCACCGGCGATCGACCGGAACCGCCGTGGATAGAAAACGCGCAAGTTGAACATCAGCGCGGCACCCACCTGAATCGTGGGGCCCTCTCGACCGATCGTAAAGCCACCGAGGATCGCGAGAAAGGAGACGGCGATCTTGCCGACCAGAATTCGCAGGGTCAGCAAGCGTTCACCAAGCTGAGTCGTTGACCCATGCAGTGTCGCGATGACCTGCGGTATGCCGCTGCCCTCGGCGCCCGGGAAAAGCCGCATCGTGATCCACACACAGGCCGCGCTGACCGCTGGCGTGATTAACAAGGGTAGCCACGGGAACTGATTGACGTAACGAAGGAAGAGGCTATATCCGAAATCGATCAACTGCGCGTACAGGACTGCGATCAGGCCGACCGCGATAGCGCCCAGCCAAAAAACTCCGTAGTGAAGCCATAACCGATGCCCGCGCCGTAACGCGCGCTTATCGATGAAGGAAAGCAGCCGCATTGAGCATCCCCGACCAGAAGCCAGCAGAAAAGGCAGCAGTATACGCGTCGTCGGTGTCAGTTGACGGCACGATGTAACGTGGAACGGAACTTGCGCCGACGACTGGGCGAACGCGAGAACGCCGTGAGCTTTGATACGAGGTCTTGATGATCGCACGATGGCAGTGGGTTCTGAAAAGAATCAGCAAGCGTCTCTGGTTTCGCGCGGGACTTTTTTCGCTGTTGGGAGTGGCCACAGCGCTGCTCGCCCCTGGCATTCAAGCAATATATCCCGGAGGATCTGTCCGCTCGTGTCGGCGCCGACGCAGTTGACAATATTCTCGGCATCATTGCCTCGAGCATGCTGGCCGCAACGACCTTCTCGCTGAACATCATGGTGACAGCTTACGGGTCGGCGACGAGCGACGTCACGCCACGCGCTACTCCGCATCTGGTCGAGGACACGACGACTCAGAACGTCCTTGCGACATTTATCGGCTCATTCCTCTTCAGTCTGGTTGGCATCATCGCCCTCAGTACGGGCCTGTATGGCAAAAGCGGACGGGTAGTGATGTTCGCCGTGACGATCGGCGTGGTCGTGCTGATTGTCTATACGCTGTTGCGGTGGATTGACCACTTGGCGCGCCTTGGCCGGCTCAGCGAAACCACCGATCGTGTCGAAGTGGCTGCCATCGAGGCGCTCACAGAGCGCTTCAGGCGCCCGTATCTTGGCGGCAGCCCACTACGGAGCCGATATGCCCGCGCTCGGCAAACCCACCACCGAGTCGACAAGTGCGATCTACCTGCAGGCATTGCCCGGCAGCTTCGTATATCCCAATACCATGCTGGTGCGCGTCGAAGGAATTGACGATGCGGCGGATGAAGCGATTCGGGCGGCGTTCTCGATTGGTGTGCGGCGCCCCCTTTGCAGGATCCGCGCTTCGGCCTATCGGTACTGACCGAAATCGCCTCGCGCGCTTTGTCGCCAGCTGTGAATGATCCGGGCACGGCTATCGATGTCATCGGCCGAGGCGTGCGGATCCCTTCGCTTTGGGCGACGCCAATGGACGCTGAAGGGGAGACCGAGCTGAATTGCAGAAGAGTCTTCGCCCCAGGTTTGCAAGTGGACGATCTGTTTGATGATTTCTTCGGCCCGATCGCGCGCGATGGTGCTGCGCTGGTCGAGGTGGGAATGCGCCTTCAGAAAGCGCTTGCGTTACTGGGACGCGAGCACGAGCCTGGGTGCACGTCGGCGGCGGTCCGGCATGCCGCGCTCGCGCTCAAGAGGGCAGAGCTTGCATTAACGCTTGAGGAAGACAAAAAGGTCCTACGCCTTTTGGCATCGCGGGTTGGAAAAAGCCCCGACTAGCAAGCGTTGGTCCGGGCGCAAGAAGACTACGTCGACTCCATGGACTGTGGCATCACATCTTCTCCTTAATGCCCTTTCGAATTAGCCACCAGTTGACGGGGTACGTCGTGAAGAACCCAATGACCATCGCGACTTGCATCATTAGCCAGTATGACCAATCAGTTGGCTTGAGCTCGGGGTAGATCGAAGCTCGAAGCGCCATCCATGCGAACATGCCGATCTCGTAAGCGACCAGGGACAGCGTATCAACCTTGACGGCGGTAAGGAGACCGTGGCGCAAGCACAATCCGCGCATCGGGGCGACCGACCAATATTGGAACAGGATGCCGAACGCGTATGCGAGGACGAAACCGAACAGGATCTTGCCCGCCAGATCCGACCCAAACAGCGTGAAGCCCAAAGCGAACGCCACCCAGTCTCCAATGAAATCCCCGAGCGCACAGCCCGCGCCGCAATGCGTTGCCCCGGCGAAGGTCGCCTGCCACATCGGCTTTTTGGGCGGTGGGTCAGGCGGCTCGGCCGATGACGCGGTGCGCCCGAACCACAAATAGAAGATCGCCCCGATCGGTCCCCAGTAGAGCATGGTTAGCGGCCAGACCACCTCCATGATTTTCATCGGCTGCCGTCTGCGCAGCGCGAAGATATCCAGCACTACTGCCGCCGCTGTGGTGAGCGACACCAGGACATACAGATGTGCAAAGCTTTCCAAGCCGGTGCGAGGTATCGTCAACGCCCGCTCTTGGTGTACGCGATGCGCTCGCAATTCTTGTCCCTGCTCTGAAATATTGGGCGCTTCTTCGACACTCGGAGTCGAACGTCGCCGATTTCCTCGGGAACTATCGAGCGGCAATGTGAAGCGGGCCAGGGTGCGGGTAACCGGCCTTAAGTGTCGGTCGCTCTCCAACGATGCCGCAGGGTATGGCGGCATGTCCGTTTTGAGTTTCGTTGGGATCGGATAGAGCGCCGCACACCGAGGACGTCGTCCCGCGTCCGGTTTTACCCCTAGTCCAAACGGTTGATCTGGCTTCTAGATATGTCAATATGTGACATACAATAGAGTGGCGGGTTATCGTGGCTCGGCTGCCCGGCAGATGGGCACTGATTTGCAGGTAAGACGTAATCGATGAATGGACGATTTGGACATCAGTGCGCGAGGAAATGCTTTTTTGGTTCCTCGGCGCAATCTGTGGGTGATTTGATGGGAATTGTGAGAGATTCGTCAAGACCAAAGAACTCGTTTGCATGGTCGTGAGCGCTCGAATGCCGCGCTCACGACCATCGCATAGCGTGGCAAACCGTCGTGGCGTCAAGGGGTCGCTGCGCCGGGCTAAAGCCCGCCCTTGACCCCTCAATTTCGTATGGTGTTACAGACACAGACACAGACACAGACACGGACACGGACACGGACACGGACACGGACACGGACACGGCGTCGCGCTTGCGCGGATTTGCGCCATCGTTCACAAGGGGCAAAGGAATCGATAGAGTTTCTTGCAGGTGGCGTCGAAGGCGCTTTGGGCATCCTCGTCGAGGTGCCGGGAAATCAGTGGGCCACCGTATTCATGGATCTGGTTGAGAACGAGCGTGCGGGCATCCATCGCCGCCGCATCCGGGTCGTCGTGACGGACTTCAATGAGATGACCGCCAAGCATCCAAAGGTGATCGCGGTGGCGAACCAGCGTCTTGCGGGCATATCCCCGTGCAAGCAGGTGTCGCAGGAACGGGGTGAGCACTTCGACGAGTGCCTGCCCGAGCGGAAGATCCTCGTTTTCGAAGCGCCATGATGCGGGCCAGTCCTGCAGGTCGGGCACGTAACGCGCCAGCGCATCCGAATCCGGGGCGACAATATCGGATTTGCCTTTGCCGCTGCTCCTACTGACCATGTTGCTGACCCGCCTGCTCAACGCC
>NZ_FCON02000178.1 GCF_001544535.1 Caballeronia choica | reverse complement strand
CGCCAACATAAAGCCGCGTGACCGGCCTCTCCCTGACCTCTCGCGTCAGACCGTAGCCCCTACCGCGCGAGCGGTTTAGTCCATCGACCCACTGTCGCCATTCAGTTCCCCGCGACGCGAGCGGCCGGTCTCAAAGTACAGCGGTCGCTCGCTCGTGCGCGACCGCTGATCGTTCACCTGCGGACGAAGGCCGCCGCCGCTTCGACGAACGAACTCGTCTGCCAGAACTCACAGGCTCGCAAATGAAGCTGTAACGGCCAAACTGCACAGTCATCTGCCTGCTGAGCAAAATTTTCTGCCACTGCGTTTCGACGCGGCCAAAAGCACCGAAGCCGCGAAAGCGTATTTCCCCATCGGGCATCGATTGTGCAATCACAGTGGCGCGCCCCCGAGCGTCCGTCTTTCCACTGATAATCTCATCCGGCTTACCCGCCGGACGGATATCGTAATCAAAGACCAAAGGGTCATTCGGGCCGCTACCGACAATCTTTATTGAGAATGATATCGGCTGTAGCCGCGATCTTACCTCACCGTGCTTAACCGCCGCGTTGTTGCTTCGATTCAAGGTCGATTCTCCATAGTAAGTTCGCAACGGGAGAGCCTTTACGCGACGCGGTTCTCCGTGAATCGGCATCTGTCATAGGGTGGGAGGCCGACCGTCATCGCCTCCTCCCAATAGCCCTCAATCCCTCCTGGCTGAAAAACGCACCTGCCGGTCACCAATCGCCATCCGTGAATCAGTTCGTGGGCCAAAGCAATCCAAGCTGGGCGGTCCATTCAGGCAGCGCGTTTGTCAGCTGATAGATCCCCGCAAATTCGATCCGATGACGGATTCCAAAGGACCTGAGCTCCGGTACCCGGCCCCGGCGTGAGGTGGTCCATGATGTGATATGCGATCAAGCCGCGCTGGAGGGAAGACACTTTCGTTCTGCACGCGTCTTTCTCCAGCTGCTTCTGCTCCTCCTTCTTGTGCGCGAGAGGAAGCAAGTTCTGTTTCGATGCATATTGGTACGCTTCTCTGTTCCCGCCCTTGGCCTGCGGGGCGTAGAATTTCATAAACTTCTTCACTGTAGGGTGCTGCTCAGTGATCCGGCCGGCACTTGTGAGTTCTTGAACCTTGTCCCACAGGCTCTGGAAACTGAGCAGTTCCTTTTAGCAAGCTGCCGCGCCAGCTATCATCGAAGATTCCGTCTGCCTGCACTTATTGCCCACAGACGGTGTGGCCCTCAAGATCACCAATTCGTGACCCGCGCGTACGATGTCGTCAAGCAAACTTCAAAATACTGCACGCGGACGACGATGAACGCCACCGAGCGACAGAATCCGGGCTCAAGTTAAACTGGTAGAAACCTCCAAACGACAGCTCTCACGGTGCAGCGGTCATTCACCTTCGCAACTCGGTCGGCGCGTGTTCGGCCGTCATTTGGCGGGCATTATGGGGCGATTTGCCCACGAGTTGCACCCCACCGGCGCCGGCTTCGCCAAGGTCGCGCATTGACCGGGACCCTCTGAGTCCTAAGTGACAGGGACGTTAGTGCAGTATTTTTGCGAGGAAATCCTTCGCGCGGTCCGACTTCGGATTCGCAAAGAAATCTTCCTTCTTATCGTCTTCGATGATCAGGCCCTTGTCCATGAAGATCACACGGTGCGCGACCTTCTTGGCAAAGCCCATTTCGTGGGTGACGCACATCATCGTCATGCCTTCCTGCGCCAGTTCGACCATCACGTCGAGCACTTCGTTGATCATCTCAGGATCAAGTGCCGAGGTCGGTTCGTCGAACAGCATCGCGATCGGGTCCATCGACAGCGCACGCGCAATGGCCACCCGCTGCTGCTGACCTCCCGACAATTGCGCCGGAAACTTGTCCGCCTGCGCCCGCAGGCCGACGCGGTCCAGCAGCTTCAGCGCCTTCGCGGCAGCTTCGTCCTTTGAGCGGCCCAATACCTTGATCTGCGCGAGCGTCAGATTTTCCGTAATCGACAGATGCGGGAATAGTTCGAAATGCTGGAACACCATGCCGACTTTCGCACGCAGCTTCGACAGGTTGGTCTTGTTGTTGCCGACCGACTTGCCGTCGATCGTGATTTTGCCTTTCTGGAACGGCTCGAGGCCGTTAACCGCCTTGATAAGGGTCGACTTGCCCGAACCCGACGGCCCGCACACCACCACCACTTCACCCTTGTTCACTTCCGTCGTGCAATCGGTCAGCACCTGAAAATGCCCATACCACTTCGAAACATTGTTGATCGAGATCATCGTGAAATCCATGCCTGGTTGAGTTCCGTGGCACAAGCCACGAAGGGGAAGCCCATTGCGTACGCCCGCAGCTTGGCAAGGGTCAGCGGCGCCCTTGCGCCAGTTGCATTTGCTGCAGTCGGCGCGCATACCGCGTCAGCGGGAAGCACATCGCAAAGTAGATCAAGGCGACCATCCCGTAGATCGGAAACGGGCGGAACGCTGTGTTGGTGATCATCGTCCCCGTCTTCGTCAGTTCGGTGAAACCGATGATCGAGGTCAACGCGGTGCTCTTGACCACCTGCACCAGAAAACCGACGGTCGGCGCAACCGCGATCTTCTTCGCCTGCGGCCACACGATGTAGCGCAACTGCTGGCTGAATGTCATGCCGAGACTCGCGCCTGCGGCCCACTGCCCGCGCGGGACCGCTTCGACGCAGCCGCGCCAGATATCGACAAGATAGGCGCTGGTGTAGAGCGTCAGCGTGACCGTGGCGGCAACCCACGGCGAAACCTCGACGCCGAGCAGGGGCAAACCGAAGAACGCGACGAACAGTTGCATCAGCAAAGGCGTGCCCTGGAAAAGCTCGACATAGAGCGTGATCACCCGGCGCAGCCACGGCAACGGCGACACGCGCATGGCCAGCAGCAGAAGTCCGACCGCCCCGCCGCACACAAAGGCGATCAGCGAAAGCAGCACGGTCCAGCGCGCGGCAAGCAGCAGATTGCGCGCGATATCCCACAGCGTGAATTCAGTCATTACAAGCGCTCCGTTGTCAGAATCTGCGTGCGACGCCAGACCAACCGCGTCCACAACTTAGGCCGCGCATCGGGCGTGCGCAGTGTGCGCCCAGCAAACAGGCCTCGGCCCAGACGATTCAGCAATTGCCGCAAGACGATCGACAGAAACAGATACGTCACGGTGACGATCAGATAACTCTCGAACGAGCGGAAGTTACGCGACTGGATGAAATTCGCCGCGTAAGTCAGATCGGGCACTGAGATCTGCGACACCACCGCCGAGCCGAGCATTACGATCAGCACCTGGCTGAGCAACGCTGGGAACACGTTGGCGACCGCCTGCGGCAGCACGACATGTCGGAATACCTGGCTTCCCTGCAAGCCGAGCGCCTGCGCGGCCTGCACCTGACCACGCGGAATCGAGTCGATCCCGGCCCGGACGATCTCGATCGCATACGCGCCGAGATTGACCGTCATCGCAAGCGTCGCCGCTTGTAATTCGTCAATCCGAATGCCCAACGCCGGCAACCCGAAGAACACAAAGAACAGCTGCACGATAAACGGCGTGTTGCGAATCAGCTCGACGTACGTGGCGAGCAGCGCGCGGGCCCAGCGCGGCCCGGCGACGCTAATGCTGGCTCCCGCGATACCGACCAGCCCGCCCAGCACGGTCGATACGGCGGTCAGCCCAAGGGTGACGCCGACGCCCCGCGCGAGCATGCCCGCGTAGAAGCCGAAGCCGCTGAAATCAAATGCATAGGTCATGGTGGGTTGCTTATGGTTAAGGGAGGTCGGTCAGGAGAGCCGGTCATCAGAGATTGGCCGGCAGCGGCGCGCGCAGCCACCTCTCGGAAATCGCGTTCATGGTGCCGTCCTTGCGGGCGCGGGCAATCGTTTCATTGACCTTCTGCTGCAGGCGCGGCTCGTTCTTGTTCAGGCCGACGTGATCCGGCGAGCTGAACAGCGCGAACTTCTGCTCCGGATCGTTCGCCGGGTGACGCGCGAGGATCGTCGCACCGACGTCGTTGCCGACCACCATCAACTGCGCCTGTCCGGAAAGGAAGGCGGAGATCGCTCCATTCGGATCGTCGAAACGCTTGATCGTGGCGCTCGCTGGCGCGACCTTGGTGACGCTCAGGTCTTCGAGCGTGCCGCGCGCGACCGAAACCGTCTTGTCGGCGAGGTCGTTCGCATTCTTCACGACTAGCGTCTTCGGGCCGAATACCGCGAGGTAATACGGGGCGTATGGCTGGGAGAAGTCGATCACCTTGTCGCGCTCCGGCGTCTGGCCGACGGAGAGCAGCATGTCGGCCTTGTGGTCGGCGAGGTAGGCCATGCGGTTGTCACCCGTCACCTGGACGAGTTCGACCTTCGCGTTGAGCGACTTGCCGATCAGGTTGGCGACGTCGATGTCATAGCCTTGCGGTTTCATGTCCGAGCCGATCGAGCCGAACGGCGGGTAGTCTTCGAACACGCCGATCCGGACCACGCCCGATTGCGCAATCGTATCGAGCGCGTCGGCGCGTGCGGAAGGCGCGAATGCGAACATCGCGGTAACACCAGCGAGTGCGAAGGTGACTCTGGCTGTCTTGAAGAGATGCAGCACGCGGGTGGCGTTCTGGTTTGAAGCGGTCATGGCTCTTTCCTCTGTCGAATGATCGGTAAGCGAAATCGGTTCAATGCGTCGTGCGTGTGGCAATCACCTTGTGTGCGTAGGTCTGCTCATCCGGCGCACTGCGGTCATGCCGAGAATGATTGCTGCACCGATCGTCTTGAGAGCTTGTCGTCGTGTCGAGCTAAAATCTTTCATTGCCATCTCCATGGGTGGTTTCGTTAGTTATCCAATCTATGCGCCAGATGAGTGCTTGAACGTCGTTGCGTATGTACCGACTCTATGACTGGACGAAGGGCATCACAAGCGAAATATCGGCATGCACTTCATGACGAGAGTGCATGCGCTGATGGTTTGGTTTCTTTTTGTTTTAGGCAGCGAGATGTGAGTGCACATAGCGTGGACCTTAGCCTGGACGGAGCGAAGCGGAGCACGGGGTGAAATTCCGCCGTGCCTGGATTCGCGCGTTCACGACGCGGTACTTAACCTTCGGCAGCACACAACCTTTCATACAGCAGGTTCGCGCCGACCACTGCCGTATTGCCGGGCGGGTCGTACGGCGGCGAATCTCCACAAGGTCGCAGCCCACGATATCCAGCCCACGGCAAGCCACGGATGATTTCAAGCGCTTGCCAGATCATCAGGCCGCCGATTTCTGGCGTGCCCGTGCCGGGTGCGAAACTCGGATCCAGGCCGTCGATGTCGAAGGTCAGATACACCGGGACCTTGCCCAGTTTCGTGCGCACCTCGTCCATGATGGGCGTGATCGACTTGCACCAACACTCCTCCACCTGCACGAACGTTCACGTCCGCATGCGCGTCGATATGAACCACTCCTACCGGGCCGTATTTCTTCTTCATCGCGCGCAAGGTCGTAGCACGATCGCATGGTCGCCGCCCATCGTCAGCGGCACGCAGCACTGCGCAAGGATTTCGTCGTACGCTTCGGTGACAATGTCCTGCTCTTCTGCAAGTTAAACGTGTTGATCGCGACGTCGCCAATGTCGGCCACCTGCATGCTGACGTACGGCGATGCGCGGGCCGTCATGTTGTATGGGCGCAGCAAACACGATTTAGCGCGGATCGCGCGCGGCCCGACCGGTTCGCCGTGCCGGTGTCAAGCGGTACGCCGACGAAACATGCATCGAGCCCCTGCGCCGACGTCGCGGTCGGCAGGCGCATCATCGTCACCGGGCCCGCGAAGCGCGGCATCCGGTTGCCGCCGAGCGGCTGGTTGAAGGCGTTGTCGGATTGGTTATGTGCTTCATTGCAAATCCTTTTAAGTAGACTGGCTAATTAGCCTGACGACGCGTAAGTACCTGCTTGATTTCCTGGAAGGCGGCGAGCCCGAACGGGCCCAGTTCGCGCCCGATGCTGCTGCGCTTGTATCCGCCCCAAGAGGTCTGCGGATAGATCAGTTGCGGCGCGTTGACCCACACCACGCCGGCCTCCAGCGCGCGGGCGACCCGTTCGCCGCGTGCCTCGTCGGCGGTGACGACGGTCGCCACCAGCCCGTACTCGCTGTCATTGGCGAGTTCAACGGCTTCCTGTTCGGTGTCGAACTCGCGGAAGCACAGGACCGGACCGAAAATCTCATCACGCCACAAAGCGCTGGTCGACGGCACGTTGGCGAAAATCGTCGGTGCAATGAAAAAGCCCTGCTCCGGCACACCGGCTGGCCGGCCGCCGCCGGTTATGAGTCGCGCACCGTCTGCAATACCCTGTTCAATATGACCGCGCACCCTTTCGAGCTGGGCACGATTCACAAGCGGTCCCATCTGCACGCCGGACGCAAACGGGTCGCCGACCACGATCTGCCCCACGCGCTTGACGAGCCTCGCCAGCAACGTCGGCGCGAGTTCGCGCGCCACCAGCACCCGGCTCGTCGCGGAGCACATCTGGCCGCTGTTGAAAAAGCCGCCCGCCTCGACCAACTCGACCGCAAGGTCGAGGTCCGCATCGTCGAACACCATGATCGACGACTTGCCCCCGAGTTCGAGACTCACACCCTTCAGCGTGTCGGAGGCAGTTTTCATCACCGTCTGGCCGACCCCCGTGCTGCCGGTAAAGGACACTTTCGCGACCCCCGGATGCGCGACGAGCGGCGCGCCCACGTCGGCACCGGTACCGGTCACCGCATTGAAAACACCCGCCGGCATGCCGACCGATGCGATGGCCGACGCCAGTTCGAGCTCGGGCAGCGGCGTGATTTCGGAGGGTTTGAGCACGACGGTGCACCCCGCCGCAAGCGCCGGGGCGAGCTTCCACGCGGTCGTCACCATCGGAAAGTTCCACGGTACGATCAGGGCGGCCACGCCGCATGGTTCGCGGCGAATCCGTACACGGTGCTCGGCACTGGGGACGCTGACTTCTTCGGTGGTCGCGTCGTCCAGCCGCTCGGCGAGCTGGGCGTAATAGCGGAACGTTGCGATCACGTCGTCGACGTCCATGTGCGCCTCCTCCTGCGGCTTGCCGTTGTTCAGCGATTGCAGCATCGCGAGGCGCTCGCGCCGCGCTTCGACTTCCGTCACGATTGCACGCAGGTAGCGTGCGCGCTCGGTGCCGGTCGTTTGCCGCCACGCGGGGAACGCGCGGGCTGCGCTGGTCACCGCGAGTTCGACGTCGTCTGCGGTGCCTGCGGCCACGTCGGCCAGGTGGGCCCCGGTCGCCGGGTTGATCACGGCAATCGTCCGGCCCAGTGCGCCGTCAACCCAACGGCCGTCGATATAGTGCTGGGCCAGGAACCGCGTGTTGTTCGGCGCGTTCATGCCGGCTCCCCCGACACATTGTCGAACCACTTCTGTTCGTCGATTTCGATCAGCGTGGGCACGCGGCGAGTTGCGGCCTGCTTCAGTTCGTTCGCGAGCAGGGACGGTGTCTCGGCCGTTGTGGCGCAGCAGCCAAAGCCGCGCGCCAGCGCGAGGAAATCCGGCGTGTAGATGTCGACGCCGATCGGCTCGATATCGCGCTCGACCATGTGTTTCCTGATTTCGGCATAGCCCCGGTTGTTCCACAGCAGCACGATCACCGGCACTCCGGCTTCGACAGCGCTAGCCAGTTCCGGCAGCGTGAACTGCAGGCCGCCGTCGCCGATCAGGCAGATCACGGGCCGGTTGTCGCTCGCAAGCCGGGCGCCGATCGCGGCCGGCAACCCGTAGCCCAGCGTGCCGTAGCCCGTGGACGAGTTGAACCACGACCTGGGTTCTGCCGCCTCGAATGCGAAATTGCCGGCGTAGACCGGGCGCGTCGAGTCGCCGACGATGACCGCAGAGGGCAGGGTGTCCAGCACCGTATCGAGGAGCGCGGCCTGCGAGCGCATCGGCCCGTCGTAACTGGCATTGACCGCGGCGCGCACGGCGCGCACGCGCGGCGCGCCCCAGCCGGCCTCGCGCAGCGGCAGCGGCCGCGCGGCGAGCCTTGCGTCGAGCGCCGCAAGCGCGAGCTTCGCGTCGGCCGCGATCGCCACATCGGGCGGGAAATTTCGCATTGCCTGCTGGGCGTCGATGTCGATCCGGACAAGCTTGCCGTCGATCGCGAACCCGCCGTCGAACACCACGTCGTAATCGGTCTCGCCAAGTTCGGTGCCGACCGCGAGCACCACGTCGGCCTCGCGCACCAATGCGCGCGTCGCGGGAAGCGACTGAGTCGAGCCGATTGATAGCGCATGACCGCGCGGCAACAGGCCTTTCGCGTTGATCGTCAGCGCCACCGGCGCTTGCAAGCGTTCGGCCAGCGCGCGCAATTCGGTGGCTGCCTCGATGGCCCCGCCACCGACCAGGAGGAGCGGGTGCCGCGCGCCAGCGAGCAAGCCGGCGGCCTCGTCGAGTGCGGTCGGCGCGCCAGTTGGCTTCGCGGGAAGCACCGGCGCGCCGAATGTCATCCCGCGAACGGGCGCGACGATCACGTCGAGCGGAATTTCGATGTGAACCGGTCGTGGCCGCTCGCTCCCGAACACCGCGAACGCGCGGGCCAGCACCTGCGGCAGTTCGTCCGCATTCAGCAGCGTGTGGGAGAACGCGGTGAGCCCGGCGAATACGCCGTGCTGCGACGGCAGTTCGTGCAGGCGGCCAGCGCCGTTGCCCAACTGGTGCGTGGCGTTGACGCTGGAAATCACGAGCATCGGGATCGAATCGGCGTAAGCCTGCGCCATCGCGGTCGCAATATTCGTCATTCCCGGCCCGGTGATGATGAAGCACACGCCGGGCTTGCCGGTAACGCGCGCATAACCGTCGGCCATGAAACCTGCGCCCTGCTCGTGGCGTGGTGTGACGTGACGCAGTGTCGATGCCGCGAGCCCACGATACAGCTCGACGGTATGGACGCCGGGAATGCCGAACACCAGTTCGACACCGTAGTGTTCAAGCAGCCTCACGAGTGCTTCGCCGCAGGTCTGCGTGGTGGCCGTCCGGAGCTGGCGGTGTTCGCCCGCGTGGGCGAAGAGCGAGGCGTTTTCAGGAGAGTTCATGCGACGCCTGTGCGTTGATCGATTGCTGGGACATGCTTGGCTCCGAAGTTTGCGTGCTCGTGCATTCTTGTTCCGTAGCGCGTGGCCCGCAACCGATGAATTTGCATGCTCGTCATGTCCAGTGCTCATGGCTGCCATCGACAACAATACCTTCAGAGTAAACGCGGATCTCTATCTGTTATTGGTCGGATATATGATATGAAGCCGTACGACCGGGACGCACCGCCCGGCCGTCATGAATTTTTCAAATGCTAGAAGGGAAGACGATGCGCCGCCTGCCACCGCTGAACGCGCTGCAAATTTTCGAAACGGTGGCGCGCCACCGCAGTTTCACGCGTGCCGCAGATCATCTCTGTCTGACGCAAGGGGCCGTGAGCCGCCAGATTCAGACTCTTGAGGAATACTACGGTTTTCCGCTTTTCACGCGGCATGCGAAGGGGCTCGTGCTGACGATCGAAGGCGAACAGTTATTGCCGGCAGTTCAAGACAGCTTCTCGCGGATCGAAGAGATTTCGCTGCGGCTAACCCGGCAGCGCACCGACCTCGCGCTGAAGGTACCCACCTGCCTGATGCGCTGGATCCTGCCGAAGATCATGCGCTTTCAGGCCGAGTATCCTGACATCCAGTTGCAGCTCACTACCACATGGCAGCACGACGTCGATTTCCAGGTTGAACCGTTCGATGCGGCGATCATTTATGGCTCGTCGCCAGGCGCCGACGTTCATTCGGTAGCGCTCTTTGACGAACAACTGACGCCCGTTTGCGCGCCGTCGCTGCTGGAGGCCAATCCGCTCGACAGCGTGGCCGATCTTGCCAGGCATACGCTTCTGCACCCGACGCGTGACCATCGCGACTGGAAGATTTGGCTCGCCCATGCGCAGGCACCCGAAATCGATGCCGATCTCGGGCAGAGTTTTGAAACGCTCGACCTTGCGACGAACGCCGCGGCGCAGGGATTCGGTGTCGCGATCAGCGACTGTTCGCTCGTGAGTGAGGATATCGCCTCGAAGCGCCTCGCGATGCCGTTCGATATCGTACTCACGACGGGCGCGCGCTATTACTTCGTCTACCCGGATTGCCTCGCGCATCAGCACAAGGTCAACCTGTTTCGCGAGTGGATCGGGGCAAATGGAAAGTCGTGACGACAGAAGCCGGCGCAAGTGCGGGTAGCATGTTGAATAAATGGAGCTAAGACAACGGGGCTCCCTTGATGCCGAATTCAGAAGATGCGGATGGACTGCGGGGGCGCAAGTGCCGTGTTCAACCGAGCAGCCGCTTTGACGAACACATGCTTCACGTTCGCAAGCTCCAGGATCTCGGCTTTTGCCGCCGGATAGCTGCGCAACTGATCGGTGACGATCTTGCGCGGCACATGGCGAACGCAACACGCGCTTGAAGAAGCGTTTGGCGGCGACCTTGTCGCGCCGCTTTTGTAGCAGAACGTCGAATTCGGCCGTGAATCGGTCTCTCTAGCGACCCTAACCGCGTGACGATCAAGGCGGGGGTAGATTCAGTTCTGCCGGGCCGCTACCCACTAGATATGCCGGAGGCACGCCGCCGCGTCGTCGGTAATGACATTGCTGGGCGCGGTATTGATGTCGACGCCGCCACATTGACCACGACATCACATGCTCAATGGAGTGGAGCGTTCCCCATATCAGTCGACACAGTAGTCGGCGG
The DNA here is from genome assembly GCF_001544535.1 of Caballeronia choica. Taxonomy (GTDB): domain Bacteria; phylum Pseudomonadota; class Gammaproteobacteria; order Burkholderiales; family Burkholderiaceae; genus Caballeronia; species Caballeronia choica. Next base: position 3,114 of record NZ_FCON02000178.1, on the reverse strand, counting down.
ATCTCCTGAACGCTGAACGGCAGTGAACCTTCAGCTGTTTTTTTTGGCCTGTGCCCTCAGGGCAGCAAGCACCGCGTGCGCCAGCAATGCCAGTGTGATGTGACGGTACCACCCCTGCCAGCGACGAACCTCGTATTGATCGAGGCCGCATTGGCTCTGTCGCATTAACGCGGGGGAGGTAAAATTCGAGACTGGGGAAAACGCTTCGGCCGCACGATGATGAAGACACTGACGCCACGAACTACGCTTGCTCCGGGCATCGCCAAGGTTCTGAAGCGGCTGCACTATCCGCTTGAAGTGATGCTGCTGTGCGTGCGGTGGTACGTGGCCTACTCGCTGAGTCTTCGCAATCTTGAGGAAATGCTGGCTGAGCGCGACATTGGCGTCGATCATTCGACGGTACATCGCTGGGTCATCAAGCTGGTGCCGCTGTTTGAAAAGACGTTTCGCAAGCACAAGCGTCCGGTCGGCAAGAGCTGGCGGGTTGATGAAACATATATCAAGGTCAAGGGCTCGTGGAAGTATCTTTACCGCGCAGTGGATAAGGCGGCCAACACCATTGACTTTCTGTTCAGAGCCAAGCGGGACAAGGCTGCCGCGCAGCGCTTCTTCGAAAAGGCAATCGGTCAGAACGGTTCGCCCGAGACGGTGACCATCGACAAAAGCGGCTCCAATCTGGCTGCGCTTAACGCGGTGAATGCCGAGCGCGAGATGCCCATCAAGGTTCGTCAGATCAAGTATTTGAACAACATCGTGGAGCAGGACCATCGGGCCATCAAACGCCGAACCCGACCAATGCTCGGTTCAAGGATTTCAACTGCGCGCGCGTCATTCTGAGTGGCATCGAATTGATGCACATGATCAAGAAAGGACAGGTGCAATGTTCGGGCAACACCCCGCTGTCTGCCGCCCGCCAATTTTACTTGTTGGTTTCATAAGCCATCTTTCGCATATCGCCTTTGCTTGTCCCGCTTGCCTTACTGCGACAGAACCCGAAAAAGCGGGTATCAGAGCGGGTATCAAACAGAGTTCACGAACAACAAACCCTTATACAACAAGGATTCAGACTGGGTTCTCACAAGGTAGTTTCCACATGACGATGTGTCGAAGCATAGTGTTCGTAGCGGTTCGCGCTAGTCCGTTCAATAGGTTTGGATGCTTGCCCAGCCTGCCTTTCCAGCTTCCATGACGTTCGCAGCCGTTCGCCGGAAAACGCCTCCGTCCGGAAAAAAGCGGGTGTGCAAGAGGGTATCATTCGCGACGTCTCCACGTCGATTCATGGCGCTCACCGACATAAAGATCAGGCAGGCCAGAGCAGCGTCCAAGCCTATCAAACTTGCCGACTCGAATGGTCTCTATATTGAGGTGAAGCCGAATGGCTCGAAGCTGTGGCGATACCGCTACCGGATCGCAGGGAAGGAGAACGTGTTCGCGATCGGTGAATACCCGAAAGTCAGCCTGCATGCGGCTCGGCTGGCGAGGGATAACGCGCGCGCACTGGTCAGGAAAGGTACGCATCCGGCGCAAGCACGCCGCAGAGAAATCGCCCAAACCGTCGAGGAGGCGCGTGAACCTTTAAAGCCGTCGCTGACGAATGGCTCAACAAGGAGAAGAGACTCTGGATGCCCCGCCACCACCTTGAGGTATCCCGCATGATCGAAGCAGACGCATACCCGTTTATCGGTCCGCTGCCGATGCGGTTAGTTACTGCCAGCCAGGTACTCAGGCTTATGGAGCGGGTCGAAGAGCGTGGATCGCCCGCTGTGGCGATAAAGCTGCGCCAGTACATTTCGACCGTCTTCCAGTACGCGGTTATCACCCAGCGAGCCGATGCGGACCCGGCGTCTGTTCTGCGCGGCGCCGTGATCAAACCTGCCACAGTGCACTCACGTGCTCTGAGCCGTGAAGAAGTCGCAGCGATCTACCGCGGCATGCCGTTTTATCAAAGCCGGCGCACGGTGCTCGCGATCAAGCTGCTGATGATGTCTTTCACCCGCACGATCGCTTCCGCTTCGGATTGTGCGCCTACCGTGCTCGTTCGTACCCCAATTTTCACTGTCTCTATGTAAATTCGATGGACGCGGATATCGTGGTCTGTCGACTCATGTGACTTCCCAACAGCCAAGCTTATGACGGCACTGGCTCGGAACGGCTCGATCACAAAGACACCATCGCTGAACGGCATGAAATGCAAGGCGGCGCCCGTGGCGCCGCCTGACAAGCTAGCCGGCGCCCTGAGCTACCGGAGCTAACTCCCACTCTTTACTTTATCCCAGTACTCACTGCCACCAATTGCGGCTCGAGCATGCGGTCGCCGCTTCTCGCCAGCCAGCACACCACACACGCCGCGATAATATCGAACACCGCGAGTACGACAAACAGCGGGCTATAACCGACCTGCGTGACCAAAACGCCGAACAACGCCGTGAATGCCGCAGCGCCCAGGTAACCCGCCATGCCGCCCATGCCCGTGGCAGTGGCGACTTCGTTCTTGCCGAAGACGTCGGACGTAATCGCATACAACGCACCCGACAAGGTCTGATGGGCGAAGCCGCCGACGCACAGCAGCGCAATCGCCGCGTAAGGGCTGGCCACCAGTCCGACACATGCCGGCCCGACCATGCAAAGTGCACCGAACACGAAGACCATCTTGCGCGACGTGAACAGCGAGACTTTCGCGTACTTATGAAACAGCGGACTGAGGTAGCCGCCGAGCACGCAACCAATGTCCGCAGCCAGAAAGGGCATCCATGCAAACAACGCAATTTCCTTCAGGTTCATGTGCCGCTCGGTCATCATGTATAGCGGAATCCATGCATTGAACGTCTGCCAGGCCGGCTCGGACAGAATCCGTGGAATGCCGATCGCCCAAAAATTGCGGCTTCCGAGCATATCGGTCCAGCTTCGCTTGGGCGCGCCGCCGTCGCTGTGCTTTGCCTCCTGCCCACTGAGGATGTAATCCCGTTCAGCGTCGCTCAGCAGCTTCTGATGACGCGGATGCTTGTACAGCAGCATCCACAGCGCGCTCCAGGCTATCCCCAGCACGCCGACGATCAGAAACGCCCATTGCCATTGCCCGTGCAGCAATGCCCAGACAACCAATGGCGGTGCGAG
>NZ_FCON02000177.1 GCF_001544535.1 Caballeronia choica | reverse complement strand
GACTTACTCGTCGCGCAGACCGCTACAGTGGCGTAGGGAAATCGATGACTGTCGTTGGCTCGAAAGCGGACGTCCAAATCTTTCCCGGTCGACTGACGTGGGGTCGCAAAGCGAGATCCGTTCGGATTCTTGCCGGATCATGCCTGCGCAAGTAACCCGTCGTCGATTTAGTTCGCATGCCTGATAAATCGTATTATCGGGATGACGTTTGCGGGGTAAAATTGGCCTATTCTGATTTACCAAAGAGGGCAGGGGCCCGTGGCACAGGACTTTGCGGACGGTGACGACGAGTTTGCCGAATTCTCCGACGCCGCGGTCGCGCGCGTGGTGCTGGCGCTCGACCAGGCGATCACGCGCAGGCGCCAGCTGGCGGCCGCTACCGTGAACGCCAAGCTGCGGATTGTGCTCGGCACGTGGGTGCCCCCGCCGCTCAAACCGACCCGCATCGAACTCGCGGTGTTCACCGTGCTCGCCCAGACGTACGGGCCGGCCGTACTTCACCACCCCGATTTCACACCCGTGCTCGAAGACCTTGCGGAATGCGGTGCCGTGGTGCTGGTGCAGCGGGCGCTGTGGGGCGAGCAGCTGGATGACGTACGGCTCGCCGCGCGCCTGCTTGACGCGCGGATTCCTTTCGAGATTCTGTGCGGGACCTGGCCGGAGGTGTTCATGGCGCAGGCGCATGCTGAGCTGCAGGGGTTCCGGCCGCAACCGCCAAAGTCGCCGAAGTCGCCGATGGCATCGGACGGCGAGGAGGGCGGCGATGACTGAACGCTCGATTGGCCCGACCCCCACCCCGGAGAAGCTCACCGTCGAGCGCGGCTATACGACGAAGGATTTCACGGCACTGCGCGCGTATGTGGAGCGCATCGCGCCCGCAGTGATCGCGCGTACCTACTACGATCCGGACGCTGATTCTGACGCTGATTCTGACGCTGATTCTGACGCTGATTCTGACGCTGATTCTGACGCTGATTCTGACGCTGATTCGCACGCGGCGACGGCTGGTGCGATGGACCGACACCTCGCCAGGATGCTCGACACGCTGGTGCAACTTGCGATCGCCCACGGCTCAACGGTACTCGCCGAGCACCTGCGCGCCTCCATCAAGCGGCATGGCCAACCGAAGCTGACCGCGGTGACCTTTCGGATGGTCACCGAGGCCGCGCAGTTGGCGGCAGCCTCGCCGCATCCGGATCACGCAATCGGCGCCTGGTTACGGCCGCGCGTGGCCCGGCGTCTGAAAGGGGAGGGGATCACGACGCTGGGTGAGCTCGTTGCGTTCTGCAACCGGCGCGGCGCCAGCTGGTGGAGCTCGATCCCGCGCATTGGTCCGGGCCGGGCACGCGCGATTGTGAGCTGGTTGCGGCGTCAGCAGAGTGCGCTCGGTCTGACGGTCGACGCGGATGTCGACTCGGTTGAGCAGGAGGGTGTAACGCTCGTGGCGGCGGAGCTTGTCGAGGTCGTCTCAAGGCTCGATCTGCACAACTCAAATGTGACGGAATCCGGTCCGAGGGGTTCAGATCAGCCGCGAGTTATTTTGGCACCGCTGGAGCGACTTGCAGTGCCGCACGCGCTGTCGGGTGCCGACCGCGAGAACCGATCAACCGCCTTCTGTTATATCCAGACGCAGCACGACCTCGATGCGGTGCGCGCGTACCTGAACCGTTATCGCGATCAGCCCAAAACACTGCGGGCGTATACCAAGGAGCTCGAGCGGTTCCTGTTGTGGGCGGTGGTGCTGCGCGGCAAGGCCTTGAGTGACCTGCGAGTCGACGACTGCGAGGCGTACAAGGATTTCCTGAAAAGCCCGGATCCACGCTTTGTCGGTGAGCGCTTCACCCGGAACTCGCCGCGCTGGCGCCCGTTCGCAAGCGGGGAGCTTTCTGGCGAGTCCCAGCGTTACGCGGTGCGAGCCCTGCGAGCGGCGTTCACCTGGTGGGTCGATGTGCGGTATCTGGCTGGCAATCCGTGGAAGGCCGTCAACGATCCGGTTGCGATCAAGCGCGAGCGTGCGATGAAAATCGAGCGCGCCTTGCCCGCTGAGCTGTGGCGTAAGCTGCGCGGTGAGCTCGATGCGCGGTCGGCGGAAGCGGGCGATAGCCGATCCACTGCGCAGTGGCGCGCGGTGCGCGCGGCGATTCTGTTGATGGGCGATTCGGGCCTGCGGCGCGAAGAAGCGGCGAGCGCCCGGCGCGAAAATTTGCGCCCTTCGTCGTATGGGACGCTCGAGCGACCTGTGTGGGAGCTGACGATTGTCGGCAAGGGCCGACGTGAGCGCACAGTGCCGGTGAGCGCGGTGACGCTGAGCGCGCTACGTGCGCACTGGGCCGACCGGGCTCAAGATTTCGATGGCGCGGCCGAAGAAGACAATCAGAATGGGCCGCTGCTTGGCCCCGTCATCATTCCATGGACCGACGCGTCACGGCGGTGACATCGAGCCGGGGAGGGCGGGGATGGGCAACATGCGAATGAGGCGGGCTACACCGCTGACGGACTGAACCGGTTGATCAGTCGGATGCTCACCGAACTGGTTGAGACGATGGACGACTTGAGCCTCGATGAACGGATGCGGCTCGGGCAGGCGAACGCCCACGCGTTTCGCCACACCTTCGGTACTCAGTCAGTCGCCGATGAAGTCCCGGTCGATGTCGTGCAGAAGATCCTGGGCCATGCTTCACTGCAGACCACAACGATCTATGTGCAAGCCGAGAAGCAGCGTGTGGTCGAAGAAGTGGCTCGCTACTATGCTGGCGTCGCCGCGCATAAGACGGGGCAATGAGAAGCACATCCGTCGCTGCACGCGTAGCTGAAAGAATCTAATCGCTTCCCGGCGCCTGTCGCGCCGGAACACAGGAAAACGCAATGAATGACAAAGAATTGAACCTGCGCGCGGGACTGGCCGCATTCTCGGACGCGGATCGCGTGGTCCCGGTGAACCTCGATCAGTTTGATCCGCTCAATTCGCGCGACGATCTGATCAAGTTATTGGTCGAGACGGGCATCTCGTTTTCGCGTCCCCGCGAGGGTGACATTGCTGCAGAGGACGGGGACAGCAGTGTTGAGATCACGATCAAACGAGGCGACGTCGTGACTGCGGCTGCACGCGCGGCGTGTGAGCTTGCCGCAAGCTGGATCGACGACAACGATCTTCAAGCCTGGAAGGTCGCAACAGGGCAATTCACTCGGTAAGAGATCAAAGGACCTGATAGCTCCGGTGGAGCTGTTGGTTCTGGCTCTTGCCGCTTCTTTTGTGCAAACTCTGTCCGAATCCCGCAACAATAGTCCGCGCCTTGCAAAGGTGGCCTTCCTGTCGCACCGTACAACGGAATCCTTCGGACCGACGGAAGTGCGGGGAGGCCAGGGGCGAGATCGAGGCTGAACCTGTTTCATCGCACGACGAGGATAGGCAGCGTTTGCCCGTAGGGTTCGTCATAAAATGCTGACTTGAGCTGTTCATCGCGTCGTCGGGCTGCGTGCAGTGGAAGCAATGGTTCGGAAAGTTCGGCGTGGCTGTGGCCCGCAAAGCATTCGACTTCTCCTTCGACCGTTCGTACATGTCGCTCGAAGCCGCGGCGCTCGGGCACGGCATCGCGCTCGAAAGTACGATGCTCGCGTCGGTCCATCTCAGGCGAGGAACGCTCGTGCAGGTCTTCGATCGCGACTTCGCGGTGGAAGTCGGCGCCCATCATCTGGTTTACCCGTCCCAGAACGCCGACTTGCCGCGTGTCGCCAGGTTTCTGGCGTGGGTCGAAGAGGAGATCAGCCGTCCTGCGTCGTAACGTCAAGACGCGCCGGCCTCACCTGAAACGCGAGTCCTCCGACACCTGAAAATTTTTCAGCAATAGTTGAGCCAAACTGCATTGATCGCGATGGTTGAAGCGCTGAAACTGCGTCTACCAACTAACACGATCGATGGAGACAAACATGTTGCTCGACAGCAAAGTGGTAATCGTCACAGGTGCGGCCTCGCCGCGCGGTATCGGCAAGGCCACGGCCAAAGCGCTCGCCGCGCAGGGCGCAAAAGTCGTGATCCTGGACCTTAGGAAGGAAGATGCCGAAAGCGCCGCCCGCGACCTCGGCGAAGATCATCTCGGCCTCGCCTGCAACGTGACCGACAAGGAAGCATGCCTGGCAGCGGCGAAGGCGGTCATCGAGAAGTATGGCCGCGTCGACGGCCTGATCAACAACGCGGGCATCACCCAACCGTTGAAGACGATGGACATCGAAGCGGCCAACTTCGATGCGGTCGTCGACGTCAACCTGCGCGGCACGCTCTATATGTCACAGGCGGTCATTCCGCAGATGAGAAAGCAAAAGAGCGGCAGTATTGTCTGCATGTCGTCGGTTTCCGCGCAACGCGGCGGTGGCATCTTCGGCGGTCCCCACTACAGTGCCGCTAAGGCCGGCGTGCTGGGCCTCGCTCGTGCGATGGCGCGTGAACTCGGGGCGGACAACATCCGCGTCAACTCGATCACTCCGGGCCTGATCCAGACCGATATCACGGGCGACAAACTCACGGCCGAGATGCGCGCCGACGTCATCAAGGGCATTCCGCTCGGCCGGCTTGGCGATGCAGCCGACGTCGCAAACGCCTGCCTCTTCCTCTCGAGCGACCTGTCGGCCTATCTCACCGGCATCACGCTCGATGTCAACGGCGGCATGTTGATTCACTAAGAACGACGTCCGCCACGATCGTGGCGGATGAGTCACCAATGCACCCGGGACAACTCGGGGCGATCCGGCAGGAGACACTCATGAAAGCGAAGTCCACTGCGCCGTCGGCGTCGGGCGAAGTCACGTCTGTCGCCGATTTGGCGAGCTTTGAAGTAAAAACGTATGCGAAAGTCGGGCGGCGCCTGATACCGTTCCTGATGATCTGCTATCTCGGCGCGTATCTGGATCGCGTCAACGTGGGCTTTGCGAAACTGCAGATGCTCAACGACCTGCGATTCAGCGACACCGTCTATGGCATCGGTGCGGGGATTTTCTTCATCGGTTATTTCCTCTTCGAGGTGCCGAGCAATATCCTCCTGCACAAACTGGGCGCACGCAATTGGCTCGCCCGCATCATGCTGACGTGGGCGGTCATTTCTGCCTGCTTCGTCTTCGTCAAATCGCCCACCACCTTCTATCTCCTGCGCTTTCTATTGGGCGTGGCCGAGGCAGGGTTCGCACCAGGCGTCATTCTTTACCTGACTTATTGGTTTCCCGCAGCACGGCGCGCCAAGGCGCTCTCACTCTTCTTCATGGCAATTCCGCTTGCCGGCATTGTCGGTGGACCGCTGTCCGGATGGATCATGCATGCGTTTAATGGTGTGCACGGCCTCGCGGGCTGGAAGTGGCTGTTTATGCTCGAGGCGCTGCCGTCGCTCTTCCTCGGTGTCGCGATCCTCTTCTACCTCGACAACGGCATTGCGGCCGCCAAGTGGCTCACCGACGCGGAGAAGGCGCTGCTCTCGCGCAACGTCGCCGACGACAACGCGCACAAGGTCGCCCATGTGTCGATCAGGTCGTTCATCGGCGATGGTCGTCTGTGGCTGATGGCCTCGATCTACTTCTGCGTCGTGCTCGGTCAGTATGGCCTGACCTTCTGGCTGCCGACCATCATCCGCAAGTCGGGTGTCGCCGATCCGCTGTGGGTGGGCATCTTCACGGCCATTCCGTACTTCTGCGCCATCATTGCGCTGCCGCTGGTGGGCGCCAGCGCCGACCGTCATCGCGAACGGCGTCTGCATCTGGCGATCCCGATGCTCGTAGCGGCGGCAGGCTTCGCAACGCTGCCGATGCTGGGCGGAGTTGCTGCATCTCTGGTGTGTGTCAGCGTGGCCGCCGCCGGCATCCTTGCGTCTTCCTCACAGTTCTGGTCGCTGCCGACCGCGCTCCTCGGTGGCATGTCGGCGGCAGCAGGTATCGCCGCGGTGAACTGTTTCGCGAATCTCGCAGGCTTCTTCTCGCCGGCTATCGTCGGCTGGTTGAATGACCTGACCGGTAAGTCGACGGCCGGGCTCATCTTTATCTCCGTCGTAATCGTCATCGGTGCCGGGCTTGTTTTCCTCGTGCCGGCCAAGACCGTCAATCGCTGACACCGTCCGCTGCAAAGACTTACTTTCAAATCAAGGAGACACCATGAACAGTCCGTCATCAGATGCGGTGACGCTCGCTGAGCGCGCCTATCGGATTCGCAGAAACGCCTTGCTGATGGGCGAAGTGCAGGGGCAAGGCTATATCGGCCAGGCGCTCGACATCGCCGATGTGCTGGCCGTTTCCTACTTCGGCGCGATGCGCTATCAGCCTGAGAACCCCGATTGGGAAGGACGCGACCGCTTCTTGCTCTCGAATGGCCACTATGCGATTGCGCTCTACGCCGCGCTGTTCGAAGCCGGCTTTCTGCCACCGGAAGAACTCGAAACCTACGGCAGCGACGACAGCCGGTTGCCGATGTCCGGCATGGCGAGCTACACACCGGGCATGGAGATGTCGGGCGGCTCGCTCGGCCACGGTCTGACGATCGCGGTGGGCCGCTGCCTTGGCCTCAAGCGCAAGGGCTCGGACGCCTTCGTCTACACGCTCTTTTCTGATGGCGAACTCGATGAGGGCGCGATCTGGGAAGGCCTCATGTCGGCGGCCCACTGGAAGCTCGACAACCTGATCGCCATGGTCGACGTCAACAACCAGCAGGCCGACGGTCCCTCGTCGAAGATCATGGCGTTCGAGCCGCTCGTCGAAAAGCTCGAAGCGTTCGGCTGGTACACGCAACGCATCGACGGCAACGATATCGATGCAGTTAAAGTGGCCTTCGACAACGCACGCAATCATCCGGAGGCCAAGCCGAGGATCATCGTCTGCGATACGCGCATGGGCTGCGGCGTGCCGTTCCTCGAAGAACGCGAAAAAAACCATTTCATCCGCGTCGATGCCCACGAGTGGCAACTGGCGCTTGCAGCACTCGAAGCAGGGAGACAAGCATGAGCGATACCACCACTAAAAAGCCGCGTCTGAAGACCTCGGCGATGATCGCCTCGATTGCAGGCGAAGGACAAGTTACGCGTTCCGCGCCGTTCGGCCATGCGTTGGCGCAGTTGGCCCGGGAGAAGAAGAACGTGGTCGGCATGACTGCCGACCTCGGCAAGTACACCGACCTGCACATCTTCGGGAAGGAATTTCCTGAACGCTACTATCAGATGGGCATGGCCGAGCAGTTGCTGATGGGTGCGGCCGCCGGCATGGCGCACGAAGGTGCTCAACCGTTCGTCACGACCTACGCCGTGTTCGCCACCCGCCGCGCATACGACTTCATGCACCAGGCCATCGCCGAGGACAACCTCGATGTGAAGATCATCTGCGCACTGCCAGGCCTCACGACCGGCTACGGCCCAAGCCACCAGGCGGCCGAGGATCTCGCGGTCATGCGCGCGATGCCGAATATGACGGTCATTGATCCCTGCGATGCGCTCGATACCGAGCAAATGGTGGCCGCAATTTCGGAGCACAAGGGTCCGGTGTACGCGCGCCTCTTGCGCGGCAACGTCCCCGCCGCGCTCGACGAATACGACTACACCTTCGAGCTCGGCAAGGCGAAGCTGCTGCGCGATGGTGCGGAAGTGCTGATCATCGCCTCGGGCATCATGACAATGCGCGCATTGGAAGTGGCGAAGGCGCTGGAGGCGGACAACGTCGGTGTGGGCGTGCTGCACGTGCCGACCATCAAGCCGCTCGACACCGAGACGATTCTGCGCGAAGCCAAACGGACGGGCCGCCTGGTGGTGGTCGCCGAGAACCATTCGACGATCGGCGGCCTCGGCGAAGCTGTCGCAACCACGCTGCTCACGGCTGGCGTCACGCCGATGTATCGGCAAATCGCATTGCCCGACGAGTTCCTCGCTGCGGGCGCGTTACCGACCTTGCACGATCGCTATGGCATTTCGACCCACGTGATGGCCGAAACCATCAAAGGCTGGCTTGGATGAGGCCGCGGGCTCCTCGAACGCCTCGTCGCGACGGGGGGAACATCCAAAGGACGATGTGACCCGGTTTTCGATTTGCCGAGAGAGGAGGACGGTGCGTCCGGATCGTTGACGCACCGTTGAACAAAGACGGGCGACTTCAGGTGCAATATCTAACAACGTCCGTTCTCAATCGTATGCCATTAGGAATGCGAAATGAGACAAGAGTAAATCTATCTAAGTGATCTGTTTTGTGTGCTGAAGGCCCGAACACCCGAAAGAACGAAGGAGCTCCTGTGAACAAACTGCCCTACCTGATGGCCGCGCGCGGGATCGTAAAGAGTTACGGTCCGACGAGTGTCCTCAAAGGCTTCGATCTGTCGGTCGCCGCAGGAGAGGTGCATGCTTTTCTCGGCGGAAACGGGGCCGGCAAATCTACCCTCATCAAAATTATCTCTGGACAGATCGAACGCGACGGGGGAAGTCTCGAGTTCGCACGGAACCGTGCATCGTCGGGAGGCGCTGAGACGCCCGACGAGAACTCAATCGCGGTCGTCAATCAGGAGCTCGCGCTGCTGCCGCATCTGACGGTCGCTGAAAACATCGCGCTGCCGCGGCGTCATCGCGCATGGAGCCTGTTCAACGGAGGCGAGGCACGCCGCATAGCCGTCGATGCCCTTTCGCTAATCGACCCTGCGTTCGCGCATGCCGCCGTCGACCGGCTCGTGGCGGATCTGAGTCTGCATGAACGGCAATTGGTCGAGATCGCTCGTGCGCTGGACTCGGGTGCGTCTCTACTTCTGCTCGACGAGCCGACCGCGAACCTGACTGCTGGCGAGACGGAGCGGCTTTTTGCCGTTCTTAGACGGCTTACGGTCGACAAGGGGCTCGCAGTGTTGTTCGTTTCGCATCGGATGCGAGAAATCCGTCAAATTGCCGACGTCTGCACAATCATTCGAAACGGTCAGACCGCCGTCGATCGGGTGGCACTGACGTCGATCACCGACGCTGAAATCGTCGACCAGATGGGTCAGGCCGCCGTGGGATCAACGAAACAGCCACCGCGAGACCAACGAAGGCGAAATAGCAGCACCGGCACCCAGGCTGGCACGCCCAACACGTTGCGCATCCAAACAGAGGGAATCGATCTCGAAATCGGCGCAGGCACCCTTCTCGGGCTTGCCGGACCGCCTGCCGGGCCGGAAGCGTTAATGGACGCCCTCACCGGCGTCTCGTCGACGAATGCGTGGTCAATCGCGCGCAATGGAATGGCGGTCGCCTATCGGCGGCCCTCTGCCGCTGCGCGCGATGGCGTCGGATTCGTCTCGGGAGACCGCGCCAACAAGGGGATTCTTGCGAACCTCCCGATCGTCGACAACCTCGCCGCGTCGGCACGGGTAATCGGACGCAAACGCACCGTGCGCGATGCCGAAGTGACCGATGGCCACGACCTGCTCCATGCGCTCAGCATCCGTGCGGGCTCGCTTTGGGACTTGCCCGCAACTCTCAGCGGCGGAACGCAACAGAAGCTGCTGATCGCGCGCTGGCTCAAATTAAAACCAACGGTACTGGTGCTGGAAGAGCCGACGCGTGGTGTCGACATCGGCACGAAGCGGGAGATCTACACACTGATTCGCGAGATGGCGGCTCAAGGCGCAATTATCGTCTGGTGGTCGACCGAATACGTGGAGCTGGCCGAGTTGTGTGACACCGTGCTCGCGTTCGATCCGGACGGTCGGCCAACGTCAATCTTGAAAGAGGACCAGATCAACGAGGCGGAACTCGCGCATGCAACCGGCATGGCGGCCTAAGACCTAGTGGCAGCAAAAAACGCTATTTGAAAGCGGCGCATGAGACGCCGGCTCGATTACTTAACGGAGACGAACATGAAGACGGTGACTCAACCAGTCGCAGATGCATCACGCCCACGCGGCCGCAGTCGTTTGCTGAGCCTTTACCGAACCGAGATCGCTATCGCGATCGCCATCATCGTGATGGAACTGGCTGTCGGCTTCATCGTGCCGGCAGCGCTATCGGTCGGTAACGTGTCTAACGTCGCGCAAGCGTCCGCGCCGCTCGTCATCATGGCGTTCGGAGTATTGCTTGTCGTCATTACCGGGGGCATCGATCTTTCCGTAGGCTCCGTTTTTTCACTGACGGGCATGGTCACGGGCCTGGCCATGGCACACGGCTTCGGTGCGTTCGTCAGCTGTGCGGCTGGCCTGTCCATCGGGCTGCTGATTGGTGCCATCAACGGAGCGCTGGTGACCTACGTCGGCCTGGCGCCGTTCGTCGTGACGTTGAGCACTTACGCGATCGCCGGAAGCCTCTCGTTCATCGTGACCGACGGCCATTCGCTGCCGATCTCCGATCCGAACTTCTGGCTCCTCGACGCGGGAACGCTCATTCCAGGCGTGCCCAACTACGTGCTTTGGTGTGCCGTGTTGCTGATCGTCATCGAAGTCTGCCTTCGCAAGCTCGTGGCCGGCCGCTGGCTCTACGCGATCGGCAGCAGCAGCTCGTCGGCGCGTGTGATCGGAATTCCCGTCAATCGCGTGCGTATGTCGGCGTATGTCTTGTCTGGTCTGCTTGCATCGTTTTCCGGGCTGGTCAGTGTCTCTTACATCGGCAACTCAGAAGCGACGGCAGGATCAAGCCTCATGCTGCAGGCAATTGCCGCGGTCGTCATCGGCGGCGCCAGTCTTTTTGGCGGCACGGGGTCCGCGATTGGTGCGCTGCTGGGCGCATTGATGATCACCATCATCCAGAACGGCGCGAATCTTATCGGCGTCAATAGTTTCTGGCAAGGCACCGTCACGGGTGTCGTCATCCTCATTGCGGTGCTGATCGACCGCGTGACCAAAGCCCGGCGCTAGAGCCGGACACTACATAACGGAGACATCTCATGTTGAACAGCATCGCTCAATCGATGCGGCATCCCGTGCGCGCCATTGCATTCGCTTCTGTCGCGTTCGGCTTGTCGCTGGCGGCCTGCTCTGCGAACGCGGCGGATGCCAAGACCGTCGCTTACATCGCACCGTCGCTCGACATTTCCTACTGGCAGTGGGTGGGCTACGGCGTAAAGGAGAGAGCCAAAGAGCTTGGTATGAATTACATCGAGCTGACCTCCGAGAACTCGCCGGCCAAGCAGATGGACAATGTTCGAACCGCGCTCACACGCGGCGTCAGCGCAATCGTAATGGGACCTGTCAGCTCGACGAGCACACCGCAGGTTCTACGCGTGCTGAAGGAGAAGCAGATTCCGATCGCGTTCGCCGGAATCGGGCCGCAACCGGGACAGACGGATTTCACTTCAGCGGTAACGGCAAACAACTACGAAACCGGCAAGGCGCAAGGATCGTATGTGTGCAAGCTTGCAAAGGAACGGGGGAGCAACAAGATCGGCATGCTGTCCCTGCCACAGGACCGCGAGAATGCGCAGAAGTATCTGACCGGTGCGAAGGAATCGTTCAAGGCCGATGGCTGCGATCTGACGCAGATGCTCGAGACGCATGGACTCACGGTATCTGAAGCCGTTGCGCAGGCGAATGACATTCTGACCGCGCACCCCGACGTCCGCGCACTTTACGGCATGTACGACGAGGCCGGCACAGGCGCCGCCAAGGCGCTTCAGACGCGCGGCATGACGGGCAAGGTTGCGGTCGTGGCAGCGGACGGCAGCCCGACCACGATCAAGCTGCTGCGCGATGGCGTGATTCAAGGATTGTTCCTGCAGGAAGCGGTAGGGCAGGGCATCGATGCAACGACTCAGGTGTCGAACGCTCTGACCGGCAAGCCGACAACGCAGAAACTCGCGTTGAAAGAGCCGCTCGTGACCAAGGAGACCATCGATCAGCCCGATGCGCAGAAGGTGGTCAAGCGAGTTTATCCTCCGTCGGCAGGCAAGTACTGAAGCACTTGCATCCAGGTGAACGTCGGTCGGAAGCACGCTTCCCGCCGACTGTCCTTGCTAACGAACATGACGAACCGATCAGGAGACAACGTGGACAACCTGCCGATCATCGATCCCCATCATCACCTGTACGATCTGAAAGCCGGACGCTATCCGTGGTTGCAGGACGAAATGCTCGAGCGAGTCTTCGGCGACTACTCGGCGATTCGTCGCGATTATCTGATCGACGATTTCCGTGAAGATATCAAGAATCAGAATGTGGTAAAGAGCGTCCACCTCCAGGTGGAGTATGACCACAATAATCCGGTAGCGGAGACCCGCTGGCTGCAGAGCGTGGCGGACCAACATGGCTATCCGCACGGCATCGTGGCTTTCGCGGACCTATCTTCGCCGACCGTCCAGCAGACGATCGAGGAGCACTGCGCTTTTCCGAACGTTCGCGGGATCCGCCAATGCCTCAATTACCATCGCGATCCGGTCAAGACGTTCATCGACCATCCGCATCTGATGAGCGATGCGCAGTGGCAACGCGGCTATGGCTTGCTTGAACGCTACGGCCTGTCTTTCGATTTGCAGCTTTACTACACGCAAATGGAAGAGGCACTCGCGCTTGCAAAAGTGTTTCCTGACACGCCGGTGGTGCTTAACCATACGGGCATGCCGGTCGATCGGGGCGCTGACGACATCGCCGCCTGGCGAGCCAGCATGAAATTGCTCGCGTCCGCACCCAACGTGTTTTGCAAGATATCGGGGCTTGGCATGGGCGACTGGAAGTGGACGACCGACAGCATCCGCCCGTTCGTTCTTGATGCAATTGGCGCATTTGGAACGGAACGTTGCATGTTCGCAAGCAACTTTCCGGTCGACAAGCTCTTTAGCAGCTACGACGACGTCTTCAATGCGTTCAAAGCCATCACGCTCGACTTCTCGGACGCTGAGCGTCGGGCGCTGTTTCATGACAATGCAGAGCGAGTTTACAGATTGTAGGGACCCGCAAAAATAGGAGCCGGGGCAGCCCTATACCACGAAAGCGCTGTCCCAGACTGACACAGAGGTGAATCAAGATGCACATCGGAGTGCCTGCTGAAACGCGGGCGAACGAGGCGCGCGTCGCCGCTACGCCCGAGACGGTCAAGAAGCTCGTGTCGCAAGGTCACCGGGTCACGGTGCAAAGCGGCGCGGGCTTGCCGGCAAGCTATATCGACGATGCTTACGCCGTTGCGGGCGCCGAGCTGGTCGATGCGAATACCGCTTTTGCCGCCGAGATCGTTCTCAAAGTCCAATCCCCGAGTGAGGCCGAACTGCCGTTGCTGAAGTCTGGCAGCGTGCTGGCCGGCATGCTCGATCCCTTTAATACGGAAAACACCGCTCGACTGGCTTCGGCGGGCGTCACCGCGTTTGCGCTCGAAGCCGCGCCACGTACGACGCGCGCGCAAAGTCTCGACGTGTTGTCGTCGCAGGCCAATATCGCGGGCTATAAGGCGGTGCTGGTCGCGTGCAATCTGTATCAGCGCTTCATGCCGATGCTGATGACTGCCGCCGGGACTGTGAAAGCCGCGCGCGTGCTGGTGTTGGGCGCGGGCGTCGCGGGCCTGCAGGCGATTGCGACCGCCAAGCGCCTGGGCGCCGTGGTCGAGGCGTCCGATGTGCGGCCGGCGGTGAAGGAGCAAATCGAATCGCTGGGCGCCAAGTTCGTCGACGTGCCGTTCGAAACCGATGAGGAGCGTGAAGCAGCGGTCGGCGTCGGTGGATACGCACGCCCGATGCCGCCAAGCTGGCTCGCGCGGCAGGCCGCCCAAGTGCACGAACGTGCGAAAGCCGCCGATATCGTGATCTCCACCGCGCTGATTCCGGGCCGCCCCGCGCCGACGCTTTTGTCAGTCGAAACGGTCAAGCACATGAAGCCAGGCTCGGTGATCATCGATCTCGCGGCCGGTCGCGGCCCTGAGTATGAAGGTCGCAAGGGCGGCAACTGCCCGCTGACCGTCGTTGATGAAGCGGTGATGAAGCATGACGTGCATATCGTCGGCTATACCAATCTTGCCTCGATGGTCGCCGCCGACGCTTCCGCGCTCTACGCACGCAACCTGCTCGACTTCCTCAAGCTGATCATCACGAAGGAAGGCACGCTCAACATCGATCTCGCGGACGACATCGTCGCGGCCACGCTTCAGTGCCGCGATGGACAAGTCACG
>NZ_FCON02000176.1 GCF_001544535.1 Caballeronia choica | reverse complement strand
GCGACGTGCGCGCCTTTTCTACATGCCAACAACGATGAAACCCCGCTAACGACACTCCCCCGGTTGGACCACTCCGACATAACGGGCTGGCGGCGCATGGCAAGGATTGGCGTTGGAAAGCTGCTTTCTTTGCTTACTTTCTTTGCAGCAGCAAAGAAAGTGAGTCCCGCCCCGGACAGGGGCAGAGCAAATAAACCAAAACCAAAACAAGTTCCATAGAAGCGCAAAAACATCAAACGGCGTACCACACCTTCCGTCGAGCCACGACGCACGCCCGCCGGAGTGGCTCCGGCCCCCAGGCACGACCCGTGCGTCAACGACTCAACTCGAATCCTTCGTAGCAAGCAACGAACCTGTCCCTTTTCTTACATCCGTAGATATCAAGCGAGCGAAGTCATGAAGAATCCCTGGACCAAGAAGAATCCGTTCATGAGCATGTGGCTGAGCGGGGCGAACGCCGTGGCGGGTTCCGTGCGAGGGCACGCGACCGCCGCCGCGAAACGCGAAACGGCGACGGCCGTGCGTCGCGGCAACAAGCAGATCGCCGATTTCTGGACGAGCGCACTCACGCCGCCGAAACCGGCAAGAAGGAAGAAGCGCCGCTAGGCAGCGCGTCCCTGACGCTCAGGTACGTTCAGGCCCGTTCCAACACGGCCATCTCGCGCACCACGACGAGCAGCATCGACAAACTCGCGCCGCCCGTTGCGCGCAACTCCGTCACGAGCCGCGCATAGCGTTCGAGCGCATCCTGCCGCTTGCTGCGCCAGTTTTCGACGATGCCCTCCGCTGAATCGATGCCGCGCGACTGTTCGAGCGCGCTGACCGTCAACGCGCGCTTGAGCCGTGCGAGTTCTTCGAGCGCGCCGGCACGCGCGAGCAGGTCCCAGTGAGTCGCCGCGGGCAGCGACATCGCGCGTTCGGCGATCCATTCGTAGTTGAGCAGCGTGCCGATCGCGAAGTACACGCTCGCAACGACTTCGAGCGCACGATCGCAATTCGCCGCGACTTCGGCACTGTCGAGCACCGCCGTCGATATGTCGCCACTCGCGACCCGCGCGGCCAGCCCGCTCTCGACGCCCGCGTCTTCCAGCTCGCGCCGCCGCGCGTACCACGTCTCCAAGTCGGCGGCGGGCAACAGCACGGGCAACTGCGGCGCGAGCCGCTGCGCCGCCTCGCGGCAGCGCGCGATCAGCGACGGTGCGTCGTTCGTGCGCTCTTTCAGGTGGCGCAGGAACCACAGCGTGGAGCCTTCGAGCAGCCGCACCACTTCGACGAACATCCGCGCCTGCACCTCATCGGCGACGAGGTTGTCGAGTGCGTCGATCTGCTTCCAGAGGTCGTCGAGATTGAAGACGTTGCGGGCCATCAGCGCCGCACGCACGATGTCGCTCGGACACGCGTCGGTCTCCTCCATCAGCCGGTGCACGAACGTGCAGCCGACGCGATTCACGAGCGCGTTCGTCAGGTGTGTCGCGAGGATCTCCCGCTTCAGCGGATGGCGCTGCATCGGTTCGCTGTAGCGGCGTTGCAGCGGCAGCGGGAAGTAATCGAGCAGCATGTCCGCGACGAGCGGGTCCTCGGGCACGTCGGAATCGACCAGTTCGTCGTAGAGCCACATCTTGCTGTACGCGAGCAGCACGGCCCGCTCCGGCGACGTGAGCCCGTGCTTCGCCGCCTGCCGCTCGGTGATCTCGTCGTCCGTCGGCAGGAATTCGATCTTGCGCTTCAGGCGCCCCGCGCGTTCGAGCCAGCGCATCAGGCGCGCTTCCGCATCGAGCATCTCGGCCACATAGCGCTTGGCGATCGAGAGCGCCTGGGGCTGCGCGTAATTGTCCTTCAGCACGAGCAGGCCGACTTCGTCGGTCATCTCGGCGAGCAGCTTGTTGCGCTGCTTCTCGGTCATCTCGCCATCGGCCACGACGAGGCCCAGCAGGATCTTGATGTTGACCTCGTGATCGGAACAATCGACGCCCGCCGAGTTGTCGATCGCATCGGTATTGATGCGCCCGCCATGCTGCGCGAACTCGATGCGGCCCAGTTGCGTGAGACCGAGATTGCCGCCCTCGGCCACCACCTTGCAGCGCAGTTCCACGCCGTTCACGCGCACGCCGTCGTTGGTCCGGTCGCCCACCTGCGCGTGTGTCTCGAGCGCCGATTTCACATACGTGCCGACGCCGCCGTTATAGAGCAGGTCCACATCGGCGAGCAGGATCGCGCGGATCAGTTCGTTCGGTGCGAGCGTGGCCGCCGTGATGTCGAGCGCCGCCTGCACCTCGGCCGATATCGCGATCGTCTTGGCCGTGCGCGGGAACACGCCGCCGCCCGCCGAGATCAGCGACGCGTCGTAGTCGGCCCAACTGGAACGCGGCAGCGCGAAAAGCCGCTCGCGTTCCCTGAAACTCGCCTCAGTATCGGGATGCGGGTCGAGGAAGATGTGCCGATGATCGAACGCGGCGATCAGCCGGATATGGCGCGACAGCAGCATGCCGTTGCCGAACACGTCGCCCGACATGTCGCCGATGCCAACCACGGTGAAGTCGGTCGTCTGCGTGTCGACGCCCGTCTCGCGGAAGTGCCGCTTGACGGATTCCCACGCGCCCCGCGCGGTGATGCCCATCTTCTTGTGGTCGTAGCCGACCGAGCCGCCGGAGGCGAACGCGTCGTCGAGCCAGAAGCCGTATTCTTGCGCGATCGCGTTGGCGTAGTCGGAGAAGGTGGCCGTGCCCTTGTCGGCGGCGACGACGAGATACGGATCGTCGGGGTCGTGCCGCACCACATCCGGCGGCGGTGCGATGCCGCCTGCCACGCGGTTGTCGGTGACATCCAGCAGGCCGCGCAGGAACATCTGGTAGCACGCGATGCCTTCCTGCATGAACGCCTCGCGATCGCTCGCGGGCGGCGGATTCTTCACGACGAAGCCGCCCTTCGATCCGACCGGCACGATCACCGTGTTTTTCACCATCTGCGCCTTCATCAGGCCGAGCACTTCGGTGCGGAAGTCCTCGCGCCGGTCCGACCAGCGCAGCCCGCCGCGTGCGACGCGTCCGCCGCGCAGATGCACGCCTTCCACCCGTGGCGCGTAGACCCAGATCTCGAACATCGGCTTCGGCTCGGGCAGTCCCGGCACTTTCGACGGATCGAGCTTGAACGACAGGTACGGCCTCGGCTTTCCGTCGCTGCCCCGGTGGAAATGATTGGTGCGCACCGTCGCGTTGATCACGCCGAGGAACTGCCGCAGGATGCGGTCTTCGTCGAGATTCGGCACCTTGTCGAGCGCGGCTTCGATTTCCGCGAGCACGCGTTCGGTGCGCTTGTCCCGCACCTCGCCATCTTCCTCTGCCGGATCGAAGCGCACGAGGAACAGTTCGAGAAGCTTGCGCGCGATCGCCGGATTGCCGGTGAGCGCGCGTTCGATGTACGCATCGCTGAAGGTCGATCCGACCTGCCGCAAATACTTCGCATACGCGCGCATGATCGTGACATCGCGCGCGCCGAGCTGCGCGCGCAGAACGAGACGGTTGAAGTCGTCGTTTTCGACTTCGCCCGTCCACACGCTCGCGAACGCGTTCTCGAACAGCGCCTTCACGCGATCGATGTCGAACTCGACATCGTCCGCGAGTTCGAGGCCGAAGTCGTGAATCCACGCATGCGGCGCGCCGGTCGGCTCGATCCGGTAGGGCCGCTCCTCATCGACGCGCACGCCGAGATGCTCCAGCATCGGCAAGCTGTGCGACAGCGCGATCGGCTCGCCCACGCGATACACCTTGAAGCGGAACGCGCGCCGCCCCGCTTCGATCGGACGATAGAGGCTCATCGCGAGACCGCCCGCCGCTGCCTGGGTCTCTTCGATCAACTCGATGTCGCGCACGGCGGTGCGCGCCGGATAGTCCTCGCGATAACCCGCGGGAAACGAATCCGCATAGCGTTGCAGCAGGCGGTTGCCCGCTTCCTCGCCGTGGCTGTCGATCAGTGCATCGGCGAGATCGTCCTGCCAGCGGCGCGCGACCTGCACCACACGCGTTTCGAGTTCGCGCGTGTCGACCTCGGGCATCGCTCCCCTCGCGGCGCGCACGGTGATGTGAATGCGCGCGAGCGGCGACTCTGACAAGAGCGGCGTGAACTCGATGCTCTTGCCGTTGAACGCCTCCATCAGCACCTTCGAGATGCGCCGGCGCAAGTCGGTGTTGAACTTGTCGCGCGGCACGAACACGAGGCACGACACGAAGCGGTCGAAGCGGTCACGCCGCACGAACAGGCGCGTGCGCTGATGTTCCTGCAAACGCAGCACGCCCAGCGCGATGTCGAAGAGCACGTCTTCGTCGGCCTGGAAAAGCTCGTCGCGCGGATACTGTTCGAGCACCGAGATCAGCGACTTGTGCAGGTGCCCTTTCGCGAGGAAGCCCGCGCGTCGCACGATGTTCGCGCACTTGCGCCGCACGATCGGAATCTCGGAGGTCGGCACGAGATAGGCGGTCGATGTATAAAGCCCGAGAAAGCGCCGTTCGCCGGTGACCTTGCCATCCGGCCCGACCCGCTTCACGCCGACGTAATCCAGGTAGCCCGGCCGATGCACCGTCGCACGCGAGTTGGCCTTCGTGAGAAAGATCGGCGTCGCGCCTTCGATGATCGATGCGGCCGCGGGCGGCAACAGCGTGACGTCGTCGCCGGTAGGCGGGCGCAGCGTTTCGCGCAGGATGCCCGCGCCGGAACCGGCCACGCCGCGCAAGGCAAACGCGCCGTCCTGCGTGACGAGTTCGTAGTCGCGATGGCCGAGGAACGTGAAGTGATCCGCGACCATCCATTCGAGGAACGCACGCGCTTCGTTGCCATCCGGGCTTGAATCCTGCGCCTTCAGCTCGCCGATGGTCGCGCGCGCGATGTCGATGATCTTCGGCCAGTCCATCACGGCCGCGCGCACGTCGCCGAGCACGCGCGCGATGTTCACGCGCAACTCGTCGAGCTTCGCCGCCTCGCCGCAGCGGTCCACTTCGAAATGTATGAAGGATTCGAGCGCCGATTGCGCATCCGGCTGAGTCTGGCCCTGCGTCTGGCCCGCGTCCGAGTGACCGAGGCCGATGCGCTCGATCGCACCCGATTTGCCGCGCCACACGCGAAACACCGGATGAATCGCCGAATGCAGCGCGAGGCCGAGGCGGTTGACTTCCATTGTCACGGAATCGACAAGAAAGGGCATGTCGTCATTGACTATCTCGACGACGGTGTGATCCGAATGCCAGCCGTGCTGCTCCAGGTTCGGGTTGTAGACGCGCAGCACTTCGCGGCCCGTCACGAACTTCTGCGCGGTCTGCCAGTGCGCCATGGCGGCGCCGTACAGATCGGCGGGATCGCGGCTCTGGATGTCTTCGACATCCACGAGCTCGTAGTAGCCCCTCAGGAATGGTTCGATCACCGTGAACGTGGGCTCAGGCAGACGCCCGCGTGCATATTCGACGACATCGTTGAGCAGATGCTCAACGCGCTCCTCGTTCTTGACCAGCATGGTGTCCTCCTGGCTCGCCGCTATGGCGCGCACTGCACCCTGCCACAGATTAGGCGCTGCTTACCGTGCGCGCAACCCGCGGCGTAGAATCGGTCCACGCAGGCATCGGCTTCTTGAGGAGAGCACATGCAGGACATCGCAGAGAATGATGCAGTGCCGAAACTCGTCACCGTGCGGCCCGATCACGAGATTGTCACGCGCCAGCGCCTGCCCTACTTCGTGGGCATCTCCGAGGCGACTGCGGGAGCGAAGGGCTTGTCGATGCATCTCGTCGTCGTGCCGCCCGGCGGACATGCCGAACCGCACGTGCATCGTGGTTACGAGACGGGCATCTATGTGCTGGAAGGACGCGTCGAGACGCGCTATGGACCGGGACTGCGCGAGTCGGTCATCAACGAAGCGGGCGACTTCCTCTTCATCCCGCCTGGCGTGCCGCACCAGCCATTCAATCTCAGCGCGACCGAGCCCGCGAAGGCCATCGTCGCGCGCAATGATTCGAACGAACAGGAGCGCGTCGAGCCTTATGATCCGGCGAGCGACGCTTGAGCCGCTGCGCGGTTCAGTCGTCGTCGAAAGCGCCGGCGGAAGGAAGGTTCAGCGTGCCCTTGTCGGTGAAGCGCGTCCCGCCGAACGGCCCGCCCGCGAGCCTGCCGCGCAAGGCGTAAGGGATGTTGTCGAACTTCGAGCCACCGGCAAAGCCGAGCGCCTGACGCGCCGCCGTGAACGCGGAGACGGTCACGGGCACGCTCAGCACCGCTTCGCCGAAGCGCGGCACGCTGCCTCTCTGGTCGCTCACGCCGGAAGCGAACGGCTTGCCGTTCAGGTCGAGGTCGAGCGAGACGCCGTCGTAGTCGATCGGCGCGTCATTGGGGTTCTGCACCCGCAGCTTCACGGCGAAGCGCATCTCCAGTCCCTGCCCTTCGAGCGGCTCGATGCCGACCACGTTCACCCGCATCTCCTCGCGATTGAACAGGCCCGCGCAACCGCCGAGTGCGAACAATGCGAACAGCGCGAGCACGAAGAGCCGAAGAGAACGCGCAGCGGAAAGTGATTGCATGGCCTTTGAATCCCGAGGAGTACGATTGGAGCGAGCGGGCTATTGTACTGGCGTGCCCGTGCACGCATGGCATTCACGGCCATACCGCGTGAAAGAGCCGCAGACCGAAGACGCCATGGAACCAGACGTGATCGACCATGAAGAACGCGCCGATCCACGCAGCGCCGACCACCAGCAGATCACAATGGCCGCTCGTCCACCAGTTCAGCGAATGGCGCGCGGCAATCCACGGCACGCCGAGCGGATTGGGCCAGTCGGCGAGCAGGTGCATCAGGCCGCCGCATGCGAAGCCGAACGAAAGCGCGGCAAACGGATGCGCGCCGAGCAGGCGATACGAGACCACCAGCAGCGCGATCCACGCGACGCCCCAGTGCGTGAGCGTGCGATGCGTGATCCAGAGCCGGCGGGCCCGCGACCACCACGCGACTTCCAGCCAGTCGGGCGCGGTGCCACCGAGCACGCCCGCCGCGAGACTGAGCGCACTGAATAACTGATGCGGACCCGCGCCGCCCGTCTTGCTGACGAGCGCCGCCGCGATGACGCCGGCGGCCCAGCCGGTCGCGTGATGCGCCTTGTTCGATGCCATGATGTCGATGCCGCAGGAGCGATGAAATCGGTCGCGCATCTTGGCATGACAACGGCACTTGTGCCCATGGTTCATACACAAACTTACGCGATCGGCCGCTATCGTTACAATCGAGGTATCCGCACGTTTTCCGCACGTTTCGAATCCGACCGTCATGCAACACTTGAAATACCTGAGCGCCTATTCGGCGACGCTGCAGGACAAGGTCCGCCGGCTGATCGCCGAGGGGCGCCTCGGCACCTACCTCGAAGCGCGCTATCCGCATCGCCACGCGGTGCAATCGGATCGGGCGCTGTACCTGTACTGCTGCGAACTGAAGCAGGAATTCCTGCGCGTCGCGCCCGCCATCGACAAGGTGGTCTACGACAGCAAGCTCGATGTGCTGCGTCACGCGCTGGGTCTGCACACGGCCATTTCGCGCGTGCAGGGCGGCAAGCTGAAGGCGAAGAAGGAGATCCGGATCGCGTCGCTGTTCAAGGACACGGCGCCCGAGTTCCTGAAGATGATCGTCGTGCACGAGCTCGCCCATTTGAAGGAAGGCGATCACAACAAGGCGTTCTATCGGCTTTGCGAGTTCATGCAGCCGGGCTACCACCAGATCGAATTCGACCTGCGGCTGTATCTGACGCATCGGGATTTGTGCCGCGTGGGGCCGCCTGAGTAACGGCGGAACGCCCGAACGGGCATGACCTGTCGACAAGGTCACGACGGCGACCGCTTCGCATCGCCAGAAATACGCCGATGCTTCGCGCTGATGAGCAGGTCATCGAGCAGCGCCATGTCCACCGGCTTGACGAGATGCGCATCGAAGCCTTCGGAGAACGAGCGCTCGCGGTCCTGATTCTGCCCGAAGCCCGTCATCGCCGCGGTCATCGTGCGATCGAGGCTCGGCTGCGCGCGCAACCCGTGCAGCACGCCGAAGCCATCGACATCCGGCATCGCCAGATCGATGAGCACCAGATGCGGCACGAAATCCCGCGCGATGGCAAGGCCGCTCGCGCCGTCGTAGGCGGCCCGCGCCTCGTGGCCCTTCATGCCGATCAGCATCGCGAGGCTGTCGGCGGAATCGCGGTTGTCGTCGATCACGAGGACGCGCAGCGTGCCGGCCGATACCGTCACCGCCGGCCGCGCGCCTGACGCGTGGCCGTTGCCCGCGCGCTGCCGCGCACGCGGCAACCGCACGGAGAACGTGCAGCCCTTGCCGCGCCCCGCGCTCTCGGCCGTTATCACCCCGCCGTGCAGTTCGACGAGCGAGCGGCACAGCGTCAGTCCGATGCCGAGGCCGTTGTGCGTCGGATCGAGCAGGCGGTCTTCCTGTGCGAACAGCGTGAAGACGCTGTCGAGCGCGCCCGCCGAAATGCCGCGCCCCTGATCGATCACCCGCAGCACGATGGCGCGCGCCTCGCCGACGACCTCGATCGCGATGCGCCCGCCCGCCGGCGAGAACTTCGACGCATTGTTCAGCAGGTTCTGCAGCACTTGCACGAGCCGCACGAAATCACCCTCGACGATGACCGGCTCCGGCGGCAGATGGATGTCGATGACCTGCTGACGCTGGTCGGCGAGCGGGCGCACCGCCTCGACGCTCTGCGCGACGACCTCGAACATGTTGACGGGGCCGACGCGCAGGTCGATCTTGCCCGTGGTGATGCGGCCCATGTCGAGCAGATCGTCGACGAGCCGCGAAAGCTGTACGGTCTGGCGGTCGATCATGTCGCGGCAGGACGAGAGCGTCGGCGAGAGCGTCGGCTCCAGTTGCATCACCCCGACCGCGTTGCGAAGCGGCGCGAGCGGATTGCGCAGTTCATGCGCGAGCGTGGCGAGAAATTCGCTCACGTGCTGGCTCGATCGCTCCAGTTCTTCCAGGCGCTTGCGCTCGCTCAGGTCGCGCGTCACCTTGGCGAAACCGCGCAACGTGCCGCCCGAATCGTGCACGGCGGTGATGACGACGTTTGCCCAGAACATCGAGCCGTCCTTGCGTACGCGCCAGCCTTCGTCCTCGACGCGGCCGAAGCGGGTCGCGAGTTCGAGTTCGCGCGCGGGCTTGCCGGACGCGTTGTCTTCCGGGCGATAGAACGCCGAGAAGTGCTGGCCGATGATCTCGTGTGGCTGATAGCCCTTGATCTCGATCGCGCCGCTGTTCCAGCTCGCGACGCGGCCGTCGGGGTCGAGCATGAAGATCGCATAATCCTTGACCGACTCGACCAGGAGGCGGAACCGCTCCTCGCTCTGGCGCAGGCGCTCATCTTCCTGGCGGCGCAGCGTCAGGTCGCGGGTGAGCTTCGCGAAGCCGATCGGCTTGCCGGCCGGATCGCGCAACAGATTGATCACGACGTTCGCCCAGAAAAGCGTGCCGTCCTTGCGCACGCGCCAGCCTTCGTCCTCGAAACGGCCGGTAGCGAGCGCCTGGCGCAGTTCGTAGTCCGGCCAGCCGCGCGCAAGGGCCTCCGGCGTGTAGAAGCGCGAGAAATGCTGGCCGATGATGTCGGCGGCCGCATAGCCCTTGATCCGCTGCGCGCCCGCGTTCCAGGTGCGCACCCGCCCGTCGAGGCCGAGCATGAAGATCGCGCAGTCCTCGACCTCCTGCACGAGGGTGCGGTACAGCGAGTCCTGCGGATCGACGGTGCCGGACGCCGGGGGACGCTGTGAGGCGTCGGCGTCGGCGGAAACGGGGGCGGTAGTATGTCTGGTCATCATGTCGAATTTTTGTAGGCGCGCGGGGCTCAAACGAGCATACACCGATCGCGTTTGCCCATGCCGCTGTCCTCGGGCGTCAGCTGGAGGGCGGGTCCTGCGTCACGTCGTCTGCCCTAAACGGTTTGCGCAGGGCCGGATGCATGAGCAACTGCGCGCAACCGTCGCGATCGACGAACACGACCGCGTTCTGCTCGAATTCCACCATCAGGGAATCGGCGGCTGCCCGGTTCGCGCCAAGCGCGAGCAGGCTTTCCTCGGCGGGCCAGCACCCTGTGGGATCGACGCCGGCGCCCGCGATCGTCGTGAGTCCGAGGTGCGCGAGACGCGCGGCCAGCGCCCGTTGGCGCGCTGCGTTCCCGGCGTCGCTCGCGGGGCGGCTGAACGGGTTGAACGCCGTCACGAACACCGCCGATTCGACATCATGCCGCGCGAGCAACGCGACCATCGCATCGCTTCGTTCGCCGATGCGCAGGTCGATCGCAGGCTCCGTGAACACGCGATACCGCGTCGCCAGGTAGGCGGCGAGCGTGTCGCTGTTCACTCGTCCTCCGCGTGCCGGCCAAGTTCGATTGGGTGGCCGTGCGGCGTGGCGCGCGCCGCTTCGTCCCACTCGTCGCGGCGGCGCGTGAGCATGGCGCTCGTCACCAGTCCCTTCGCGGTGCTGATCCGCTCCAGCGCCGTGAGCCAGTGCGCATAGTAGGTGTCGCCGCGATCGGGGTCGCCGGCGGATTGCGCATCCGCGATCGCCTGGTTCAGATGGTCCGCCCACTCCGTCCAGGTGAACAAGCCGCGTTCGTGCAGCGCGAGCGTCATCGCGAACGCCTGCGCCTGCCATGGCGCGGTGAAGACCGGGGCCGCATCGTCGCGGAGCATGCCGGGCGGGGTTCGGGTTGGGCGTAGCTCATGTTCCAGCTCATGTTCCAGCGGCTGGCGGTTCGAGATACGGCTCCCAGCAATCGACGCACACCGATGCCGCCGATGTCTCCGCTCCCCACAGTTCCGCCGCGTCGAAGCGCACGGTGTAGAGCCATTGCGGCTCTTCGCCGAGGCCGATCGCGTTGGCATCGGGAAACACGTGCACGCCATGCGTGGCGACGATCACGCCGCGCCTGCCCCGGCAGTAACG
Source organism: Caballeronia choica (assembly GCF_001544535.1). Lineage (GTDB taxonomy): Bacteria > Pseudomonadota > Gammaproteobacteria > Burkholderiales > Burkholderiaceae > Caballeronia > Caballeronia choica. The sequence continues at coordinate 3,484 of NZ_FCON02000176.1, read as the reverse complement.
CGGCAGGCGCGTATGCGTCGACGGATTCATTTGCCGCGTGCGGACCGCGTCGCCGGTCTGAAAGAGCGCGGCAGCGCGCGCCGGACGATCGACCGGACTGCCTCGCAGCAGCGCGGCCTGCACCTGGTCCGCGAGCAATACGCGCTGGACGCGCGCTGCCGCGATCTTCATCTCGCCCGACTCGATTTCCTCGACGGTCGCGAGTCCCTTGGCGACCAGCAGCTTTTTCAGCCCTTCGAACCAGATCTCGAAGTAGCTGCTCCCCAGGTAGTGCGCGGGCGGCAGGCTTTCGCGAGCGGCCCGCGAGGTGTCGATGTTCCAGCTACCGGTCGCGCCCATCGCAAGCATCAGGGCAAGCACGCGGCGCTCCCAGTCGTCGTGCAGCGGCAGGTCGCTGGCTTCCGGCCGGATCGGCCCGAACGCCTGCATGCCGCCAAGATCGTGCGCACCGTTCATGTCGGCTCCCGGTTCGTTGCGGCCGGCATTCGCGGCAGGCCCGTGCCGATCATCGAATCGCGCGTGACCAAGTCCGCGAGCGCGGACTCGTCCATGTGTCCGGTTCCCGCGGGCCGCACCGGCAGCACGAGATAGCGGACCTCCGCCGTGGAATCCCATACGCGCAACTCGACCTCGGGCGGCAGGTCGACGCCGAACTCGCGCAGCACGCCGCGCGGATCGATGACCGCCCGCGAGCGGTACGGCGCCGACTTGTACCATGCGGGCGGCAGTCCGAGCACCGGCCACGGATAGCACGAACACAGCGTGCAGACGACCATGTTGTGCACTGCGGGCGTGTTTTCGAGCGCCACCATGTGCTCGCCCTGCCGGCCCGTGAAGCCGAGCGAACCAATCGCGGCCGTGGCATCGTCGAGCAGCCACTGGCGGTAAGCGGGATCGGACCACGCCTTCGCAACGACGCGCGCGCCGTTGCGCGGTCCGACCTTGTGCTCATAGGTGTCGATGAGAATGTCGAGCGCGTTCGGGTCCACGTAACCCTTCTCGACCAGCAGCGATTCCAGCGCGCGTACGCGCAGGTCCATCTCCGGCAGTGCGCTGCCCTGGTTATCGTGATGGTGGTCGTGGCTCATCGCGGTCCGTCCTGAAGTGCCTGGAGACTTCCACACGTTACCGGAGCGGACGGCCTCGCGCAAACGCGCATCGCAGCGATACGGGCTGCAACTTGCGCACTGGCACCTATACTTTCAACAGCGTTTCGACGAGAAACGCACCGTGGCATCGCATGGCTTTGTTCCGCGTATCCCGGGCCCGCACGGCGATGCCTGCTGGCCGATGACTCATCTGACATGAGGAGGACATCATGACGCGCAAGTACATCGATTGCCGCGAAGTGCCGAGCGACAAGAACTGCTCGGTCGCGCTATCCGCGGATTCCGACGACGAATTGCTCGAAGCGGCCGTGCAGCACGCGGTCTCGGTGCATGGGCACGCGGATTCGCCGGAACTGCGCTCGCAGTTGAAGACTTTCTTCCACGACGGCACGCCGCCCGCCGATACGCCGGCGAAGGCGTGATGCGGGTGTAATCGCTTTCAGGACGCCGATCCCGCCGGCGTCTTCATCCCAGTTCGAACGTAGTCACGCCGAACACGCGCGCCAAAGGCACGTCGGGCGGCGTCTTCGTGTACATGCGGGCGGTTTCGAAGACGCTCGACATCCCGTGGCGCCGCGCCAGCGCAACCGCGGCCGGATTGGCTTCGGGCACGTCGAGGAATACGGTCTCGCCGGGGACGGCCGCGATGAGCGAAGTGAAGAGATCGTCGGCGATTTGCTCGTCGTCGGCGAAGAGCGGGCCTATTTTGTGGCCGCTCTGGCAGGCGCGCAGCACGCCATAGCCACGCACGCGGCCGGCGGTGTCGGGCGCGACCAGCGCGATGCCGCCGGGCTGATCGAGCCAAAGGCGCAGAAACCCGGGACGCGCTGCGGAAAACACCAGGCCGTCGTAGTCGACGATCCGTTGAAACGGTACCTCCGATGCCGCGACGATCCCCGCCGACGCCCCAGCCCGTTCCCGCCCGATTCCCTGAAACCGGATGTTCCGATACGCCAGCCGAAACCCCGAGCGGCGATAGTTCGCCTGCTGGGCGAGCACACCATCGAGCCCGATATTGCGCTCGCCGAGATAGCCCATGCCGGCTTGCCACAAGCGCATGCCGAAGCCGCGTCCGCGAAAGGCGGGCGCGACGATGTAAAGGCCGATGAAGCCGAGGGCGTCGCCATAAGCGACCGCCGACAGGCACGCGACAGGCGCGCCATTCAATTCGCCGATGAAGAAGCCGCGCGGGTCGGCGGCGAAGAAGCATTGCGCGTCGTGCAGGCCGGGATTCCACCCTTCGACGGCGGCCCATTCGAGCGCCAGCTCGACCTCGCCGGACGCCATGCGGCGAATGGCATAGAGACCTTCGGCAGATTCGTTGTCGGTGTTCATGCTCGCACCCGAACGCATCATGTGACGATGATCGAGTGTCGCGCGAAAAGCGGCGATGCGGCAAGAAAGTGGGGAAAGTTGGACGGCGGCGCGTCGATCGAGCAGGAAATCGAGCGGCAAATGGCCAGAAATACTTCGATGATTCGTCAGATGACCGTTCGCACGGCATCCGCGAACGGAGAAATCAGACGCGGCTGGGTTCCGCGTGGCGCGGGGCCTGCATCTTCCATTCACCCGCGCGAAGGACGCGCTCGCCGTCGTCGCGTGCTTCTTCCTCGGAGGTGAAGCCTTCGTCGCTGTACGCGACGACCTTCATCCCGAATCCGGTTGGCCTATCGATGGTAATGCCCCAATGCCACGCGCCGTCCTGCTGGAAGACGTGCAGCGTAGGGTCAGACGGCTTGTTAGCGTCCATGGCTCGACTCCTTGCGGCAGGTTGCTGCGTGGCACGCCCTCATAACATCGGCTGGACGGAGAATCCGTCTCGTCTGGCGCCGATTGATTGCGCGTCGATGCAAGGCCACGCGTTCCTACCTAGCCAGCACAGCATACGCGGCATGATGTTGCGATGCAACATCAAATGTGGCACGAATCGTACGGTCGTTTCCGCGACGGCTTGTCGCAGCAGGCTTTACGGCGTGTTGCGATACGTTGCCGCACTGCATCTCGTGGCGTCGATTTGGCGAAGCCACGCGACGATTGTCCGGCAGGTCCACGCGGGATCGTCGTGCGGCAGATCGTGGCCGGCCCACGGATGCACCGCGTGCGCCGCGCCCCAGCGCGAGGCGATCCGCAGCGAACAGACCGGATCGACGAGCCCGTCGGCCGCTGACGAAAGCAGCAGCGCCGGGCAGCGCGGCGGCTCGTCCGGCGCGCGAAAGCGGGCGGCGGCCCATAGCTGGCGCAGGCCGCTCGCCGCGCCGACCGGCGCAGTGTCGCGCAGGCCGGCCCAAGTGGCGACGTCGGCGGCGATCGTGTCGCGGCGGTTGCAGGTCAGCGCGTGAATGATTCGCTCGCAACGCATCGGATGCGTCCACGAC
>NZ_FCON02000175.1 GCF_001544535.1 Caballeronia choica | reverse complement strand
GTCAACGCACGTCCCGGGCCAGTTGGGCCTTGATATTCAATGACATACGAAGGAGTGCATTATGGAAGGCCGTCGAAGCCAGTTTCGATTTCCCACCTGCGCGCCGCGACATTCACCAGCATCTGCAGTGAAGCTTTGCTGCGTGGAGCGTAGACGACATAGTAGGCATGCTCGCGCTTTTCATCCAGACCCCGCCGTACCAGCAGGTAATGTCCGAAGCTACGTTCCTCGGCGGTGATCTGCAGTCTCCACAGTGGCGTCATTACCCAATCGTACAGACGTTCGCCTTTGGCGCCCGCGCCAGCCGACAGGCGCTCCCATGCCGTTGACGGTAACACTTCGGCTATCTTGTCTGCGCGAACGTACTTCGGTCCTTGCCACCATAGCGGCTCATTCTTTGCGACTGCCAGCACGAAGGCCTGCTCGCGGGACTCGAGCCACAATCGCAGGTCACGGTCACCACCATAAACCTCATCACCTGTGACCCAGCCGCATGGCAGGCCGGCATCCAGCGCACGCTCAAGCATGCTGCGCGCGAGCCGTGGCTTCGTTGCAAACTCCAACGTCGGTGGGATGCCGGCTGCTTTGCATCGAGCTGGGTCATCGGTCCATGCCCGCGGCACATACAGCTCGCGATCGATGAATGCACTGCCGCCGTGACCGGCATAGCAGAGGAATACGCCGACCTGGCAATTCTCGATTCGGCCCGCCGTGCCGCTGTATTGGCGTTGAACGCCGGCCGAGTGCTCACCTTTCTTGACGAAACCAGTTTCGTCCACAATCAGCACTGCATCATGCTCGCCGAGTCGTTCAACCACGTATTGGCGCAGCACATCACGTGCGGCATCGGCGTCCCATTGCGCCCGCTCGAGAAGGTGTTGCACGCCGTCCGGTGTTGCCTCGCCAATCCATTCGGCAAGTTGCCAGCCGTTCTTGCGCTCGACTGTGCCCAGCAGACCCTTCATATAGGTCAGTGAGCGCTGCCGAGGTTCGGGGCGTCTGAACAGGTGTCCGAGACGTTCATGCAATGCGTACAGTTCACGTTCCCACGATTTCGCAATCGCCCGCATCGGTTTATACTCACGTAGTAGTACTAGTCAACTATAGCAAAAAAATCTACGGCTGTAGTACTAGCAAACAGGCACGCAAGATTGAACCGATCGCCTCACCGGTGACTGCGTCCGCTGCGGCTTAGCAAGATGTCGCGCAAGCTTCCACGTTTCGAGCCTGTTGGCTTGGAAGAAGGAAGGGCGTGGTGGAGAAAGTATCGTGGTAATCATGACGTCGAGCGCATGCAATTGGAACTCGCTCACGGGCGTCCGATCTTCGGGGAACTCGAAATCTATTTCGCTGCGGAGCAAAGGGTGTGGCAGGCGGAAGACCTCGGGCAGCCCGTTGCGCTCGAGAAGATACGTTTGTTGCTCATGGAACAAAATCTCAGGCAGAGTACGCTTGCGGGACTAAAGCCACTACCACGAAGAGGCGAACCCGACGAACCCGAACCGCGCTAGTCGACTAGGTTGACAAGCTTTATATCTCGCTTACATGGTTGTGCCGGGAAGCGAGCCGGCGGCGCCAAGATCTGTAAAAGCAGGGGAGGGGACTGGTAGATTCTCACGAAGGAACGACCATGACGTTGACGGACGAAGAGGGCGCGCTTTTTATGTTGCTATTGCAACACGTAGAAGCGGATCGCACATGAGCCAAGAGAAAAGCTGGACGTACGTCGAAATCACGCTGGCGACAGAGCGCAATCGTGCGCCTAATGCATGCAGTTGCCGAGAAGGAAGACCCGACTGAGGCGCGGACGCTCTTGAGTTGGGCGTGGGGAGTTTTTCTAGGATGGACCGCACTGACGAACGGTTGGCAAGTCGACGGCGATAGTGCTCGACTCGAAGCCCTGATTTGCGTCACGAGCAAGCCGACGAGGTAACGTCGAGGGCATCGCCTACGCTCAGTCTTGCTAGTGTCGACCAAGCTTGTTGCTGCCGACGCCAGAATGAACCGGTTGCCGACGCGCCTACAAAGGCCGACCATTCGAAGATGAGGTCGATGTCAGGCCGGTTCACGTAAATCTCGGCATCCGGATCAAAACGGAGTCGGCGACCACACGGAATGATGCTCACGCGGGTGGCCAGCTTTGTGCTGATGTGCGCAAGGGGTATGTCGGCTCAGGCCGCCTGGGTAAAAATCTTCCAGCTTTTCTTCTGTGTGCTGACGTCGGCTGCTTCGAATACCGAACAATCCAGGCGCAGATCAGTGTCGGCCATCGAAATGTGCAGCAGCGCGCAGCGATGCGGCGCTTTCTTCGGATTCTTGCTCGCTTCGAAATGGACGCACGACAAGCACATTCGATGCGGCGGCATCTGCTCCTGCGTTTCCAGCTGACTGATCGTTTTCAGCAACGTCCGATAGAACGCCGCCTGTTCGTCGACACGCAACGTGCCGACGGCCTTCGCCAGAAAGTCCGGCCATTGCAGCGCACGCTTGGCCACCGTGCGGCCGCGAGAAGTCAGGCGAAGCGCGAGCGCACGGCCGTCCTCGATCGCACGACGTTTTTCGACCAGACCCTTGCTTTCAAGGGTGGTCACCGCGTCGCTGGTGGTCGCCGCGGTCAGCGCGGTTTCACGTGCGATCTCGCCGAGCCGCATCGGTCCCTTGCGCTGCATGAGCAGCACGAGGATTTCGCCCTGGGTCGGCGTCATCCCTGCGCTTTCCGCCCAGTCCCATGCCTGGCTGCGCATGGCCGTGCCCAGCCGCAGCAGGCCGTGCGTCACGCGTCCAGTCGCCGCTTCTCCGTACACGCCTTCGCTCATGGTCTTTCGGATCTGCCTTAGAAGGACAACATTCTAAGCGACTCGGGGCTTTCACGGACGCGGCCGGTTGGAGCACGATTAATGCTGATCTTGGCAAACCCACTTTCCCACGATGCCGGAGGCCGAGATGGAAGTGACCAAGGAGATGATTTACCAGGAATCGCTCAAGCTTCAGGAGGCGATCGCATGTCTGCGTGTCGAGGTCAGGGCGCTGGAGACCGTCATGGAACGAATCGAGGCGATGGGCCCCCATCAGGTCCATGAATACGAGATCGGCGGCGTTATGGATGCTGCACCAAGCACAACAGAGCGTGAGGCGCACGCATAAAGCAGCTCGAGAAGCTCGATTTATCTAGGTGCCCCACGAAAATTCGATAATTGTCAGTTATGTCAATGGAGCAATCGCAGCGGCGCTTTCCGTTGATCTGAAGGGTTTCGTCCAACGGCTTCGTTGCGGGTTGCAATGGTAAAGCGATCCCTCAAAACCGCGCGACTTTGCTGAAGGTGCTCAAGCGAGGCGGCGATCCCGCGAGGAACGCAATCCTGATAGGCAGCAAAGTCGAACAGAGCGGCATCGGCAACTGCGGCGAGCAGTCCTATGTGGCCTTCAAATACCTGGTGACCCAGGGCGCGCCTGGGCTTTTGTGACAAACACAATAGCGGCGCGTGATATTCCGCTACATCACGGTCCAGCTAATGCCAACGAACGGCTTGCAACTGAAGAGCGCCTACCTGGATGGCACGACGCACGTCGTGATGCCGCCCGGGCACGCGCATCGCACGGGCAAGCCACCATTCCTCGGTGCGCGGGGTCAACGCTTCTGACGCTTCTCGATTTCCCGTATCAGGCGTTCGATTTCTCCATGTTCGCCGGCTTTAGTGCCCCGTCTTGCAGGCAGTTGCCCAGCGGTGGCCTGCTTCGCCTGCCGGCGCGCCCGGCGCCCGTCCGCAAAGGCCGCCGGTGTTTCGGCTATCCGTGTTTCCTTCTGCCGTAGTAGATCCTCTTCTCGCGCAACTGAGCGTTCGGCCGCGACCGGTGTGGTGCGTTTCGGTAGCCCAGCCAACGCTAGATAGCGGTCGATGGCCTCCGATACATTCTCCCAGCCATCAGGGCAGGAAAATTCGTTGATCAGTGGCAGATTGAGGGCCGCATAAATCGGTACCCAGCGTTCTTCATCGTCCTTCCAGCGACGCACGGCCAATTTCGGATTGAACTGATACCAGCCTTGTGCCACGCGCATGAAGAGCGCCCGATTGTAGGCGTAGTCGCGTTCAATCTCGTTTCTCGCTAGCACACCAGACAGATGCTGGCGTTTGTTGCGTTCAGGACGCACCACGTTGACGGGCAGATGTTGCCAGGCTTCCAGAATGGTCTGAGTGTCGAAGGCGCCGTTGGCCTTGGGCTGCCAGTGGGTGAAGCGCGACTTGAAGAGCACCCACAGCGTCTGAAAAAGACAGTATTCGGATTGGTGCCGGTCGATGCGCATGAGCCGATCGCCGATATTCACGTCGATGCTGGCCGGGGCGAGATGTTCGTAGAGTGCAGCAAGCGGGCCGCGGGCAAACTTCGCGTCGCGGAAAGCTTCACGCAAGGCCCAGTGAAGGCCGTTGTAGCCATAGTGATCGACCGCCTCGCGGTCGGCCCCGCGTTCCAGCAAAGCTTCCACCAGCGGCACGTTGCCAGCGGCGGCAGCAGCCATCAACGGCGTCTGGTTCATCGGCAGTCGATGCTCGATGCCGTGCTGATCGCATTGTCTCAGGATGTCCTTGAAATGGCCGGCGAAGTACGGGACGTAGGTCTTGCGTCCCAGCGTCGTGCGCTGCTGAGCAAAGTTTTGCGCCTGGTCGAATCTCGCTTCCTTGACCAGCCAATGCGCGAGCTGCGGTTCATCAAAACAGGTGGCATAGTCGTAAAGTTGCTGCTTCGACTTGGCACCCGGCGCTTGTTCGCGGAACACTTTGACCAACAGTTCATTGATCTTCGCTTCGTTGAACACCGGCCAGGGCACGGGTGTCTGTTTCAGGATGGTGCTACGAATGGCTTCTGCCTGCTCCTGCTTGCCCTGAAGTTCGAGCTTGCGCGCTTCTTTCTGCCAGTCCTCGCGCGTGGATTGTTGCGCCTCCATCTCGACCTGACCGAGGTCCATCGCGAGCAGTCCGAAGAGCGGGTGCTCCGTGTCCGACTCGATGACGTAGATATTCTTGATGGCACGCGTGAGCGCCACATAGAGGGCATTGACGAAGAACTTGTAGACCTCCAATGACTTGTCGCTCTTGTCCTTCGCACGGCGGTAGTCCAACACCTCAACGCCCAGATCGGCCTTGGTGACCCCTTCGACAATGTCGCTGAATTCGGCGCGGTGATCGGAGATAAAACGGTACAGGATGATGTTCTCGTATTCGAGGCCTTTTGCTTCATGAATGGAGAACAGCAGGGGCGTCGCGAAGTGCTTTCTCGCTTCCACCTTGTCTTCATCGCGCATCACCAGCACGGCGAACTGCGTGGACTGGCGAATCCTCTGGTCAAGCTCGCGTTTCGTGACGTCCTTGTCTGGCATCAGTGCGACCTGCCCAGGCTCTCCTCCCACGGCTTGGACGAGAAAGTTGCTTTCCCGGTCGATCGATCCGAAGCGCCGCTGCTTGATTTTCAGCAACTGGTTGGCGACGCGGGTGGCCTCCAGCCCGTTGCGGAAATTAGTGGTGAGCACGCGCAGTTCCTGCCGCTCGGCCAGCTTCGGGTCTTTCCAGAACAAGCTCTTGACCTGACTCCATGAAAAAAAATTGGGATGGACGATCTGATTGGAATCGCCGCAGAGTAGAAAATGGCCGGGTTTCTTCAAGGTCTTCAGCACCAGCGACAATTGCGCGGTGGTAATGTCCTGCACCTCATCAACGACCACGAAGTCGTAGCGTGGCGCGGCCAGTGCCTGCCATTCGTGAGCGACGAGATTGAGGTCGTAGAGTTTCGCCTCCGTCAGCCAGGCGCGATACCTCTCGAACAGATCGTAGAGCTTGTCGCGCTGGTCTGCCGGAAAGATGGACTGGCGCACGCCGAGCGTGCGGTAGTCGTCCCACGACAGGACGCCGCCGGCCTCGGCCGTAATCACGCCGCGAATTTCTTCAAAGACCTGATGAACGTCGAACTCCCTGAAGGTCTGCCGCATGCGGGCAAACCAGCCGACGAAGTCCCGCCAACTGGCTTCCCGGCCCTGCGGAACGCGGATGGACTCGACAAACGCTCGGTAGGAGAGGAACGCGGCTTCCTGCCCGTTGTGCTCGAAACCGCTGGCGTAGTACAGATCGCGAGCGCTTTGCGCCAGATAGCTGGAGTGGGTCACGTAAAGCACCTCGCCGTCGGCGTGTTTGAGCTTCTCCAGCGTCAGCGCCGTCTTGCCGCTGCCGGCGCTACCGACTACGATCAGGGGCGGCCGCTGGCGATAGATGGCGTCTTGCGTGTCGTCGAAAGAGATGGGCTTGTCCAGCAGATGAATCGCCGTGCGTTCCGGGTGCAGGTAGCGCATGGTTTGGGCCTCTCTGATGGCCTCATCCGCATCGATATCGGCAATCTTGCTTTCATCGATCGCCGCACCACGAAGGAAGCGCGACTTGTCATACTCGTGATTGGCGATCACCTCCAGCATCAGCGCACAGACCTCGTCGCCATGGCGAATCAGAGAGAACAGAAGTCGGTCGGCGTCACCGAGTTTGGCCCGATAGAATTTGCCGTGGCTGAGGTTGGCCAGTTTCTTGACCTGTGCAGCGCGGAAGTCCTGACGTGCGATGGCATCAGCGACCTTGCGATAGCTGGCGGCGACACGCGAGGTGTCAAGCCCGGTGTATTCAAGAATCTTCATGCAATGTCCCGGCTCGGGTTACCTGGCATGGTTACAACTTAAGGCGGCTGCGACTGACATGAGTCCGAGGGCTTCGGCATGGCGAACGTGAAGCCAATCGTCGGGGACACCAACAGCGATTGTACGATCCTTGCTTTCGCTCGACGCGCTGCGGATCTTTTCATGGATTTCTCGCAGATCAGCTGCGACGAGCAGGGCGCTGGAACGCGACCGTCAGATCATGTTCGAGAACCAGACGCTCGATGAGCATAAGGACGAATCCCGCTTCAAGGTGGGGGCCGGCCCGACGGAGAGTTCGTCGACCGCGGACCGTCGACCACGTCGTCTAGAAACCTTTCGCTATCTAATTTAGCAGGTGATGTATCGAGCGTTTCCCGAATCCGAACGGCAGAGCGAGGGCTCGACAGTCCCAGAACGGCCGCACGAGCGGCGCGCGCGCAGGGATCACCTTAACGTGTGGGTGGTCTGACACCATTTAGAACCGGCACTACTGCGCCGGCTGTGCCGGTGCGTGCATTAGTACAGCGATGCGTTGCGGCGTCCGATGTGGAGCATGATTACAGTAAGTGTGCGGGCGACACGCGTTCGAAGCGATGGCGCCATGCCAGCGTCGTCGAAACAAATGCATAAGTGAGGGCCCTTGCGATGACTGAATTTAACCCAGCACTGGTGACCGACGCAAGAACTCACCTGCTGTGCTACCTGGTCGCGAGCGCACTCGCGTCGTACGCGCTCACCAAATCGTGGCGTATTGATCACATGGTCGAATCGGCCAGAATCTGGCTCGCGAGGAACCAAAAATCGACCAGCTGGCTCGAGCGCATTATGCTTGGGCAACTCGCGTTAAAACTCGCACGCGAACAGCAGGCCCAGACGCGCGCCTATGCGGATGTCGGGACGCTTTTCAACAGCGAGTTGGGCCTCAACTATGAAAGCCCAGTGGTCGGCCGTCTTTGGCAGCGTTGCAGTGAGGCGTTGGGTCGGCGCGGGGATTTTTTAGGCAAATAGGGGCGCCGTCCGAACGCGATGCACGTCACGAAAGTCGTCCCCTGGGGCACGCCGTTTCCACGTCTGATCCTGTGATCGGTGCGCATCATGTTTACCTCAACCTCGCTTATTTCAGGATCTGCGTTGACAAGGAGCGTGCGCAGTCGCTAACTATCCACACCGCAATTCGTCCACGCCGGGTGCACGCATTGAGGTAACCGTGGCGGATTTCACCTTTTGAACGACCGCCGAAGAGGAGCGTCGGGATGAGTCGCGCCGTCGAACTGCCGCCCCGCGGTTACCCCGCGAGTCATCGGCGAGTCCCGTTGCCGCGCTTCCAATACGAGGACAAGCCGACAGGGGAGGGCGTCAATTGTCGGCGCGACGTCTACGGAACGTGCGGCGGCGAGAATGCTGACTCGCGTCGCATCGCCCATCTGGATATGAACGCATTCTTCGCGTCGGTGGAAGTCTTGCGCTATCCGGAGTGCACGGGCAACCGGTCGTGATCGGCTGGAGTCGCGATGCGGTGCCCGAAACGCCTGCCGATGGCGATCGACGGTTCCGACGGTCGCGCGGCTATGCGGGGCCGCGGAGTGGTCGCCACCTCGCTCGCGCAGACAGCGTAAGGCCATCACGAGCGGCCGGTGGTTGTCAGTTTGCCGCCGAAGTCGATGCGCCGGGCGACGACCTTCGAGCGCCGTGGTCGGGCTGTCTGTCGGCGGCAGTTACGGGCCTGTGCGAGCGCGTGGCCGAAGACTTGACGCGCAAGGGTTACCTTGGGCGGACCATCGGCGTCAAATTGCGCTTAACGATATTCGCATCGTCAAGCGCGACCTAACGGTTCCGGCGCCCACGGCCGACGTGACCAATCCGCCGTGCCGCCACCGTGCCTTAATCGGATCACGGTCGTACGTGCTGCGTTTGCTTTGTGTGCGAGTGAGTGCGCTCACGAATGAAAAGCAATCCGATGTGCCGGAGCGATCTCAGGCCGAACTTGCGTTTGACTACGAGCCCTGAGCGCGCGTGCTTTCACGAGGAGAAGTCACCGGTGTGAGGCGGTATTCGCCGAGTGAACGCTGATTCAGGCGTTAGGCATTCTGGGGACTTGGGCCGTGTTTAAAAGGCGGTCCTCCGTCTCACGGTGCTTCTATCGAAAACGCTTGAAGAGAAAATCCAACTCTGCAGACGACCTCGGTTCAAGAGCTCGAATCCGGCTGAGCCCAGGGCCAATCCCGCTTTTCGTCCGACACGCCCCATTTGGTTTGGAACGGGACTTCCCGAAATGACGCCCGACGCCATGTCACCTTTTTCTGGATGTGCATCACAAAAGCCTTTCCAGCCGTCCTGATTCTCTTCGAACAAGGCGTGCTGCACGGACGATGTCAGCGCGTCGTGATTTAACTGCTGCTCGAGCAGTTCCTTGGGCCATCGAGAATATGCGCTCGTCGCGCGTCGGGCAAACTCGGTCGCCCTCATCGTGGGCGCGAGCCCGCGAAGAAAAGCGAATCGCTGCAACGATGCGTTCATCGTTGACCAATTGCGCGACGCATGCGTCGGGGCGATTCGCGTTTGCCACGCAACGCATGGCTTCCAGCATGTCCCCGAGATGCAGCAGTAGTTCTCGTCTCTCGAATCGGTCGTCCAAGGCTTCTTCCTGATGATGGTCCATCCTTTTATTCTAGCGTCCGCTGTGCGCCTGTCTGACGAAGGCGCACGGCGAACTCATGGTTACGCATGCCGTTCAACCCGTCGTTATGAACGTTACGGTACGCCCTTATCAACGGAGCTAAGCCGACGCTCATTGAGCAGATAGAAAACATGCGTTTGCCAGTTCACTTTCTGCTCATATGTTGGATCAAATGACGCGGACCACGATGGAGTGACATGCGATTCCGCTGGAAAAAATAGCACCGAGAATGCGTTAAGGGCTACCGACGACCACCGATGTGTGCCTTGCAACGCTTAGTAACAAGTAATCGTGTCTCTAGCGTATCTCGCTCTTCGTTATAGGCGTGAACGGTGGCATAGTGCGAGCATGACCTTTTCAAGGAGACCATCATGCCAACCCTCAAACAAATCCAGGACAAAGTGAAACGACTTCAAGCACAGGCCGAGGCCTTGATTGCAAAGCAGGGGAAAACTGTACTGGCCGACATCCGAAAGCTCATGGACGATCACGGGCTGACCATCGCGGACATCGAGGCGCACGCCGCGACGAAAAAGCGAGCGGGCCGTCCAGCTGGTGGGGCATCTGCAAAGGTCGCCAAGGGGAAGGCCGCGACCCGACCGATTGAAGCGACCGCGTCGACTTCGGCGAAGGGCAAGTTGCCGCCCAAGTACCGCGACCCGAAAACGGGTGCGACGTGGAGCGGTCACGCCCGACCGCCCGCCTGGATTGCGAAAGTCCGGGACCGGACGAAGTTCCTGATCGACGGCGCAAGCGGTGCAGTCAGCGCCAATGGGGTGAGAAGGGCGAAAACCGCGCTCAACAAGACCTCGGCCGCGGCCGGAGCCGTTGCTCGCAAGGGACATGGCAAAGGTGCTTTACCAGCGAAATATCGCGATCCGAAAAGCGGCGCAACGTGGAGTGGACGCGGTCCCGCTCCGGCCTGGTTGGCGGCAGCGAAAGACCGCACGAAGTTCCTCGTCGATGGGGTCGCGGCTGCTCCCGCAAGCGGCGCCGTTGCGAAGAAGGCCGTAGCCAGTCAGACTGTGGCCAAGAAGGCTAGCGCAGCGAGCGCAAAGAAGTCTTCCGTAAAGACCGCAGCGAAGAAAGCGCCGGTTTCTTCGGCCAAGAGCATTGCTGGCAAGAAAGCAGCGAAGCCAGCAGTGAAGAAGGTTGCGAAAAGCAACGTGGCAAGCAAGGCAGTCGCCGCGAAAAAGGCGGCCACGCCGTCTGATGCCACGGTGGCTCCCGCGTCGGCGGCGGCACCAGAGGCGGTGAGCGCGCCGACGACTCTGTAGCGGGCCCGCTCCGGGACCGCCGTCTCCGGTCGAAACGCAAAACGCCCCGCGGACTGTCGTCTTGAGGGGCGTTGCTTTCTACAGCGCTTGATTTACAGTGCGGCGTTCTTAAGCCTTTTCAGCGGACGCAGTTTCGAACGCACGTATACAGGTTTCGCAGCGACCCATTTATCTTCGCCCGTCAACGCGTCCTTGCCGAAGCGCTTTTTCTTGGCCGGCGCCTCCTGAGTTACCGCCTCGACCAGGAGCCAAGGAGCATGAACTCCTTGGCGCCTTTCTTGTGGACGGAGGCAAGCACCGTTTCTTCGAGTGCCACCAACAGCACCTCCGCGGCCTTCGGTCAACGCTTGCACCCGCAGGGAGATATTCGGTCAGCGATGCCTTTGTGAAGGAATCTATGATCGGCTTCAGCGGCACCCCTGTGACCACTTTCTTCACGACAGGTGCGGCTGCGTTCTTCGCAATGGGGGAAGCTGCCGGGAGGGCACCCAATCACGACCCATACTCGGCACTGTATTCACCTCCCGCTCGCCCATCCGCCGCGTTTCGCCCGTCCCTGCTAAGCATCGATGCGCACTACGTCAGGGGCGGCCCGTCGACTGTGCTAGATTGTCCCCACTCAATTCGTAAAGGGATACGCTGTGACTTGGTTGACGCGCTTTTTCGGAAATGTACGAACGCCCCGAACCGCACCGGAGCCGCCAAGTGGCTTGTCAACTCAGGACGACCAAGCCACACCGGCAACTACCGCGTTAGCGCGGGCCATGGACTCGACAGCGCATCAACGCTTTTCAGACGCGGTCGCCACCTATCGTCGGCTGACGGCCGAACTGGACACGCGCCAACGAAATGCCGAATTGCGCGAATTTTGGGGCGCGGAAGCCTCTCGTGAAAGAGAGTTGCTCGCGGCGCTCGAGTCAGAGGCCACCCTCATCGTGTATCTTCTCAACCGTTACGCGATGGTGGAAGATCGTTACTATCGAACGCTGAATTCGTCAGAGCAGGCCGCTCTCCTTCGGACCCAAGTCACCGAACTCGCCCCTACTGCTTGGGGCGGCCAGAAAAAGACTGTTTCGGCGGACTTGGAAGCAGGCCCGTTGATTTCAGGTGGGCGCGACGACGTAAGCGAGATAGGCTTGGAGGAATTGGAGCGGGCGAACGCTCGGTTGGCTGAGCGGTGTGCAGAAGTAGTGGAGAACGCACAGGCGCGCGAAAGCGCCATCTTGCTTGAGGAGGAAGCTCTCGCACTTCGACTTTTGGTCGCAACGAAGGAGTCTGAGACTAGGGCGTTAAAGACTCTGTTCCTCAAATACGGTGCGATTCGGGGCGTGCCAATTAGCACGATGTCCGAGCGGCAACGCCGCGATGTCTTCTTGAAAGCCGGGCGGGATATGGCCCGAGAGAAGCTAGAGCGGACGCGTGCAGAGAGGAACGTTTCGGAGGATTTTCCGAAAGCGACGAAAATCCCCAGCGAAGACGAGCCGGCAGATAGCCTGTACGCGGGTTTAGGCGACGGACGCGGACGATTTACCGCTCAGGACGTGTCTGACAAGCTAGAAATCAAGAATTCAGTCGCCAAGAAGATGCTTCAGGACGCAGCGCGACGAGGTGTACTCGTCGCGCTACCCAACGGATGGTACAAGTTGCGTTCACGGTAGTTTTTGATGTCCCCGTCGTTTGAAAAAGATCCGAGATGAATCGTAAGCAGGAGCTTGCTATCGTCGACGGGTGTGCCCTTTGACGAGCCCGCAGCGCAACATCCGCTAGCGCACCATTGACGGTGTTGACACGAATCGCCAGGAAATCGGCCAACAGGCGCTAAGGCGGCAACGTTTCGCCGGCACGGACGCCCGATCGGATAGCGGACTCAATCGAGCCCGCTAGGGCCGCACGGATATGTCCGTTTCGATTGCTCAGATCGGGCAGCCACTCGTACACGACGACCTACCTTTCGGCCTGAAGGGCACCTGCCGGCACTGGCCTCAGCGGCACAAAGGATCGAAACGGCCGCTTCCCTTTCGCTCAGTGCTCTATCGCACATCGAACTCGCGGTAGGTTTCGCTTGTCAAGGTCGCTTAGCACTTTGTCCATTGCATAACCGAGCAGCTTTTTGCGCAACAGCGTGATGCCAATGCGTGCTGCCGTGCGTTCGAGCCACGACACCTTGAACATGTCCAGCGCGCTGCCCGCGACCGCGATCACGCGTGCTTCCAGCAATTCGCGCAGCGGTGCCAGCTCGACCGGCTGAGTCGGCCACTTCGGCAGCGTGATCTCCTCGCGCAGTTTTCCAACCAGCGGAATGATTGGCAACTCGTCGCCGGAGGCGATGCGCCAGTCCTTTCTTACAGCGTCATTCCAGTTGCTGTACAGCGGATTGGATGGCGGCATGCTGAAGTGCTGCGCGAGAAACTGCTGGCAATTTCGGCGCCCGAGCAGATAGTCGTGGCGCCGGAACTCCTCGCTAAGGAAGCCGCCGAAGCCGCCCAGGCAGCCGCTCGCCAGATCGAAGCCTTTGGTCTCGATGCGCGGATCGGTCGGAGAGATCCTTCGGCTCGGCGCGATCAAGTAGCGGCTGTACACGTCGTCCATGAACGCCAGCGCAAGATCGGCAGGATCGAAGCGCGCCTGGTTCTTCCACGCGCCGATGAGGCCGAAGCTCGAACTGAACAGATCGCCGCGCTCACCCGCGATCGTATCGTTCACTTCGGCGAGCGTGTCGGGAAACGGATCGATCATGACGATGGCGCGAATCGCTTCGTTGCCGCCGCGCGGATTCTGCTCGAGCTGGCCGGCCAGCTCGGTGCGGGCGAAGTCGAGCGGTTCATTGTCCATCGTGCCACCGTCGACGACGAAGCCCTTGAAACGCGTGGGCACGACCACCGTGCTGCCGTGGGCCTTCCATGCGGGTACGAGGCAGTCAAAGGCCTGCTTCTGCGTCTTCGGATCGATGTAAGTGAAGAAGTGGTAATCGAGATCGCTGACGTCTCGATCCTCCTCGCGTGCCGCGAGTCCGACTGGAAACGCGCCCGAGCCGAGCGCGGCGTTGCCGAGCAGCTTCCAGACCGGGTGAGTCGAGCTGTTCTGCGCCGACAGGATGGCGTCGTCCGGGCGTGCTTGCGGCACGGCGCTCGTATAGCTCGCGGCGAAACTGCGGTAGCTCTTGTGCATCCACATGCCGAGGCCCGCGTTATAGGTGCTCGTGATCGGTAGGTAGTAAGGCACGCCGCGCAGGCTCGCCTGCGAAAAAATGAACCGCGTGCGCTCGCGCAGGTATGGACGCGCTTTTGGCATGGCGGTGTAGTCAAGCGCGCGATCGGTGATTTGCACGAGCACAGTCGAATCGAGAAGCGAAACGAGCGTGCCCTGTTTGGCGAGGTCGTCGGACTTGAGCAGTTCGCGAATGTCGATGTCCTGCACCCACGCGCGATAGAACGGGTTGGCGCTCTTGCCCTGCGCCGATGCGCTAGCAGCGTCGATATGCGGAAAGTCGTATTTGAGTGCAACCGCAGCGATGGCCGCCGTCATGCTGCCGGCCGAGGCGCCGGCTGAACCGCCTCCGATTTTTCTGGACACGATTTTGGGGTAAAACGTGTTTCTGGAAACGGAGTTGAACATGCTGAAGAAGTCGAAGATGGCCGAGGTTGTGCCGGGGGCGGTGGAAGGAGCGCGTAGCGCGACTGGAAGCGCCCCCGGCGCGGCCGCCGAAGTGAAACGGTGGTCGGCCAATCGGAAGAAACAAGTCGTCTTGCGCTTGTTGCGCGGCGAGCCGGTGGACGCCATTTCGCGCGAAGTTTCGGTACCGATATACCGGCTCGAAGAATGGCGCGAGCGTGCCTTGGCCGGTATCGATGCTGGCCTCAAGGAGCGCGA
>NZ_FCON02000174.1 GCF_001544535.1 Caballeronia choica | reverse complement strand
GGCGGGACTCACTTTCTTTGCTGCTGCAAAGAAAGTAAGCAAAGAAAGCAGCTTTCCACCGCCAATCCTTGCCATGCGCCGCTAGACCGTTCCTTCGGAGTGGTCCAACCGGGGGAGTGTCGTTAGCGGGGTTTCCTCGTTGTTGGCATGTAGAAAAGGTACGGGCGTCGCACCGCTATACGAAGTGGACCAGCAGTCATTCATCCAGCCTCGCGCTTCGCGCTCACCCGTCAGGTAGTACGGAAACCTATCGCTACATCGCTACGCTTGTCCTTCATGCTTCACATAACGCTCGCTCGCGCCCTGCTCCAGCAAGCCCGACAGCACCATCACCTGATTGACCACGTCCGCTTCCAGCCGCGTGAGGCGCGTCGTCGGAAACGTGCGCAATGCCGCGGCGTCTTCGTTCGCGCTCAGTCGCATGTCGAGCGCGTGCGCGACCGCCCTCACCCACGCCACCAGCCGCTCGTTGGTCGTCGACGCGTCGCCAGTGAGCCTCGCGCGCGTGGCCGTTCCTGCCACTCGCCGCAATAGCGCTAGCGCCGTCGAGCCGAGCTTTTCGGTCGCGGAGGTGTTGATCCGTTCGAGCCGCAGCCGCGCGAGCGTTTCCTCCGCGTTGTTGCTCGCGAGACCCGCCGCGCGTCGCAGACGGTCGATTTCGGCGTCGTCCGTGCGAGCCCGCGCGAGCGCCGCCGCGAGGTACGCCAGGTTCGCGCCGATCGCGGCTGCAAGCCGGTCGTCGAACCTGGCAGGCTCGCGGCTCGGCCACAGCAGGAACGTCGCCGACAGCGCGATCACACAGCCGAGCACGTTGTTGCCGAGCCGCGTCGCCGCGACGACGAATTCGGAACCGCCGTTCGATGCGAAGTCGGCGACCAGCACGAAGGTCGGCGTCATGAACAGCACGAAGAGCGCATAACTCACAGGCCGCAACGCCATCGTCGCGCAGACGAGCGGAAAGACGAACAGCGAGATCGCGAGCGGCGAGTGGACCAGCAATCCAAGCGCCGCCGCAAGCAGCGCGCCGACGACGCTTCCCGCCGCGCGCTCGACGCTGCGCGGCCAGCTCGTCGCGATCGACGGCTGGAGGATCAGGAGCGTCGCCATCGTCGCCCAATAACCAAAGGGGACATGGAGCGCGCGGACAATGAGGAACGCAAGCGTGGTCGCGACGCCGACGCGCGCCGCATGCCGCATCCCGATCGATTCAATCGACGCATTTTCCCTGAGCGTCTCACGGGCGCGTTGCAGCACGTTGAGGAGCGCCGCGCGCCAGTGCTTGAGCGGTGCCTCCGCCGCTTCCACCTCGGCGGGCTCCGTGCAAAAGTCGAGTGAGGTCCGCTCGCCGATGGCCGCGTCGAGCCGCTTGCCGAGCGTGTGCAGGCGGTCATGCAAGGCCGTCGACGGCGCGCGCGTCTCGCCGGTCACGAGCGAGCCGATCCGCTGCAGCGTGGCCGCGAAACCCTTCAATGCGCGTGCGGCGCGACGCCGGTTCGGCAGCGTGTCGCGGCCTCGTTCGCTTGCGTCGCTCACCGCGATCAGGTAGCCGAAAATCTGCTCGCTGTTCGCAAACGCGATGAGCAGGTCGCTGTAGCTGCGGCGCCGGTCCGTCCTGGCCGGAGGCATCTTGCCGAGCGCGGCGCGCGCCGCCTCCACCGTGCTGCGCGCCTGGCCTCTGAACGTGGCGGCGTGAGACGCCCATTGCGCGGCGTCCACGCTATCGCTTTCGAGCAGGCGGGCGCAGTCGCGCGCCATGTCCGCGAGCCGCAGATACACCGCGCGAAGCGCCGCGCGGCTCGGGCCGAACGGATGGATGCGCCATACGGTGAAGCTGAGCAGCGTCGCGAACGCGCAGCCGATGAAATAGAGCAGCAGGAAGCGCAATTCTCCGAGGCCACCGTGAATCGGCCGGTCGACCATGACGACGCACGCCGTCGCCACGAGGATCGCCACTTGCGACGCCGCCGCGCCCCAGATGCGGCCGGACGCGCCGAGCGTCGAGAAGACCAGCACCGCCGCGGTCGCCGGCATGGCGCCGAGGCCGGATGCATACGCGGTCAGGCCGCCGCAGAGCGTCGAGAGCAGCGTGAACGCCGACATCGATGCGAAGCGCATGCGGTTCGAGCCGGCGGCATCGGCGAGGCACGTCCAGAACGCGCCGATCGCGGCGTACGAGAATTCCGGTTGGTGCAGCCAGTTGCCGAGCAGCAGCATCGACGTGGACGCGCATGCGGCCCGCAGCCCTTCGGACAGGTTCGCTTCCGCGAAAGCCAGCGACACCATCCACGACGGACGCCGCCGCGCGAGCGCCGCAAGCAACGCGGACCATGCCCTGGCGTGTCGGCCGGTCATGGCCGTCGACCAGACGCGGAAGTCGTCCAAACGGCGCATGAGTGTCGGCTCCCGGAAGCGCGCGGACGGCGCTTCAGGCGAGCGCACCGCAGGACTCGCGACGGATTTTTCGCGAACTTGACTCGCAATTATGAACGGCGCAATTTTGTGCTGCAATGCAACGCAATTCGGGTAGCGCGCTTATCGAAAAACACGTTCCATGGAAGCGCAAAACACAGCGAACGACGTAAGCCCCGCCAGCGACCGTCCCCACGCATTACCATCGGAGGCAAGCACCCACACGGAGACCCGCCGTGCACGACTTGCTCAAAAACCATTTCGACATGTTTGCCCGCTACAACGCCTGGGCGAACACGCGGCTTTACGAAGCAGCACGCTCACTGCCGGACGGCGACTACCGCGCGGACCGCGGCGCGTTCTTCAAGTCGATGCACGGCACGCTGAATCATCTGCTCGCCACCGACCGCATCTGGATGCAGCGGTTCACCGGCACCGGCGACGCCCCCACGCAACTCGACGCGATCCTCTTCGATCGCTTCGACGACCTCGCGCTCGCCCGCCAGCAGGAAGACGCGCGCATCGTCCGCTATATCACCGCGCTCGACGGCGCTGCGCTGGGCGGCACGATCAGCTATCGGCGCGTCTCGACGCCGGACGTGTTCGTCCAGCCGCTCGCACCGGCGCTCGCGCACTGGTTCAATCATCAGACGCATCATCGCGGGCAAGCCCACGCGATCCTCACCGGCCTCACCGGACGCGCGCCCGAGCTCGACCTGCTGTTTTACCAGCGACTGGCGGAAAAAGGGACTCGCGTGACCGGGTAAACCAAACGTGATTTCCGGCGATCGGTAGTGATACCTTACGAAATGCAAGAGCGAAGGCACATCAACCGATCGCAAAACCACGGAGCATCGCGATGATCTTCCACGCATCCATTCCCGCCCGCCATCCGGAACATGTCGCGGGCGTCCTCGCCGAACTCTGGGGCGGCTTCGTCGCGCCGTTCCCCGCCTTCCCCGATTCGTGGATGGCGGTCGCGGGAGACGAGCGCGGCACGATCATCGAGGTGTATCCGAGCGACCGCGTCCTCCATCCGGGCGACGGCGACGCCGACTTCCAGCCCGGCGACGCGCCCCCGGCCCGCTACAGCGCGTTCCACATGGCCGTCGCGACGAAGCTGTCGGCGGAGGAAGTGATCGCGATCGGCGCGCGCGAGGGATGGCGCGCGATTCGCTGCACGCGGGGCGATCACTTCTTCGACGTGATCGAACTGTGGATCGACAACACCACGCTGATCGAATGCCTGACGGCCGAGATGCAGGCCGATTACCTGGCGTTCGCCACTCCGGCAAATTTTCGCGCGATGGCGGGCGCCGGTCCGGCCTGATCGATCACGCGCGCCCGGCAGGCTCTTTCGCGACGCCGAGCATCAGCGCAAGTCCGCTCAGCAACAGGAGCCCTGCGAGCAGATAGACGGCAAGGTCCATGCTGCCGGTCGTCGTGCGGATCTGGCCGATGACCCACGGACTCACGATCCCGCTGGTAATCCCGATGCTGCTGATGAACGCGATGCCGGCCGCGGCCGTCTTGCCCGTCAGGTAGCTCGGCGGCACCGACCAGAAGATCGGCAGCGCGGCGAAGATCAGCACGCAGGCGAGCGAGAGAATCGCGAGCATCGCGGGGAAACTCGGCAAGTGCAGCGTGAGCGCCGCGAGCGCGATGCCGCCGCCGATCGTGCAGAACGCGAAGTGCTTGCGGCGCTCCTTCACGCGATCCGAACGGCGCGCGATCAGGATCAGGCCGACCGCGCCGATCGCATTCGGCACCACCGTGTAGAGGCTCACCGAAACCACGTCCTTGATGCCGAAATCGCGGATCATCAGCGGCATCCAGAAACTCAGCGTAAGCGACGCGCACGTCAGCGAAAAGTAGATGAACGCGAACAGGTAGACGCGCGGATTGCGGAGCGAGGCGAGGAAGCCGCGCGTATCGTGCGCATTCGATGCAGCGTGGCTGTCGGCGCACAGCGTTTCCAGACGATCGCGTTCGCGCGTCGTGAGCCACTTCGCGTGACGCGGCGAATCGACGAGATAGCCGAGCGCGACGAACGCGAGCAGCACCGCGGGCGCGCCTTCGATCGCGAACATCCACTGCCAGCCGAAGAGGCCGAGCACGCCGCCCATGTCGCGCATGATCCAGCCGGAGAAGAGTCCACCGAACACGCCCGCCACCGCGACGCCCGCAAAGAACACCGACAGCGCCGCCGCGCGCCGGCTCGCGGGAAACCAGTAAGTCAGGTAGAGCACGATGCCGGGGAAGAAGCCCGCCTCGAACACGCCGAGCATGAAACGCAGCAGGTAAAAGTGCCCCGGTGTCGAGACGAACATCATGCCGACCGACGCCAGTCCCCACAGGAGCATGATCCGCGTGAAGGTGCGGCGCGCGCCGTACTTCGCGAGCAGCAGGTTGCTCGGCACCTCGAACATCACGTAGCCGATATAGAAGACGGCCGCGCCGAGGCCGTACATCGCGTCGCTGAAACCGAGGTCGTGCTTCATTTGCAGCTGCGCGAAGCCGATGTTGATGCGGTCGAGAAACGACACCACGTAGCAAAGAAACAAGAACGGGATGATGCGCCACGCGACCTTGCGGAACAGCAGGTCGTCGTCATCCGCGGCGGCGGTCACGGGGACCGCCGCCGTACTGATCGGCTTCGACATGTCTCACTCCAGGAACAGGATGGGATCGGCGTCTTTTCGCGCCGTGCTTGAATTGAAGACGGACGGCGAGCGGCGGGCGCCGCTCGCTTTTGATTGGATCAAACGCGGGAATCAGTCCTGCAACGCGGTCCACATTTCCTTGTCGCGTTGCGCGGTCCAGATGCGCGGATGCGTGATGCCGCTCGCTTCATCGAAGGCGCGCGAGACGTCGAACGGCAGGCAGTGCTCGTAGATGAAGACGTGGCCGAACTTCGGGTCCATCGTCTTGCGCGTATGTTCCATCGCGCGCTTCAGGTCGAGCTTTTCCTCGACGGCCTCGCGGCCCGCCTGGAGCAGCGTCGTGACGAAGTCCTTGGTGTAGTCGATGCCCTTGTTCACGTCGGCGGGCGACAGCAGCGCCGGGCCGCGTCCGGGCACGAGTTTCTCGGCGTCAAGCGCGCGCAGGGCTTCGAGTGTGGCGGGCCATTGTTCGAGTTGCGCGTCGCCGCAATAGCAGGCCGCGTCGTATTCGACGAGATCGCCCGAAAACAGCACCTTCTGCGACGGCAGCCACACGACCGTGTCGCCCTTCGTGTGACCCGAGCCGAGATGCGCGATCTTCACTTCGAGCTTGCCGAGCCACAGCGTGATTTCCTTCTCGAACACGAGCGTCGGCCACGTCAGGCCCGGCACCGTCTCGACACCGGCGAACAGGCGCGGAAAACGCTCGATCTCCGACTTCATGTCCTGCTCGCCGCGCTCGACGATCATTTCATACGTGCCGCGGCTCGCGATCACCTGCTCTGCGCCTTCCGCGAAATACGCCGACGCGCCCAGCACGCGCACCGCGTGGTAATGCGAGAGGACGACGTACTTAATCGGCTTGTCGGTGACGCTGCGGATCTTCGCGATCAGGTCCTGCGCCATCGCGGGCGTCGCGGTGGTGTCGACGATCAGCACGCCGTCGTCGCCGATGATCACGCCTGAGTTCGGATCGCCTTCCGCCGTGTAGGCGTACGCGTTTTCCGAAAGCTGCGTGAAGGTGATCTTCTTTTCTTCCAGGTCAGCCTGGGATGCGAATGCCTTTGCCATGTGTGTCTCCGTTGCGACGACTGTGGGGATGCGTCATGGTCGCCTCGCCCCGGATATTTGTCAACAGCAAGTATGATTGTTATATGCAAACACCGGGTAAACGCCGGGTCAGCGGCGGGGTTGGTGGTTTCCAGCGCGTGTCGGCTACCATCTCCCTTTCTCAGACTCTTGCCAATACCGGGACTTTCTTGGTTCAGCGATCGACAAACGGCGCGCCGCCGGACGCGCCAGAAAAAAAGCAACGCGGGATTCAGAGCGTCGAAGTGGGCGGAAGGCTGCTCGATGCGCTGGCGCGCCATCGCACGCCGCTCGCGCTCGGCGTCCTCGCCGACGCCGCGCAATTGCCGTCGGCGCAGGCGCATACGTATCTCGTCAGCCTGACGCGGCTCGGGCTCGTCAAGCGCGACGCACTCACCGGCAACTACGAGCCGGGTCCGCTGGCGCTTCGGCTCGGCCTGCTGCACCTCGAACAGCAAAGTGCTTACCGCGTGGCCGTGCCGCATGTCGCGGCGCTCGCCGAGTCGACGGGATTCAGCGTCGCGGTGTGTGTCGGCGGTCCGCAGGGGCCGACCATCGTGCGCTACGAACGCGGCGGCTTCCCGCTGCATGTGAACCTGCACGTCGGCACGGTGATGTCGCTGTCGGGCACCGCCACTGGACGCGTTTTTCGTGCGTTCCACGATGCCGCGCAAGTCGCCGCGATGCTCGCGAACCAGCATGACGCTGCCCGTCCCGACGCGGATTTCGATGCAGATTTCAACGCGCATCTCGCCGAGATCCGCGCGCGCGGCATCGAGCGCGGCATCGATGCGCCGAGCCCCGGCATCAGCAGCATGAGCGTGCCGGTTTTCGATGCAGGCAAGCGCATGCAACTGGCGCTGACGGTGATCGGGCCGTCGGGGTCGATCGATGTCGCGTGGGACGGCCCCGTCGCGCGCGCGTTGTTTGCGACGGCAGGCGACATCGCCAAACTTCTCTGAGCTCATGACCTTTCCCGCACCCGACGACGACACCAAGCCGCAGCGCGGCATCAACGCCCTCGACAACACCGGCGAGCTGCTACTTGCGCTCGTGGGCGCGGGTCGGCCGCTTTCGTTGCGCGATCTCGCCGCAGCCGCCGGCATGCCGGCCGCGAAGGCGTTTCCGCATCTGGTGAGCCTCGTGAAGATCGGGCTGCTGAACCGCGACGCCGCCGGCCTGTTCGAAGCGGGTCCGCTGAGCCTTGAACTTGGGCTGATCGCGCTGCAGCGGCTCTCGCCCATCCGCGATGCCGAGCCGGAAATCGCCGCCCTCGCCGCCGAGACCGGAATGAGCGTCGCGGCGGCGGCGCTCGGGCCGCTCGGGCCGACCGTCGTGCGGCTGGAGGAATCGGCGCGGCCGCAGCATGTGAGCTTGCGGATCGGCACGGTGATGTCGCTCGTCAACACGGCGATCGGGCGCGTGTTCGCGGCGCATCTCGCGGGGGATGTGCTTTCGCGCTTGTTGCAGCAGGATGGTATCCGGCTTGCCGGGGAGGTGTTCGAGGCAGGTATGCCCGATGACGGATATCGGGCGCGACTCGCATCGATCAGGGACGACGGATTCGACTCCGCGCTCGGCACGCCCGTGCCGGGTATTCACACGCTTGCGGCGCCGGTGTTCGATCACACGGGGAATGTGTGTCTCGTGGTTGCGGTGATCGGATCGTCCGGAGGGTTCGACAGCGATCCTCGGGGCACGCTTGCGCAACGGCTGCTTGCCGCGACGCGGCGGCTTTCGTGGCGGTTTGGGTTTGTAACCGACGGATTTATTAAAAATTGAGGCGTGAGTCAACCGCGCCAAGCAGCATTGCGTCGCCGCGAACCGACATTATCGACAGTTGGCGACGTCCAATCAGCGGCCACGTGCAGAAAGCTTGTCGAGCAAGTAATCGCAAGAGACCTGATGGACGCCGCGCCGACGAGCCGCTGCAGCGGTGCCTTGCTCTATTTGTATTCGTCGATCTCGATTACGCCACCGAGGGATTCCATCATCACCCTTATGTCGTCGGGCACGTCCGGTATACGGTCGCCGGTCTGGTTCACCCAAAAACAGAAGAAGCGTATCTTTGCCCCAGTTTGTTCTACAAGCGCGCGAAGGCCGGGGCGTGGAAGCCCAAGCCGCTTGATCAGAAACCTCAGATGCGGTTCGAGCAGGTCGCTGTGAATCGCTGATTCGCTGTCGACGCCCCACACACCTAACCGCCTTTGCACGAAGCCTTTTCCTGATGGCCCCTTGATCGGCGCACCCTTGACAAGTGCAATGTCAGGTTCCACATCAAAATAGGATGTCCAGAAGTCGGGCGAAACTTGCTCGCCCGTAATCGTCAGGCTTGCGTGCGCGAGAGCATTATTGGTCATGGTTCAAACGTGTTAATCGGTGTAGTCGTGAAAATTGTCGAGGTAGATATCCTTGTGGTAGACGTCGCCGTTGTCGTGCCATTCAAGATCATCTGCTGCGCCGATACCGAGTTGCTTCTTGAACCTGTGAACCATATCCCGGAATTCCTGACTGCTATATCCCAGCATTTTCGCTGCGAATTTCGGATTATTCGTGCTCGCGGCCAGATCTTCCGTTTCGCCGCCTATCGCCGCTTCGCTGTATTCGAACGGCTGCGCATCGTCGAGCCGGGGCGAAGCGTCACCTTCTCCAGCGTCGCCGGACGTGCCGTCTTTGAGCGTGTCAGTGTCGTCGTTCGTATCGGCGTCTTGCCCCCAGGTCGAAAGATCGGGCAGACCGTATTTGCTGATCCAGCCCGCGCGAGCGAACGTGGGCAACATACCTAGAGGATCGATCAGAACCGCAGCGTGCATGAACTTCTGGTTGATGCTGTCGTTCATCGCCTCGATTTCGGACCAGGGCGTTTCGTTCGCCTGCAGTTCCGCGATCTGCGCCGGATACCGTTCCTGTACGCTCGCGTAGCGTGGCGGATCGTAGTTTTCGACGCCCCAGAACGACGACGATGCGGGTTTCTTCGGCGGCCACGCGGCATCGCCTGCGCTGAACACCGGCTTCTCCGGAATCACGACAACGCTCCCGCCGCGCACCATGTCCATCAGCGTCTGCACAACGTCCAAATCGGCGCCGACTTTGGCAAGCCGTTGATGCCAGTGGAAATTCTCGCCGAGGAAGGCACGCACGCGCTTGACCAACTCCGCATCCTTGGCCCACGCATCGGCATAGGCCGACGCCGTGAATTTCTTGCCCGCTTCGACCGCTTCTTTTCGCTTCTCTTCGGGTTCGAACGTCATGTATCGCTCGCCGCTTCGATACAGCATGTAGCGACGCCACGAATCCGCTTTCAGCTCAATCGCCATTCACCTTCCGTCCGATAACCTTGCGATTTTCGATTTTATCGGATTCCAAATCGGACTAATGAGCTTCGAATCCAAAATTGAACAATGTCAATTCGCGGCGACCCAATGCAGGTCCAGTTGGGTCGATCCGCATTTGCGGGCCGTCGAACGTCAAATTTGACCATCTTGAAAGGGCCTCCGGCAGGTAGCGCCCTCCCATCACTCCCCGACCAACCCCCGATAAACCTCCGCATACTCCAGCGCCGCCGCCTCCCAACCAAAGTTCTGCGTCATCGCGCGGCGCACCACCGCCTTCCAGTCCGCCCGGCGCCCCTTCAGCGCAAAAGCCCGCCGGATCGCGGCAACAATGCTCGACCGCTCGAACGCATCAAAGACGAAACCCGTCGCAAGATCGTCCGCGAGATTTTCCAGCGACGAATCCACGACCGTATCCGCCAGCCCGCCCACCCGGTGCACGAGCGGCAGCGAGCCATAAGCGAGCGCATATAACTGCGTGAGCCCGCAAGGCTCGAAGCGCGACGGCACCATCACGATGTCGCTGCCCGCGATGATCGAATGCGACAGCGTCTCGTCGAAACCCAGTTCCACCGCCACCGCGCCCGGATGTGCCGCCGCCGCGTTCTTCATGCCGGTTTCGAGTGCCGGGTCGCCCGTGCCGAGGACCGCGAGCTGCCCGCCGCGCTGCACGATGTCCGGTATCGCGGACAGCAGCAGGTCCAGCCCCTTCTGCTCCGTCAGACGGCTCACGACGCCAAACAGCAACGCGTCCTCGTTGCGCTCGAGCCCCAGCCGCTCCTGCAGCGCCGCCTTGCACTTCGCCTTGCCGCCGGGCTTCGCTGCCGTGTAGCGCGTGTCGATCGTCGTGTCGGTCGACGGATTCCACACCGAGTAATCGACGCCGTTCAGGATGCCGCTGATATCGTGCGAACGCGTCTGGAGCAGGCCGTGCAAGCCCGCGCCGTGGTGCGGCGTCTGGATCTCGCGCGCGTAGGTCGGGCTGACGGTGGTGATGCGCTCGGCGAAGTACAGCCCCGCCTTCAGAAACGACACATGCCCGTAGAACTCGACGCCATCGACCGCGTAGAAATCGTGCGGCAGTTGCAGCACGCCGAAATGCGCAGCCGGAAAGACACCCTGGTAGGCAAGGTTGTGCACCGTCATCACCGACGGCACGCGCCGGGTGCCGCTCGATCGCTCGAACGCGCGCAGATACGCGGGCGCGAGGCCCGCGTGCCAGTCGTGAACGTGCAGGATGTGCGGCTTCCAGTCCGGGTCCGCGCCCGTCGCGACGCGCGCCGCCGCCCAGCCCAGCAGGGCGAAGCGGCGGTCGCTGTCGGCGTACGGATGATGCGAGGCGTCGAGGTACGGATTGCCCGGGCGGTCGTAGAACGTATCGGCCCGCACGACGTACACCACCACGCCGTTCGGCTCCAGCACGCCGCGCTCGAGCCGCACCTCGCCTGCGCCGAACGCGTGGCCGAGGTCGGCGACCGGCTTGATGCCGGACAAGCCCGCGAGCACCGCCGGAAACGCCGGCAGGATCACGCGCGCGTCCGTGCCCAATTGCGATTGAGCGGGCGGCAGCGCGCCCACGACATCGGCGAGTCCGCCGGTTTTCAACAGCGGATACATCTCAGCTGCGACATGCAGCACGCAAACGGTCATCGGCGCTCCCGTCGATTGCTTTTTATTGATCGTGTGCGGACCTTGCCGCTGTCTTTACCCAAGCCGTCGCAGCGCCTCCTGCGTGACGAGCGTGATGCCGGTCTCGGTGCGGAAGAAGCGCCGGGCGTCGTCCTCGGGATCCTCGCCGATCACGAGCCCTTCGGGCACAGTGCAGCCGCGGTCGACCACGACCCGCGTCAGGCGGCAATTCGGTCCGACCGTCACCTGCGGCAACAATACTGCCTCATCGATGTTACAGAACGAATGCACCCGCACCGCCGACGAAAGCACCGATTTCGACACGTGCGAGCCGGAAATCACGCAGCCGCCGCACACGAGCAGGTTCGTGATCTCGCCCTGCTGTCCGTTCAGGTCGCGCACGAACTTGGCGGGCGGAAGCTGCTCCTGGTTGGTCCAGATCGGCCACTTGCGGTCGTAGAGGTCGAGTTCCGGAATCGTCGAGGCGAGGTCGAGGTTCGCGGCCCAGTAGGCATCCACGGTGCCGACGTCGCGCCAATAGGCGGGCGCGTTTGGATCGGTTTCCGACGTCACGCACGACATGCCGAACGGATGTGCGATCGCGCGGCCGCTCGTCACGACGCGCGGGATGATGTCCTTGCCGAAGTCGTGATCGGTATTCGACGCCGCGATGTTCTCTTCGAGTAGCTGGAACAGGTACTTCGCGTTAAACACGTAGATGCCCATGCTCGCGAGCGCGATGTCGGGCTTGCCGGGCATCGCGGGCGGATCGGCGGGTTTTTCCAGGAAAGCCGTGACGCGGCGATCCGCGTCCACGTGCATCACGCCGAACGCGACCGCCTCCATGCGCGGCACCTCGATGCAGCCGACCGTGCAGTCCGCGCCGCTCTCGACGTGATCGAGCACCATGCGCGTGTAATCCATCTTGTAGATGTGGTCGCCCGCCAGCACGACGACGAACTCCGGCGCGATCGAACGGATGATGTCGAGGTTCTGGAACACAGCGTCGGCGGTGCCGCGATACCAGCTCGAATCGACGCGCTGTTGCGCCGGCCAGATATCGATGAACTCGTTGAACTCGCCGCGCAGGAAGCCCCAGCCGCGCTGGAGGTGGCGCAATAGCGAATGCGCCTTGTACTGCGTCACGACGGCAATGCGGCGGATACCGGAATTCAGGCAGTTGGACAGCGCGAAGTCGATGATCCTGTATTTGCCGCCAAAGTGGACGGCGGGTTTCACGCGTTTGTCGGTGAGCGGCCCGAGCCGGGTGCCGCGCCCGCCGGCGAGAACAATAGCGAGTGTGGACTTCTGCAAATCGGTGCGATTCTTTGCCAGCGTCTCCATTCCAGCCTCCTGATTTGGCTTTCGGTTATTGATGTTCGTCCGTCTTTTGATCGCCCGCTAATGTCGTATGTGTTGTATGAAGGTTGGCACGCCCCGCAGGCGCGCGTCCGAGCATTATCCGGCGCGTAGCCGAAATAGTGTGCCGGCAATATTCGATTTTTTCGCGCGGCGAAACTGCCGCGCGTTTGCGTCTTCCGGGCCGCGAGGTCGCCGCGCAATGCTCAATCGATCAGGCGTGCGAGCAATTGTCATGCCGTCGGAGACCAGGTGTTGCAAAGGCGCGACCATTTGCGCACCACGGAAGCGCACTACAGCCCCAATCACGCTTAGTTTGCAATTAATCGCTAGCAGGGAATGCCGCAGTGCGTCGAGGCACGGCACAATAGGCCTGAAGCGTCGGGCTGGCCTGGTTTCCCTTTCCGCCTCTCGCGCTTCCCTTGAATCACATACCTGAATCGCCTGCTTAAAGCCGCTCGCGCCTCGCGGCGTGAGCGTTTTAATCGACCGAATCCCGTTTTGGCAGGGCGCCGTCCACGTCCCGGAAGAGATCATGAACAACGTCCTCAGTATCCAGTCGCATGTAGTTTTCGGGCACGCCGGCAACAGCGCGGCGGTCTTCCCGATGCGCCGACTCGGCGTGAACGTCTGGCCGCTCAACACGGTGCAATTCTCCAATCACACGCAGTACGGCCGCTGGACCGGCAGCGTGTTCGACGCCGACGAGCTTCAGAACGTGATCGATGGAATCGGGGCGATCGGCATGCTCGCGCGCTGCAACGCGGTGCTGTCGGGCTTTCTCGGCGCGATCGAGCAGGCGCGCGCGGTGATCGAGATCGTGAAGACGATCAAGGCCGTGAATCCGCGGGCGCTTTTTTTCTGCGACCCGGTCATGGGCGCAACGGGCGGTTGCACCGTCGAACCCGCCATCCTGGACTTCCTCGTCACCACGATGCCGGAATTCGCCGACGCGATGATGCCCAATCACGTCGAACTGGAAAAACTCGTCGGACGGACGATCGAGACGGTCGAGGATGCGGTGGACGCGTGCCGGGAGGTGATCGGGCGCGGGCCGCGCTTCGTGCTCGTGAAGCATCTGATCGACCGCAACAGCCGCGCCGATACGTTCAACATGCTGGTGGTCAGCGCGACAGAGGCGTGGTTCGCGCAGCGGCCCCTGTATCCGTTCGCGCGGCAGCCGGTGGGCGTCGGCGATTTGACGAGCGCGGTTTTCGTGGCGCGCACGCTGCTTGGCGATTCGTTGCGCAATGCGCTGGAGCACACGCTTGCGGCGGTGAATGCGGTGGTCAGGGCAACGTATGACGCCGGCCGGTATGAACTAGAGATCGTCGCTTCGCAAGACGAAATCGCACGGCCGACGGATCGGTTTCCCGCGATTCGCGTGAGCGGCAACGACAGCGCGAGACGAGCCTGAGAGGTCTGACCGCTGGCGCTTGGGTTGGGGTTGGGTTGGGTTGGGGTGGGGTGGGTTCGTGTTTACACCGTTTGATGCGCTTGGGCTTCTGTAGAACTTGTTTTGATTTTGGTTTATTTGCTCTGCCCCTGTCCGGGGCGGGACTCACTTTCTTTGCTGCTGCAAAGAAAGTAAGCAAAGAAAGCAGCTTCACAACGCCAGTTCTTGCCAGTCGCCGCCAGACCGTTCCCTCGGAGTGGTCCAACCGGGGGAGTGTCGTTAGCGGGGTTTCATCGTTGTTGGCATGTAGACGAGGCGCGCACGTCGCACCGCTGTACGGAGTGGAACAGCAGTCATGCATCCGTCCTGGCACTTCGTGCCCGACGACAGGTCTGCTAGCGGTGGTGAATTGAAGCAGGCAGCAAGCACGAACGTAGGATGTAGATTCAGCGATGGGTTTTAGTTTTGCCTCACGGGTGAGCGCGAAGCGCGAGGCTGGATGAATGACTGCTGGTCCACTTCGTATAGCGGTGCGATGCCCGGGCCTCTTCTACATGCCAACAACGGGGAAACCCCGCTAACGACACTCCCCCGGTTGGACCACTCAGACATAACGGTCTGGCGGCAACTGGCAAGCATTGACGGTGGGAAGCGGCGAATTCAACCGGTCGACGCAACACCTCTGTTCCAATGTGGGATTAGAGGTTGAGCGCGAATGAAACGACAG
>NZ_FCON02000173.1 GCF_001544535.1 Caballeronia choica | reverse complement strand
ACAATGCGAAAAGATCGTCGCAATAGCCGCGCAGTTAGAGGAACGCGGCTTCTGCTGACATGTATTTCAGCAACCTGCTAATACGGGGATTTGTAGATCTCCTTCGCCTTAGCCGCGGCAACCGGCTTTCCCCCCACCGGCTGTTGATACAATGCCGCCGCCGCCCCATCCGGCGTCTGCATCGCCTTCGTATTCCGATTCCGCGCGAGCGGCTGCAACTGAACCCGCCCCGCCTGAACCCCTTCGATGCCATCCTGCTTGGCGAGCAGCTTGTCAGTCGGCGTCGAGCCCTGCACCGTCTGTGCATTCGCAATGGGCCCGCGCTGTCCGCCCTTGCCGTTCACCGGCGTGCCATACGGGTCCGCGTACGACGTCGGGGCGCCAAGCATGTCCAGTTCGGCGGCGTTGCCGCCATCGCCGAGCGGAGCCGCATGGGCGCCCTGCACGCATAGCAGCGCCACCGGCAAACACAGCGCCGCAACGAGCGGATGGAACGTCGAACGGGTCGTGCGTGTCATGAATTTCTCCAGTGCATACCCCACGGCCAGCAGCGCGGCGGGAGGGCAAATCGATGATGTCGCCAGACGAGTCGGATGCCCCGGCGCAACCATGGAAACAGGATATTCCGAGTGCCCGGCCAGTGCCGCCAAAAGTCTTTCCCAAGCGGCCATTCACAGCATGGCGCACGCGTGCTCTCGCACCCTTCGCCGATAATTCATTCACCAAAGGTCGGTTAAATGACGAATCAGAGGCGAGCCTTCCCGGCAACCAACGCCCGCAACGCACGGTGCTGAAAAGCACCCTGAAGTGCATGCAATCAAGCGGGGATGGGTCAAATGGAAAGGGCGATCGAAGAACGTTGTATCGGCAAAACCGGCGGCACCGAAAATGCTCAGCCCGGTGCGAGCGTCGGAGCCGGCGCGCCGGGCAAGGTCATCGATCTCTCCAGGGCCGGTCCCGGTAACTTCGTCGCCAAACGCGGCTTGCTCATCGAGCTCGTGTGGTTCTTCGTCGAAGCCTGCATCATCAACAACAAGCTGATCCCGATTTCGTCATTGCGCGTCGCGCTCCTGCGCGCGTTCGGTGCGCGTATCGGCAACAACTGCCGCATGCCGCATCCGATTCGCGTGAAGGCGCCCTGGAATCTCGAAGTCGGCGACAACTGCTGGTTCGGAGTAGACGCCTGGCTCTACAACCAGACTTCACTTTATATCGGCTCGAACGTCTGTATATCACAAGGGGCCTTTCTCACGACCGGCTCGCACGACGTGGCGGACAACATGGACCTGCGGGTCGCGCCGATCGTCATCGAGGACGGCGTGTGGATC
Organism: Caballeronia choica; assembly: GCF_001544535.1. Taxonomy (GTDB): domain Bacteria; phylum Pseudomonadota; class Gammaproteobacteria; order Burkholderiales; family Burkholderiaceae; genus Caballeronia; species Caballeronia choica. Next base: position 13,314 of record NZ_FCON02000173.1, on the reverse strand, counting down.
ACGTCGAAGTGCGTCGTGCAGATGGGCGTGACGATCGGGCGCTCGGCCGTGGTGACGCCGATGTCGGTCGTGCATCGCTCGCTCGAAGCCGAAGGCGTGTACGGCGGCAATCCGGTGCGATTCATCAAGAAGCGTTTTTCCGCGTGAACCGCAACGCGATCTTTGTTCATAAGTAGCGGTGCCGGGTGCGAACCGTCGCGAGAGAACGGACACATCCTTGTCAGGACGTCAGGGATGACGGAAGAGACGAATAGCTTTGGCTGTACAGGCTGCCAGTTTGGCGGGTCAGCCATTTCTTCTGGGCCGAATATCACGGGGGGCAACGCATCAAGTTTCTCGCTGCCACGCGCACAGCCATTGCTGTCGCCGCATGCACCGCAGCGAATCAGTGAGGGCGATCGAATCCTGCACGAGTCCTGCCGCCGAAGGCAGGCGGAAGGACCACGGGCGGATGCGGCGTTTCGATTGTGAGTCGCGACAGCGGATGGGTTCGATCGACGGATTCGATCATCGCCCGGAATAATCGCTGAGAGCACGAGAGTGAGAGAGGGAGCACGGGGCATGTTCATCGACAGTCGCAGTGTAGAAGAGCGCGCAGTCATAGAGACCACGGTATGCGTCATCGGTGCCGGGGTGGCGGGTATCACGCTCGCGCGCGAGATGGAAAAGCTGGGTATCGACACCTGTGTGCTGGAAAGCGGGGGCTTCAAGCCGGATGGAGAAACGCGCGATTTGTATCGCGGGGAAAACGTTGGCGTGCCGTACGAATTCGCCGACGGCTGCCGCAGCCGCTATCTCGGCGGCAGCAGCAATTGCTGGGGCGGCTGGTGCCGTCCGCTCGACCCGTGGGACTTCGACAAGCGCGACTGGGTGAAAGACAGCGGCTGGCCCTTCGGCCTCGACGAACTGCGCCCGTACTACGCGCGCACGCACGCGCTGCTGAAGCTCGGCGAGAACAACTTCGAGCCGGCGTACTGGGAAGCCGCGATTCATCGCGATGATGTGAAGCGCCATCCGTTTCCCACCGGCAAGGTGCGCGATACGATCTCGCAGTTCAGCCCGCCGGTGCGGTTCGGCAAGGTGTATCGGGAAGAACTGGGAAAGGCGCGCTACGTGCGCGTCTTCCTGCATGCGAACGCGCTCAACATCGATACCGACGGCGAAGCGAAGCAGGTCACGCAGATCGACGTCGGCACGCTCTCGGGCCGCCGCTTCACGGTGAAGGCGAAGGTCTTCGTGCTGGCGACGGGCGGCATCGAGAATGCGCGCTTGCTGCTGTCGTCGAACAAGGTGCAGGCCGCGGGCCTCGGCAATGGCAACGACCTGGTTGGCCGCTATTTCATGGACCATCCGCGCATCATGTCGGCGAAGGTGAACTTCAAGAAGGCATGGGCGCGCAACAAGCTCTACGACATCAAGTATCACTATCAGAACACGGCGGTCGCGGCGCACGGCACGTTCATCTCGTCGCAATTCGCGCTGACGAAAGACGTGCTGGAGCGCGAGAAGCTGCTGAACGCGCGTTCGTGGTTCTATTCGGTGTTCCGCGGTGAAAACACGGCCGGTTCGGAAGCGCTGATCCGCTGCAAGCAGGCACTTCTCAAGAAGGATCAGCCGGGCTGGAACTTCGCGTCGGACCTGATGACGATGATGACGCATCCGGTCGATACCGCGTGCTTCGGTCTTGCGCGCCTGTTGCAGCCGCGCCCGCTCATCACCGAAGTGAAGATCCAGACGATCGTCGAGGCGGAACCGAATCGCGACAGCCGCGTGACGCTGTCGGAGAAGAAGGACAGCCTCGGGCTGAATCGTGTGAAGGTCGACTGGCAGGTGACGGAGCTGGTCAAGCGCACCTTCGATCGCACCGTCGCGCTCCTCGCCGAAGAGCTGAAGCGCGGCGGCGTGGCCGACGTGACGCTCGACGAGCCGCTCGTAGGCAAGCCCTGGCCCGCGCAACTCGAAGGCACCTGGCATCACATGGGCACGACGCGCATGCACGATTCGCCGAAGCAGGGGGTCGTCGACAGGAACTGCAAGATGCATGGTTTGAGCAACTTCTATGTCGCCGGCAGTTCCGTGTTTCCGACCGTGGGCGCGAACTTCCCGACCATCACGATCGCCGCGATGACGCTGCGTCTGTCCGAGCATATCGCGCATGCGCTGAAAAGCGCGCACGGCGCGAGCGCGACCGTGACGCCGATCAGCGCCGCCGAGCATCAGGCGATGGATCGGCCGCAGGAGGAAGAGCCGTTGCCGTTCGCGGCGTCGACGCTGCACATGCAGAACGATCTCGCGTTCCAGATGGGCAAGGAGTAACGCGCTCCATCGCCTCAAGTGACGCACGAAGAAAAACCCGCCGCGGCGGGTTTTTCATTGGGTGCGGCTCGGCGTCAGAGCGACGCCGTTCGCGGCCGCTTCCCGAACGCACCGTTCCGATGGCTCGCACCGTTGCTCAAGAGACGCACGAGATCGCGCGACATCGCATCGACGGTGAAGCGCTTCGTGAACGTCGCGAGCGCCTGCGCGCGCATCGTCGCGGCGTCGGCGGGAGAAAGGCTCAGCCAGCGGCGCAGCATCCCGGCGGCGCCGTCGGCGGTATCCGTTCCCACGATGCCCGCGCCGTCCGCCTCGACCTCGCGCCAGATGTTCACCTTGTCGGAGATCAGCACCGGCAACGCGCAACCGAGCGCCTCGGCCACCGCGATCCCGAAGTTCTCCTGATGCGACGGCAGCACGAACGCGTCGCTCGCATGGAAGGCGCCCCACTTGAGGTCGCCGCTCAGCATGCCGGTCCAGGTGATGCGATCCGCGATGCCCAGTTCGCCCGCGAGGCCCTGCAACTGCGCGCCCCATTCGCCGCCATCGGGGCCGGCCATCACGAGATGCGCGTTCGGGTCGAGATCGCGCACGGCAGCGAACGCCTTGATCAGCAGGTCGCAGCCTTTCTTCTCATGGATGCGTCCGAGAAAGAGGATCAGACGCTTGTCCGCGAGTGACGGATACGCAGCAAGGAACTGTGCGCGCAGCCGGTTGGCGTCGGTCGGCGGCGGATTCGTGCCGAACGCGACGACTTCCTCGTTCGCGCGATAGAGCCAGAACGATTGCCGCGCGAGCACGCGCTCTTCCTGCGCGGTGAAGAGGACGCGCTCGGCATCGCGCAGCACGCGATATTCCGCCCACGGCCAGTAGAGCCACTTCTTCAGGTGCTTGAGCGGATAGGTGCGCTTGAACCACGGGTCGAGCATGCCGTGGGGAAACACGTAGTAAGGCACGCCGCTGCCGCGCAGCGCCTTCCAGGTGCCATAGCTGTGGTATTGCCAGAGGCCGTTGACGATCACCGCGTCGAAGCGCGGCGCATGCTCGCGAAGCCAGGGCACGAGCTGAGGACACAGGCCATAGTTGCCCTTCGACGGCCCCAGCGCATGCACCGTGAGCGGAAACGCCGCGAGCCAGGGCGCGGCGGGATCGTCGAGCGTGACGACTTCGACCTCGTGTCCCATCGACTGCAAACTGACCCCGCTCTGGCGAACGCCCTCGGTAGGGCCGCCGGCGCGGGGGTCGATGGTGGACAGCAAATGGAGGATCTTCATGTGCATGTGCCGGTTGAATCCGAAAAGGCCATCACGCCGCACCAGTCCGTTACGCCGCACGGCGCCATGTCAGCCAAGCGGCACGAGTGTGCTCGAACCGGAGGGCGGTTTGTGGCGGTCGTGCGTGAGGGATGGCGCCGGCGCCGGGTGCGGCGGCAGGATTTCGGGTTCTTGCTGTTGCGGGCCCGGCTGGTATGGTCGCGGGCCGGCGTACGACGGGCCGAAGTCCGCGCCATAGAGCGGCGGGCGCTGATGCGCCGGGTTGGCCGCGGCCCGCATGCGCATCGCGTGGGCGATCCGCCCGTAACTCGCGACGAGCAAGCCGAGCGCCACGCCGAACACGAGCCCCGAGAAACGGTTGCCGAGCGGATTGCCGCCGACGGAGGTCGCGGGCAGCGCGGCGAGCACCAGCAGCGCGCGGCCGAGGACCGGCAGGTAGAGCACGTCGGGCGCGCGGCGGCGCCACACGCGATACGCCCTGGAGCCGCGCCAGAGCGCGAACAGCACGGCGAAGGGCAGCGCGAGGCCGAACAGGATGCCGCCCGCGAAAAATTGATAGACCCAGAAATTGTGGCCCGCGGCCCATTCCTTGATCGCGTAGAAATCCTTCGCGCTCATCTGGCCGGCGAGATCGGGCAGGTAAGAGGGTGAGTAGCGATAGTTGTGGCCGTAGCCCATGCCCGCGATGACCGACACCGCCGACCCCGTCGTCTGGTCGTACTGGTCCTTCATTTCCGCGAGGCGCGTGATGGTGGTCGGATCGCGTCCCGACTCGGTTTCCGACGAGAAGAAGATGCGTTGCGTCCAGTGCTCGGCCACGGTCGGGAACATCGCGGCGGCGGCGAACGCCATGCCGGTGAGCAGCGCGCCGATCATGACCGCGCGTGCGCCGGACTTGAGCAAATGCTTGAGCGAGGGCGCGGCGATCCACGTCGCGAACGCGAACAGCAGCACGGTGCCGACCAGGAGACTGCGCGTGACGCTCAGCAGTTCGATGACGACGGTCACGAGAAAGAGCGCCACCGACAGCTTCGAGAGCCGCTTGGCGACGACGAATTCATGCAGCAGAAGTCCCTGCAGGCACAGGAAGGTGACGGAGACGATCCTGAAGCGCACGTTCTCGAGACTGCCGCCGGTCGCGAGGCCGTAGGCGAAGCTGAAGAAGAGCGACACCACCATCGACCAGAACATGACCCGTTCGATCTGTTCGAGCCGTTGCTGATTCCACGGATGGCATCCGACGAAATAGCCGAGCAGCATCAGGAGGAAGGGCAGCAGGACGCGCAGGTAGTTGCCCATGTCGTTGCCCTGCACGAGTTGCGTGACGGCGCTGCCGACGATGGTAATGAGCAGCGCCACCGTGACGAAGGAGCGCATTTTCGAGCGGCGTGCGAAGCGCGGCGCGATCAGCAACAGCGCGACGCCCGCGCCGACGGTCGGCAGCACGAGAAATATCTGCACGAGCTTGCTTGCCGTTTGCGCGCCCTTGAAGTCGAGCGCCAGGGGAAGCAGGAACATCCACATCCAGAACAGAGCGTACTTGTTGCGCATGTCGTTCTCTCTCGTCACATCAGCTCTTTGAGCTCGCTGAGCTCTTTAAGCTCTTCATGGCGGCGGCCGCGCCGCTGCGTACTCCGGAGACCATTGTCGCGCTCGGCGCGCTCGCCGTCACGGTCCCCCCGGGTACCCCCGTATTTGTTGGTCGAATATATCAGCGGCACTATGTGACACGTTTGCGGCGGCGTCCAGGCACTAGCGTTCGGCGCGAAACGACTGACGCCCATGTGCGCCACACCACGCATCCGGGCCGGAGGTCTCTCCGGGTGAACGAGAAGTGTTGCAAGACGAACACCCGGAATGCGTCGATGTCCGTCAACGACCGGATGTTGGCGGATCAAACCGCCATTCCCGGCCGAAGATTCAAATGCCGGAAACGGTAATTGACCGACATATGCTCCACGAGAGTGCGCGCCGAACTCGGGAACAAGCGAGAGCGTGTGGCACCCGTCCCGCCCAGCGGGATCGCCATATAAAGGTCCAATACAGCGTCGCCAGGCAGGGACGCGAGGACTGTCGCTAACGAGAGTTACGCGAGACCTTCGCAAAAGGGGGAAGGTTATGAGCTTGTTCGGCGCGGCGCGCATGAGGCTACCCAAACAGGAATCGAAGCGATCGATCGAACTCGATTTCATCAGGGGAATCGCCATCATTGCGGTGATGGGCTACCACTTTCATTCGTATCCGACCGGCAGCGCGTTCATCGCGGCGCTCGAAATGCCGCTCAAGAGCTTCGGCCACGAAGGCGTCAACCTGTTCTTCACGCTCTCCGGGTTTCTGGTCGGCGGCCTGCTGCTCAAGCAGTATGCGCAGGCCGGCCGCATCGACGCGGGACGCTTCATCATTCGCCGGATGTTCAAGATCTGGCCGGCGTACTACGTGCTCATTCTGTTTCATGTCTTCGCGGGACGCCATCCGACGAGCACCTTCCTCGTCCAGAACCTCACGCACATGCAGAACTACTTCGGCTCGTCGATCGCGCAGACGTGGAGCCTCGCTGTCGAAGAGCATTTCTACCTGTTCCTGCCGCTCCTGATCATCGGGTTCTCGCGGCTGAAGTTGAGGGTCAACGCGATCCTCGGCGTGCTGTTCGCGATCTGCATGGTGGTGCTCGTCGCCCGCTGCGCGGCAGTGGCGAGCGGCGACCTGAACGGAGCGTTCTTCTACACGCAGTACCGGATCGACAGCCTGCTCTTCGGCGTGCTGCTCGCCACGATCTACTGGCTCAAGCCGGGCGTGTATCAACGGATCGCAGCCCAAAAGAAGGTGCTGATCGCGATGGTCGTGCTGCTCGTCGCGTGGCTCGCGTTCGCCACGCGCAACGTCGCGCTCGACCAGAGCATCGGCTACACGATTCAGGCGATCGGCTTCACCGCGCTCATCGTGCTCACGCTCGAGTACTCGGGCTCGATTCGCGACTCGTTCATCTATCGCGCGATCGGATGGATCGGTCTCTATTCGTATGGCATCTACCTGTGGCACTCGCTCGCGCTCGCACCCGGCGACATGCTGATCCGCAAGGCGGAGGCGCTCGGGCTGCCCGCGATCCCGTCGTGGGCGTTCATCATGGCCGCGCAGTTCGCGATCGCGATCATCGTTGGCTATGTGACGACGCGCGCCGTCGAGTTTCCGTTCCTGCGCATCCGCGACGCGCTCTTTCCGGCGAAGCGCAAAGGCGCGATCGAAGTGCCGGCAGCGGGGCACGTGTCCTGACGCGGTGCTTTCTCGTCAAATGAAAAAAGCGGCGCCATGTGCGCCGCTTTTTGCTTTTCAACGCGTTGTGCTTCAGGCCAGCGCCTGCCGCAACGTCTTCTTGAACTGGCTGAGCGTATTGCGTTCGAGCAGATGCTGGGCGCCCGGCGTCGCGTGAGGCGCGCCCGCGACCACGGCGTCGAGCGCGCGATTGATCGACGCCGGCGACAGGTCGTCGACGACCGGGCCCAGTTCGCCCGTCCGGCAGAACCAGCCGATGAGGCCATCGGCGGTGGCGATCACGGGCTTGCCGAAGCGATACGCCTGTACGAGCACGCCGCTCATGCCGTAGTGCCCTTTGTAGCCGAGCCACACGATGTCGCACGCCGAGAACAGGTCGAGCTCGGTTTCACTCGAAATGAAGCTGTCGAGCACGACGGGTGCCGGCACGAGTTTCGCGATGGCCGCTCGCAGCGACGCGCGGACTTCTTCGTCCTGCGCCCCGGCGATCACGAGTGTCGGCGTGTCGGGACCGGCCGGGCGTGCCGCGAGCGCCGCGGCTAGCTCGAAGACACCCTTGCGGTCGTTGATCGCGCCGTACACGAGTACGTGCTTGCCGCCGCCGAGCCGGAGCCGCGCCTTCGCGAGCGCGGGCACGGCGGCGCGCGCATCGGGGAATGGATCGGCGAGATAGTCGAGTCCGGCGGCGTGGCGCCGCGCGCCTGACGCGCGCTGCCCGATATCCGACCACCAGTCGGCGAGCGTCGGATCGATCGTGAGGAGCGTCTTCAGGCCCGGCGTGCGGATCGCGCGCTTGAACAACTGCGCCTTCGCGGCGTTAACGAGCGGACGGCGCGGCGCTCTCACACCGACCTGATCGTGATGAAAGTTCGAGCGCATCGTGATGCCGACCCACGGCGTCGCGCCGAACGGCGAGCCCAGGAACGGCAGCGCGAAGAAGAAATAGTCGACGTACGGCACGACCACGAGCGCGACTTCGCGCCCACCGCTCGCACTTTCGTAGGCATGCCGGAAGTCCTGGTGAAAGCGCGCATAGCTCACCGACGACAACCCGCGCCGGCCGCTGCGCACGGGCGGCGCGACAAGCGCGACCTGCAGCTCGGGCCGGTCTTCCGCCCGGATCTTTTTGACGAGCGGATGACTCCCGTTCAACGGGTCCGTTACGATCAGGCTTCGATATCCCGCTTCCATGTAGGCGTTTGCCGCCCATTCGGCGTAGCGCCAGCGGTGGCCGCTGAAGTTCGGCTCGATGATGAGGACGGTGTCGTTTGGCATGCGAAGGTAGCATTGAGCGGACGATTCCCCACACTAGCATCGCCGTGCTTACGGCATGCGCCAAAGTCGCGCGTTTATCGGCGTCAAAAGACAGTGGTGAAGCCCACACGACGTCGAAGATCGGGCCGATTTAGACTACGCGTTGGCGTCCATTGCAGCCTTGGCCACGATACCGTTTGCTTACTTCGTGGAAGAGCGCGTGCGCACGGTCGTGGCGGCGCGCCACACCATCCCGGATGCGGCCACCGAAGCCTCCGGCGAGTCGTCGGCGCTCGCGACGCGGCGCACAGCAGTCTGGAACCATCAAGCAGCGCGGGGAACACTTAGTGAGATCTGTCCGGCTTTCATTCTTACCGGCGCGTGTGCGATTCGATCACGATGCGGCGTTCTGGGTGCTACTGCAGCAAGTGGTGGTGCGGGGTTTCGTCGCGGTCAAGTTTCTCGCCATTGGCCGGATCCTCGGGCCGGAGGCGATCGGTGCGGTCAGCATCGCGCTGCTGGCGGTTGCGATCGCGGAGTCGCTCTCCGATACGGGTCTCGCGCAGGCCGTCGTGCAGGGCCGCGAGACGCCGACTCACGGCGAACTCGGCGCGGTCTGGACGACGCTCGCCGCACGCGGCGTGCTGATCGGCTTGCTGATCGCCGCGCTCGCGCCGTTCATGAGCAGCCAGTTTCACCTCGGCGGATCGATCGGACTGCTGCTGCTCGCGGCACTTTTGCCGATTCTTCGCGGCATCGCGTCGCCGGCGTATTTCATCGTCACGCGCCAGCGCGGTTTCCAGAAGCTCGCCGGCGTCGAGACCTCGGCCGCGTTCATGGACTGCGCGATCGGCCTTGTCTGCGCACTCGGCGGCGCGGGCGCGTACTCCGTGCTGATCGGCCTGCTCGCGGCCGAACTGCTCAAGTCCACGCTCACCTGGACCACGATGTCGCCGCGCCCGCCGATCCGGCTCGCGTTCTCCGGGATCGGGCACTATGTCAACTTCAGCCGCTGGATCTGGGCGGGCAGCGTGGTCAATCTCCTGTTGAACCAGTTCGACAAGGTGATCGTCGCCAAGCTGCTCGGGCCGCTTCAGCTCGGTGCATACCAGATGTCGTCGAAGCTCGCGCAGATGCTGCTCGCCGATGCGGCCATCGCGATGTCGCAATATCTGTTTCCCACGTTTTCCGAGCACCATCGGAGCGACGTGCACGCCGCGCAACGGATGTTCAGGCGTTATCTCGCGCTCGCGGCCGTGGGTCTTGCGGTGCTCGTGATCGTGCTGCGGTTCGCCGCGCAGCCGCTCTTCGAATTCGTGCTCGGGCCAGCGTGGCTGCCCGCCGTGCCGCTCTTCAGGATCTTCGTGATCAACATGGCGATCGGCGCGGTGATCGCGGTGCTGGTGTCGTGGCTGCGTGCCGTCGGCATGCCGAAGGTCGCGACGCACGCCTCGATCATCCAGGCGGTCGTGCTGTGCGTGACCGTTCCGGTGGCGACGCATTTCTGGGGCGTCACCGGCATCGCCTGGGCGATGACGGTGGGGCTGGGATCGGCGGCGGGCTGGATGCTTTTTCGTATCGTCAGGGAGGCGTGATGCGCATACTTCACCTGGTTCTGGCCCCGCGTCTGTCGGGCGCCGAGGTGCTGGCGAAGGATCTTGCGATACATCAGCAGCGCGGCGGCGAGACGGTCGGCGTCACGGCGCTGACGCCTCCGCAGGCCGATTTCGCCGCGCTGCAGGCCGAACTGGTCGCGAACGGCGTGCAGTGCCTGTTCCCTGAGCGCGTGTACGGCCGCGTCGGAAAGTTGTGGAGCCTCTACCAGATCGTCAAGGGCTATCGCGCCGACGTCCTGTTCGCCCACGCGACGATCCCCGCGTTCTACGCCCGCGCGCTGCCGCTCAGCGTGCCGGTCGTCTACGTGATGCATTCCGCGACCAACGACTTCGAGCGCTATCTGTTCCGGCGCGTCGAGCGCATGCTCTCGCGGCGAGCGCGCGCGGTGATCGCGGTGTCGCCCGCGAATATCGACGATTACGTCGGCGCGGTCGGCCGTCATCCTTCGATGACGCTGATTCCGAACGGCGTCGACATGGCCCGTTTTGCGCGCCGGCCGCTGGCGGGTGCCGAAGGCAGCGCGCAGATCGTGCAGGTGGGGCGCTATACGTCGGTGAAGAACCAGTTGTCGACGGTGCATGCGTTCGAGCGCGTCATCGAGTCGGTGCCCGAGGCGCGGCTCCTGTTGTGCGGCGTGATCGAGGACCCGGCCTATCACGCGGCGGTGGGCGATCTCGTCGCGAAGCTCGGACTTGCCGGGCGCGTGAGCATGCACGGGCCGCGTTCGGACGTGGCCGAACTGTTGCAGGAATCGCGCGTGTTCGCGATGCCGTCCCGCTCGGAAGGGCACAGCATCGCGTTCCTGGAGGCGCTGGCGTCGGGGGTGCCGGTGGTCGCGAGCAAGATCCGGCCGTTCAGCTTCGCCGCCGATTTTCCCGGCGTGCACTTGTGCGATCCCGACGATACGAACGCCTACGCGAGCGCGCTCGTGACGGCGCTGCGCGAGCCGCGCTCGCTGCGTCCGCTTGGCGGGCTCACGCTTGCGGATACGGCGGCGCGGTATCTGGCGGTGGCGCATGAGGTGACGCAGCGGATGCCGCGGGCTGCGCCGGCTTGAGAGGCGGCGCGGGAATCGTGCGGTTGCCGGATTTACCGGATTTACCGGAAAGCGGTACGTCATTACCGGTTTCCGGTACTTCCCAACGACGACAGGCATGCGCCGATCGTTCGTAACCCACTTCGATCACTGAAACTTTCACCGGATTGGCGGAGGATGCTGCTTGTGTCCGTCGCGAGCGGGCCGCGTGACTGGCGTGCATCCGATCCGCATCGCCAGAATCCCCGGTCATCGACGCGCCACACGACGGGCGCCGCCGCCCACCGACGGCCGCATCGCCCGCCCGACGGCGATGCGGAAAAACGGCGCATCAGACCATCCACCGCACAACCAAGGAGCTTCGCACGATGAGCACGATCAAGACGAACGACGGCACCGAGATCTATTACAAGGACTGGGGAACCGGGCGTCCCGTGGTGTTCTCCCACGGCTGGCCGCTCGATGCCGATGCCTGGGATTCGCAGATGCTCTTCCTGTCGCAGAAGGGCTATCGCGTGATCGCTCACGACCGGCGCGGCCACGGGCGCTCCGGCCAGCCGTCGGAAGGCAACGAGATGGACACCTACGCCGACGACCTCGCCGCGCTCCTCGACGCGCTCGACATCACCGGCGCGACGCTCGTCGGCCATTCGACCGGAGGCGGCGAGGTCGCGCACTACATCGGGCGGCATGGCACGAAGCGGGTCGCGAAGGCGGTGCTGATCGGCGCGGTCCCGCCGCAGATGCTCAAGACCGAGGCGAATCCGGGCGGCCTGCCGATCGACGTGTTCGACGGCATCCGCGCGGGCGTCGCGGCGAACCGCTCGCAGTTCTACAAGGACCTCGCGATTCCGTTCTATGGCTTCAACCGGGAGGGGGCGAAGGTGTCGCAGGGCATCATCGACGAGTTCTGGCTGCAGGGCATGCGCGGCGCGATGAAGGGGCAGTACGAATGCATCAAGCAGTTCTCGGAGGTCGACTACACCGAGGACCTGAAGAAGTTCGACGTGCCGACCCTCTTCCTGCACGGCGACGACGACCAGATCGTGCCGATCGCCGCGGCAGCCGAACTGGCATCGAAGATCGTGAAGAACGCGACGCTGAAGGTGTACCCGGGCGGCCAGCACGGCATGTGCACGGTCGAGGCGGACAAGGTCAACGCGGACTTGCTCGCGTTCATCGAGTCGTAAAGGCGGCGATAGTTGGCAGCGGGCCGGCGCGCGTGCGCCGGCCTTATTTCTTCATCGTGTGCGGCCGGCGGAACACCATCCAGCGCGGCACCTTGAAGCGCACGATGCTCATGTAGAGCCACACGTAAGTCGCCGCGAACACCACGACGAAGCAGAACAGATGCACCGTGTGGCGCCAGAAGAGCGTCGCGGGAATCACGGCGACGAGGCACAGCAGCCAGAGATAGGGCGACGTCAGCGAATTGCGGCGTGTCAGCTCGCGCGCGTTCTGCGCGCCGACCGCCCAGCGCATCAGCCGCTTGTAGACGAGCATGTGCAGGTGCACGCCATCGGGGATGCCGGGCGAGATGCCGCGAATGAACTTCTTCCGGTAGATCGAGAAGCAGGTCTCGAAGATCGGATACATGAAGAGCAGCACCGGAAACCACGCGGATACATCGCGATTGCGCATGACGAGCATGATCGCCAGTTCGGCGAGCATGAAGCCGACGAAATACGCGCCGCCATCGCCGAGAAAGATCAGCCCGGCGGGGAAGTTCCAGATGAAGAAGCCGATCACGGCGCCCATCATGATGAGCGACGCGGACAGTACGATCGGGTCGTGCACCTGGAACGCCACATAGGCGAGCGACGCGAACATCATGACCGAGACCATCGAGGCGAGCCCGTTGAAGCCGTCGATGATGTTGATGGCGTTGGCGAGTGCTGCGACCGCGATCACGGTGACCGCGCACGAGATCACCGCGATCGACAGCAGGAAATCGAGCGGCGGCACGCTGATGCGCGTGACGGCGATGTCGAGGAGTGCGTAGGCGAGGGCGGCGGCGGCCATTGTGCAGACGAGGCGCACGAGCGGGCTTACGCGCTTGGTCAGGTCTTCGATCAGGCCGGAGAAGAAGGCCGGCATGCCGCAGGCGACGATGGCGAGAATGCCGGCGGAGACGGCCGGGTATGCCCAATGGAGCTGGACGGCCGAGCCGGTGAGACCGCAGAGGATGCCGACACCGCCGATGCGCGGGACCGGTTTCGAGTGGAATTTCTGCACGCTGGCGAGGTCGGTATCGCCGATGAATCCCGCGTGGAGATGTGCGTACCGCACGATCAGGAGCGTTACCAGGAGTGAGATCAGGAAAGCGAGCGCGAAACTGAGCATGGGGGATGAGGGTTTGGGGAATGGGATGGTCGCTGGCGCTTGGGGTGGGGTGGGTTGGGTTGGGTTGGGTTGGGGTTACACCGTTTGATGCGCTTGTGCTTCCATGGAACTTGTTTTGTTTTTGGTTTATTTGCTCTGCCCCTGTCCGGGGCGGGACTCACTTTCTTTGCTGCTGCAAAGAAAGTAAGCAAAGAAAGCAGCTTC
>NZ_FCON02000172.1 GCF_001544535.1 Caballeronia choica | reverse complement strand
CCAGACCATTCGAGCCCGTGCGCCCACTGCACGAAGCATGTCCAGAAGGTGCGGTATTCGCGCACCGAGAAATCGTGAAGCGCGCGATAGCTGTCGAAGCGCTGGCCGGTGTATGTCTGCAGCGCCGTCGTGAATGCGCTCATTTGCGACCTCGCAATGTGCGCGGAGGTGCTTTCGTAAATGGTCGCGCGTGCCGTCGCCGCGCTTGGAAGGTTCGAACGATTCATCAAGGCTCCCTCGCAATCGGCCGAACCTCCGTCGCGCCGATCAGTTGCAGATCGTTTTGTTAAGATTGTCCTATGCACCGGGCGGTTGCCTTTTTTGAGTTGGGCAGCTCGTTGTCACCTGAGGGCCATGTGAGCGTACCGTTTATTCGTTGGTTAAATCAAGGTCAAAAGGTCGCTAAAAAGTAGCCCCCTACTGTGCGCAAACGCACGATGTCCACACGGGTAAATGTGTTCTAACACCTGATCGTTATGGGGCGACCGCCCAGCTCGGCCAGCAAGGTTTCGTGGATGCGCTGCCACACGCCCGCCTGTGGTTCTGTCGCGATAAGGAAAATGAGCTGAACAAGAACCGGAATGCTGAGGAATACTTATATGACTAACGAGTAGAACTGCTCTGCAGGAGTCTGTCGGATGCCGCCGCCTTGCATCTGCCCCTTGGCGATCATATGCATAAGTTCGATGCCGCTCAACAGGATGCGCGCACATCGAAATGTCTTGAATCCCAGCATGGGTCGGGTACGGCGCTTGATCGCCCGATGGTCTTGTTCCACGATGTTGTTGAGATACTTGACCTGGCGGATCTTGATGGGCGTCTCACGCTCGGCGTTCACCGCGTGCAGCCCGGCCAGATTGGCACCACTCTTGTCGATGGTGACGGTTTCGGGTGCGCCTTTCTGATCGATGGCCTTCTAGAAGTACCGTCGAGCCGCTTCCTTATCCCGCCTGGCTCGCAGTAGAAAGTCGACGGTGTTGCCGGCCTTATCGACGGCGCGGTACAGGTATTTCCATTGCCCCTTGACTTTGACGTAGGTCTCGTCAACACGCCAGCTCTTGCCGACCGGGCGCTTGCAGCGGCGCAATGTCTTTTCAAGTACCGGCAGAAGCTTGATGGCCCATCGGTGCACAGTCGAATGATCGACCGCGATCCCGCGTTCGGCCATCATCTCCTCAAGATTGCGCAAGCTCAGCGGGTAGGCCACGTACCAGCGCACGCACGTCAGGATCACATCAAGTGGGTAATGCAGGCGTTTGAGCACGCGGGCCACGGCCGGATTCAGTGTCTTCATCAAGCTTTCAGTCGTTCATCTTGTCCCCCACATCATAGCCCACCGTCTTATTGCAACAGAACCCTTGCTCATCCTTGTGTGTCACCGGATCGCCGGCACTGAGCACGAGCTGCATGACCAGCGCCTTTAGAAACATCATGTTGGCCGGGGTGGGCTCCAACTGAAGCGGGCTGAAACCGGACGGCCGACCGTTCCGCAGCGCCAGGTACTTGCCCTTCATCGCTTCGATTGCGATTTCCATTCCCCGATCGAGATCGAAGACGACCACTGTCGGATCGAATTTCTGCGCCTGCGCCTGCAGGAAGCCGAGCAGGGTCGTCTTGCCGGCACTGGACTGCCCGCCGATGAAGGTATGCCCCAGCAGCCGCTTGTCGTTGGCGTCCTCATCCAGGCCCGAGACATGGAAATTCAGATAGAGCGGAGTCCGGCTCAGGGTTTTGAGAATGGTGACGGCCGGTCCCCACGGATTGCCGGTCGGCTTGCCGGAGAGGAAATTGTGCAGCGGGCTCAAACACAGGAAATTGAGCGACGTCACCGGCATCGGCCGCGGCCGCCATTTCCAGTTCGCCGGAAGCTGCGCCCAGAATGCAGCTTCGAGGGCAAGGTCGACCTGGCCGGGCACCACGCCGCAATCGAGCATGACGCCCTTGGCCTTGCTTAAATATCCGCGCACCTGGACCGCGCTGTCGCCATAGACCAGCAGCGTCGCATGGTGCTCGCCCATCACGAATTCGCGGGACACCAGCCCGTCGAGCGCGTCGTCGATCTCTGCGATCTGCGTCGTGCCGACATCGTCGGCATCGAGCAGCGATTGCTTGTGCCGCTGCAGGAAGCCCCGCGCGGCATGCAGCGACAGGCAGGAAAAGCTCTGCGTGAGCACGAATTCATAATCGCTTTCCAGCAGCGCATTGAGCTGGCCGGGTTCGGTCGATGCGTCGAAGTCCTTGACCTCTAACATCCCGAAGCTGACCGTCCGGTTCGTGTGCCGTTGCTCGCCAACCTCGCCCCACTTGCTGAACAGCGGGCGGTTGATGGGGAGATAGTCCGACACCCTCCCCCGCGCGACCGGCTGGGGCTGATGCTCGCCATTGACGAGAAAGCCCAGCCATTCGAGGGTCGAGGAAAAGGCATGGCCGTCGCGGTCATAGACGCCGAGCAGTTCGCCGCCGTACCGCTTGCGAAGCGTGCCGTCCAGGGTCCGGTTGATGTCCTCGAGCGTTTTGATGGCCTCGCGCTGCCGGTCTGCCTTCTCTTTTTGCGAAAGCATTTCCCGCTTTGCGAAGAACGCCAGAATGTCGTCCGAGGCCTGCCGGTAGACGACCGTGAAATACAGGTCATTGACCATCAGGTTGAAATCCGAAAACGACGCCCGGTATTTGTCGTCGAGCTTCCGGCAAAACACGTTTTCGAACCGGCTGTCCGGATATTCCACGACGCGGCGGCGATGGATATGCGTCCAGATTGAAATGTCCGCCGTGCCGATCCCGCGCAGGACGTTGTTGAGATCCCGCGTCCATTGGAAGACGTCCCGGATATCCGCGCATTCATGCGAGCGGCCGGTCAGCTTCCAGGTGGTCAGGTAATCGGCCGTGTCGGTCGCGACGATATGCGGTGTGACATGGTGCGAGTACGGCACGAACTCGCGCATGCCGACTTCCCGCTCCATGACGGCGAGGGCTTCGCTTAAGTTCATTTCCGGCCCCGGTAGTCGGTCGGACTGTAGCTCGAGCCGCCCCAGAACCGCTTGTTGCGGTTGCGGCCTTTCGTCTCGAACCACAGCCACCAGATCCCGAAGGCGCGGTCATCGTGCTTGGTGATGAGCCGCATGATCGCCAGGACCGGGAGCAGCAGCAGCCAGCACCACAGGCTGGCCCACATCGCCAGTATGGCCACGATGCAGACCGCGACCAGGAGCGGTGTCGTCGGAACGCCCAGCTTCGTCGGCACCCGTGTTGCCCCCTTGAACAGGGGGAACGGCCGGAGATCGTCCATGGCATCACCCGAAGATCATGGCCGTGATTTCGGCGGCCGAACCGGCGATCAAGATCCCGATGAACCAATGGACGAAGCTGTCCTTGTGCATCATCCGCATGGCGTAGAACAAACCACAGAGCATCAGCGCGACGGTCGCAATCGCCGGAATGAGTGTCGTCAGGTTTGCTTTGAAGAGATTCACCACGCCGGCAGCCTGGTCGAGGCCTGCGGCCTGCGCCGCGGCCGCTGCGAGCATCAGAAGCCCGAAACCTGCCCCACTACGTATCACCTTCATGGTTGGAACCCCCACTCTGCAGAAGGAACGAGCCTTCCGTCACGCCGTAGCGTTCATCCAGCCATTGCAGGAGATTGCGGGGGTCCGACCATAGGCGGACCTGGCCGCGCTGGGTCTTCAACGTGAACACCTGAAGCTCGCCCGACGCCGGGTCGGCAACTTCGAAGGTGAACATCCATGCCCTCGGACTGCGGCGGATGATCGTCACATTGACGGCCTGCCCGGCTTCAAACGCGCTATCGACGTTTTGAAGCGCAATTCCTGTTGGAGCTGGTCTCGGCATGGTGTGGGTTCTGTCGGAAAGGCTGTCAGCTTACCAGCCGGTTCAGCAGAATTCGCAGCATGCAAAACGGATGGTATCGCCAATTCCAGTGTTTAACAATCAAAACTCTAGTTTTGATTACATCAATGGAGGCGCTTCAATTCCGGCTTGTCTGCGAATGCATCGCTGTCACCTGCACTTCCAAACACGTCCGGCTCGCCCCCAGCTCTCTGGGGCGGGGCGGACCGGACGGTCGGAACCGAAGCGCGGGGTGTCGCCTGGGTTCCCTCGAGAGGAAGCAGCTCAGGCACGGGCAGAACGGTCTTCGCCACGACCTTGCGGACGTAGCCGTTTGCAATGCCGTTGCGGAAGGAGCCCGTGTTGTAGCAGGACAGCGCAGCATGCAGCGCCGGTTGCCCCTCGCCGTAGACGGCGACGGCACGGCGGTAGCAGTCGGAGAGGATGCGGGCGGAGGCCTGGAGATTGGCGCAAGGTGAGAACAATTGGGCGGCGGAAACGCCGAGCATGGCGAAATTCTTTGAATTCACCTGCCCGAGACCGACATCGATATTGAACCCGCGATCGAGAAGCGCCTGCGCCCTCACGGCGGCCTCCGCGGCGGTCTGCGGTTGTCGTGGGAGGCCCTTCGCACCGTTGATATTGATTGAGAAGGGATTGCCTACAGATTCCTGCCGGACGACCGCGGCGAGGGTTTTGATGTGGATCTCCGGCGCGCATTGCGCAGCCAGGTCCTCAAAGTTACCGTCAGCGCGCGCCTGAGTGGCGATAAGCCCAAAAAGGGCCGCTACAATGACCAGAGCAATGCGGATCATGGTGCGTCCGCTTGCGTACCGTATTTGTCGTTGACGGCTTGTTTGATGGCCGGGTCCTCCATCGTGCATTGGTTGAGGAAAATCATCCGGTCGCGCGACGTCGGTCCCAGATCCATGTGGCCGTGGTGCCAGTCGATGATGGAGAAATATTTAGCGATATAGCCCGAGCAGGCCGCCCCGCCCCCATGGCCGTTCATTTCGCCGGCCAGACAAATGACTGCACCGCAGGCATCGGTGGAGCTATTGGCTCCAGCTTGCCCGCCCGTGGCCGTTATCAGGATCAGGGCAGCAAAACCGCTTCGAATTAGCAGCATTACACGCCTCCTTTTCCGACCCTAACAACCGTCAAATTTTCATATTTGACATATAATCAGCGAGAGGACAAAGAATGTCAAGCAACGTTCCGCCGGGCAGGACGATCGACCTTGCGAAGATTGATGCGATGAGCGACGAGCAGCTGAGCGAGATCCGCGACACCATCGACGCCGAGATGAAACGGCGGGAAGCCAGGAAGACCCGGGAAGCGCGGAAGCAGATTGTCGAGCTGGCGCAGGCCCACAACATCGACCTCTCCTCCCTCTCAGGACAGAAACCGAAATACCGTGATCCCAAGAACCAGTTCAACACCTGGTCGGGACGCGGCCGGAAGCCGGAGTGGTTGCGGGCGTACCTGGCCGAAGGCCGCGACATCGAGGACTTCCGCGTTGCATAGGAGTGGCCGTGAGCAATGTCATCCCCTTTTCCCGTAAGCCCAAAGCCGGAATTCCAGATGGAATTCCAACTGGAATTCCGGGCACCATCGACGGATCGACGGCGCGGCGCTTAAAAGCGTTGTCGCGGGGCGGCTTTGCCGACGTGGTCCGACCCTTGGGCTGGATCGCGTTCCTGCTGTTGCTCTGGCTCCGCTTACCGTTGCGCTTTTTTCTGATGCTCACCGCCACATGCGGATGGGTTGCGTTGCCGCTGGTCTGCTTTGGCCTGCCGGCGGGAGATCCACGGAAGACGGTCCTGGCTCTGGCCGCGGCTGGGATCGGTTTTTCTTCCTTCGCGATCGCCTACCTCTACGACGCCATGTTGGAGCGCGTCGCGCCGTGATCTGATCTCTTCGCCGTAGTTCAGCGCCTGGGTCTAACCCCGATCGCGCCCCTGCTCTTTTCCTCTCTTCTCGAACCCGATGCGGTACCGACGAACCGGGTTAATCCTTTGGTATCCAGGTCAGCCCTGTCGAGGGGTCGTGTTTATTCACGGTCAATCTGGCCGACGCGCCACGGAAATCAAAACCCAACGGTTTTCCCCCCAGAGGGTCCCCCCATTAGGGATTTTGATTTCCGCGGCTATGCGCCGGCCGGGCGATGGTCCGTTAAACACTCAACCCCAACGAAGGAGCTAAAAAATGGATACCAACTTCAAACCCGACTTCAACGTCTACACCGTCATCGAGTACACCAAAGGCAAAGAGAAAAAAGCCAGGTGGCTGCAGATCGGGGCGGCCTGGGCGAACAAAGACGGTGAAGGGATCAACGTTCAGCTCGACGCCCTGCCGATCGACGGCAAGCTGGTCCTCCGGGTGCCGAAGGCGAAGGAAGAACCTGAAACCAAGGAGTAATCCGGGCGGCCGGGGAGCAATCCCCGGCCTCCTCTCTCCCGACCGGCTCAACCTTCAGTCAAAGAAAGTACGCACCATGACGAACGATCCCAATACCGACACCGTCCAGACCGACGAGCTCGCGGACAAATTGATCGAGCTTGGATTTTTCCCGAACGCCTTCCTGCTCAATCTGAACAGGAAACTGCAGGTTCCGAATAACAAGGCGCTGCCCGCGCCGTGGAACCTCCCTTCCCGACTGTTCCGATATCCGATCGAAATCACTGATGCCGGCGACGGCTTTACCCGCCTTGGCCTGATGCATCCACTCCTGGCCGATCATCCCTTTGTCAAGGATGTGGAAACCGCTCTGGAGGTCACGCTTCGCCCTGACGGCGCGCCGAACCCTCACGGTCATTCGCAATCGGACACCGCCTTGTGGTGGCACGCCGTCGACCTGGTCGCGGCAGGCCTTTGGCGCGAGCTGCTTGAAACCGCTGCCTATACGACACGCGAGAACATCGCCAACGCTGTCTGGTACGGTCTCCAGTACTCTCCCCACGACGGCAAGACCAATGGCCATCTCACCCCTGCCGAAGGCCGTCAGATGATGCAGGCCGTGGATAGCCCGGAGCCATCCGACCAGGCGGCAACGCTGCTGGACTTTTCCACCCCGCACGCCTGCAAACAGGATGGCGGGCGCGAAAGCTGGCCCATCAATGGCGGAAGCCGCGATGTCTTCCGCAGAGCATGGGGCATCATCATCGGCATTGAACGCGGCTGGTTCACCTATAACCGGGGCGGTTTCCTCAACTGGTCGGAAGCCGGGCGCTGCCGCTACGATGCCGGCGATAGGTCGAGCTTTATCGAGACAAGCGGTCAGTCGGCCTTCGCCTTCTAGGCTCGAATGAAGACATCCGCGGCCCTGGCAAGCAATTGCCGGGGCCATTGTTACGGATTTTCTAATATGCGTCCGGTTGCATTATGGGGAAAACAAGTCATTGCCTGAGCAAGTGCAATGAGAGATCATTTTTCAATGATTCGTGCGTCGCGGATCAGCTCAATTCAACAGGAGTTTTTGAGAGCCACAAATGGAAAACCCCTCCAGGGGAGGGGCTTCACGAAATTCGGTGATATTCAGGTCTCGACAATCTGAGTATCGCCTCACCCGAAGGGCGATGCAAGAGAAAAAGATATTCTTGCAGCGATTTTTTGCAGCCTGAATTCTGGAAAGGGTTTTCTCCAACTCATCGGAGAAATCATGTCCACGTTCAAATCCTTCGCCGGGCAAATCGCCCGGATGTCAGTCGGCTTTTATGCCAATTACTCCCCTGCCGATCAGCGCCTTGCCCTCACTTCGATCCTGCCCGAGGCCACCACATGGCCGCAGCGCTGCTTTGCCAGGCGGCCCGAGGACAAGGGCACCTTTGTCCTGCCGGTCAAGCAAACGCTCATCAAGAATGCCCGTCTCATGCCCGGCACGCGGTGCATGCTGATGTTGCTGGCCGGGTGGGCGGGCAAGGCGTACGACAACCGGCGGGACCCGGACGACAAAGACACACGCGTGGTCGCGGCGCGGTCAATCAGCACCACAAGAGGCATTATCGGCAAACATTTGGGGCGATCGGCGCGTCAGGTTGCCCGTTACCTCAACGATGCAAAGCGCGAGGGCCTTCTTGAATGGTCATACGTCGTGAACCGTCTTACGGGGATGATTACCGGGCTGAAAATCACTCTGCTGGCCAGCGAAATCTTCGGCGGCATGAAAGATCGTCAGCGTTATCTCGACGAGAAAGCCGAAAATCGCAGAAAGTCAGATGCGACAGTTAAGGCCGACACTAATCAAAAAAGATTTAAACCTTCTACTGAATGTGATGAATACGACAAGTTTATTGCCCGGATTGAGAAAGAGCACGGGTGGGATTTAAAGAAGATGGTCTGACCTTCGGGCATTACGACAACCATCGAGCCTGATTTAAGCCCTTTCAAGGAAGGGCTCGGCGGGGGTTCGTGCAGTTCATACTATTATGCCAATCGGAGAGTTTCATCGAACGGGATCATTTTCTCCCAAAAGCCTTCGCACACCTTGGCCTTGTATTCTAGCCGGGGTCCCGGGGCGGCAATGAGCGCCCGGGGGCTCTCCGCTTGCACCGCAATATCCGGTCAGGTCGCACGATCAAAGGCTGCACAACGTTCAGCACTGTCCTGTTGCCCCAGATACTTTCCGACGAGTTTTTCCAATTGCGCCATTGGCCTCCTTTCAACAGTGGCCGCCACAGCAGAGATGATGCGCGGTTATGTGCCGAAGCCTTCCTGCCGGTCAACCCCCTGCCCGCTCATTCGCTGCGCTCCCGTGTTGGGGGTATGACAGCCGTCCGGCCCCGGCCCTGGAACCGTCGCCTCCGCTGTGGGGGTCACCAACAAAAGGAGCCTCGACCATGACGACAAAAACTCTCACTAAAGAAGATCTGGCCCAGTTCACCGGTACCGAACAATGGTATCGGCATCCGCTGATGCGCAAGGTTCTTTTCACGGACGGGGTCAAGTACGTCGCCGACACTGCCGGCGCCTACTGGCTCATCGATCTGATCGCTTTCTCGCAAGTGGAACCAGCCGTGACAGCCGAGGAATTCCAGGTCTGGAAGCTGGCCGTCGCTGCGGATTGCAGCGCAGTCGTGACCTGCGAGGACGGCAATTCCAACCAGGTCATGAAGCAGAACCTGGAGTTCACCGATTTTCCTCTCGATGAAATCAGCTTCTATTTCACCGACAACGTGATCCTGCTGCCGCGCGAATACTGACCGCAGGCGCTTCCGGCCCCGCCCTCTCGGCGGGGCCGTTCTTTTGTCCTTTCCGCGACTAGATTTTGAAAGCGTCCTGAGCGTTCGGCCTCGTGTCGAGCGTTGAAATATGCGCCCGCGCCTGCTGCAGCGTCAGCTGGAGAGATCCATCGCTTTCGCGCGCAAGCGCCGTATCCAGGGCTTTGAGAATTTCGGCGGCCCGCGGCGCGTCGAGCAGGTCTCTGGTCGCGATCGCCGGATCGAGGAACGTCATCATCGCCCGCTGGCGCAGCACACGGTTCGGGTCGGCCAGCGCGCCAAGCATCACCTCCATAATCTTCGCCCTTGTTTCCGGGCGGAGTTTCGTCCGCTGCTGGTTTCGCAGCTCGTGTGCGACGAGCATGCGCAGGCGCTTGCTCGGTTCGAGATCCAGCGCGCGGCAAAGCGTGTCGACGGCCCGCCCGGCCAGCTCGCGCCCGGACGGTTCCGGATGGACGGCGCAGCTCGCCGCTCCCAGCAGGACGATTGCCCGCGCGCGCGCCGAGGGATTGTCGGATGTCACCGCGCTGTCGGCGCCATCGAGCAACCCTGGCGTGATGTAGCGGAATTCGCGGATGCCGGCAGTGATGTGATCCGCCGCCGCGGCGAACAGGTCGAAAAATGCGGGTGATTTCTTCGCACTTGAGCGCAGGAAGATGTCGACCAGGGGCGTAAGCCGGTCCCGGTCTTCCTGCGTAATCGTCAAACGGTCCTCCGGCGTGGATGCCATCCGAAATCTCCTTTTTCTTATTGCACCAGGCTTATCCAACCGCTGAGCCCATAGCAAGGCCAAACGCAATATGGGCGAATCCGGCCGATGGCCGGACTGCGCTCTAGTCGCTGGCGCTCCCCGGGCCACGGTCCCGGCCATTCGGTGACGATCGCTTTCGCAAAGTAACAGGAAGCAAGTGGGCGTTGCGACGCCCTTGGGTCAAGCTTGCGCGCCGAAGGCGGTTTAGATCCCCCCGCTGCGCGGGCCCCCCAAAATGTTCCTCCGTAACATCGCGCCCTGACCCAATTCCTTTCGCTCATAGCCGCTCCGGCCTAGTCCCGGTTGCATCACGCAACCGGTATTAACAAAGGAGAAAGGCCATGGCCAAGCTAACCAAACAACAATCAAAGGCTCACCGCGATGCGGTCACACTGCTGGAAAAAAACGTTCTGACGCTCGACGAGAAAATGTTTGTGTTCGAGAACTGGCAGGAAGGCGCAGAGCACGACAACGGCATAGCTGGCGCGTTTTTCACGCCGCTTGACTATGCCAACGACTTCAAACTTGAGGTTTGCGGGCCGAAAATCCTGGATCTCTGCGCCGGCATTGGTGTCCTCGCCTTCGCCTGGTTCCATTTCAGGCACCACGACACCCCGCCGCAGATAACATGCTTCGAAGTCAATCCGGCTTATGTGGCAATCGGGAAAAAGCTTTTGCCTGAGGCGACGTGGATCTGCGCTGACGTTTTCGACGTCTGGCGCGACCTTCCGTGTGATTTCGATACCGTCATCAGCAACCCGCCCTTCGGCCGGCTGATGACCGACCGTAAGGCCCCACGCTACACCGGCCCGGAATTCGAGCTGAAAATCGTCGATATCGCCGCCCACCTTGGCACTTTCGGCGCTTTCATCCTGCCCCAGGCCTCGACCGGGTTCCGGTATTCCGGCGCTCAGTATTACGAGCGCACCGACAGCCCGAAAGCCGCGAAATTTCTGGCCGATACCGGGCTTCAGTTTGAGGCCGGTTGTGGCATCGACACAACCGTGTTGCAGGACCAATGGAAGCAGGTCAATGTCATCACGGAAATCGCGTGCATTGAATTCCCAGACCACGCCCCGGCGCTGCAGCCCGACCCTTCCCCTCTTCCTGCTGCCACCGAACAGCTTTCACTCTTTGCTGCAGAGGAGGTCTGAAAATGAGTGAAATGTATAACGTGCTGTTTAACTTCGACACGGGTACGGCGAAAAGCTCATCGAAGCCGAGACACCGGCACAGGCCCTGACAAAGGCGCTGGCCTGCCGCCGGTATGACGTTGACGCGATTGAGCCGTTCGAGGTGGACGCAATCCATTCGATCAACATTGAAGGGTACGACGGCGAAATCCTTGAGTTCCACACGCCCCGGTTTCTGAAGGTGGTTCACGCCGATGAAATGGCAGCGCTCCTACTGGAAGCCTTTCGGCAATTCTCGCCCGGGTTGACCCCCTTGAGCCTGGATTGGAGGAACCGCGTCGTCAATGTGCTCAGAAAAACAGGGTAGCAGCATGAAGACCTACTTTGAGAGCCGGCCTGGAGAATAGGCGGAGGAAGGGGCCGCGGGGAAACCGCGCGGCCCCTTCCCTTCTGGCGGCCTGCGACCGGCGGGTTTCTACGACTTTTCGGCGCGCCTCCGGCGCGGCATTTTTCGTGCGGTAGCGGGAATGAACCCGGAGCCGACAATGGAAAACCTCAGTTTTGAAGACTTTTACGCCCAGCTCGGCATGATCCTGCGCGACGTCCCGCGCGGCACCGCGGTCTATCTCGGCAATTTCGCGGCGGCGTATTGGGACGGACACCGCCCGGTCTTCGCATTTTTGGACGAGGATGGCAGGCTCGACGAGCAATTCGACCCGGCTGATTACTTATGGGAGGACCTTACTCCGGATTTTTTCGAAGCGTCGATCACGGATCTTTCGACCGGCAGGCCGCCCGAGCTGCTTGCCTGGCTGAAGGACGCCCCGCCCTACGACGCGGGAAGTTGAGGGTCTTTTCAGAAATCGACCGGCAAATCCAACGGCGATGGGCCGTGTCTGTCGCATTTTATTTGGCAAAAGGTACCAAAATTTGGTACTTTGAAGACAAGGAGATTGTAAATGGCTAGAAATACCTCTGTTTCGCTAGGCGATCACTTTGCTGAATTTGTCGATGAAAGCGTGAAGGCGGGCCGCTACGGCACGGTGAGCGACGTTGTCCGCGCCGGTCTGCGGCTTCTCGAAGAACAGGAAACCAAGCTGGAAGCCCTGCGCGCGGCGCTGATTGAAGGCGAGCGCTCCGGCCCGTCAACTCCGTTTGATTTCGACGCCTTTATCGCGCGGAAAAAGTCCGGCGTCGAATGACCCGGTTGCTCCTTTCCCCCGCTGCGCTGGCCGATCTCGACGACATCTGGCGCTACACCGTTCACACCTGGGGCGTCCGGCAAGCGGAGCGTTACGTGGAAACCATCCGCGACACCGCTCTAGGCCTCGCGGCCGGCACTCAGATAAGCCGCTCGGCCGCAGAAATCCGCCCCGGCTACCGGAAGGCGATTGCCGGAATGCACCTGCTTTTCTTCAAGATCGAGCATGACGGCACTGTCAATGTGATCCGCATCCTGCATCAGCAGATGGATGTCGAGCAGCACTTGCGGGACGACAACTGACCGCGAAACTCGAAACTCCCCGACCTGGCCCAGACGGTCCGGGCAAATGAAGCGATTACCAGTAATCTCCCTGCAATGCGCCGGTTTGCGCGAAATTGCTTCACATGAAACAAAGTTATGGCTAATGGCCCCTCCCCGGCTTGCCCCTTCTGGCCAGGCCCGCGCGCTGATCCATGGCTTCGGGTTCATCGAAGACCTGCCCGCAGACCCCGGTTTTTTCATCGCCTGTGGCCTTGTTCGGTCCTTCTGCAGTTGGCCTAGCTGAATTCTCCCCCAACGCATCCAGCGGCCTTTAAATCGCAAAATCTCCAGGTCGGTTGAATTTCGTCCGGCACCCCTCCCCTTTTCATGTCGGCTCAACTAGGCATCCGTTTAAGTCGATGCCACCCCGCCAAACAACAAGCTCGGCCCGCTCCATTCGCTGCGCTCCCGTGTTGGCTGTTTCCCCTTCGGGTGTTTTTCGGTTTGTCCCCGCCTATGCACTCAGCTACGTTGAACCCACTTGAAAAGGAGAAATACCATGTCAAACGAAAGCAAGAACCCGCCCGTCGCAAAATTCCGCGATCAAGGCGTCACAGTGTCCGTATGGGAGCGGACCACCGATAAGGGAACGTTCTACAGCGTAACGACCGAGTGCAGCTACAAGTCCGGCGAAGAATGGAAAAAAACCGACTTCGTGCAGGACAATCAGATCCAAACCCTTCGCAAGCTCCTGGATCTGGCGCACACCGATATCCTCTTCCGCCAGGGCAAACTGCCCGAGTAAGACGAAGGGGGCCGCAAGGCGGTTCTGTCGCGATAAGGAAAATGAGCTGAACAAGAACCGGAATGCTGAGGAATACTTATATGACTAACGAGTAGAACTGCTCTGCAGGAGTCTGTCGGATGCCGCCGCCTTGCATCTGCCCCTTGGCGATCATATGCATAAGTTCGATGCCGCTCAACAGGATGCGCGCACATCGAAATGTCTTGAATCCCAGCATGGGTCGGGTACGGCGCTTGATCGCCCGATGGTCTTGTTCCACGATGTTGTTGAGATACTTGACCTGGCGGATCTTGATGGGCGTCTCACGCTCGGCGTTCACCGCGTGCAGCCCGGCCAGATTGGCACCACTCTTGTCGATGGTGACGGTTTCGGGTGCGCCATTCTGATCGATGGCCTTCTGGAAGTACCGTCGAGCCGCTTCCTTATCCCGCCTGGCTCGCAGTAGAAAGTCGACGGTGTTGCCGGCCTTATCGACGGCGCGGTACAGGTATTTCCATTGCCCCTTGACTTTGACGTAGGTCTCGTCAACACGCCAGCTCTTGCCGACCGGGCGCTTGCAGCGGCGCAATGTCTTTTCAAGTACCGGCAGAAGCTTGATGGCCCATCGGTGCACAGTCGAATGATCGACCGCGATCCCGCGTTCGGCCATCATCTCCTCAAGATTGCGCAAGCTCAGCGGGTAGGCCACGTACCAGCGCACGCACGTCAGGATCACATCAAGTGGGTAATGCAGGCGTTTGAGCACGCGGGCCACGGCCGGATTCAGTGTCTTCATCAAGCTTTCAGTCGTTCATCTTGTCCCCCACATCATAGCCCACCGTCTTATTGCAACAGAACCCTGACGGGCGCCCTCCTCGTCTTCCACCGGGTCAGCGCCTGGCGCAGTGCAGCGTTCGTCGAGCGCCTTGCGAACCCTGCGCCCACAACCGCGCAGGGAGCGCCCGATGCACCTGGACCGACGATTCTCGCGTCACGGTCGCCGGCTCATGCCATCCGACCAGGGTCCGCGCGCGCAAGGCGCCAATGCGCGGCACCGAGCGCCACCAACTGCCGCCCCGCGCATTGCAATAGTCGATCAGCGCGCCGAGCGTGCCGATCCCCTCCCCGCTCAGACGTTGCGCAATCAGCGGTCGGAACCACAGGTGCACCGGGTGCGTCAGGATGGGGACCGCAGCCGCTGTTGAGGGAAGCCGTTAAACAGGCTGGGAGACCGGCGCACGAGAGGGGTATCGTCTCCCTAACGACGAGACCAGGAGCCGCCATGCGATGCACGATCGTTCTTGAGTTCGATAATGGCGATGGGAGTGTGGTGAAGAGGGTTGAGGTCATGCGACTTCACAGGGCGACCGAAAACCAGACGCCCGGGGATCAGACAGGGGCGTGTCAGACCGTTCAGCGAGTGCGAGCAGACCGCTGGCCAGGTTTTGAAGGCGTCTTCGACTGCTGCGCGACCTGCGCGATTGCCTGATCCAGATCGGCTCGCGTGAATGCGCGCGGATTCTTAGTGCCGGGCAAGGGTTTGGGTTTGCGTACCGCCGCACCACGATTCGTACGTGACGGCGAGCCCGAGGTCCGGCGGTTGTCGCGCTGTG
>NZ_FCON02000171.1 GCF_001544535.1 Caballeronia choica | reverse complement strand
TTTCTTTGCTTACTTTCTTTGCAGCAGCAAAGAAAGTGAGTCCCGCCCCGGACAGGGGCAGAGCTAATAAACCAAAACCAATACAAGTTCCATAGAAGCCCAAGCGCATCAAACGGTGTAACCCAACCCCAACCCCAACCCCAAACCCAAGCGCCAGCGACCCAATCCCTCTATCCCTTCCACATCACACCCGCAAGCACGCACATCGAAAACACAAACCCCGGCCAGGCACTCGCGCCCTCGGCACTCACTCCGATCCACGCAAGATTGATATAAGCGGCCGTCAGCAAACCGATAAACAGCCGGTCACCCCGCGTGGTCGCAATCGGCAGGAACCCCTTCCTCTCAACGGTCGGCGACCGTATCTCCCACACCGTCATGCCGGCCAGCATCACCGCGATGCAAGCAAAGAAAATCGCGACCTCGGGCGTCCAGTACATCCACGTGATCATCAGACTCTCCCCATGGCAAAGCCCTTCGCGATGTAATTGCGCACGAAGTAAATAACGAGCGCCCCCGGGATGATGGTGAGCACGCCCGCCGCCGACAGCACGCCCCAGTCCATCCCCGCCGCCGAGATCGTGCGCGTCATCACGGCCGCGATCGGCTTCGCATTGACGGTGGTCAGCGTGCGCGCGAGCAACAATTCAACCCAACTGAACATGAAGCAAAAGAACGCCGTCACGCCGACGCCCGACTTGATCAGCGGCAGGAAGATCCTGATGAAGAAGGTGGGGAACGAATAGCCGTCGATATACGCGGTCTCGTCGATCTCACGCGATACGCCCGACATGAACCCTTCGAGAATCCACACGGCGAGCGGCACGTTGAAGAGCATGTGCGCAAGCGCGACGGCAATATACGTATCCATCAGGCCGACGCTCGAATACCACTGGAAGAACGGCAGCAGGAACACGGCCGGCGGCGTCATGCGGTTCGTAAGCAGCCAGAAGAACATGTGCTTGTCGCCGAGAAAGCGGTAGCGCGAGAACGCGTAAGCCGCCGGCAGCGCGACCAGCACCGACATCACCGTGTTCATCAGCACGTAGATGATCGAGTTGATGTAGCCCCAGTACCACGAAGGATCGGTGAAGATGACCTTGTAGTTCTCGAACGTGATCTGGCGCGGGAACGTCGAGAACGCGGACAGCGTCTCCTCGTTCGTGCGCAGCGAGATCGACAGCATCCAGTAGAGCGGGATCAGCGCGAACAGGATATAGACGACGATCACGAGCGTGCGCATCCAGCGGCGGTCGTCACGCATGGTCGTCTCCCGTCGTGGCCGGGCCGCCCTTGCCCACGCGCTCCATCCAGTTGTAGAGAATGAAGCAGAGCAGGAGAATGATCAGGAAGTAGATCAGCGAAAACGCCGCCGCCGGCCCGAGATCGAACTGGCCGACCGCCTTTTGTGTGAGGTATTGCGAAAGGAACGTGGTCGAGTCGCCAGGGCCGCCGCCCGTCAGCACGAACGGCTCCGTGTAGATCATGAAGCTGTCCATGAAGCGCAGGAGCACGGCGATCATCAGCACGCCGCGCATCTTCGGCAACTCGATATAGCGGAACACGGCGAAGCGGCTCGCGCCGTCGATCTGGGCGGCCTGGTAGAAGGCGTCGGGAATCGCACGCAGGCCGGCATAGCACAGCAGCGCGACGAGCGGCGTCCAGTGCCAGATGTCCATCACGAGCACCGTCACCCACGCATCCGACGGGCTCGCGGTGTAGTTGTAGTCGACCCCCGCATGATTCAGCCAGTAGCCGAGCAGGCCGATGTCGGGCCGCGCGAAAATCTGCCAGATCGTGCCGACGACATTCCACGGAATCAGCAGCGGCATCGCGAGAATCACGAGCGCCGCCGACGCGCGCCAGCCCGAGGCGGGCATCGCGAGCGCAAGGCCGACGCCAAGCGGTATCTCCAGCAGCAACACGCAGAGCGAAAAAATCACCTGACGTCCGAGCGCGCCGCGCAGGTCGGAGTCGTTGATGATGTTCCGAAACCATTCCGTGCCGACGAACACATGCTGCGTCGGGCTGATGATGTCCTGCACCGAATAGTTCACCACCGTCATCAGCGGCAGGATCGCGGAGAACGCGACGCAGATGAACACGGGCACGACCAGCAGCCACGCCTTCTGGTTGATGGGCTTCATCGTCCGATCCTTTCGTCGTTGCTGAAGAACACGGTTTCGGGCGCGGCGAGATGCAGCCACACCGGGCCTTCGGCAAGCGTCACGTGCGGCTCGACCTTGGCCTTGAACACGTGGCCGTCGCAATCCGCGGTGACGAGTTGGTAGTTGCCGAGGCTCTGCGCGCGCAACAACTTCGCCCTGACCGCGCCCGGCGCTTCGCCAGGCGAGAGGCGCGTGAACTCGGGCCGGATGCCGAGCTTCAGGTCGCCGCTCGCACCCTTGAGCGCGGCGAGCGTGGTTCCGTCGACCTGCAGACGCTGCGCGCCGATCGTCACGCCATCGGCATCGAGCGCGATCGGACAAAGGTTCATCCCCGGGCTGCCGATGAAATACCCGACGAACGCGTGATCCGGGCTCAGGAAGAGCGCCTCCGGTCCGCCCTTCTGCACGACGCGCCCGTTCGTCATCACGACGACTTCATCCGCGAACGTCAGCGCTTCGACCTGGTCGTGCGTCACGTAGATCAGCGTGAGCTTCAGTTGCTGGTGGATCTTCTTCAACTGGCGCCTGAGGATCCACTTCATGTGCGGATCGATCACGGTGAGCGGTTCATCGAAGAGAATCGCGGCGACGTCCTTGCGCACGAGGCCGCGCCCGAGCGAGATCTTTTGTTTCGCGTCGGCCGACAGGTTGCTCGCCTTGCGACCGAGTTCGCGCGTCATGTCAAGGATTTCCGCGACTTCATGCACGCGCGCCTTCACCTCGGCGGGCGGTAGCTTGCGGTTGCGCAGCGGGAACGCGAGATTGTCGAAGACGCTCATCGTGTCGTAGATCACCGGGAACTGGAACACCTGCGCGATGTTGCGCTCGCGTGCGCCGAGGTTCGTCACGTCGCGGCCGTCGAACAGCACCCGGCCTTCGGACGGCGTGACAAGTCCCGAGACGATGTTGAGCAAGGTCGACTTCCCGCAGCCCGATGGACCCAGCAACGCATATGCGCCGCCGTCGTCCCAGACCATGCTCATCGGCTGGAGCGCGTAGTCGTCGAGCGTCGCGGGCTTGCGGTCCTGCCTGGTCCGGTACGCATGCGCCAGGTTCTGGAACTCAATGCGCGCCATGGCTCGCCTCCGGGCCGGACACGAGCTTCGCGCGCTCGTCGAATACGAAGAGCTCAGCGGGATCGATGAAGACATCGAGTTCCGTGCCGAGCGCGATCTGGTGCACGCCCTGCAATTGCGCGACGAGGTCGATGCCGCCGTGCCGCGTGTGGACGTGCAGGTAGGTTTCCGAGCCGCTCAGCTCGGCGAGTTCGAGCCTGCACGGCACGGCGAATGCCTGCTGCGTGCGGGGCTTGAGCCGCAAGTGCCCCGGCCGGATGCCGATGCGGCAGGTGCCGCCGCTTGCCGCCGCACCGTCGAGGACAGTCCCGACCGGCACGTCGATCCCGATCGGCAAGTGCGCGATGCCGTCGGCGGTGACCTCGCTCGTCAGCATGTTCATCGGCGGATCGTTGAAGACGGCGGCGACATCGACCGTCGCCGGCGCGTTGTAGACATCGAGCGTGCGGCCGACCTGCAGCACGCGGCCTTTGTCGACGATCGCGGTATAGCCGCCGAGCAGCAGCGCTTCGAGCGGGTCGGTGGTCGCGTAGACGACGGTCGTCCTGCCATCGGCGAACAGCGTGGCGAGTTCGGCGCGCAACTCCTCGCGCAGCTTGTAGTCGAGATTGACGAGCGGCTCGTCGAGCAGCACGAGCGACGAACGCTTCACCAGCGCCCGCGCAAGCGCGCAGCGCTGCTGCTGCCCGCCCGACAGCTCGCCCGGGCGCCGTTGCAGCAGATGCTCGATATGAAGTTTCGCGGCGACTTCGTTCACCCGTTCGGCCACCTGCTTCGCGTCGGTCTTCTGCAGTTTCAGCGGCGAAGCGATGTTGTCGAACACGGTCATCGCCGGATAGTTGATGAACTGCTGGTAGACCATCGCGAGATTGCGCTGGCGCACGCCGACGCCCGTCACATCGCGACCGTCGACGAGTACGCGGCCGGCGTTCGGCTTGTCGAGGCCGGCCATCACGCGCATCAGCGTGGTCTTGCCCGCCTGCGTGGGCCCGAGCAAGACGTTGATGGCGCCCGGTGTCAGGCGCAGATCGACGCCATACAGATGCGTCTGCCCGCCCGAAACGACGGTGATCCGCTCCAGTTCCAAGACCAAGTTGCGCTCCTTGTCGATGCCTGCTGTGCTTTTCCCGATAGCCGTGCGCGCGTCGCCGTGGACGGCCTGACGCCAGGCGGCGCTCATCGGAACGGCGCGCAGGAGCCGTCGCGGGCGCTCACGTGTCGCGCGCTGGGGAGGGCAACGAGCCGCGTCGGAAAAGGGAAAGGCCCGTGCATCCGCAGGGCGGAATGCGGCCGGAGGCGCTGCTGGGCGGTTGGTTCATCCATGTCTCGTTCATTTTTTATTTGGACACCGATGCTGCATTCGTGGCCCTGATTTTCAAAAAGGAACCTAAAACAACAAGGAGCATGTTCCTTTTTGTTCGTTTACGTTGAAATCGGGGTTAACCATACGGATACATGCCAGCGCGCCGACTAACGCCTGACAACGTCGAATGCAAGTGTAATCGCGCGCTCGCCCGATTGCGTCGACGTCAACACGCGTTCGCGCGTCATAAAACGAACGCGGCGGACGCCTTGCGCGTCCGCCGCTCGTGACACGATCACGAAAAGCGAAAAACGTCAGTCCTTGACGACCGGCCCATACGGCATGTCGACCGGCGCGCGCGCGTGCTTCTGCACATGCGCGTTGCGCATCGGCTTGAGCACGAATAGCGCGAGCAACGCCGAGAGCGCCGCCATCCCCGACGCCAGCGTGAATACCGCGTGCCAGCTTCCGGTCATCGTCGTGATGACGCTGCTGAACGGCACGAGCAGCGCCGCCGTCCCCTTCGCGGTGTAGAGCAAGCCCGCGTTGGTCGCGGCGAATTTCGGCCCGAACGTGTCGCCGCAAGTCGCCGGGAACAGGCTGTAGATTTCGCCCCACGCGAAGAACACGATGCCGGTCAACACGACGAACGCCACCGGACTGTGCCCGTACTTCGACAGCATCATGATGCCGACCGCCTCGACCGCGAACGCCACGAACATCGTGTTCTCACGGCCGATCCGGTCCGACACCCAGCCGAAGAACGGCCGCGTCAGCCCGTTGAGCACGCGATCGATGGTGAGCGCGAACGTCAGCGCGGGCAGCGTCAGGCCGAGGATCGAGACCGGCGAGTCGTGCAGGCCGAAGTCCTTCGCGATCGGCCCGAGTTGCGCGGTCGCCATCAGGCCGCCGGCCGCCATCATCACGAACATCAGGTACATGACCCAGAAGATCGGCGAGGTCAGCACCTGCTTCGGACTCGCGTTGTAGACGGCGCGCTTGAGCGCATTCTTCGCGGGAGCGAGCATGCTGGCGGGCGGCGCGAACAACGCCATGCCGAGCAGGAACACGATGATCCCTTGCCCCAGCCCGAACCAGAGGAAGGTCTGCTCGTAGCCGCTGCTCTTGATCATGTGCGCGATCGGTACGACCGTCGCGGCCGATCCCGCGCCGAAGCCCGCCGCCGTGATGCCGGCGGCAAGCCCGCGACGCGTCGGGAACCACTTGAGCGCGTTGCCGACGCAAGTGCCGTACACCGCGCCCGCGCCGACACCGCCGACCGCCGCCGCGAAATACAGCATCGGCAGCGACGACGCCATCGAATTGATCACCCACGCCACCGCACATAGCAAGCCGCCGACGACGACCACCGGCCGCGGCCCGTACTTGTCGACGAGATAGCCTTCGATCGGCACGAGCCAGGTCTCCGTGACGACGAAGATCGTGAACGCGACCTGAATGGCCGCGCGTCCCCAGTGGTACTTCTCGTCGATCGGGTTCACGAACAGGGTCCAGCCGTACTGCATGTTCGCGATCATCGCCATGCAGATCACACCGAACACGAGTTGCACCCACGGCGACGCGAGCCGCGACGCTCCAGCCTGACGATCCGATTCCATTGCCTGTCTCCTTGGCGCCATTGCCTTTCGTTCGGGATGCCGAGCGGCATCTCCGGTCGCGCCCACATTTCATGAGCGATCAGATATACACAATATTTGATATATCACGTAAGTCAAGCGAAAGAATCGATGGGGTTTTCACTAGGAATCGGCTGGCCGTAAGCGTTTGAAAGAAACGTCCGTCGGTTGGCGCGAGGCATAAAAAAAGGCCCGCCGGAAAGCCTGGCGGGCCTGAGGCATGACGCGAGACATGGCGATCCGCGACACACATTCACGTTATAGACGAAAGCTTAATGTAATGCGAGCGTTGGTTATCGTAGGTTTCCCTAGGGTGATCGGCACCGACGTTTCGGGCATGCTTCCAAGCCCCTCGACGCTCAGAAAACGTTCACCGGCACGTTGACCATCAGACGGTACACGTCGCTCGAACTGTCCGAGTAATACTTGCTGCCGTGGTGGTGCATGTAATAGAACTTGACGGACGTATCCTTGAGCTTGCCGCTCGCGACCGTATAGCTCGGAATCACGCCGATTTCCCAATGCGTGCCATGCACCGGCTGGCCGTCTTTCCAGTAGAGCCCGTGAAGCGCGCTGTCCGGATCGGCATAGCGATTCGCGGAAGTGGTTGCGTCGGCGCCCCAGCCGTAGGCGGTCCACGTCGTCATTTTCAGGCCGGGCACCCCGTAATCCTTGAAATTGAGCGAATAGGACAGGCTCAGCGATTTTTCATGCGGCGCGTTGTAGTCGACGTCGAGCGAGTTCGCGAGATAATCACCCGCCGACTGGCCGACATAATCGAAGAACTGGTTGCTCGCGATTTGCTGGAAACCCACCTGCACGGTATGCGCGCCGTGCTGGCCGGATAATGCCAGGCTGTATGCGTGATTATTGATCGGGCCTTCGCGGCTCTGCCCGACATCGTGCGTGTAGTAATAAGTCAGCGCGCCGGTCCAGCGAATCGCCGACGGGCTGCCAATGCTGTGCGACGCGGTGAAGTAATACTGGTCCCATACGTTTTCCGCGCGGCTGCCGTAAAGCGTGATCGCCGTATCGTCGCCGATCGTATAATCGCCGCCCGCGTAGGTGAAGCGGCTGAATCTGATGCCGCCGTATTCCGTATAAAGCGACGATGTGCTCGTCATGCCGCGCGCCAGCACGGCGTCGACGGTACCGGCTTTCATCGTCAGGTTCTTGATTTCGTCGCTGGCGAGCGAGAATCCGCGAAAAGTCGGCGGCAATGCGCGATTGTCGTGCGGCACGAGGAAAGGATTATCGAACAGTTGCTGGCCGTATTTCAGCACGGTATTCGATACACGCGCCTTCACGTCCCAGACACCCGGATAAGTCCACGCGAGCTGATTTTGCCCGGTGCCGTCCGCATTCAGATGCACGCGATTACCCGCGCCATTGCCGCCATTCAGTTTCAACGCGCTGAACAGCGACGCATCGAGACCGACGCCGAATAGGCCGCGCGTATAACCCGATTCATAAACCGCCTGGTTGCCGATGACCCACGCATCCTTTTTCTTGATCCCTTCCGCTTCGAAGTGTTCCGAATACGAACGGAACAGCAGCTTGAAATGCGAATCCTCGATAAAGCCCTGCGATTTAGCCTGGCTGCTGATCGGCGCATCGGCTCCCGTATCCGGCGGCGAACTCGGCGGCGCTTCCGTGTGGCGCGACGGCGGCTCGCTGTCGGTTTCATCGGCATGGGCCGCGACGTTGCCGGCCATCAGGCCGGAGAACAGCAAAATCGATAAGGCGAGTGAACGCTTTTGTTTTTTCACGGACAGATCTCCACTTTCTTGTTTCTACTATTGCTAACGGCCGCTTCGAATCGATGGGATGCACAAAGCCGCGCCCGGCGACCGGAAAGGTCGGAGCATCGAATGCGACGGCGGGGAATGGGGGCTGGACTTGAGCTTCTTGTTCTTTAGTTCATGGTTCTCACGCTTCGACGGATTTCAGATGGCGGGCGCGCTCAGGCGAGCAGGCACGCGGCGGCGGCGCTGTCGGAAAGCGGGCGCAACGCGGGCGCTTCGATCGCGCAGCGCTCCTCCGCAATCGGACAGCGCGTATGGAATACGCAGCCGGAAGGCGGATCGATCGGGCTCGGAATGTCGCCGGAGAGAATCTGCACGACCTTGCGGCGCTCGATCGCTGGGTCGGGCACCGGCACCGCCGACAGCAGCGCGCGCGTATAAGGATGGCGCGGCGCGGCGTAGAGCGATTGCTTGTCGGCGAGCTCCATCACGCGGCCAAGGTACATGACCATCACGCGATCCGAGATGTGCTTGACCACCGCGAGATCGTGCGCGATGAAGATCAGCGCGAGCCCCATCTCCGCCTGCAGCGACTTGAGCAGATTGACGATCTGCGCCTGGATCGACACATCGAGCGCCGACACCGGCTCGTCGCACACGACGAGTTTCGGCTCGACGATGAGCGCCCGCGCGATGCCGATGCGCTGGCACTGTCCGCCCGAAAACTCGTGCGCATAGCGGTTGATCATCTGCTCGCGCAGGCCGACCTTCGCCATCATCGCGCGCACGCGCTGCATGGTTTCGTCCTTCGACAGGTCCGGCCGGTGCTCGCGCAGCGGCTCCGCGATGATCTGCCCGACCGTCATGCGCGGATCGAGCGAGGCGAGCGGGTCCTGAAAGATAATCTGGATGTCGCGGCGCACGCCGTGCCATTCGCGCGGCGATGCGCCGCTGAGCGAGCTGCCCATCCAGACGATCTCGCCCTGTGTCGCCGGGATCAGGTTCAGGATCGCGCGCGACAGCGTGGACTTGCCGCAGCCCGACTCGCCGACCACGCCGAGCGTCTCGCCCGCCTTCAGGTCGAAGCTGACGCCATCGACGGCCTTGAGCGTGCGCGAGGGCGCCCACGGCAGGCGGCTCCTGCCCTTCACCTTGAAGTGCACCCGGACGTCGCGCACCGAGAGAATGGTGGGTTCAGCCATGGATCAACTCCTCGTGCAGCGACTTCATCCGCTCGACCGGGCGATGGCAGGCGCGCAGCCATGTCGTATCGCCGTGCCGTGCTTCGAGCGCGGGCGCGCGTTCGCCGCACTGCGCGTTCGCGTCGATGCAGCGCTCCTGAAACGGACACCCCGCCGGCGGATGCGCCATGTTCGGCGGATTGCCGGGAATGCCCTGCAACGCCGCGCCGTTCTGATCAAGGCGCGGCAACGCGCGCAGCAAGCCGATCGTGTACGGATGCGACGGCCGCGCGAACAGGTTGTCGGCGCTGCAATGCTCCATCACGCGGCCGCCGTACATCACCATCACCTTCTCGCACAGCCCCGCGACCACGCCCAGGTCGTGCGTGATCAGCACGATCGCCGTGCCGAAGTCGTGCTGCAGGTTGCGCAAGAGTTGCAGTATCTGCGCCTGCACGGTGACGTCGAGCGCGGTGGTGGGTTCGTCGGCGAACAACACTTGCGGCTCGCAAAGCAACGCCATCGCGATCATCACGCGCTGGCGCATGCCGCCCGACAGTTCATGCGGATACTGCCCGATGCGATGCGCGGCCTCGGGAATCCGCACCGCTTCGAGCATGCCGATCGCGCGCGCTTTCGCCGCGCGCCGCGTCATGTTCTTGTGCAGTTCGAGCACTTCGGTCATCTGCCGCTCGATCGTCAGGTACGGATTGAGCGAGGTCATCGGGTCCTGGAAGATCATCGACAGGCGATTGCCGCGGATGCGGTTGAGCGCCTTCGCGGGCATCGTCAGCAGGTTCTCGCCCTGGTACATCGCGGTGCCGCTCGCGCGGCCGTTGCGTGCCAGCAGGCCGAGCATCGCGAGCACGCTCTGGCTCTTGCCCGAACCCGATTCGCCGACGATGCCGAGCGTGCTGCCCTCGTCCAGCTCGAAGCTGACGCCGTTGACGGCGCGCACGGTGGCGTCGGGCGTCTGGAACGCGACTTCGAGATCGTTCACCTTGAGTAGCGACATGGCGCGTCACCGGTCCTTCGGGTCGAGCGCATCGCGCAGCCCGTCCCCGACAAAGTTGATGCAATAGAGCGTCACCGAAAGCAGCGCCGCCGGGAACAGCAGGATCCACGGCGAGCTTTCCATCACGCCGACGCCGTCCTGGATCAGCACGCCCCAGCTCGTCATCGGTTCCTGCACGCCGAGACCCAGGAACGACAGCACCGATTCGGTCAGGATCACGCCTGGCACGGTCACGGTCGTGTAGATCGCGACGATGCCGAGCAGGTTCGGCACCACATGCCGGACGATGATGCCGCCCGTCGACACGCCGATCGCGCGCGCCGCCTCCACGTATTCCTTCGAGCGGATCGCGAGCGTCTGGCCGCGCACGACGCGCGCCATGTCCATCCACGAGAACACGGTGATGGTCAGCACGACGAGGTAGAACTCGCGGCCGAGCAGCGTCACCATCAGGATCGCGATCAGCAGGTATGGAATCGCGTACATCATGTCGACGATGCGCATCATCGCGTTGTCCACGCGCCCGCCGACGAAGCCCGCGATCGCGCCCCACACGATGCCGAGCGTGACCGACGTCAACGTGGCGAGCGCGCCGATCAAAAGCGACACGCGTCCGCCGATCAGGCAGCGCACGAGCAGGTCGCGGCCGGTTTCATCGGTGCCGAACAGATGCCAGTTCGCGAACGTCGGCGTGGCGCTCATCGCGTTCCAGTCGGCGGAATCGAACGGGTTCGGCAGCAGCCACGGACCGACGACGCACGCCAGCGTGATCAGCGCGAGCAGCACGAGACTCGCGACAGCGGCCTTGTTGCGCATGAAGCGCAGGCGCGCGTCCTGCCAGGGACTGCGGCCTTCGACGGGCGCGGCGGCGGCTTGTTCGAGCAGCGGCGCAAGAGAACCTTGTTTCATCGCTGGCCTCATGTTCAGTAGCGGATCTTGGGATCGAGCCACGCGTACGCGAGATCGACCAGCAGGTTGAGGAACACGGCCACGACCGTCACGAGCACGACGAGGCCGAGCACGAGCGTGTAGTCGCGGTTGGCCGCGCCGTTGACGATCAGCTTGCCGATGCCGGGCAGCGAGAACACCGACTCCGTGACGACCGCCGCCGTGATCGACGCAATCGCGAGCGGACCGATCACCGAGACGACCGGGATCAGCGTCGGCCGCAGCGCGTGGCGAAACACGATGGTCCAGCGCGACAGCCCCTTCGCATACGCGGTGCGGATGTAGTTCGTGTTCATCACTTCGATCAGGCTAGCCCGCGTCACGCGGCCGACCGTCGCGACGCTGATCATCGTGAGCAGCGTGACGGGCAGGACCATGTAGCGAATCTCGAAGCCGTTCCAGCCGCCGGCCGGCAGCCACTTCAGCAGGATCGCGAACACGAGGATCAGCACCGGCCCGATCACGAACGACGGGAACGCGCTGCCCGCGTTGCCCACCAGCATCAGCAGGTAATCGGCGGGACTATTGCGATAGAGCGCAGCGAGAATGCCGAGCGAGACGCCGATCAGAAACGCGAGCAGCATCGACACGCCGCCGATCGTCAGCGACACCGGCAGCGCACGCAGCACGAGTTCGTTCACGCTCCAGTCGGCATAGCGGAACGATGCGCCGAGGTCGCCATGCAGCAGGCCGTCGAGATACAGCAGGTATTGCTTCCAGAGCGGCTCGCCGAGATGGTATTTCGCCTGCAGGTTGGCGAGCACTTCGGGCGAGACCTTGCGCTCGGCGTCGAACGGACCGCCGGGCGTCGCGTGAAGCAGCAGGTAACACACCGTGATGACGAGCAAAAGCGTGGGCAGCGTCAGCAGCACGCGCCTCAATGTATAAGACCACATGTGAATATCTCCTCGCTTGACGGCGCCCTTACTGCGTCAGTGCTTGACGATGTAGAGGTCCTTGCTGCGATAGCGGTCCATCGGATTCTTCAGCGAGTATCCGCCGACGTAGCTCTTCACGAGCCGCACCAGCGTGTATTGCAGGAGCGGCAGCATCGGATAGTCGTCCATCGCGAGCTTCGCCGCCTGCGTCTGCAACTGCGTACGCTTCGCCTGGTCGGTG
Source organism: Caballeronia choica (assembly GCF_001544535.1). Lineage (GTDB taxonomy): Bacteria > Pseudomonadota > Gammaproteobacteria > Burkholderiales > Burkholderiaceae > Caballeronia > Caballeronia choica. Next base: position 2,951 of record NZ_FCON02000171.1, on the reverse strand, counting down.
GTCGCGTTGGCTTCCTTGATCAACGCATCGGCCTTCGGATTGCAGCTGAAGTTGTCGTTCTGTTCCGAATCGCACTGGACGAGCGTCAGGAACGTCGTGGCGTCGTTGTAATCGGCGACCCAGCCGTTGCGCGCGATCTGGTAGTCGCCGGCGTGGCGCTTCTTCAGCAGCACCTTGAATTCCATCGATTCGATTTCGGTGTCGAGGCCGAGCTTCGTCTTCCACTCCGATGCCGCGAAAATCGCCATCTTCTTGTGATATTCGCTCGTGTTCATCGCGAAGCGGATCTTCGTGCCGGGCTTGACGCCCGCTTCGGCCAGCAGCTTCTTCGCCTCTTCCACACGCTTGCCCATCGGCCACGCGGCCCACTCGTAGCTCGTGACGTCGGCGCCCTTGACGCCCTTCGGAATCACGCCATAGGCGGCGAGCTGGCCGTCGGCGGTCACGCGCTGCGCGAGGATGTCGCGGTCGATCACCATCGAAAGCGCATGGCGCACGCGCACGTCCTTGAGCAGCGGGTCGCGGTTGTTGAACGAGTAGTAGCGCAGGCCGAGCATCGGCGCGTTCCTGATGTCGGCCGGGAACTGCGCCTTGTACTTCGCATACGTGCCCGACGGCAACTGATAGACCCAGTCGTTCTCCCCCGACTGGAACAGCTTGACGTCGCTGTTTTCATCCTCGATGGGCAGGTACGTGACCTGGCTGATCTGCACGCGCGATGCGTCCCAGTAATTCGGGTTCTTCGTCAGCACGAGCTTGCTGTTCACCTGCCATTCCTTCAACTGGTACGCCCCGTTGCTCACGAGCTTGCCGGGCTTGGTCCAGTCCTTGCCGTATTTTTCGACCGCGGCCTTGTTGACGGGTCCAAGCGTCGTGTTCGACATCAGTTCCGGCAGGAACGGCACCGGATACGGCGTCTTCACCTCGAGCGTGTTCGCGTCGATGGCGCGCACGCCGAGTTCCGTCACCGGCTTCTTGCCCGCGATGATGTCCGTGCCGTTCAGCAGGAACTTGCCGAAGGTGGTCGCCGAAGCCGACGCCAGTTTCGGATCGACGAGGCGCTGGGCGCCGTAGACGAAATCGTTTGCGGTGAGGGCCTCGCCATTGGACCATTTGGCGTTCTTGCGCAGATGAAAGATCCAGGTGGTCGGGTCCTTCTGTTCCCACTTCTCGGCGACGCCCGGCTGGACGTTGCCGTCCGCATCGGTCGTGGTGGCGCCTTCGAACAGATCCTCCGACACGTTGTTCGCCGGCACCGTTTCCACGAGGTTCGGGTCGAGCGTCTCGACTTCCGCCGCGTTGTTGCGCACGAGCTCCTGCCTGGCCGCCAGTTGCACGCCCGACGGGACATTGGCCGCATGGGCGCAGACGGCGAACGCGCTGAACGCGGCGGCGAGCGTCGCCGAGAGGGCGCGGCGGCGCGCAGTCAGCCCGTGTGAAAGAGGAACTGCGAAGGACGTCATGGGAAATCTCCTGCTATGTCTTATGTTATTGCGCGCGGCCCGCGATATTCGCAGCCGGCTCTTATCCAACGATGCGTTTAGCCCATACTGGCTAAACCGAATCTGACGAAGCTTAGTGACCCTAACGTTAGCGTTTCAGGCAGGAGCTTCTGTTCAGGTATCCGTTTCATTTGCAGCAGGCATTGGAAAGCACGCGTCGCGTGCTTCGCTTACAGCAACGATTCAGGCTGGCGGCGAGTATTTAACAACAATAAGGCGGAATCCACTCACATGTGCTTATAGGTCATACGTTTTAGGCATACACTGCGATCGAACCGGCGAAACCCTCGCCCAAGCGACGGTTCCCGGCCGGTCATTACGGCAGTAAGCCTTTGTTTCCTATAACATCCGTGTCCTTGTTGTCATGCACGAGTAACCCAGTACGATGATCCGTTTTCGCCAGATCGAAGCTTTCCGAAGCCTGATAATGACCGGCACGAGCGTCGGCGCCGCGCGCAAGATGCATGTCACGCAGCCCGCGATCAGCCGCCTGATCGCCGATTTAGAGTCCGATCTCGGCTTTAGCCTGTTCAGTAGAATCGGCGGCCGTCTGAATCCCACCACAGCGGGATTGCGCTTTTACAAATCGGTGGAAGAGAACTTTCTTGGGCTCGAGCGGCTCAAGCAGGTCGCCGACATGATCCGCGACGAAGCCTCCGAAGGCCTGACCGTCGCGTGCATGCCCGTGCTCGCGACCACGCTGTTGCCGCCGATCCTCGCCGATTTCGTCGAGCGCCATCCGGGCGTGCCGATTCGCGTCGATTCGGTGAAGGTGCCCGAAGTGCTCGTGAGCTTGCAGAACCACACGGCCGATGTCGCGATCAGCCAGGCGTTTCCGACCGTCGCGGGCATCGAGGTGCAAACGCTCTTGAAGACCCGCGCGCTCTGCGCGATGCCGGTCGGACATCGGCTTGCAAAGAAGAAGGTGGTGCGCGCGCAGGATTTGCGCGGCGAGCGGATCATCGGCTGGCTGCCGAATTCGCGGCAGGCGTATGAAGCGGAGCAGTCGACGATCTCGGCCACCGAGGAGCGCCCGAATTACACCGTGCTCACCGACACCGCGCACACGCGTTACGCGATGGTCGCGGGCGGGCTGGGCGTGTCGATCGTCGAGCCGTTCGCCGCGAAGGTCTGGCGCGCGCATGGCGTCGTCGTGCGGCCGTTCGAGACGGCGATCGAGTATGAGTATGCGCTGTCGTATCCGAGCAGCGGGATTCGCTCGGACCTCGTGGCGTCGTTCAGGGAGTCGGTGCTGCGCGTGGTCGAGGGTTATTCGTTCGAGGATTAGGGAGAGGGGGGCGCTTGGGGTGGGGTGGGGTGGGGTTTGTTTACACCGTTTGATGCACTCAGGCTTCTATGGAACTTGCTTTGTTTTTGGTTTATTTGCTCTGCCCCTGTCCGGGGCGGGACTCACTTTCTTTGCTGCTGCAAAGAAAGTAAGCAAAGAAA
>NZ_FCON02000170.1 GCF_001544535.1 Caballeronia choica | reverse complement strand
GTTGGAAAGCTGCTTTCTTTGCTTACTTTCTTTGCAGCAGCAAAGAAAGTGAGTCCCGCCCCGGACAGGGGCAGAGCAAATAAACCAAAAACAATACAAGTTCCATGGAAGCCTAAGCGCATCAAACGGTGTAACCCACCCCAACCCCAACCCCACCCCAAGCGCCAGCGGCAACCTACCGGGCTTCGAGCAACGCCCCGCCGCGCGGTTCATTCCCGCGATGCTTCTCGAGCCAGTTCCGGCGCTCTTCCCGCGGCGTCACGCCGAACCGGTCCCGATACGCATTGGAAAAGTGCGCCGCCGACGAAAACCCGCATGCGAGGCTGATCTGCACCACCGATTTGCTCGTCCGCTGCAACTGAGTACGCGCCTTCGCAAGCCGCAAATTGAGGTAATACTTGGAAGGCATCGCGCCGAGATACTGCCGAAAGAGCCGCTCCAACTGGCGCCGCGAAATCCCCACCAACCCCGCAATCTCATCGGTAGCGAGCGGATCCTCGATGTTGGCTTCCATCAACTGCAGCGCGTCGTTCAATCGCGGATGCCGCTCACCCGGCGCGGTCACGAACGGAATGCGCTGGCGCTCCTCCCCCGCCCGCAACACACCGATCCCCAGCGAATCCGCAATGCGTTCCGACAAATCGCGGCCGTGATCGCGCGCGATCATCGCGAGCATGAAGTCGACCGTCGCCTGGCCGCCCGCGCAGGTCGCGCGATCGCGGTCGATTTCAAAGATCTGCTGCGTGACGATCGAGCGCTCGAACTGCTCGGCGAACTGCTGGTACGTCTCCCAGTTCACCGCGACGCGATACGCACTCAACTGGCCCGCCATCGCGAGCCACCACACGCCGTGGTGAATGCCGGTGACGAGCGGCGTGCGCGTCGCGACCCGCGCGAGGCTCGCGAGAAACAGCCGGTAATCGGCGAATTGCTGATAGCGCTCGCTGATGACGATCAGCCAGTCGCACTGGATGGCGTCGCCGAAAGCGGCATCGGCGGGAATCTGCGCGCCGCCCGTGAGCGGCACGGGACGGCCGTCCCAGGAACAGATCCGCCAGTCGTAAAGCAGATGGCCGTCGATCTCGTTCGCGAGATGCAGGCTGTCGATGAGCGGCCCGATGCCGCTCATCGAACACGGCGGCAACGCGACGATCGCAACCCTCAGCGGTCGCGACGCGGCAGCAGGGCCGACGCTCACCGCGTTATTTCAGGCTGCCCGACAGGAACTGGCGCAGCCGCTCGCTCTTGGGCGTGGTCAGCACGTCGGCGGGCGCGCCCTCTTCTTCGGTGCGCCCCTGATGCAGGAACATCACGTGATTCGACACGTTGCGCGCGAAGCCCATCTCGTGCGTGACGACGATCATCGTGCGCCCTTCTTCCGCGAGTTTCTGCATCACCTTCAGCACTTCGCCGACAAGTTCGGGATCGAGCGCGGACGTGGGCTCGTCGAAGAGCATCACGTCGGGATGCATCGCGAGCGCCCGGGCAATCGCGACGCGCTGCTGCTGCCCGCCCGACAAGTGGGACGGATACTGCTTCTCCATGCGCGGCGCGAGACCGACCTTCTCCAGGTACGTGCGCGCGCGGTCCTCGGCTTCCTTTTTCGATAGGCCCAGGACATGCATCGGCGCTTCCATCACGTTTTCGATGGCCGTCATGTGCGACCACAGGTTGAAATGCTGGAACACCATCGCGAGCTTGGTGCGCACGCGCTGCAACTGCTTGTGATCGGCGACATCGAGATTGCCCGCGCGATCGGCCTTCGTGCGCACGGTCTCGCCGTCGACCACGATCTGCCCCGCGTTCGGCTTCTCCAGGAAGTTGATGCAGCGCAGGAACGTGCTCTTGCCGGAGCCGCTCGCGCCGATGATGCTGATCACGTCTCCCGCCCTGGCTGCAAGCGAAACGCCCTTCAGCACTTCGTTGTCGCCGTAGCGCTTGTGGATATCCTGCGCCACGAGCTTCGTCGCGACGTCTTTGGCGGTTGGCTCCAACTCGTTCTCCCGGGTGATGACTGGTGTAGGCAACATGATTCTAGCGGACCCTCAGCGACGGCCGGCGCCCAGATAGCCGAGCCAGCGTTGCTCGGCCTTCCTGAACGCGGCGACCAGCGCGAACGATATCGCGACATACATCAGCGCCGCGATGCCGAACGATTCGAACGACTGATAGGTCGCCGAGTTCGCGTCGCGCGCGACCTTCAGGATGTCCGGCACGGTCGCCGTGAACGCGACAGTCGTGGCATGCAGCATCAGGATGACTTCGTTACTGTACAGCGGCAACGCGCGGCGCAGCGCCGACGGCAAAATCACGCGCCAATACATCGTGAACGTGCCCATGCCGTACGCGCGGGCCGCTTCCACTTCGCCGTGCGGGATCGCGCGGATCGCACCCGCGAAGATCTCGGTCGTGTAGGCACAGGTGTTGAGCGCGAACGCGAGGATCGCGCAGTTGAAGCCGCTGCGAAAGAACGCTTCCAGCAGCGAATGCGAGCGCACGAATTCGAGACTGTACAGGCCCGTGTAGAGCAGCAGCAGTTGCACATACAGCGGCGTGCCGCGAAACACGTAGGTGTAGAGGCGCACGGGCGTCGAGAGCCAGCGGTTCTTCGAGACGCGCGCGCACGCGAGCGGCACGGCGGCGACGAAACCCAGCGCGATCGACGCCACCAGCAGCCACAGCGTCACGACGAGGCCCGACGCGCGCATGCCGTCGGAGTAAAGGAACGGGCGCCAGTATTCGGCGAAGATCTGGATCATGGTCGGCGCTCCGGGTCAGAGATCGGCGTGCCGCACGCCGATCGAATAGCGGCGTTCCAGCATCAGCAGCACGAAGTTCGAAGCGCTCGTGATCGCGAGATACGCGAGCGCCGCGACGAGGATGAAGAAGAACATGTTGAACGTGCTCTTGCCGGCGTCCTGCGCGGCCTTCACGATATCGGCGAGACCGATGATCGAGACGAGCGCCGTCGCCTTGACGAGCACCTGCCAGTTGTTACCGATGCCCGGCAGCGCGAAGCGCATCATCTGCGGAAACAGGATGCGGCCGAACACGCGCATGCCGCTCATGCCGTAGGCGCTGCCCGCTTCCAGCTGGCCGCGCGGCACGGCGAGGAACGCGCCGCGAAACGTCTCGGTGAAGTACGCGCCGTAGATGAAGCCGAGCGTGAGCACGCCCGCCGTGAACGGGTCGATGTCGAACTGGTCGAGGCCGAGCGCATCGGTGAGATTGTTCACCGCGATCTGGATGCTGTAGAACAGCAGCAGCATCAGGACGAGATCGGGAACCGAGCGGATCAGCGTCGTGTAGGCGGTGGCCATCGCGCGCAGCAAGCCGTGCCGCGACAGTTTCGCCGATGCGCCCAGCAAGCCGAGCACGACCGATACCGCAAGGGAAAGCACCGCGAGCGCGATGGTCTGTCTGGCGCCCGCCAGCAGCAACGGGCCGTAGCCGTATAGGAACACGTGCGTCTCCGTCTGATTTGGCTGATTTTCGATTCGGCATCGCCTTGGGTTCAGCGATTGGCGCCGATAGTCGCAAGCGAAAATCAATTGCTCAAATGCAGCGGGACGGTTTTATTGCAGCGCAGCATGGCGCGGGTTGCCCGGTGGCGAGCTGCAATCCCGCATCGGACAAGGCTCGCCGCGCGTGGCAGTCACGAAAACCCGCAAGCGCGGCGCGTACGGAATACGCAGGTTTTTGGTCGCTTTTTCGATAGAACGGCGACGCCTCGTCACGCGTCGTCGGCTGGCGCGACCGAGCGCACTCGCTGTGCCATCTGCCCGTTCGCCAGCGCGATCTCGGGGCTGTCCTGCAATAGCGGCAGGTAACGTTCGGCGAAGGTCGCATCGCGCGTCTTCGCCGAGAACATCGCGACCACGGCGTTCGCGATATCGATGCGGTCGGTGTCCTTCGCTTCGTTGTCGTCGAGCACGTCGTCGAGCGCCGCGATCAGCGTGGACAGCGGCGAGAGCCAGCGGTACGACGTGCCGTTGATCACGATCTGCAGGAATTCCCCCGGCGACACCGGCCCGAACTCGGCCTCGTGCCGCGTGCGCAGTTCGGTCAGCACGCTCCGGTGCAGCGCGAGCAGCGGATGGCGCACGTCGTTGAGAAAGGTCGTGGCGGCTTGGTCGTTCATGGCGGTGTCCGTCGGGGTGAGGTCGAGTGGCCCAGCGTACACGCGTTGTGGGTGCGACGCGTCAACCCGCGCGCGTCCTGCCGACATAGCGGATGAATTCGGCGGCTGTCAGCGGCGCCGAGAAGAGCCACCCCTGGCCGAACTGCGCGCCGCGCGCATGCAGGTAGGTCGCCTGCTCCTCGCGCTCGATGCCCTCCGCGATCACCTTCACGTCGAGCGTCGCCGCCATTTCGATGATGTGCGACGCCACGCTGCTCGACGCCGCGTCCTGCCCGATCGTATCCACGAACGACTTGTCGATCTTCAGCGCATCGACGCGAAAGTTCTGCAAATGCGACAGGCTCGAATAGCCGGTGCCGAAATCGTCGATATAGACCGGATGGCCCGCGTCGCGAAACGCGCTGATCACTTCCTTCGCCGCCTCGGCATCGAGAAAGCCGCGCTCGGTCGCCTCGATGCGGATCTGCTCCGGCTTCACCTTTTGCCGTGCGACGGCGGGCGTCAGGATGTCGAGGAAACGCGGCGTCGTGAGATCGGACGCGGAGAGGTTGATCGAGACGTAGTACTCCGGATAGCGCTTGAGGAACTCGCCGAGTTCGAGCAGCACGGTATCGAGCACCTGGTCGGTGATCGCCTGGATCAGCCCGCGATGCTCGGCGAGCGGAATAAAATGATCGGGCCGCACGATGCGGTTATGGTGCTTCCAGCGCACCAGCGCCTCGGCGCCGACGCAGCGGCGCGTCGCGAGATCGACGATCGGCTGGTACGCGACGATGAACTGATGGCGCCGCACGGCGTCGGTGAGCTGCCCGCGCGGCGACATGTGACGCACGATGAAAAACGCCGCCCAGCCCGCCAGCGCCACGCCGGCCGCCACGCCGCCGAGCAGCCAGCCCCACGGCAGGCTGCGCAGACGCTCGGGCAGCGCCTCGCGTGGCGCGCTCACGACCACCGCGATCGGCATCGTGACCGAGCGCCGCACGACGTACGGCGTGTCGGCCGTATCGTCGGCCGGGGCGTCGGCGGGCTTGCGATAGAGCGCGAGCATCACGGACGGATCGGCGCTCGGTGTCGTCGCGATGACGCGGCTCATCTCCGTGTTGATCACGCCCAGGCCGCTCGCCGGGATCGCGCCCGGCTTGGTGATCGCGTTCGGGCTCGCGTTCGTGCTCGCATCGGGGATCGCGCCCGGTCGCGCCGCGAGGCCGTCGAGGTACGCGGCCGGGTCGGCCGCGACGTAGTAACCGTCGCGCCCGAGCACGAGCGACTCGTCGCCGCCCGGCATGTGCACGAGGTCGAACCACGCGATCACGCCGTCGCGGCCGCGCCAGTCGGGCGGCGGCAGCTTGCGGCCGCCGAGCGCGCCAATTGCCACGGCGCCCAGGAGCGACGAGCATTGCCAGCGGCCGCTGTGATCGTAGGCACCGGCGTCGCGTACCGCGCGATGCTCCAGCGCGATGCGGCGCAGTTCCCGCAGATAGGAGGCGGAGCACGGCTCGTCGGGCACGCGGCCGATTTCGCCGAGCGCGCTTGAAAGATGCCGCGTCACGTCTTCGGCGCGCACGAGCGCGGCGTCGGCCACGCGGTTCAGGCGCGCGGTTTCGTCGTGGCGCAAGCTCTGCTGGGCGAACAGCAAGCCGAGTGCGGCGGGCGCAAGCGCCACGGCCAGCACCAGGACGGCGCAAAGCACCGCCAGGCTCGAGCGTCGAATTTTTTTCATTGCGTGTTATCGCCCTGCGCCGCGAAACGTTGCAAGAAATTCCCGCGACGCGAATGCCATCCAGTTCCCTACCGCCGCCATCGCCGCACTCCCGTCCCGACGATCGATTTTTCCGCTTGACGGCCCCTCGGCGGCCCGTTCACAGCCCCAGATCAAACGACCTAGTGTAGAGGGCCGCGCCCACGCGACTCAATGGTTTCTTTAACTGAAAATTCGCGTCGTTGGTGGGCTGCCGCACGGCCGGCGCACGCTTTTTTGGGCGCGGAACGGCGCGGCCCGCTCATGCGAAAATCGTGTGACGGAAAACCCCACGACAACGCCCATGAAACCAGGCAACGCACCCGTCTCTCGCCCGCCCCTCGTGCGCGAGGCGACGCGCATCGACTTCGACGCGATCGCCCGCATTTATGCGCACTACGTCGAGCACGCGCTCGCCACGTTCGAGGAAGTGGCGCCCGGCGTCGATGAAATGCGCGCGCGCCACGCGGCCGTCGTCGCGGCGCGGCTGCCGTATCTCGTGGCCGAGGTCGACGGCGCGGTCGTCGGCTATGCGTACGCGACGGCGTACCGGGCACGCTCGGCGTATCGGCATACGATCGAGGATTCCGTCTATATCGCCGACGGCATGCACGGACGCGGCATCGGCATGGCGCTGCTGTCGGCGCTGATCGCGCGCTGCGAGGCCGGGCCGTGGCGGCAGGTGATCGCGGTCATCGGCAACAGCGGTAACGCGGGGTCGATCGCGCTGCACGCGCGGCTCGGGTTCGAGCACGTCGGCGTGTTGCGCAAGGTCGGGTTCAAGCATGGCACGTGGGTCGATACCGTGCTGATGCAGCGCCCGCTCGGAAATGGCGATACCGCTTGAGCGATTGCCGCGCCCGTCGGAAACGGCTACGCCGCTTGCGCGAATCGCGGACCTGGCATGGACCTGTTGCTGCTTCGAATGGCGACACCGCCCGGGTGAACCGCGGACTTGGCGTAACGCCGCGGCTGCATCAAGCGGCAACGCCGCCTGCGCGAACTGAGGGCCTGGCGAATTCTGCCCGCCTCAAATCGCATCCGGCTGAGGGAGGCGCGCAGCCGGCAAAACCCTGCCGTTTCAAACGGCGTCGCCACCCGAACGAGGCGCGGGCGTGGCGAATCCCCGCCGCTTTGCCGGTACCATAACGGTCTTGCCGCCGCCCACCGGCGTCCGGTTCGTCATCCACCCCTCACCGACCGATCCGCCGTTGCCGACTTACACCCTGGCCGCTCCCGTCACCGCCGAAATCGACATCCGCAAGAGCCGGTTCATCGCACTGGCCATACCGGTCGCCGACCGCGCCGCCGCGATGCGCGAACTCGACGCGCTGCGCGCCCAGCATCCGACGGCCACGCACGTCTGCTGGGCGTTGCTCGCGGGCGGCCAGTCGGGCATGTCGGACGACGGCGAGCCATCGGGCACCGCCGGCCGGCCGATCCTCGAAGTCCTGCGGCATCACGAAGTCGACGGCGTGCTGGCGGCCGTCGTCCGGTATTACGGCGGCATCAAGCTCGGCGCGGGCGGCCTCGTGCGCGCCTACACCGACGCGATCGCCACCGCGATGCAGCTCGCGGTACGGATCGAGCGCATCGAGCGCGGCCTCGTGAAAGTGGACGTCGACTACGCCGACGAAGCGCGCGTGCGCCGCTGGATCGAGCAGGAGGACTGCGAGCTGGTCGAACACGCCTACGACATGACCGTGCGGCTCGTCATCCGGATGCCGCTCGCGTCGCGCGAGGCGGCCGCCGAAGCGCTGCGCGATGTCACTCACGGCCGCGCGACCATCGAGGTCGAAGCATGACGCGCGCTCGGCCCGGCAGGCACCCGTGAGCCAGCGCTGCTTCAGGCTGCGCATCGAGCCGCTCGGACGCACGATCGACGTCGATGACGACGCGTCGCTGGTCGAAGCCGCCCTGCGCGCCGGCATCCGTCTGCCGACGTCCTGCCGCAATGGCACCTGCCGCGCGTGCCTGTGCCGGCTCGTCGAGGGCGAAGTGCGCTATCGGATCGAATGGCCCGGCCTCACTGCGGAGGAAAAACGCGAAGGCTGGGTCCTGCCCTGTGTCGCGCTTCCCGCCTCGGACGTCGCGATCGACCAGCCAGAGGCAAGCGAGGAAAGCGCGATTCCCCGCCGGCCGCCGTCCCGAGGCTTCTAGCCTGTCTCGCCGACCCGGGTTATTCAGGATTTGTTGTCTCCATTCAACGACCTACGATGTCAATCCCGGGCCGGGCGGCGCGGCGTTCCTTTGATGGCCGTTCAGTTCGCCTCTCAAAAAGTGTACAATTGCGCTTTGCCCTAATTTCTGGCAGGGCCAGATCAACCGAGAACTCAATGACTAAAGTACTGTTGAAAGAGAACGAGCCTTTCGACGTCGCCATGCGTCGTTTTCGCCGTACCGTCGAACGCACGGGCCTGATTCAAGAACTCAAATCGCGCATGGCCTACGAAAAGCCGACCACCGAGCGCAAGCGCAAGAAAGCTGCTGCTGTCGCTCGCCTGCGCAAGCAGATCCGCCGCGCGCAGTTGCCGAAGAAGTTTTATTGATAGAAGGCACCTGATGGGCTTTCTGGCTCAAGGCCGAGCGAAGCAGTAACGGGTTGTCATTGCGCCGGTTTGCTGCGTGCGCCGCCTTCACCAGATGGTTCGGAGCCGATGAGGTTGTGTCCGAGAATGGCCTGGCGCCATGAATGAAGCTTGAGCCTCGATTGAGGATCAACCGAGCGCCCCGCCAGAACGGATCAAGAATGCAAAAAGCCTGCATGACGCGATGTCATGCAGGCTTTTCGTGTTTGTGGCGCAGACGTTTCGTCGAAATCTCGTGATCGCTGCGACATCCCTTCGACATCCCTTCGACATTCGAATGCGACCCGTAAAAGCAAAAAGCCCGGCAAGCCGGGCTTTTTGCTTTGAATCCTGGTTGCGGGGGTAGGATTTGAACCTACGACCTTCGGGTTATGAGACCGAAGGTTTTTTCATTCCGCAACGTTGATGTGCGTTGCTGAAACCACAAAAAACCCTTTCAAATCAACATAAAGCGTGGCCTGATACCGCGATAGGTGTTGATTAAGATTCACCGAATTTGATAGACTCGGGTTACACCTAGGTTACATCAAGGACGTGAATCGTGGCAAGAGTCAGGCTAACGGCGGCGCGCGTAGCGTCGTTTTCCTGCCCGGAGGGGCAGAACCAAGCGTTTCTGTGGGACAGCGAGGCGCCCGGCCTCGGGCTGCGCGTGACGGCCAACGGCGCGCGCACCTACGTTTTCCAGGGCAAGCTTGACGGAAAGACGATCCGTGTCAGTATTGGCGATCCAAAGACCTGGCCCCTCGAAGGCGTCACGGTGGCGGACGCCGAATCCGGTGAAGTGCGACCGATGCCCGGCGCGCGTGCCCAAGCGCGGCGGCTCAAGGCGCTGGTTGACCAAGGCATCGACCCGCGCGAGCAGCGTGACGAGGAACGCGCCGCGCGCGAAGTGCGCCGTGCCGAAACGGAGCGCCGCGATGTGCTTCTGCGCGACGTCTGGAATCTCTATATAGAAGACCGCCGGGGCAAATGGTCGGAGCGACACTATCTCGACCACGAACGCATGGCCGAGCGCGGCGGCCGCAAGGCTTCAATTGGCGACCGCATCATCGTCCCGGGTGTGCTTGCCCCGCTCATGGAGATGCGCCTGTCGGACCTGACGCGCACGGTGTTGGACGATGCACTGAAGGTCGAAGCGGCAGTTCGGCCAACCAAGGCGCGACAGGCCTATTCCGCGCTCGGCACGTTCCTCACCTGGTGTGAGCGCCGCAACGAATACAGAAACCTGGTTCCCGGTGACGTGCACACGCGACACCTCGCGCGCGAGCGGTTGCCAAAAAAGAAGGCGAAGAATGATTGCCTTCAGCGCGAACAGCTCAAGCATTGGTTCGCCGCCACCGGTGCGATTCCAAACGTGACGATTTCCGCATACCTTCGGGTGCTGCTGCTCACCGGCGCTCGCCGCGAGGAGATTGCCGCGCTGAAATGGACCGACGTCGATTTCGACTGGAACAGCCTGCGCATCGGTGACAAGGTGGAGGGCACGCGCACGATTCCGCTAACGCCCTACGTGGCCACCCTGCTGCGCGCGCTCAAGGCGCTCCAGTCGATCGCGCCGGACCGTCGCCAGCAGCGCAGACTCGACGCGCGGGGCCAGACCTGGCAGCCGCCGGAATGGGTGTTCGCCAGCGGCCGTGCGGAGGACGGCAAACTCGCCGAACCGCGCATCGCCCACAACAAGGCGCTCAGCGCGGGTAACCTGCCGCACGTGAGCCTTCACGGTTTGCGAAGAAGTTTCGGAACGCTTTCGGAGTGGGTGGAATGCCCGGTCGGCGTGGTCGCGCAGATTCAAGGTCATAAGCCTTCCGCGATTGCCGAAAAGCATTACCGACGTCGTCCGCTCGACCTGCTGCGCATGTGGCACACGCGCATCGAGAGCTGGATCTTGACGGAGGCTGGCGTCGAGACAGTGACCCCGTAGCCAATTCACATACCGTAGCAGTGAGCGCATGATCACCGCAAACCTTGCCTAGTTCGACGGAACGAAAAGCCGGCTTCCTTCACCGGCCTGGCAAGGCTCTTCTAATGAAGGCTGCGTTTGAAGGAACGCCATGACGATGAGCAAACCGGGCGGAATCGGCTCGAACATTTCTGCACTGTCCCCGCTCTATCCGGAGTTGAGCCGCATTTGTGGGAATATTTCCAAAGTAGGCTCGCGCCTGCCGGACTGGAACCGCCTGTTCAAACCGATCGACCTTCCATCACTGCAAATTCAATCGCCAGTCTCACCGGTCTCGCCAGTCCATCGAATATTCGGGCCGTGGGGGGACACGCTGGATGCAGCGTGTGCACGCGCCATACAGCTTTCCCATATGCTGCAAGACGATACGAAGCTCAACGAGCTCCGCGATGAACTTCGAAGAGCGCCGATCAGCGACGTGTGCACGCTGATGTATCTTCGGAACCTGGAACGTCAACCAAGCGCCAACGCAATGGAGCCCGTCACCAAAGCCGCATCGCGCGGGGCCGCTTCACTCAAGAGAAAGGAAAGCAAACCGCAAGAGGGTCTTACGGACAAGCGCAAGCAACGCACCGACGCAATGAAGCCCGTCATCAAGGCCGCATGGCGCGAGGCCACGTCACCCAAGAATGTGCATTCCGTATGGTTCGTGCTCGTGCGCCAGGCCCAGTCGAGCAACCCGCCTCCGCCCATGATTGGATATAGCGTAACCAGGGGCATCAAGTGGGAGGATAGTCGTGTGAAATACATGACGAAGGGTGCCGTCCGCCTGCGACTTGAACGCATGCTCAATGAGGGACTTTGAGACGATAAGGCTCGCTAAGAGCCGGTAACGGTCGTTTTCTTTCCAGCCGCAACCAACACTTATAAGCTGTCGTCAACGCCGATTAACAACGCCAGATTCGCATTCGATAAAGGTGGTGACGATGACCGCTGCGTATCCGCTTCCGCCCGGCCTTCTGGCGCGTGCCAGGGGGAGAGATGTCCTGTCAACTCCCGAAGCAGCTGACGTGCTTGGCCGGCAGCCGCAGACTCTGAGGAAATGGGCGTGCTTAGAGTGTGGCCCCATCAGACCGGTCCGCATCAATCGCCGACTTGGATGGAAAGTCTGTGATCTCGCCATGCTGCTGAACGGGGGTGCGCGATGATTCGGCACCCACACCAGAACCAGCGTGTCGTGGTCATGCAAGGCCAATATGCGGGCTGCACGGCAAAGGTGGTCCGCTTGCTGTCGGATCATGGGAAGTACGGCTTCGTGGAAGTCGAACTCGACGCGCCCGAACAGAAGAAACCCCTTTGTCGATCTAGTGCCCGTTCCGTGTGTCAATTGCGCGGGGCACCCGCGAATCGCGCTGCCGAAGCGGGAACCTGACTCGTGAGCGCCGCTGTTCCGCGCGACCGCTCCGAAGGCGTGCACACTGAGAGGCAAGCCCCGTCCGCGCTCGAGGCCGAGGTGAAACGACTCGACGAAGCGCGCAGCAAGTTCTTCGCGAAAAGCCCCGCAGTGAACGATCATGCCGCGAAGCCAAAGCGTGCGAGCCGCAACGGCGATCGCATGTCGGCGCCGCTCGACTCGATTCCGGCACATCTATCGGATGAGATCGCTGCGACTGTGGATCTGAATGAAGATGCCATTGCCGTAGTGTTCGCTTCGCTCTACCAAGGCAAGCTGCTTTTCGAATCGAAGCGCGGCAAGTGGCTCTGCTGGGATGGCACGCACTGGCAACGGGACGAAGGTGCGCGCGTCACGCGTGAAATGATTCGCCGCACGGTGCGCCAGATGTGCCGGGGCGTGCCGCGCTGGTTGACGGCGCGCGTCGTGGACGCCATTGAAAAGCTCGCGCGCACCGACGAACGCACCTGTCCGCGCGGAACATTCGATGCCAATCCGTGGCTGCTTTGCACGCCTTCCGGCGTCGTTGACCTGCGCGACGGCTCGATGCGCGCTGCCCGCCCCGAAGACATGATGACGCGCCTGACGGGCTCCGCCCCTGATTTCGGCGGCGACTGTCCGCGTTGGCTCCGATTTCTCGCGGCGTGCATCCACGGTTTCGATGAGCAGGGCAAACCGCGCATGGAGCTGGACAATGACGACATGATGCGGTTTTTGCAGCGCATGTGCGGCTACTTCCTGACAGGCTCGACGCGTTATGAATTCGTGTTCCTGCTCTTTGGCGGCGGCGCGAACGGCAAGACAACCTTTCTGCGCGTGCTGCGCGAAGTGCTTGGCGACTACTTCGTGTCCGTCGCGGTCGAAACCTTCCTTCAATCGACGCATGACCAACACCCGACCGGCATGGCGCATATCGAAGGTGCGCGCCTGGCCGCGTGCGGCGAACTGCCGGATAACCGCGCGTGGAACTCGCAGCGCGTCAAGGATATTTCGTCCGGAGAAAAAATGTCGGCACGTCACATGCGTCAAGATTTCTACGACTTCACGCCAATCTGCAAGCTGCTGTTCGTCGGCAACCATCGCCCGCGTCTGCGGCAAGCTGATGAGGCTGAAAAACGGCGCTTTCGCGTTATCCCGTTTGTCCACAAGGTGCCTGAGAACAGGCGGGATTCAACTCTCGAAGACGCCTTGCGCGAAGAATATCCGGAGATTCTCGCGTGGATGGTCCGGGGCGCGCGGGCTGTCATTGCCGAAGGTTTCGGTTCGATGCCCGCCGCCGTCACGCAAGCCACCGCCGAATACTTCGCCGAAAACGACACATTCGCCCTGTGGGCTGGTGAGCGGCTCCTGCTGCACAAAGACTATTCCGTGGGCGCTGGCCGTGCACGTTTGGACTACCTGCGATGGTTCGAGGAAAACGGCCACGAAGGCCGGCCTGCGTCGACAAGGGACTTCAAGGCCCGGATGCTCGACATGGGCGCGATTTGCGACCGTAACAGTCGCGAACGGCTCTATCGCGGCGTCGCACTGAATGACAGCGACGACCGGTGACACAAATGACACGAGTGACGCCTTTTCCCTATTAACCCTCTTATATGCGCGCGCGTAAGTGACGAATCGGAAAGAAGCGTCACTTCCGTCATTGCCGTCATACCGCCGCCGAACCACGGGGTTCGGTAATGACGAACGAAGAATGGCACGACTGCGGAGGAACGTGAGCGCCAAGAAAAGCTCATCAACGCAAAAGCGCGGGCGGCCGTGGATCGACGCCTTTCGCTTCCTTCGTGAAGAGACCTGCGCGGCTCGACTCGGCCTTGCACGAACCGAAAGCCACCTTGCAATAACCCACGAGGAGAATCATGAACACTGATCTATTGAACGCAGCCCACCTTCTCTCGCTCGGGGCTCGCACGAAACCGACACCGAAACCGAAAGCGCCGCACGCAGACGCGAATACTCGCCGGCGCGCTGAACTCCCGAACTGGAACTTCGAGCACCTGGCGCGCTCGCCGGACCAGCTCGACCAGGACTGTCGTCCCACTGCGCGGGACCGCCGCCGTATCGATTGCGCTTGGGATATTGCCTTCGCGCGAATGCGAACTGGCCGGCCTCAGGTATCAACGAAGACGGTCGACCGCCGCTGGGACCAAGCCTTCGCCCGCTCCCGGGGGACGCGATGAACATCGAACTGTCGCACGCCCTGCGAGCCGCCCACGAAGCCGCGAACGACGTGCTCGCTCGCCGCAGGCGCCTCGATGAGCAAACTAAAATTTTGCCCGCCGCGATCGACCGGTGCGAGGAAGACCTCGCCCGCCTGCGCAACCAGCTCGCGCAAAGCGAAGCCGATGGATCCATTTGCCCGCCCGACGAAGTGATGCTCCATCAAAGCAACGCCGACGAGTTGCGCCCGCGCGTCGAGGCCGCTGCCAAGCGGCTCGATGATTTGAGGCGACAAATGCAAGCGCTCGAAAACACTGCGCCGCAGATCGACAAGGCTGTGACCGATGCTGCCCGGTTGTTCCAAGCCGAGCTTCAATCGTTCGCCCGCGACATCACTGTCGTGCTGGAGCAGGAACTGATCAGCGCGCTCGAAGCCCCACGCCGGGTGATCGAGCGGCTGTCCGCGCTCCGGCCGCTCGATCACGCTCACGATTTTTTCAACGCTATGTTCCTGCCCGCGCCCTCGACCTATCGGAATTTCTACGGGTTTGATCAGTCACGCCACGGACATCAAAATCTGTTGGAGGTCACCGTGCCCGACCCGCAGCTGGCCGCTCAGCTCAAACCATTGATCGAAACGCAGGCGCGGCTGCGCGCTTATCGGCCGTATGTCCCACGCCGCGCGCGCCCGAACCAAACACCGAGCGCTCATGGCTACGTGATCGAAGGGAGAGCCGAACCGCGGGCGGTTTTGCGTTGAAGGTCGTCCAGCCGCGCGTGACGAGTGGACTCGTTGACAGCCAAACGGGTCACGAAAAACGGCGGCAGCTGCCGCTCATCCGCCAATTCCGGGTGTGCGGTGGCACCTACAAGTATTGGCGATGCATCCGTTGCATCGCCAATAACCACGGCGGCGACGCTGTCGTGATTCTTCCGGCAATGCCGTCGTTGCATCGCCGGAAGAAAAGGCTCCGACTCTGAAGGAACAAGGCAGCGTCGCCAGCGCGATCGTGAAACTCGGTTGGGGTCAGCGCACCGACCACGCGCCCGCATCGGCGCCGCCGCCCCGCCTCGCGCACGGCATCGGCCTCGCCGCGGCTGGGGTGGTGGGGTGGTCTGGGGAAACGACCGGTCGACCTCGCGAAAAACGGCCGGGTCCTTTCCTGGATAGCGTCAACTGTCTTGTCCGGTCGTCGACAACTATGTTGTCCGGTCGACGGGAGTAATTGTCGTGATCATG
>NZ_FCON02000169.1 GCF_001544535.1 Caballeronia choica | reverse complement strand
TCGCGCTTGACCTTTAATACAGTTGCTTTCTTTGCAGCAGCAAAGAAAGTGAGTCCCGCCCCGGACAGGGGCAGAGCTAATAGACCACTAAGAAAACAAGTTCCATGGAAACACAAGCGCATCAAACGGTGTAACCCAACCAAACCCACCCCAACCCCAAGCGCCAGCGACCCACCCCCAACCCCAAGCGCCAGCGACCCAAACCCCATGAAGCTAACTCCAAGAGAAAAAGACAAACTGCTGATCTTCACAGCAGCGCTGCTAGCCGAACGCCGCCGCGCACGCGGCCTGAAGTTGAACTACCCTGAAGCGGTAGCGTTCATCTCAGCAGCGCTGATGGAAGCGGCCCGCGACGGCAAGACCGTCGCCGAGGTGATGCACTACGGCACGACGATCCTGACCCGCGACGACGTCATGGAAGGCGTGCCCGAAATGATCCCCGATATCCAGATCGAAGCCACCTTCCCCGACGGCACCAAACTCGTCACCGTCCATCATCCGATCCCCTGATCGAAGAGGAGCCAGCGCCCATGATCCCCGGCGAATATCTGATCGACGACGGCGAGCACGAACTGAACGCGGGCCGCGAGACGGTCTCGGTCGTCGTGTCGAATACCGGCGACCGCCCCGTGCAGGTCGGCTCGCACTATCACTTTTATGAAGTCAACACGGCGCTCACTTTCGAGCGCGAGAAGGCGCGCGGCTTTCGCCTGAACATCGCGGCCGGCACCGCCGTGCGCTTCGAGCCGGGACAGGAACGCACCGTCGAACTTGTCGCGCTGGCAGGCGATCGCGCCGTCTACGGCTTCAACGGCCTCGTCATGGGACCGCTCTGATCTTTCATCGGGAATACAGCAAATGACGCTACGCATCGGCCGCCGCGCCTACGCGGAAATGTTCGGCCCGACCACCGGCGACCGGGTCCGCCTCGCCGATACTGACCTCATCATCGAAGTCGAACGCGACTTCACGACCTACGGCGAAGAAGTGAAATTCGGTGGCGGCAAGGTGATCCGCGACGGCATGGGCCAGTCGCAACGCGTCTCGAACGACGTCGTCGACACGGTCGTGACGAATGCGCTGGTCCTCGATCACTGGGGCATCGTGAAAGCCGACATCGGCATCAAGGGCGGACGCATCTTCGCCATCGGCAAGGCGGGCAATCCGGACATCCAGCCGGGCGTGACCATCGCCATCGGCGCCGCCACCGAAGTGATCGCGGGCGAAGGCATGATCGTGACAGCGGGCGGCATCGATTCGCACATCCACTTCATCAGCCCGCAACAAATCGACGAAGCGCTCGCGAGCGGCGTGACGACCATGCTCGGCGGCGGCACCGGGCCCGCGACCGGCACCAATGCGACCACTTGCACGCCGGGCCCGTGGCACATCGAACGCATGCTGCAGGCCGCCGACGGCTGGCCCGTCAACCTCGGCTTTCTCGGCAAGGGCAACGCGAGCCTGCCCGAGCCGCTCACCGAACAGATCAAGGCGGGCGCGATCGGCCTGAAGCTGCACGAGGACTGGGGCACGACGCCCGCCGCAATCGACAACTGCCTCTCGGTCGCCGACGATACCGACACGCAAGTCGCCATCCACACCGACACATTGAACGAAGCCGGCTTCGTCGAAACGACGGTCGCCGCGTTCAAGGGCCGCACGATCCACACGTATCACACCGAAGGCGCGGGCGGCGGCCACGCGCCGGACATCATCAAGGTCTGCGGCGAGGCGAACGTGCTGCCCTCGTCGACCAATCCGACGCGCCCCTACACCATCAACACGCTCGACGAACACCTCGACATGCTGATGGTCTGCCATCACCTCGATCCGTCGATTGCGGAAGACATCGCGTTCGCCGAGTCGCGCATTCGCCGCGAGACGATCGCCGCCGAGGACATCCTGCACGACCTCGGCGCGTTGTCGATGCTCTCGTCCGACTCGCAGGCGATGGGTCGTGTCGGCGAGGTCGTGATCCGCACCTGGCAGACCGCGCACAAGATGAAGGTGCAGCGCGGCGCGCTGCCCAAGGACAGCGCGCGCAACGACAACTTCCGCGCGAAGCGGTACGTGGCGAAGTACACGATCAACCCGGCGATCACGCATGGCATCGCGCATGAAGTCGGGTCGATCGAGCCGGGCAAGTGGGCGGATCTCGTGTTCTGGGAGCCGGCGTTCTTCGGCGTGAAGCCCGCGATGATCGTCAAGGGCGGCATGATCGCGGTCGCGCAGATGGGCGACCCGAACGCGTCGATCCCGACGCCGCAGCCGGTGCACTATCGCGAGATGTTCGCGACGCGCGGCGGCGCGCTCGGCAAGACGTCGCTGACATTCGTCTCGCAGATGGCGGCGGATGCGCGCATCGCGGATCGTTACGGCCTGAACAAGCATGTCGTCGCGGTGAAGAACTGCCGCAAGATCACGAAGGCCGACATGATCCACAACGCGTGGCAGCCGTCGATCACCGTCGATCCCGAGACGTACGAGGTCGTCGCGAACGGCCAGTTGCTGACTTGCGACCCCGCCACCGTGCTGCCGATGGCGCAGCGTTACTTCTTGTTCTGAACCATGCGAACGATCGATAAACGTCTGACCGCGAAGCTCGCGCCCGTGCTCGTCAAGCGCGCGGCGACGCTCACCCTCACCTTCGACGCGCGCTGCAAGAGCCGCCTCGCCGCGACGCTCGACAGCGGCGAGGAAGTCGCGCTCGTAATGCCGCGCGGCACGGTACTGCGCGATGGCGACGTGCTCGTCGCCGACGATGGCGCGCTCGTGCGCGTGATCGCGGCGGCGCAGGACGTGCTCGTCGTGCGCTCGGCTGATGCGCTGACGCTCACGCGCGCGGCCTATCATCTGGGCAACCGCCATACGCCGGTGGAAGTGGGCGCGGACTATCTCAAGCTCGAAGCCGATCCGGTGCTCGAAGACATGCTCCGGCGTCTCGGCGCGCAAGTCGAGCACGCGTCGCAAGCGTTCCAGCCGGAGACGGGTGCGTATGGTGGCGGCCACAAGCATGGTCACGATGAAACCTTCACCGAGGACTACGCGCTCGCGCAGAAGGTGTTCGATGAACATCATGGGCATGGGCATGGCGATGAGCACGCACATGAGCACGACGACACGCTTGGACATAGCCAAGCGCATAAGCACGCGCATGAACATGACCACGGCGATCACTCGCATTGCGGGCACGACCACGGCGACAATACCCACGATCACTCGACGTGCGGGCACGATCACCACGACCACGACCCCACGCACAATCATGCGCACCGCTGAACTCACGGCGCTGTTGCACCTTGCGTCGCCCGCGCTGCCGATCGGCGCTTTCAGCTACTCGCAAGGTCTCGAATCCGCGATCGAACACGGCCTGATCCGCGACGGCGACAGCGCCCGCGACTGGATCGAGAGCGGCCTCGCGCAGGTCCTCGCACGCGGCGAGTTGCCGTTCCTGGCACACCAGATCGAACGCTGGCGCGCGCACGATGCAGCCGCGCTCGCCCTCGCCGATGAAGAATTCCTCGCAAGCCGCGAGTCGGCGGAACTGAGACGCGAGACGCAGCAGATGGGCTGGTCGCTCGCGCAGTTGTGCACGTCGCTCGAATGGGGTGACGCCGATAGACGCTCGACGTTGAACTCGCTGAAGCCGGTCTCGCAGCCCACCGCGTTCGCCTTCGCCGCGTACGCACACGACGTGACGCCCGAATCGGCCCTTGCCGCCTACGCTTTCAGCTGGGTCGAGAACCAGGCGGCCGCCGCGTTGAAGGCCGTGCCGCTCGGCCAGCTCGCGGGGCAGCGGATCATCGTCGCGTTGCGCGATCCGATCGAACGCGCCGTCACGCGTGCGCTTGCAACGTCGCCTCACGACATCAACACCTTTGCACCGCAACTCGGCATTCTGTCGGCTCGACATGAATCGCAGTATTCGCGGCTTTTCCGCTCCTAAGAACCCATCGAACATGAACACGCCCGCTTATTCTGCCGCTCACCGCCGAACCAAGAAACTGCCGCCGTTGCGCGTCGGCGTGGGCGGTCCGGTCGGCTCCGGCAAGACCACGCTGCTCGAAATGCTGTGCAAGGCGATGCGCGAGAAATACGACCTGGTCGCGATCACGAACGACATCTATACGAAGGAAGACCAGCGCCTCCTGACGGTCGCGGGCGCGCTGCCGGCGGAGCGGATCATGGGCGTGGAGACGGGCGGCTGCCCGCACACGGCGATCCGCGAAGATGCATCGATCAACCTCGAAGCCGTCGACCAGATGATCGCGCGCTTCCCCGACGCCGACATCGTGTTCATCGAATCGGGCGGCGACAATCTGGCGGCGACCTTCAGCCCGGAACTGTCGGACCTGACGATCTATGTGATCGATGTCGCGGGCGGCGAGAAAATTCCGCGCAAGGGCGGGCCGGGGATTACGAAGTCGGATTTGCTCGTGATCAACAAGATCGACCTCGCGCCGTATGTCGGCGCCAACCTGGAGGTGATGGCCTCGGATGCGGGGAAGATGCGCGGCGCGCGGCCGTTCGTG
The DNA here is from genome assembly GCF_001544535.1 of Caballeronia choica. Taxonomy (GTDB): domain Bacteria; phylum Pseudomonadota; class Gammaproteobacteria; order Burkholderiales; family Burkholderiaceae; genus Caballeronia; species Caballeronia choica. Next base: position 11,424 of record NZ_FCON02000169.1, on the reverse strand, counting down.
ATGTGCAATCTGAAAGCGCTGGAGGGGCTTGATCGGGTGATCGGGTTCATCGAGAAGAAGGGGTTGTTGGGGGTATGACAAATCGACTGTCTAACGGCTCGCACCAACGACATTGTTTAGCCGCGCGATTCAAAACGACTTAGAAAGCGTTCTCGATGATAAGCAAGGTGCTCAGAATTAATTTTGTGCCCGTCTCGCACGCTCAACTTCCCTTCGATCCCTATCAACGCATAATCGTCGCTAATTGAAAAGGCACCCAGATCAAACATAATGTGATGATTGGGACACAGGCAGATTATGTTGTCGGTAGTATCCGGCCCATCATGCGGCTTACCGAGCGGGCGAATATGCGCCGCCTCGATGTAGTGCGCGCCAGCAACTGCGATACGAATGCCGCATACCTGACATGTGTGTCGGTAGTACCACTTCAGCATCTTCGCCTGCTTAGTGTCGCGCACGATGCGCTGTACTGAAGTCGTTAGTCGGTGGGTCTGGGCGTTGTCACCTTCATACGGTGCGCCCGGCGTATGATCTTCTTGAGTTGGTGATTCGTCGCCAATCTTCAGCAGTCGATAACGCCATACTTTGAAGCCCGCTTTGCCCACATCACACCAGTGACTATCGACGCGGAACAGTCCATCGTAGCGATAGCCCTCTGCGGGCGCAAACGGATTTGTTTGGTCAGCGCCTCGAATGACTCTGAGCGGCAACCCCTCTATTTCATTCACCACAAGAGCAAGATTTCCGCGTTCCAGCTTTTGATCGTCGACGTGTCGCCCGGCGGAATCACGGCCACCGTGGCCTGTATAGATAATTTCATTGCCAAAGTCTTGATCGTCCTGGTAACCACCCGACACAACTATCGAATCTGCGCCTTGTTTGCTGGACCCTGAAATGCCCGCTTGCGTGTGGTTATGTATCCCGGCTGCGTAGAGTGCTGCATAGCTAGGGAACTCCGTACCCACGGTAATTCCGGGGATATTTCCAAAAATTCGTTGCTCAGCCAAGAGTTGATCTCGTTCTGTTTGTCGTATGGTTTACCGAGCGTCGGCGCGTCGGCACCTAAGGGCGTGATTGGCGCTTGAGGTTCGGGTGCTTACACTTCGTCCAAAAACGCCCCCAGCACCGCGACAGTCCTCTCCGTCGCCCCCCGGTGCCGCGCCGCGAAAGCCGCCGCTGCCGCGCTCATCGCGAGCCTGCGCGGCTTGTCGTTGAACAACTCCCGCAGGCCCCGGGCAAGCCCTTGCGGATCGTCGACGCGCAATGCCGCGCCCGCCGCGATCGCATCGTTGGTCGCCTGCGTGAAGTTGAACGTATGCGGTCCGATCAACACCGGCACGCCCTCTGCGCACGCCTCGATCAAATTCTGCCCGCCGAGCGGCAGCAGACTCCCGCCGATGAAGGCAAGATCGGAAGCCGCGTAATAGGCACCGAGCTCCCCCATCGAATCGCCGAGCAGCACCTTCACGCCCGCCGCCAACGGCCGCGCCGCATCCGCACCCGAGCCCGCCGCAACCGCCTTCGGCGCCCAAGCCGAACGCCGCACGCACGACATGCCCGCGCTCGCCACCATCGCCGCGACTTCATCGAAACGTTGCGGATGGCGCGGCACGAGAATCAAGAGCGCGTTCGGCACGTCGAGCGCGGCGAACGCCTGCAAAACCAGCCCCTCCTCGCCCTCGCGCGTGCTCGCCGCCACCCACACCGGCCGCTCGCCGATCGCCGCACGCCATGCATGTCCGCGTGCTTCGAGTTCGGCGGGCGCGCTCATGTCGAACTTGAGATTGCCAAGCACCGCGACATTGCGCGCGCCGAGCGAGGTCAGCCGCTCGGCGTCGGATGGACTCTGCGCCAGCACACGCGCAAAGCCGCCAAACACTTCACGCGTCGCGCGGCCAAATTTCGCCGCGCGCCGGTACGACCGCTCCGACATCCGCGCATTCGTCAGCACGAGCGGCATGTCGGCGCGCTTGCATTCGTCGATCAGCGTCGGCCAGACTTCCGTCTCCATCACGATGCCGAGCGTCGGCCGCCAGGCGCGCAAGAAGCGTCGCACGAGATGCGGCAGGTCGTACGGAAGGAAGCTGCGCAGCACGCGATCGCCGAACAGTTGCTCGCCTGTCGCGCGGCCGCTCGGCGTCATGTGCGTAAGCAGGATTCGTGCTTCGGGATGCGTCTTCATCAGCGCTTCGATCAGCGGCTGCGCCGCGCGCGTCTCGCCCACCGATACCGCATGCACCCAGATCAACGGCGCGAGATCGTCGGCGCGACGCCCGGGACCGCGGCCAAACCGCTCGCCGATATGCTCGCGATAACCGCGTTCCTTGCGCGAGCGGATCAAGAGCCGCAGCACGGCGAGCGGCGCGACGATCCACCACAGCGCGCGATAGACGAGCCTCAGCATGCGCGCCTCCGCGCCAGGCGAGCGGCGCTCAAACGAGCGCCCTGCCCTTCAGGCGCTGCAGGATGCCGAGCGGCGCGCAATCCGGCTGCGCCATCGCGTCGACGGGAAGGAAGAAGGTCTGCTCCAGCATGTACTGGCCCGACATCACCGCGTGCGAGGTCTGGTCGGAGAAGCACACCCACACGCAACCGGGCGGAAACGGCATCTCCTGTTGCGGCGCACTCTTCTGGTAGTCGAGGTCGGCCTTCATCGCGTCATGCAGATTCAGCATCAGGTGATCGTATTCGCTGCGCGGCGACTTGGTGATGTGCAGCAGGTTCATGAGCCACGCGGAACCGGGCATCTGCGGCTTGATGCGCGGCAGGAAGCGCTTCGCCATGTCCTCGAACGGTTCGCCGACGCGCCACACGCGCGGCGCGCCCTGCGGATTCACGTTGGTGAACACGCGCAGGATGCGCTCGCCGTAGTTCGGCCGCGACGGGAACGCATCGACGTGCAGGCGGCTGTCGTCCTTGCGCCATGAGGTCTCGCGCGTCTCGACCCGATGCAGCCTGAGGCTTGTCGGCGCGACGCGCAGCTTGCCGCGATACTCGGGAAAGAGCCCGTCGACGAGCGAGCGCGCATTTGCCTGATAGCGCCCGATGAGCGCGCGCACCGCCGATTGCGCGACGGCATCGCCGAGCACGCCGGCCAGCGCGCCGCCATTAGGCGCGAGGCTGATGTTCTTGCGCTTCGGGTCGGCGATCTTCGGGTCGAGCAGCGCTTTCTCGCCGCCTTCGATCGCGAAGCGCAGATGCGGGAAATACAGCACCTTGCCGCGCTCGACGCCCGCGACGAGCGTCTCGCGCGGCACGGAAAGGTCATTGCCCTGCCAGTCGCATGAAGCGACTTCGATGATTTGAGACTCGGTCATGTGCCTTCGATATTTCGATGGACGTGGCGAAATGCCCGCCGCGCTGGCCGTATTGTCGCGCGGCATGAACTCGCGGTCAGCGCGAGAAAGATACTGCAATTGACGACGCTCAACGCCCGAACTGCCGACCCGCCAGCTCACAGAAGTCCGAAGCCCGCGAGCGTCGCCTTGACCTCGGCGAGCGTCGGATGATGGTTCGCGCTGCCCAGGTTGACGACCTGCGGCGACCAGTAGCCGCCCGTGCGCCAGGCCGTGGAGAAATTGTACAACTCGACCGTCGGCCGCTTCAGCGCGGCGGCGATATGCACGAGCCCGGTATCGACGCCGACCGTCGCCGCCGCGCCGTCGATCAGGCCGACTACCGCCGGCAACGACAGCTTCGGCGGCACGATCGCCGCCGCGCCGAATTCCTTCGCGAGCTTGTCGCTCGTCGCGCGCTCGGCGTCGCTGCCCCACGGCAGCACGATCGACGCGCCGCGCCGCACGAGCGACTGCCCGAGTTCGATCCATGCGGCGTCCGGCCATTGCTTGTCGGCGCGTGAAGTCGCATGGACGAACACGACATACGGCACCGGCAGATTCAGATCGGTTTGCGACAGCGCGAGCGCGGCGCGCTGCGCGTCGAGGCCGAACTCGATGTCGTCGGCGGGCGTGGGCGCGGGCAGCCCGAGCGCCACCGCCACCAGTTGCCGCGTGCGCTCGACGACATGCGTGCGCGGCTCGATCGGCACGCGCCGGTCGTAGAAAAATCGCACCGGCCATTCGAAGCCCGCGCCTTCGGTGCGGTTCGCGAGCCCGACGAGCGGCCCGCGCGCCCAGCTCGCCACCCACGCCGTCTTGATGAGCCCCTGGCAGTCGATCACGAGATCGTATTTCTCCGCTTCGAGTTCGCGCCGGAACTTGCCGATCTCGCGCCAGTTTGCAGGCGAGAGCCAGCGTTTCTTCCAGCGTCGAAGGGAAAAGGGAATCGCGCGGCGCACGCCGTCGACCAGTTCGACGAGACCCGCGAAGCTCTCCTCGACAAGCCAGTCGATCTGCGCATCGGGATAACGGCGGCGGATGTCGGCGATGACCGGCATGTTGTGGACGACGTCGCCAAGCGACGACACCCGGACAATCAAGATCTTTTGCACGCTGTGGACGATGAGCGCCGCCGGCAGGCAGGGCGCGTGGACAAAATTGAGATGGGCGATTCTAGCGCGGACGCGGTGCATCTCACGCATGAAAACACGCACGAAAAAACGGCGCGGTCCTGACGAAACCGCGCCGCAGGGCTACCCGACAGGCTCAGAACGGCAGCTTGGCGTCCGGCTTCTCCGCCGTGATCACGCGGCGGAAATCCTCCTGGATGCGCTTCAGGGCCGCTTCGTTATCGGCCTCGAAACGCATCACGACGACCGGCGTCGTATTCGACGAACGCGCGAGCCCGAAGCCGTCCGGATACTCGACGCGCAGGCCGTCGATGGTCAGCACGTCGTCGGCGCCGGTGAATTTCGCCGACTTCTGCAGGCGCGCGATCAGGTCGAAGTTCTCGCCTTCCTGCAACTTCAGTTGCAACTCCGGCGTCGAGAGCGAGTTCGGCAGGTCGTTGAGCAGCTTGCTCGGATCGGCCACGCGCGAGAGGATTTCGAGCATCCGCGCGCCGGTGTAGAGGCCGTCGTCGAAGCCGTACCAGCGATCCTTGAAGAACACGTGTCCGCTCATTTCGCCCGCGAGCGGCGCGCCGGTTTCGCGCAGCTTCGCCTTCACGAGCGAGTGGCCGGTCATCCACATCACCGGTTCGCCGCCCTGGTCGCGCACCCACTTCGCGAGATTGCGCGTGCATTTCACGTCATAGATGATCTGCCCGCCCTTGTTGCGCGACAGCACTTCCTGCGCGAACAGCATCAACTGGCGATCCGGATAGATGATCTGGCCGTCTTTCGTCACGACGCCCAGGCGGTCGCCGTCGCCATCGAACGCGAAGCCGATCTCGGCGTCGGTTTCCTTCAACGCACGGATGACGTCCTGCAGGTTCTCGGCATGCGCCGGGTCCGGATGGTGGTTCGGGAAGTTGCCGTCGATCTCCGTGAACAACTCCACGAGTTCGCAGCCGAGCGCCTTGAAGAGTTTCGGCGCGAGGACGCCCGCGACGCCGTTGCCCGTGTCGATGACGATCTTCATCGGGCGCACCGGCTTCACGTCGCTCACGATGCGGTCGAGATAGACCTGCGAGATGTCGTACTCGGTGTAGGTGCCCTCGCCTTGCGTGAAGTCCTCGTCGACGATGCGCTGGTAGAGCGACTTGATCTGGTCGCCGTAGATCGCAGCGCCGCGCAGCACCATCTTGAAGCCGTTGTAGTCGGGCGGATTGTGGCTGCCCGTCACGACCATGCACGAGTCGACGCGGCGCTCGCCGGACGGCAGTTGCAGCGGCACGCTCGCGGCGAAGTAGCCGACCGGCGTGGGCACCATGCCGAGATCGACGACATCGACGCCCGCCGCGCGCAGGCCGTCCGACAGCGCACCGACGAGTTCCGGGCCCGACAGCCGGCCGTCGCGCGCCACGACGACGGAGTCGCCACCCTGCTTGCGAATCTCGCTGCCGAACGCGCGGCCGATGCTGCGCGCGACGTCGGCATCGACCGTCTTGCCGACGATCCCGCGAATGTCGTACATCTTGAAGATCGATTGGGAAATCTGTGACTGGCTCATGGAATGGCTACCTGTCTAATAATTGATGGATTCTCGGCGATGCAGCCAGCGGGCTTGCAGGTCGTGACTGATGGACATACACGAACGAAGTGCGAGCAATTTCGAAAAAAGTAACGAAACATAAATTAGCCGATACCTCATTGAAGCGTCTCGCCCGGGCACTCGCTCCATCGGTCAGAGCCATCCCGTTCGCACTTATAATCGCAGTCTTTCAGCGTTTTCCTGTGCATTTCCTGCGCGAATATTCTAATCCAATGCCCGCACTCGCTTTAGCCTCGAATGGTCGAAATGCCGTGCCTGCGCGGGGAAAAACACCCTCATGCACCCGCATCCCGTGCCTGTCAGGGGCCGCATCGGGTAATCCGACAGCGCCAGCACATCGCGTGCCCGGTCTGGCCCAAGCACGGCGCGCCGCATGCTGAGACGCATCGGCAACCCCGATGTCGCGAAGGCGCTCGCGAATATCGTCTGGCTCGGCCTCGAACGCCTGACGCAGATCGTCGTCGCGATCGCGATCAGCGGGCTGCTCGCGCGCTACTTCGGCCCCGACGCGTTCGGCAAATGGCAGTACGCCAATACGCTGCTGCTCGTCCTCTCGCCGATCACCTGGGTGTGCGGCGCCGAAATCCTCGTGCCGACCATCGTCGATCGTGCGTCGACCGGGCTCGGCAGCGTGCTCGGCAGCGCGTTCGTGCTGCGCATGGCCGTGTCCGCGCTCGCGCTCGCCGCGACCTGGGGCTGGATCGCGTTTGGCCACCTCGATCCGCTCGTCGGCGCGATGCTTGCCGGGCTCGCCGTCACGATGCTGTTTCGCGAACCGCTCGTCGGCGTGATCAACGCGTGGCTCCAGAGCATGACCTACAGCAAGCCGCAACTCGCGACCAGCATGGTCACCGCGATCGTCAAGGCCCTGCTCGTCTACGCGCTCGTGCGCGCGGGCGCGGGCTTCGCGAGCTTCGGCTGGCTGTGGGCGCTGGAAGCGGCGGCGATCGGCGGCGTGCTGGTGCTGTACTACATGCGCCGTCACGGCGGCACACTCGGCTGGCACTTCGACGGCCGCCTCTTTCGCCGCTTCGCGAGCGCCGGCACCGTGTTCTGGGTCGGCCTGATCTGCATGTACCTGTTCCTCAAACTCGACCGGCTGATGCTCGAACGCTACATCTCGTTCGCCGACCTCGGGCGCTATTCGGCCGCGCAGCAATTGAACGAGAACTGGATCACGCTCGCGCTGATGCTCGCGCAGACCATCGCGCCGGCGTTCGTCTATCGTGTGCAGGACGCGGCGCTTCTGAGACGCAACATCGTGCGGCTCGTCGCGATGACGGCGGCGCTCATGATCGGCGGGGCGATTGTGCTCGACCTGCTCGCGGGCTTCATCATCACGCGCGTGTTCGGGCCGGACTACGCAGGCGCGATCGACATCTTCCGCTGGGCCGTGTGGCTCTCGGTGCCGGCCGGCATCGAGGCGATCGGCAATCTCGTCGTGCTGAAATACCAGGCGAAGTTCGTGCTGCTCGCGAAGTGGCTGCTGGCGCTCGCGGTGGCGTTCGTCGTCGACTGGATCGCGATTCCGCGCCTCGGCGGTCATGGCGCGCTGATCGGACTGGCGGCCGGGTATCTCGCCGCCGCGAGCGTCAACCTGTACTACATCCGCTTCAGGCTGCGCGCATGAACGCTTCGACCCTGAACGACGTCGCCATCCTGATCCCCGCCTACAACGGCCAGCGCGAACTCGAACGCACGCTCGCGTCGTTTTCCGAGGACGGGCCGGTGCGGGTGCTGATCGTCGACGACGGCAGCACGCCGCCGATCGTCGCGCCATCGATCCGAGGGCTCGACATCGAGATCCTGCGCATGCCGGTGAACGGTGGCATCGAACGCGCGCTGCAGGCGGGCATCGACGCGCTCGCCGAACGCGGCGTGCGCTACGCGGCGCGCATCGACACCGGCGACCTCGCGACGCCGCAGCGGCTCGCGAAGCAGCGCGCCTGTCTGGAAGCGTATCCCCGTATGGCCGCGCTCGGCATGTGGACGCACGTCGTCAGCACGGAAGGCGCGCCGCTCTTCGACCTCAAGCCGCCCGCCGATGTCGCCACGATCCGCCGCGTAATGCTGATGCGCTCCTGCTTCACGCATCCGTCGCTGATGCTGCGCGTCGCGGCCGTGCGGGAAGCGGGCAACTATCGCGCGCAATACCGCGCGGCCGAAGACCTCGATTTGCTGCTTCGCCTGATGGAACGTCACGATTGCGCGAACCTGCCGGAGTTCGGCCTCTACTACGAACTGAACGAAAGCGGGATCAGTGCCACGAAGCGGCGCACGCAAGTCCTGTCAACGCTGCGCCTGCAACTGCGTTACTTCCGTGCCGGCAATCTGCCCGACTGGATCGGCGTGGCGAAGAGCCTCGCGCATCTCGTGCTGCCGTATCGCGCGCTGCGCGGACTCAAGGCGCGACTCCTTCCGTAACCCATTTCAACGCACCTACCGGATGACAGCAGAACCCGCAGAACCCACGCGCCTTCGCATCGCCCTCGTCTGCAACACGGCGTGGGCGATCTACACGTACCGGCGCGGCCTGTTGCGGATGCTGACCGAACGCGGCGCCGAAGTGACCGTGATCGCGCCGCGCGACCGAACGTTCGAACCGCTCGTCGCGATGGGCTGCCGCTGCGTCGAGTTGCCGGTGGCGTCGAAAGGAACCGATCCGCGCGAGGACCTGAAAACGCTCGTCGCGCTCTGTCGCGAGTATCGCGCGACGCGTCCGCACGTCGTCTTTCACTACACGATCAAGCCGAATATCTACGGCTCGATTGCGGCGTGGCTCGCACGCGTGCCGTCGATCGCGGTGACCACGGGCCTCGGTTACGTCTTCATCCAGAAGAGCCGCACGGCGATGATCGCGAAGCGCCTCTACCGTTTCGCGTTCCGCTTTCCGCGGGAAGTCTGGTTCCTGAATCGCGACGACCGCGCCGCCTTCGCCGAGCAGAACCTGCTTGCGCATCCCGAGCGCGCACAGTTGCTGCACGGCGAAGGAGTCGATCTGGACGAATACGCGTTCGCGCCGTTGCCGCAGCGCGAGCGCTTCGTCTTCATCCTGATCGGCAGGCTGCTGTGGGACAAGGGCGTGGCGGAATATGTCGAAGCTGCGCGGCGGTTGCGCGCGAAGTATCCGCACGCCCGGTTCCAGTTGCTGGGACCGGTCGGTGTTGATAACCCGAGCGCGATCAGCCGCACGGAAGTCGACGCCTGGCAGCGCGACAATGTGATCGAGTATCTCGGCGAGGCCCACGACGTGCGGCCTCATATCGCGAACGCGGATTGCGTCGTGCTGCCGTCCTATCGCGAAGGCGTGCCGCGCACGCTGATGGAAGCGTCCGCGATGGGTCGACCGGTCGTCGCAACCGATGTGCCGGGCTGCCGCGAAGTCGTCGAGGACGGCGTCACCGGTTTTCTCTGCGAAGCGAAAAACGCGGACAGCCTCGCCGGCACGCTCGAACGGATGCTCACGCTCGGCGAGGCGCAACGCGCTGCAATGGGCGTGAAAGGCCGCGAAAAGGTCGCTCGCGAATTCGATGAAAAAGTCGTCGTCGAGCGATATAAAGGCACAATACGCGCTATTACCGGCGTTTCACTATGACTTTGCACTCCCCGGAGACCTATCGAATGAATACCGACCAACCCGTCAACGGGACGATTCTCGTCACCGGAGGCGCGGGCTTCATCGGCTCGCACACCTGTGTCGAACTGCTCGAGGACGGCTACGATGTCGTCGTGGTGGACAACCTCGTGAACAGCAGCGCGCAGTCGCTTGCGCGGGTCGAGAAGATCACCGGCAAGAAAGTCGCCTTCTTCGAAGCCGACGCCCGCGACGAAGCCGCGCTCGCCCGCGCCTTCGATGCGCATCCGATCACTGGCGCGATCCACTTCGCGGCGTTGAAGTCGGTCGGCGAATCGGTGGCGAAGCCGATCGAGTATTACCGCAACAATCTCGACAGCCTGCTGGTCGTGCTCGACACGATGCGCGAGCGCAACGTGAAGAACTTCGTGTTCAGTTCATCGGCGACGGTGTATGGCGTGCCGAAGAGCGTGCCGATCGACGAATCGTTTCCGCTGTCCGCGACGAATCCTTACGGCCAGTCGAAGCTGATTGCCGAGCAGGTGCTGCGCGATCTCGAACTCTCCGATCCGTCGTGGCGGATCGCGACGCTGCGTTACTTCAATCCGGTGGGCGCGCATGAGAGCGGCCTGATCGGCGAGGATCCGGCCGGCGTGCCGAACAATTTGATGCCGTATGTGGCGCAGGTGGCGGTCGGCAAGCTTGAGCGGCTGCGTATTTTCGGCAGCGACTACGATACGCACGATGGCACTGGCGTGCGGGATTACATCCATGTGGTTGATCTGGCGCGCGGTCATATCGCCGCGATCAATGCGTTGAAGACGCTGGACCGGAGTTTTGTCGTCAATCTTGGCACCGGCCAGGGGTACAGTGTGCTGGATGTGGTCAAGGCGTTTGAGGCGGCATCGGGGAAGCCCGTTCCGTATGAGATCGTCGCGCGGCGTCCGGGGGATGTCGGAGCGTGTTATGCCGATCCGGGCGCCGCTGAGAAGCTCATCGGGTGGCGTGCGCGGCACGGCATCGAGAGGATGTGCGCCGATCACTGGCGCTGGCAGTCGCAGAATCCGAATGGGTTTGCTTGAGGGTTATTGGACGCTGGCGCTTGAGGTGGGTGGGTTTGGTTGGGTTGGGGTGGGTTGGGCTGGGGTTACACCGTTTGATGCGCTTGTGCTTCCATGGAACTTGTTTTGTTTTTGGTTTATTTGCTCTGCCCCTGTCCGGGGCGGGACTCACTTTCTTTGCTGCTGCAAAGAAAGTAAGCAAAGAAAGCAGCTTCCCACCGCCAATCCTTGCCATGCGCCGCTAGCCCGTTCCCTCGGAGTGGTCCAACCGGGGGAGTGTCGTTAGCGAGGTTTCATCGTTGTTGGCATGTAGAAAAGGCGCGCGCGTCATACCGCTACAGGGAGTGGATCAGCAGTCATTCATCCGTCATGGCACTTCGTGCCCGACGACAGGTCTACCGGTCGGTGGTGAATAGAAGCATGCAGCAAGCACGAACGTAGGATGGTGATATAGCGATAGCGATGGTTGTTGGTTTTGCTTGACGGGTGAGCGCGTAGCGCGAGGCTGGATGTATGACTGCTGGTCCACTTCGTTTAGCGGTGCGACGTGCGCGCCTCTTCTACATGCCAACAACGACGAAACCCCGCTAACGACACTCCCCCGGTTGGACCACTCCGAAGGAGCGGTCTGGAGGCGCATGGCAAGCATTGGCGGTGGGAAGCTGCTTTCTTTGCTTACTTTCTTTGCAGCAGCAAAGAAAGTGAGTCCCGCCCCGGACAGGGGCAGAGCAAATAA
>NZ_FCON02000168.1 GCF_001544535.1 Caballeronia choica | reverse complement strand
TTGAATCAAATGTAGACCAACACCGAACCGATCGTCAACCGATAAATTCTATTATTCGGGATGATTTGTATCTAAAATCATGACGCACTGCCGGGCGGATCATGTGCAATTTCCAGGATTCGCAGCGTCACGGCCGGCACTGCGCCCGCGGCCTTGGCAAAATGCAGGGAGCGGCGTCCACGCCGTGGCTTCGCCGATCACCGTTTCACCCGCCGCTCGCCCGCGCGACCGGCCGCGCCTTGCGCCTCGCGGCGCGTGTCTCACTTTGTCTTACCTTTGCGACCTGACTCCGGACGAATATCCATGCCACTTTCCAAGCCGACCGCGCCATTCGCATCCGAAACGGGCGATCCGTTTCTGCTGACTCCCGGCCCGCTGACCACCTCGCGCAGCGTCAAGGCCGCGATGCTCCACGACTGGGGCTCGCGCGACGCGAACTTCATCGCGATCAACAAGGCCGTGCTCGCGCAGTTGTGCGAGATCGCGAATGGGGGAGAGGACTACGTGACCGTGCCGGTGCAGGGTTCCGGCACCTTCGCCGTCGAGGCGATGCTGACGAGCCTCGTGCCGCCGAAGGGCAAGGTTCTCGTCCTCGTGAACGGCGCGTACGGACTGCGTGCGAAGCGCATCCTCGATATCGCCGGACGCAAGACGGTCGTGCACCAGACCGCCGAAGACGCGCCGCCCGACCTCAAGAAGGTCGAGGCGATCCTCAAGCGCACGCCGTCGATCACGCATGTCTTCGCGGTCCATTGCGAGACGACTTCGGGCATTCTCAATCCGGTCGAGGAGATCGGCGCGCTGGCGGCGCAATATGGCAAGGGCTACCTGATCGATTCGATGAGTGCCTTCGGCGCCGTGCCGCTCGACGCCCGCGCGGTGCGTGCCGACGCGATCACGGCATCGTCGAACAAGTGCATCGAAGGTGTGCCGGGACTCGGCTTCGTCATTTGCCGGCGCGCGGCGCTCGAAGCGTCGCAGGGCAACGCGACGACGCTCGTCCTCGACCTGCATGACCAGTGGTCCAATTTCGAGAAAACGGGGCAATACCGCTTCACGCCGCCGACGCACGTCATCGTCGCGTTGCATCAGGCGTTGCAGGAATTCACGACGGAGGGCGGCGTGCCGGGTCGCGGCGGGCGTTACCGGAACAATTGCCGCATCCTGCTCGACGGCATGGCGGCGCTCGGATTCAAGCCCTTGCTGGCGGCGGAGTTGCAGGCGCCGATTATCGTGACGTTCCACATGCTGGATGATCCGCGCTTCGACTTCCAGCGCTTCTACGATGGCCTGAAGGAACGCGGGTTCGTCATTTATCCGGGCAAGCTGACGGTCGCCGATTCGTTCCGCATGGGCTGCATCGGACGGCTCGGCGAGCGCGAGATGCACGGCGCGCTCGATGCCGTTCGCGAATTGCTGAGGGTGATGGGCGTGAGCGCGCCTTCGACGCAGGCCGCGTGAGCATCGGGCGGGAGTTGGCACTCGCCGCCGGCGCGTGAGCGCCTTGCGCACCGGCCGGCCGGTGAGCGGAATTCGCGCGCTGCCGCCTTCAGGTACAAACGCTGCTCGGAGACAGAAAAGGCGGGATTGACGAGGCCGCCGAATCCTTTCGAACGCACGGCGCGTGGCGGACGGATGCGGCGGCGACTCACCATGCCACGCACGGGTTGCGCGCGTTCGGAAGACGCGACGCCGATGCCGAATCTTCCATGCGGGAACCGATCATGCGCATTCTTTTCATCGAAGACGACCCCCGCCTCGCCGACGCCTTTGCCGCGCTCGCGGCATCGATCGGCCACGACCCCGAGGTCGCTTACGACGGGCATTCGGCGCTGGCGCTGACCGCCGCCAACGCGTACGACGCGATCTTTCTCGACATCGGCCTGCCGGACGCCGACGGACGGGAACTCTGCCAGCAACTCCGAAAGGCGAGCAAAAGCGCGCAGGCGTGCGTCGTCGCGGTGACGGGGCGGGCGAACCTGAGCGCCGAGGAGTTGAGCGCGTTCGACGGCTACCTGCTGAAGCCCATCTCGCAGGAGGCGCTGGAGAACGCGATCAACGGATGCTGACCGGATAAAAGCGAACGATCTGGAAACAGCGCGGCAGCTCACGACATCGAATGTCATGGAAGGGGACTTCAACGCGTCGCCCCCCATTTGAAGTCGGGCCGGCGTTCGTCGAGCATCTCGATCACGCGAAGCAGCGAGCTGAAGGAAAGCTTGTTGCGCGCCTCGTTGTACGAAACGCTCGGGCGTCTGGAGCACGATATTTTCGACTTCGGCGGGTGCGCGTGCGATCGCATTGTCGCGAGTGTGTTGGCGCGCTTGTCGCGTGATGCGTGATGCGCTGCTTTCCTATCGTCGCTGCGCTCGGTCCTCTTCACCGTCGACGCCCGCGAACGCCTGCACGCCGGCCAGTTCGCCCGTGTCCAGCAGGTCTTCCAGCAGCGCGCAGAACGCAACGGAAGCCACCGTGCGATACGCACCCCGGCGCCTGAGCAGCGCGACCGTGCGCGGGGCGAACGGCGGATCGAGCGGCACGTACGACAGGTCCCGGTGCTCGTGTCGCATGGCACCCGGCAGGATCGTCGCGATTTCGCCGCGCCGGACGATCTTCAGCACCGCGCTGATGGAGTTGGCCTGCAACGCGATCCTCGGCTTGATGCGATGGAGGCGGAAATACTCGTCCGCGTAGCCGCGCGCAACGAAGTTGCTGGTCAACAAGGCGAGATCGAGTTCCGCGAGTCGAGCCGGCACGATGGCGTCCGAGGCTCGCGTGAGCGGATGAGCGCCGCCTGCAACGAGCGTCAGCCGTTCGGCGAATAGCGGTGCAACCTCGATGTCGTCGGAACGCACATCGGAGAAGCCGATCGCCAGGTCGACCTGATCGTCGCCGAGCGCGGTCTCGATGGCTTCCAGCGACAGCTCGGCGATCTCGATGCTGATTCCCGGATGCAACGCACGAAACTGGCCGACGAGCGGTGCCACCAGGTATTCGGTGAAGGTCGGCGTGATCGCGAGGCGCACGTGTCCGCGCGACAGGTCGCGCACGTCGTGCAGCGCTCTCTGGCCGGCCTCGAGATCGAGCAAGGCTTGCCGCGCATACCCGACATAGGCGAGCCCGAAGTCGGTCAGGCGAACCGTCCGCCCGCTGCGATCGAAAAGTTGCCCGCCCAGATCGTCTTCCAATTGACGGATCTGTTGCGAGAGGGCGGGCTGCGACACCCGAAGCGTCTCGGCGGCCCGCGTGAAATTGCCTTGCTCGGCGACCGCGATCAGGTAGCGGATGTGACGAAGCAGCACGCTCTTCTCCATAAGCTTTTCTTATCGCCTTCATCCGAATCCAGTCTTGGACGACGCAAATCGCGCTCGGCACAATGATTGCGAGACGTCCGAACGATTCCGCTGCCGGCAGGAAGCCGGGGCTCAGGGGCCGATTGTATGTCACGGGTGGGGGCGAGCAGGACCGTGTTCGCTTGTGAGGCTTTTGAGGAGACCGGCATGGAGATGGTGATCGTGGCCGCGGTGATTGTCGTCGCGCTCGGAGCGTACGCGACGTTCACCCTCGCGGATTTGCTTCCGCAGGACGTGTTGGCGAAGAACGAGACGCACGGACGTTTCGCCCATCTTGGCGAGGAAACCGAACCGGCGCCGGAGCCCGCGCCTCTGCACGGGCGCGGGCGTGAAAGAACCGCTGTTCGCGGCGGGGCGTCGTATCGCCGGCGCGGGCGCGTGTGTTCCTATTCGAGGAACGGAGCCGTCGGACGGCGTCTGCTACGCAATCCGGCGGAGTAACGTAGCTTCCGGGGCGGCGCCGTAAGCCGCACGTTTTCAGTCGTTCGTCCGATCCCGGTCGATGCCCGTGAATCGCATCGACTCGCGACATCATCGCCATACCGGCGCCGCCGATCTATCATCGGAACCTGGGCGCGACCTTGTTCCCCTTCGCGGGTTCTGCACGACAAGCGCGCACGGATGGTCGAAACGCAGGCCTTCGCCTATGCCCGGTCGCGACGATCGCCGCCACCGGGCGCGATGGCGCCATCCATTGCCGCCCGCCCGCTCGCAAGCCATCGTCAACCGTCGCGGCCCGGTGAAGCACCGGCCGCGTAGTCGCGGAGGGTCCTCATGCACGATTCCACCGATGTTCTGATCGTCGGCGCCGGGCCGGTCGGGCTGTTGCTCGCAACCGAGTTGCGGCGCGACGGCGTCGATGTCCGGGTGATCGACCAGCATCCGCAGCGCGCGTATTTCTGCAAGGCGCTCGGCGTGACGGCGCGCACGCTGGAAGTCTTCGAAGACATCGGTATCGCCGGTCGCGCCATCGACGCGGGCGTCTGGATCACCGGCATCGAAACCTGGCGCGACGGTGCGCCGGTGCCCGAGCAGAGCATGCAGGTGCCGAGGCACGGCCTGCCGTATGGCTCGCTGTCGCTCGCGCAGTACGAAACCGAGCGGCTGCTCGAAGCCGCGCTTGCCGAGCGCGGCGGGCATGTGGACTACGGCTGGACGCTCGACGGCTTCGTCGAGACCGGCGACGTGGTCGCTGCCGCGCTCTCCGGGCCGCACGGCGAGGCGCGCACGCTGCACTGCCGCTGGCTCGCCGGCTGCGACGGCGCGCACAGCAAGGTGCGCTCGCAACTGGCGCTGGCCTACGAAGGCGGCAAGTATCCGCAGACCTTCGCACTCGCCGATCTCGACGTCGACTGGGGATTGCCGCGCGGGCCGATGTACCGCTTCAACTGGAGCGGCGGCGAGCGTCCGCAAACGTCGCTCGCCGCCGTGCCGATCCGCGGCTCCGTGAACCGCTACCGGCTCTCGATCATCGTCGGGTCGGAGGACGATGCCGCGCAGCTTGCCGAAACGACCGCGCCGGATTTCGACACCATCTGCCGCCTCATGTTGCCCGCGCTTCCGGACGGCACGCGGCTGTCGTCGATGCGCTGGTCGTCGGTTTATCGCGTGAGCCATCGGATCGCGTCGGCGTATGGACGCGGGCGAGCGTTCATCGCCGGCGACGCCGCCCATATCCATCCGCCGGTCGGCGGTCAGGGGATGAACACGGGGCTGCAGGATGCGCACAATCTTGGGTGGAAACTGTCGCTCGTGTCGAAAGGCATCGCCGATGCGCGGCTGCTCGACAGCTATTCGGCGGAGCGCCGTCCGGTCGGGCTGGATGTGGTCCAGTCGACGAGCGCCGCATTGAACGCCGTGCTGGTGCGCGAAGCGAGCATGCCGGCGATGCGCGAGACGCAACTGCTCGTCACCTATCGCGGCAGTCCGATCGTTCTCGATGCATGCCCGCAACTCGATGCCGCTCTGCCCGCTCCCGGTGATCGTGCGCCCGAGGTGGGCGGGCTGACGCAGGCGTTCATCGGTCATGCGCGGCGCCTGCAGGAATTCGTCGGGCGTGGGCGGCATGTGCTGGTCGGCTATGTCGATGACGCTGCGGACGCTCGGCTCGATGGCTTCATGGAAGGTTATCGCGCGTTGCATGCGGCGCTGGGGGAAGGCGCTGCGGGCGTGATCGTCGCTGCACCGGGCTCCGACGTGCCGCACGACGAACGGATCACGGTGCTGACCGATTCCGCGAGCGAATTCGCAGCGGCGTTCGGCGCGCCGGCCGGCACGGCATGGATCGTCAGGCCCGACGGGCATATCGGCTGGCGCAGCGACGCTTGCACGGCACAAGCCGTGGAGAACTGGTTGGGACAGTCGCTGGGTGTGTCTGACGAGCGCGTCGGGCAGTCTTGAGGAGACTGCTGCGGCGTTTGCGTTCGCCGCTCGTGTTTGTGGATCACTTAGACACGGCCAGTGTGGGAAGCCGTACGTATGGGTCCGTGATTTGTATGTACATTTTCCTTATCCGCCGCAGAGCGGGAAATGGCGATGCAGGAAGCGTTCTGGCTCGGTAGAGTAAAACCGTCCCTACTACTTCCCATCGCCGCAATAAGCTGAGAGGAGGCCCCGCCGCGTCGCGCGTCGGGGCTTTCGGCTTTTTTGCGCTGTCATTCAGGCGAGCAGGGCATATCGCTATTGGTGGGAGCGGCGCCACGAGCCGATAATCGTCAGGATTCGACCCTTCCCCGGCATGAGATGCGCGACCGAATCGACGACGAGATCACCTTTCGCAAGCTGGAAGTCCTGCTCGCCTTCATGGAGACGGGAAACCTGTCGAAGGCGGCCGAGGCGCTGAACGTGAGCACCGTCAGCGTGCATCGGGCGCTGCATTCACTCGAACAGGGCGTGAGATGCGCGTTGTTCCGGCACGAAGGCCGCAACCTCAAGTCGACGGAAGCCGCGCAAATGCTCGCCGATGTGGCGAACGAGGTGCTCACGCTGATGTCCGACGGCATTCGCGCGACGCGCGAGGCCGCGGGCTATTCGTCGGACCGGCTGAGGATCGGCTCGCTCTACTCGCTGACCATCAGGACGGTGCCCGGCGTGGTCGTCGACATCAAGGTGCGGCGGCCGACGCTTCACGTCGAGCTCGTGCTCGGGCCGAATGCCGAGTTGCTCGACAAGCTGAAGCGGGGCGTCATCGACGCGGCCCTGATGGCCGTGCCGGAATCCGAGCCGGAAGTCGAGTCGATCCCGCTTTTCGAAGACGACATCTTCTTCGCGGCGCCCGCCGGCTCGCCGTACGCGAATCAGGAAGCGGTCGATTTGCGGGACTGCCGCGACGAGACCTTCGTTTCGCTCGGCGATGGGTTCGTGACGTATCACGGCTTCATGGACGCGTTTCGCGTGGCGGATTTCACGCCGAACGTGACCATGAGAGTCGGCGATATCTTCTCGCTGATGAACCTCGTGAGCGGCGGCGTCGGCTATACGCTGTTGCCGGGGCGGGTGCGCGATGTCTTCGGCGACAAGGTGCAGTTCATTCCGCTCAAGCCGCAATACCTGATGCGCCAGACGATCGGCGTGAGTTTCCTGCGAGCGCGCGAGCGCGATCCGAATCTGCTGGCGCTCATGGCTGTGTGCCGTCTTCGCACGCGGGGCGGGTGATCGCTGGCGCATGGGTTTCTTCGCGGTCTTTTGGCGTTGCCCATGTCAGGGGTAACCGCTGCGCCTCAGGTCGGGCTCAACCGGTGTTGTAAAGGTGCAAACAGCACCTGGCCGCTCGTCGAGGCCGCGTTTTTAGACCTCCCGCTCGCGCCTGCGCTCCTTCTCGATGAGCGCGCCCAGATCGCTCACCGAGGTTTCGCTGCAACTCACCGCGATCCCCTCCGCGAAAACCGCGCTGCTCATCCGGGTCAGCACATTGGCCGGCGGCATCTCGATCGCGAGGCGGGCACCGCGTTCCCACGCAAGCCGCATCGTGTCGTGCCAACGCACCTGCCGCGCCATGTTGCCGGCGAGATCGGACGCGATCCGCGCCCCGTCGAAAAGCGGCCGCGCGATGCTGCCGCTCAAATACACGATGCGAGGCGCGTGCATGGTGACCTTGGCGAAGGCGTCGGCGAGCGCGGCGGCGGATTCGTCGAGCAATGCGCAATGCGAAGGCACGGCCACGTCCAGACGCTCGCAGCGATGCGCGCCGCGTTCGGCCGCAAGCGTCGCGAGGCGCTGCATGGCGGCGTCGCTGCCTGCCACCACCATCTGCGTTTCCGCGTTGATGTTCGCCAGGAAGACCGGCGTCGCGGCGCTGTTCACCTCCGCGATCAGCCGTTCGAGTGCGCGCTGCGTCATGCCGATGACCGCGGTCATGCCGTAGCCCGCCGGGTAGGCGCGTTCCATCAACTGCCCGCGCAACGCGACGAGCCTGAGCGCGTCGGCATAGGGCAGCGCGCCCGCGATCACGGCGGCCGGATAGGCGCCGATCGAAAGCCCCGCGACGATGTCGGGCGCGTAGCCATGCTCGCTCATCCAGCGGCCCTGAGCGACGCCCGCGACCAGCAGGCAAAGCTGGACCGCCACGGTGGAGCGCAGCGCATCGGCGGTATCGAGGGCGCGGACGTCGTGGCCGAGCGTGTCGCTGGCTTCGTCCAGTGTGCGCGCGACCTCGCGATGAACCGGCAGCGCGTGCAACATGCCGGCGCGCTGCGCGCCTTGGCCCGGAAACGTGAATAGCACGCTCATGATGCGTCCTCCGCCCAGGGATCGGCCACGAGCAGGGGACCGCTCGCCGTCTTCAGCAGCACGCGATCCGCCTGGCTGGCCCACTCCGCGAGCGCGAAGCCGCCGTGGCCGGTATCGACCTGCATGTCGATTCGAGCCGGCGCCACTTGCAGCAGCGCGACGAGTGCGCGGGCTTCGTCGCGAGACAGCGGGTATGCCGCGCGCAGCAGGAGATCGAGGTCGCTGTCCGGGCGCAGCGTGCTCACGCCACTTGCAAGCGCGAAGCCGACGCTGCCGGTGATGCCCCACGTCAACCGAAGCCCGTCGAGTTCCGGCGCGATGCGGCTCAGTGCGCGCACGCACGGCAGGTCCGCGAGCGCGGCGTCTGTGCGCCATCCGTGCGCCTGCGCGAGCGCCTCGGGCGTGACGTGACGCGCAATGTGCCCGCGCGCCACGTAGGCCGCGAAGCGCTCGTGGCGTGCACGCCCGCGCAGCCCGACGGGCACCAGCCCACCTTCGCCGGCCGCTGCGCGCCGCACGACCACCGGTGCAACCGAGAGCCACGCCCGCGAAGCCCATGCCGGCACTGCTTCCGATAGCGAACGAACGTCGGCCGGTTCCCTGACCCACAGGAGGTCGTGCGGATTGAACTGTTCATCAGCGATCGACAAAGGGCTTCTCCTTGGTGGTCGTGCTCACCTGCGATCAAGCGGCCATCAACGCCCTGGTTGCAAAGAACAGCACCGACGGTCCGAGCAGGCAGCCGACGCCCGTGTGAAACGTCGCGATCAGCGCGCCGTACGGGACGAGGCGCCGGTCGGTCGCGGCGAGGCCCGCGCTCACGCCGCTCACGGTCCCGGCCAGTCCGCCGAAGATCATCGCGGAACGCGGCGTCTTCAGTCCCATGAAGCCGGCCGCGAGCGGCGTGCCGATCATCACGATGATCGCCTTGATGAGACCCGTCGCGATGCTGAGTGCGATCACGTCGGAGCTTGCGCCAATCGCCGCGCCCGTCACCGGTCCCACGATGTACGTGACCGCGCCCGCGCCGATGGTCGTCATGCTGACCGGATCGGTGTAGCCGAACGCATAGGCGATGCTCGCGCCGACGATGAACGGCAACACGGTCCCGAGCAGCAGCGACAGCACGCCGATCATGCCCGCCTTGCGCGCTTCGGTCGCCTGCACTTCGAACGCCGTTGCGACGATGGCGAAGTCGCGCAGCATCGCGCCGCCCATCAGGCCGATGCCGGTGAAGAGCGGCAGGTCGGCGAGACCTTTCTGGCCGCCGGTGAACGCGCCGCCGACATAGGCGAGCACGAGGCCGATCACGATCGCGATCGCCGAGCCGTGCACGCGGCCGAAGGTCAGCTTGCGCGAGATAAGCGACGATATCCACATGATGAGGCCGACCAGCGCAAACGCGGTGACGAGGCCGTTCTGGATCAGATTCTTGTCTAGGATTTGCAACATGACGGACTCCTCCTTCAGATTTCTTCGAGGTGCGGCGCGTTGACGAACGACGTGTTATCGCGACCGGTGCGGGACAGGACGGCGATACAGCATGCACAGACGGCCGCTGCCGCCAGGGCTGACAGCAGCGCGACGGGACCGCCTTTGAGCGCGGCCACGACGTTCTGGTTGGCGGCCATTGCGACTACCACGGGGATATACATCGCACCCCAGAAGCCCACGCCGGCTTCGGTTTCCTTTGGCAGCAGCCCTTTCTTGTGGAGGTAGAGGCGCAGGAAAATCAGCAGCAGCATCGCGATGCCGACACCACCGACGTTGGTTTTTACGCCGATGGCGATGCCGAGCAAGTCTCCGATGAAGAGTCCTGCCAGATGGCAGAACGCGAGTAGTGCGGTTCCGTAGATGATCATTTCGTGTCTCCGTTTAATGTCGCTGGCGCTTGGGGTGTGGGTTACACCGTTTGATGCGCTTGTGCTTCTATGGAACTTGTTTTGTTTTTGGTTTTTTAGCTCTGCCCCTGTCCGGGGCGGGACTCACTTTCTTTGCTGCTGCAAAGAAAGTAAGCAAAGAAAGCAGCTTTCCAACGCCAATCCTTGCCATGCACCGCTAGACCGTTATGTCTGAGTGGTCCAACCGGGGGAGTGTCGTTAGCGGGGTTTCCCCGTTGTTGGCATGTAGAAGAGGCACGGGCATCGCACCGCTATACGAAGTGGACCAGCAGTCATACATCCAGCCTCGCGCTACGCGCTCACCCGTCATGTAAAACTAAAACCCATCGTTACCTCGCTACGTTTGCGTTTGCTGACGCTTCAATTCACCACCGTTAGCAGACCTTTCGTCGGGCACGAAGTGCCAGGACGGATGAATGACTGCTGATCCACTCCCTGTCGCGGTGCGACGCGCGCGCCTTGTCTACATGCCAACAACGGGGAAACCCCGCTAACGACACTCCCCCGGTTGAACCACTCCGTTTCAAGCGCGAGTGAAGACGGGTTAGGGCTGGCGGTGGGAAGCTGCTTTCTTTGCTTACTTTCTTTGCAGCAGCAAAGAAAGTGAGTCCCGCCCCGGACAGGGGCAGAGCAAATAAACCGCTAAGAAAACAAGTTCCATGGAAGCGCATCGACATCAAACGGCGTAAACACGAACCCACCCCACCCCCAAGCGCCAGCGACACCAAACCCCAAGCGCCAGCGACTACTTCCCCCATTTCTCCCGCAACTTCCGCCGAACCGTCGCCGAAGCCGTCCTGTGCACGCTGCCGAGCCGGCTCTCAAGCCCCCGCGACGGATCGGCGCGAATGTCATCCAAAGCGTCCTGCAGAGCCTTCTCGACGATGCCCTGATCCGCGCCATCCGGCGCATCGGCGTTGCTCACGCTCAGCAGTTTCCAAAGCAGCCCGAGCGACGCGTAGTTGCCAATGTCATAAGCCATCGGCGGCACGTGAGCCGTGAACGCTTCGAGATCGGCGACCGTGCGCAGCGTGACCCGCGCGGCGGATTCCTTGCCCATCGCGTGAACCATGACCTGCGGATCGGAGAGCGCGATCAAGCGGTTGGCCTGATAGCCGTGCGCGAGAAACGCCCCAGACATCGCGCGCCCGACGATCAGCCCGATCACCGGATGACCGGCGAGACGCGCACTCGCGTAGGCATCGGCGGCGCCGGCGAGCGCCTGATGGATGCCGTACGCTTCCTCGCGTCGTCCATACGCCTGGCTCGCCACATCGATGACCGCGACGATCGCGCGCTTCTCGGCACGCGCTGCATCGGCATCGACGACTTCACGCACCGCCCGCGCCACTTCCCATCCCTCGATCAGACCGACCTCGCCGCTGCGCGCACGCGGATACGGGTTGTCGGGGTCGGGCACCACGGCGATATAGCGCGCGGGATGGTCGCCGAGCCGCGCGTCGACGATGCGCACCGAAGGCGGATAGCCCGGCTGCAACGGCGCGCTGTAGGTGAGCGCGTCGAGCCACACCGCGCCGCGCTTCGAAAGCTCTTGTGTGCTCATGACTGAAATCCCTTGCCGTAGATGGCGACCGCTTGTTCCGGCGTGGCCTGCACGCGCGGATCGATTTCGGAAAGCCGCGTGAGGAAGCCCGCGACGCGTTCGCTGCGGCACGCTTCGGGACGTCCCGCGCGAAAGCGTTCGATGACGGACGCGCGGATCGCATCGGCGTCGTCGGCGACGTACACGTCGACCAGTCCCGTCTTGTGGCGCTGTTCGCAGCCGGTGAAGCTCCAGATCATCGGGCGGTCGCGCGAGTCGAATTCGGCGATGCCCGCCTCCTGCTCGATGACCGTCGGCCCGTTGAGGCCGAGGCGCGCTTCGCGGGTGGCGATCAGGTAGCTGCACAGACCCGCGGCGATCGACATGCCGCCATAGCAGCCGATCGGGCCGGCCGTGATGCCGATCACCGGTTGATAGCGCCGCAAATCGACGATGCCGGCGTGAATCTCCGCGATCGCCGCGAGCCCGAGATTCGCCTCCTGCAAACGCACGCCGCCCGTCTCGAAGAGAATCACGGCGCGCGTCGGAATGCCGTTGCGGTTGTCTTCCGCCGCGAGTTCGAGGCTGCCCGCGATCTTCGCCGCCGAGACTTCGCCCATGCTGCCGCCCTGGAATCCGCCGTCGATGGCGAGCACGACGGCGGGCTGCCCGTCGATCTTGCCCTTCGCGACCACGGTGCCGTCGTCGGCCTGGGTCACGATGCCTTGCAGCGCGAGCCACGGCGAACGCACGCGCTCGAACGGATCGAGGAGTTCGCTGAAGGTGCCTTCGTCGAGCAGCTTTTTCGCGCGGCTGCGCGCATCGAGTTCGATGAAGCTCTGGCGCTCGAGCAGTTGCTGTGTATCCATGATCGTCATGCTCCGCCGGTAGTATTCACTTGTTCGAGGACCTGCCCGATGCGCATTCGCACGACACCCGGCGTCGCGCCCGAATCGTTGATTTCGAGCCGGGCGGCGGGCAGCGAGCCGTCGCCGAAGATGCGTTCGAGCACGGCGTTCCAGACGCGGCCCATGCCGTCGACGGAGGTCGTGATGTTCACCACGGTGCGGTTCGCCGCGTTCGCTTCGAGCAGGACTTCGAGGTCTCCCGATGCGACCACGCCCGCAACCGCGCGGCCTGCTGCGGGCTGGCCCGCCGGGAATTCGAGGACGATGGTTTCCATATGTTTTCCTATGCCTTCGTCAATGGATGGGTTTGGTTTCGGCCTGAAGCCGGTCCAGAAAGAGTGCGGCGGCGAGCAGGTCGGCGGCGCCGCCGGGCGATACGTGCAGGTCGACCAGGCGCCGGTCGAGCATCTTCAGGTGACGTCGGCCCGCAAGCGCCCCGGCGCCGCCGTGCTCCAGCACGCGCCGCGCGCCGTGCTGCATTTCGGCAAGTGCGCTGCGTCCGCCGCGTGCGAGCACGCAGGTGTCGTCGAGGCTCGCCATGACGGCGAGCAGCGCGTTCAGGCGCGCGGCCGTCTCGCTGTCGCCGCGTATTCGCGAGCGCGC
The DNA here is from genome assembly GCF_001544535.1 of Caballeronia choica. Classification (GTDB taxonomy): domain Bacteria; phylum Pseudomonadota; class Gammaproteobacteria; order Burkholderiales; family Burkholderiaceae; genus Caballeronia; species Caballeronia choica. The sequence continues at coordinate 3,003 of NZ_FCON02000168.1, read as the reverse complement.
GAGTTCCGGCAGCGCCGCTCCGACGACGTGCGGAAAGCCGGCTTGTGCCTGACCTCGCGCGCCGCCGACGTTGTAGTCCACGCACGCCTGCTCGCCCTTGTGGCCGGTGAGCGCGGGCGCATGGCGATCGGGCAGCCGCGCGATGGCACCGGCGCGCGCCGCGACGCCTTCCGGCGTGAGGTCCGCCGGTTCACGGGCCGCCGCCGTCACGAGCAGGCCGAGTGCCCAGATCGCGCCGCGATGCGTGTTCACGCCGCGCGTCGTATCGAGCATGCGCCGTTCGCCGTCGCGGCCGATGGCGCCAATCCGCTCGCGCAATGCCGGCATCGGCCGCGTTTCGATCCCCGCGCGCGCCAGTTCCGCGAAGGTCGGCTGCAGCGCCACCGCCGACGCGCACATCAGTTTCCAGTCGAGGTCGTGATGCGCGCCGCGGCTGCGGATATCGACGAGGCCGGGCTTCGGCGCGAGCGTGACTTCTTCGATCAGCGCCGCGACCACGTGCTCGCCGAGACGATCGGCAAGACCGGGCGCGGCGCGGCGCGCCTCTTGCGCATGGATTGCGAGGTTGTCGCGCATTACCAGCTCCGAAAGCGTGCGGGCGGGTCGTACAGTCCGTCCGACCAGTCGACGAGATCGGCCACGCTCTTCGCCGCCAGCAGCGACCGGGTCGCCTCGCTGCGATGAATGCCGAGGTCCTCGGGCAGCGCGACGAAGCCGTCGCGCCGCAGCGCCGCCAGCTTGTCCGCGCTCGTCGTCATGCCGATGGGCGTCACGCCCGCGACGGCGGCGATCATCTCCTTGCGATGTTCGAGCGAGCGCGCCTTGTAGAGATACGCGATACCTTCTTCGGTCAGCACGTGCGTGACGTCGTCGCCGTAGATCATGACCGGCGCGAGCGGCATGCCGGATTCGCGGCCGACTTCCACGGCATCGATCGACTCGACGATGGTCGGCTGCCCGCCCGCCTGGAAAGTCTCGACCATCTGCACCACGAGCTTGCGGCCGCGTTCGAGCGGGCTGTCGGTTTGCAGCAGATCGAGCCACGCGTGGGTGGCATGGCGGCGGCCGTGCGGATCGTGGCCCATGTTGGGCGCGCCGCCGAAGCCGGTGAGTCGCCCGTGCGTGACCGTCGACGAGTTGCCGGCGCCATCCATCTGCAGCGTCGAGCCGATGAACATGTCGACCGCGTATTGCCCCGCGAGCTGGCAGATCATGCGGTTGGAGCGCATCGAACCGTCGCGGCCCGTGAAGAAGACATCGGGCCGTTGCGCGACGTAGGCTTCCATCCCGAGTTCGCCGCCGAAACAGTGCACGCTGTCGACCCAGCCGGTTTCGATCGCGGGGATCAGCGTCGGATGCGGGTTCAGCGTCCAGTGGCGGCAGATCTTGCCCTTGAGGCCGAGCTTCTCGCCGTAGGTCGGCAGGATCAGCTCGATCGCCGCCGTGTTGAAGCCGATGCCGTGATTGAGCGACTGCACCTGATGCCGCTCGTAGATGCCGCGAATTGCCATCATCGCCATCAGCACCTGGATCGGCGTGATGAGGCGCGGATCGCGCGTGAAGAGCGGCTCGATGAAGAACGGCTTGTCGGACTGGACCACGAAGTCGATCCACGAGCCGGGAATGTCGACGCGCGGCAGGTCTTTCGGGTCGTCGACGATTTCATTGACCTGCGCGATCACGATGCCATCGCGGAACGCTGCGGCTTCGACGAGCGCGGGCGTGTCCTCGGTGCTCGGGCCGGTGTAGAGATTGCCTTGCCGGTCGGCCTTGTAGCCCGCGACCAGGACCACATTGGGCGTCAGGTCGACGTAGAGCCGCGCATACAGTTCGATGTAGGTATGGATCGCGCCGATTTCGAGGATGCCGTCTTGCAGGAACTGCGAGATGCGCAGGCTTTGCGCGCCGGCGAAGGCGAAGTCGAGCTTTCTGGCGATGCCGCGCTCGAAGAGATCCAGGTGTTCGGCGCGGCTCACGGCCGGGATGATCAGGTGCAGGCCGTGGACGATCGCCGGGTCGACCTTGGCGAGCGAGCGCGACAGGAAATCCGCCTGCTTCTGGTTGTTGCCCTCGACGACCACGCGGTCGCCGGGGGCAATCAGGTTTTGCAGGACGTCGACGATGCGGTCGGTGGGTAGCACGACGCCATCCGCGATCGATGCGACGCGCGCCAGGCGGCGATGTTTTTCCGCGCGGCGCGTGGCCCAGCGGGATTGGGACTGGATTTGACTGGACATGGGGTGATCTCGCTCGTGGCCTCGCTCTGGGTATGTGGCAAGTCTAGGGAGCGGGCGGCGGCGGTTCAATCACGTTTGGAATGCGACTGTTATCACCAGGGTAATGATCGTTCTGCTAGGGACGCTGAGGCCGCTGTGGGGCCGGGCTGGGGGGATTTTGTCGCCACACGTAGGGGTTTTCCCGCTGGCGCTTGGGGTTGGGGTGGGGTTGGGTTGAGTTGAGTTGAGTTACACCGTTTGATGCACTCAGGCTTCTATTGAACTTGCTTTGATTTTGGTTTATTAGCTCTGCCCCTGTCCGGGGCGGGACTCACTTTCTTTGCTGCTGCAAAGAAAGTAAGCAAAGAAAGCAGCTTCCCACCGTCAATGCTTGCCAGTTGCCGCCAGACCGTTATGTCTGAGTGGTCCAACCGGGGGAGTGTCGTTAGCGGGGTTTTGGCGTTGTTGGCATGTAGAAAAGGCGCGCACGTCGCACCGCTACAGGGAGTGGAACAGCAGTCATTCATCCGTCTTGGCACTGCGTGCCCGACGACCGGTATGCCAAGCGGTGGGAATTGAAGCATGCAGCAAGCACGAACGTAGGAAGTAGATATAGCGATAGCGATGGGTGTTGGTTTTGCCTGACGGGTGAGCGCGAAGCGCGAGGCCGGATGTATGACTGCTGGTCCACTTTGTATAGCGGTGCGATGCCCGTGCCTCTTCTACATGCCAACAACGATGAAACCCCGCTAACGACACTCCCCCGGTTGGACCACTCCGACATAAC
>NZ_FCON02000167.1 GCF_001544535.1 Caballeronia choica | reverse complement strand
GCAAGTTGAGTGTATGCGGACGCAAGCTTGACCCTCCCAAACGTATCGCGCTAGGCGCGGAGAAACGACCGCTTACGCTGCTTGCGTGCCTCCAGCACCTTCATCAACTCGCCCAGCGCATTGAGGCTGCGCGGAAAGCCCGCATAGGCGTAGAGCTGCACCAGGATTTCCCTGGCGTCGCTCACCGTCATGCCGGCGTCCAGTCCCTGGTTGAGCGCTGCATTCAACTTGGCCATGTTGCCCGCGGCGGCAAAGGCCGCGATGGGCACGATGGCTTGCTGGCGGGCGTTAAGAGTCTCGGAAGCGCTGGGTGCGCTGGCTGGACTTTGGGTAATCTGTCGGGTCTCCTGCGCGTCGGCGGTTTGGCTCAATGTAGTGACCAGCCCCAAGGCCACGGCGAGCGCGCCGGCCCGAAGGCGCGCCTTGCGAAGCTTAGCGCGCGTTGTATTGCTCATCGGTGACTTTCTCCATCCATGTAACGTTCTTGCCGTCCTCCGTCCCGGTGACAGCCAGGTGGGTCATCGCCGTGGTCGGCGAGGCGCCATGCCAGTGCTTGACGCCGGGCGGGCACCACACCACGTCGCCGGGACGGATTGCCTGGGTGGGCTTACCCCATTCCTGGGTCAGACCGACGCCGGACTTCACGACCAACCGCTGCCCTGCGGGATGGGTGTGCCAGGCGGAGCGCGAGCCAGGCTCGAAGGTCACCAGAAGACCAGCGGCGTTGATGCTTCTGTCCGCAGGCCACACGGGATCGACCCGCACTCGACCGGTGAAGAATTCTGCGGGGCCGGCGGCCGAGGGTTGGTCGCCCGCGCGCGTGATCTGCTGCGCGCCAGCGGACGTATTAGCCTGCGGCTCGGCGGCCAAGGCCAAAGTGGCCTGAAGGGCGGCGGCGCACAGGGAAAGCCTGAGGAACGAGTGCATGAATATCTCTTCCTGATGTAAAGCGGCTCAGCCGCGTTGCGGACCGTCGAGGTATTGCTCGTCTGAGACGTGCTCCATCCACTTGACGTTCTTGCCATCCAGTGCTTCCTGGATGGCGATATGGGTCATCGCGGTCGTCGATGTCGCGCCATGCCAGTGCTTGTGGCCGGGCGGGCACCAGATGACGTCGCCTGCACGAATTTCGACACGCGGCTCGCCTTCGCATTGCGTCCAGCCGCATCCGGCTGTCACCAGGAGTGTCTGACCGAGCGGGTGCGTATGCCACGCGGTACGCGCGCCGGGCTCGAAGGTCACACTCGCGCACGACACGCGGGCTGGCGGGGGCGGAGCGTTGAGCGGATCGATCCGCACCGTGCCTGTGAACCATTCCTCCGGTCCTTTGATCGACGGCTGTGAGCCAGCGCGTTTAAGTTGCATATTTTTCTCCCAAAAAGGTCCGCTTACCGCCAAGGAACGTTGCCTCAATCCCTCAATCCATTACGCGTACGATGGTGGCCTCGAACGTCGCCGCCTTGGTGAGCGCGTCCAGCCCGGACACAAGTAGAACAGCGCAAGATTGCCCCACGGTGCATAGTAGGCAACCGTACCTACGGATGGATCAAAGCTGCTCGGATTGTCCTTCAGATCTGCTGATGATCGTTTGTCCATCGAACTTGATCGATATTTTATGATTCGCTCCTGAGTGTTCAAACCTTCGATGGGACGCCCGGCGGACGGCTTGCGGGCTGCGCCGATGCGGAGCTAGACACCGCCGGTAGCGTGCAACGCAAGAAACAACAGATCGCGGCGATCGGTCGTCTAGCGCTGCGCGACGCACTCACGCGATTCCCATCAGGATTTTGTCGAGCGTAATTGGATGATCGCGCACGCGTACACCGGTAGCGTTGTAAAGCGCATTGGCGATCGCTGCGCCCACGCCGCAGATGCCGAGCTCGCCCACGCCTTTCGCCTTCATCGGCGAGGACGTCGGGTCTGCTTCGTCAAGAAACACCACTTCCTGATGCGGAATGTCGGCATGGACAGGCACCTCATAAGCAGCCAAATCGTGATTGATGAACATGCCGTAGCGCTTGTCGACCACGAGGTCTTCCATGAGCGCTGCGCCTACGCCCATCGTCATCGCACCGATAACCTGACTTCTGGCGGCCTTAGGATTAAGGATTCTGCCCGCTGCGCAGACGGCGAGCATGCGACGCACGCGAATTTCGGCGGTGGCCGCATGGACGCCGACTTCAACGAAGTGTGCGCCGAAGGTTGATTGTTGATAGCGCTTTGCCAGATCGCCGTATTCCATGGTGTCTTCGACGACGATTTCGCCGGAAGATGCTGCTTCGGCAAGCCGCACATTGCGCCCGCCCGAGCGCACGCGCTCATCCGCAAAGACGACATCCGTACCGTGTATCTCAAGCCTGTTGGCAACTGCATCACGCAGCTTCATGCAGGCAGCATAGACACCCGCCGTTGAGCTGTTGGCACCCCACTGGCCACCCGAGCCCGAAGACACGGGAAACGTCGAGTCGCCCAGGCGTACAGAAATCTTGTCGAGCGGCAGCCCCATCATCTCGGCTGCCGTCTGCGCAATGATGGTGTACGTCCCTGTGCCGATGTCGGTCATGTCGGTTTCGACCGTCACGAACCCTCGACGATCGAGCCTCACTCGTGCACCCGACTTCATCGAAATATTGTTTCTGAACGCCGAGGCGGTGCCCATGCCGACCAGCCAGCGGCCGTCGCGTACTTGCCCTGGACGGGCGTTATGCTTCTGCCAGCCAAACTTTTGGGCGCCCACGCGGAAGCACTCGATGAGCTGACGCTGCGAGAAGGGCCGTTCGGGCTGTTCCGGATCGACCTGGGTGTCGTTGATTCTGCGGAACTCGATCGGGTCGATCTTAAGTTGTTCCGCCATCTCGTCCATTGCGACTTCCAGGGCCATCAGGCCCGGCGCTTCGCCAGGCGCGCGCATCGCGTTTCCCTCAGGTAAATGCAAAGTAGCAAGACGCATCGCCGTCATGCGGTTCGCGCCAGCATAAATGAGGCGCGTCTGACCGACGGCGGTCTCGGGTTGCCCATTTGGCTGGTCACCGGACCAGCTTTCATGTGCGATGGCGGTGATTTTTCCGTTCGCGTCTGCGCCGATGCGGATGCGCTGGATGGTCGCCGGTCGATGTGTCGTGTTGTTAAACATGAGCGGGCGCGTGAGCGCGACCTTCACAGGACGGCCCGCGGCTTTTGCGCCAAGCGCGGCCAGCAGCGCGTCGCTGCGCACGAAGAGCTTGCCGCCAAATCCTCCGCCAATGTAAGGGGAAATCAAGCGCACGTTCTCGCGGGGAATGCCGAGCGTCTTGGCGACGTCGCCTGCTCCCCACGCAATCATCTGGTTCGAAGTCCACAGCGTCAATTTGTCGCCGGTCCATGCCGCGATAGACGCGTGCGGTTCCATCATCGCGTGGCTTTGATCGGGCGTGGTGTAGGTTGCATCAAGGCGCACTGAAGCTGCGGAGAACGCGCCATCGAAATCACCCGTGCGCGTCGCGGATTCGCCCCAGTAACCGCTCCCGGCCATGCCGGCCGTGTCTTTCGCTGCGGCGAGGTCGTAGCTTCCGTCCTCGGCGACATAGTCGATACGTATCTTCTGCGCCGCGTCGCGCGCCTGTTCAAAAGTGTTGGCCACGACCAGCGCCACGGCCTGGTGATAGTGGTCAATTTGCGGGCCGCCCAACAGCTTAACCGTATTGAAGTCGCCCTTCGTCAAAGGCCCTGCGCTGTCGGCCGTGACGACCGCAAGTACGCCAGGCGCCGCTTTCGCCGCCGTAAGGTCCATCGACGCGATGCGTCCGCGCGCGATTGCGGCGCCCACAACGAAACCATAGGCAGGATCGCGGGTTGAGTCGTGCCATTCGTATGCATAGGTCGCCGTGCCGGTCACCTTGTGACGTCCGTCGATGCGGTCCGTCGCATGACCGATGTGTTTTAGGCGGTCGATCGGATTATTGGTGGCGGGGGTATCGAACTTCATTGGCTCACCTCCTTCACTTCGGTCAGTACCGCGTCGAGCGTGCGCTCTGCCAGCGTTACCTTGTACCCGTTATCGTGTGTCGGCTTGGCATCCGCCATGAGACGCGACATCACCGCGCGGGCGCCATTCGGAAGTTCGGCTTCAGCCGCTTCGATGCGCCAGGGCATCGGCGCCACGCCGCCTAGCGCAACGCGGCCCGTGCCATCTTTGCGCACGATCGCGGCGACCGATACCAGCGCAAATGCATACGACGCGCGGTCACGAACCTTGTGATAAATGTGCGTGCCGCCAATGGGCTTCGGCAGCGTGACACTTGTGATCAGCTCTGCGGGTTCCAGCGCGTTCTCCAGATGCGGCGTCTTGCCTGGAAGCCGGTAGAAATCGGCGATGGGTATGTTTCTCACCGTACCATCCGCGCTAACGGTGTTGATGATCGCGTCAAGCGCTCGCAATGCAACGGCCATGTCGCCGGGATAGGTGGCGATACAGGCATCGTTGCCACCGATCACGGCCAAGGACCGGCTGCTTCCTTGTAGCGCCGAACAGCCGCTACCGGGCGCGCGCTTATTGCACGGGAGGTTGGTGTCGTAGAAGTAGGGACAGCGCGTGCGTTGAAGCAGATTGCCCGCCGTCGTCGCCTTGTTTCTCAGTTGACCAGACGCACCGGCGAGTAATGCCCGCGAGAGCAAGGGATAGTTGCGACGTACTGTCTGATTCGCCGCAAGATCCGTGTTGCGCACAAGCGCGCCGACTTGCAGTTCGCCCTCGGGCGTCGTCTCGATTCGATCGAAGCCAAGCCCGTTAATATCAATCAAATGAACCGGCGTCTCGATCTGTAACTTCATCAGATCAAGCAGGTTTGTTCCGCCAGCAATGAACTTCGCGCCCGGCGTCTGCTGGGCAGCAGTTGCGGCGGCGGCAGGCGTCGATGGGCGCTCGTAGGTGAACGGTTTCATGCCCGACCTCCCGCCACCTCGGTCATCGCCTCGGCGATGTTGGAGTAGGCCCCGCAGCGACAGATGTTGCCACTCATGCGTTCGCGCATTTCCATGTTGGTCGGACGAGGAGGAGCCAGCAAGTCCGTACTGACGTGACTCGGCACACCGGCCTTGATTTCATCGAGCACGGCGACTGCCGAGCAGATCTGCCCAGGCGTACAGTAGCCGCACTGGAAGCCGTCGTGCTTGACGAACGCCGCCTGCATTGGATGGAGTTTCGCCGGCGTGCCAAGGCCTTCGATGGTGGTGACCTGACTACCGTGATGCATCACCGCAAGCGTGAGACAGGAGTTGATGCGCCGTCCGTCGACGATTACGGTGCACGCGCCGCATTGTCCATGGTCGCAGCCCTTCTTCGTGCCAGTCAGATGCAGCTGTTCACGCAGCGCATCGAGCAGCGTCGTGCGTGTGTCCAGCGAAAGTTCGCGCGGCACGCCGTTCACATGCAACAGGACCTTCGATGCTGGCACAGTGGCGGCACCCGGCGGAGGTGCTTCGGCGGACATGCTGGAAATCGACACCGAACCGCTGGCGATTGTGGCAGCGCCCATTCCTGCGAGTTTTAGAAGACTTCGCCGAGTGATGTTCAGATTGTCTTCCGCGGCGTTGCAATTTGCGGCGACGCCGTCGTCGCCAACGTGCTGGCTACTAGCGTTCATATTTTTCGCTCCTGGAAACGCGCGCACGGCGGCGAGCGTGCTCAATCCTCCAACTATAAGGGCGCTAAGCCGGCCGATTCATGATCCGTATTCATAAGCCCGATGAGTTTTCAGGGATTAATCCCATTGACAGCCTGCTGTAAATTAGCACCTTGGTCGAACCTTTTGCTTCGCAAAGGCGCCGCTCTCGCCGCATCTAAGCATTAATTTTCTTTCCGATGACCCGATCCACCCTATCGAACAAACAGGTATGGGGCGCTGTGCTTTCCATGTCGCTCTGTGCCTTCGCCCTCGTCGCATCAGAGTTCTTGCCCGTCAGCCTTCTGACGCCCATCGCACATGAGCTTTCTCTAAGCGAAGGGCAGGCGGGGCAGGCGATTTCTGTGTCGGGATTTTTTGCGGTTCTGACGAGCCTTTCTGTGTCAACGTTGACGCGACGTTTTGACCGAAAGAAGGTGATTCTCTCGCTGACAGCGCTGATGGTAGCCTCGGGCGTTCTCGTGTCCGTGGCGCCCACCTACACTGTCTTGATGCTTGGGCGCGCACTGCTCGGTGTCTCAATTGGCGGATGCTGGTCGATGTCCACGGCCGTGATGATGCGTATCGCACCCGATGCTTTCGTGCCGCGTGCGATCGCGGTAGTACAGGGCGGCAGTGCGCTTGCGACGGCAGTCGCCGCGGCCGCCGGAAGTTTCCTTGGCTCAATCATTGGATGGCGAGGTGCCTTTTTCTGCGTCGTGCCGCTTGCCGCCGTTGCGCTTATCTGGCAGGCGCTCACCTTGCCGAAACTACCCGCGCAACGCCAAGCGCAGACTAGGCGCGGCGTACTTCAAATAATCAGCGACCGTCAGGTCTTATGCGGAGTCGGCGCTGTCGCTCTGTTGTTTATGGGGCAATTCTCGCTGTTCACCTACTTGCGTCCCTTTCTTGAGACGGTGACGAAGGTAGACGTGTCAATTCTGTCTTTCATGCTGCTCGTGATCGGCGCCGCAGGGTTGGGCGGCACAGTTTTCGTCGGCTCGATAATCAAACGGAATCTGCATGGCGTGTTGATCGCGATTCCCTTACTTATGAGCGGCATTGCCGTCACACTGATGTTTTTTGGCGGATCCGTAGCGACGACCGCGGTATTGCTGGCCGCGTGGGGTTTGATCGCTACCTCAGCACCCGTCGGTTGGTTCACGTGGCTATCTGAAACGCTCCCCGGCGATGCAGAAGCCGGTGGGGGCCTGATGGTGGCGGTTATCCAGCTTGCTATCACGCTCGGCGCGACGCTCGGCGGCCTGCTTTTCGACAGCAGCGGATATCGCGCGACGTTTGGTCTCTCAGCCGGGTTGCTCCTCGCCGGTGCGGTGCTGTCGGCGGTCGCATCGCGCGTTCGATGCGAAAATGCGGGTAGGACCGCGTCACGCGTTGCGGGGCAAGCTTAAGCTAGCCCCAAGGCAGTAGCCCGACTTTACAACGGCTGTTTCAACGCTTCCAAGACAACAGAGAATGCTTTTGAACTCTGACGTCGGCTCGGGTAATAGGCGTGAAGGCCCGGAAACGCAGGGCACCAGTCGCGCATCACCGGCCGCAATTCACCGCTCTGGATGTGCGGTAGCACGGCGTCCTCGGGAACGAACGCCAAACCGTAGCCGTCAATCGCGGCCCGGATCATTTGCGGTTGCGAGTTAAAAATGGTCTGTCCACTCACGCGGGTTTGAACCGAACGCTTCCCTTTCTGAAGTTCCCAGGCATAAAGGCCCTTGGTTGTCGTCAGGCGCAGCGCGATGCAGTCGTGCTTGAGCAGGTCTTCTGGTGAGCGTGGCAATTGCCGGCGTTCAAAATACGCGAGCGAGCCGACGATGGCCATACGAATGTCCGCGCTGATGCGCACGGCGATCATATCTTTGGCAACCTGATCGCCAAACCGTATGCCCATGTCGTATCGGTCCTCCACGATGTCGACGAGCCCATAGTCGACTGTCATTTCCACCTGTATTTCCGGATAGTCGCGCAGCACCCTGCGCACCTTCGGCCAAACGATGGCGTCGATCGCATGATCGGTGGCGGTGATGCGAACGATGCCTGCAGGTCTATCCCTTGACTCCGACAAGGCCGACAGCTTGGCATCGATTTCCTCGACCCGCGGCGCGGCGGTTCGAAAGAGGTCCTCTCCGGCTTCGGTCATCGACACACTGCGCGTCGTCCGGGTGAGCAAGCGAATGCCCAGCCGCGATTCAAGGTCACGAATCGTATGGCTCAGTGCGGATTGGGAGACGCCAAGCTTCGCGGCAGCACGTGTAAAGCTGCGCTCCCGCGCGACTGCGAGAAAGACGAGGATGTCGTTAAAGTTTTCACGTGCCATTGCGCCAGGCGCCCGCTGTAGTCGAATTAAAACTCGCGCACCGAACTCTTCGTGCGCGAACCCGCTGCTACCGCGCCCCAGACTCATGAGCCGGGGTCATGACAACAGCAGTGCTCCGCCACTTTAATCAGACACGGTCATGAATGTAAAGCGCTTCAACGGATTCCACGTTCGTTGTTGGAAAATCCTAGGCAATGTTCACGGGTAACCATCCGACGAGGAGTTTGATAGCGATAGTCTGCGATCGATCATGCACTTACGTGCTGTCGACGTTGGAGAAACATGGCCACGGCAGCGGCGCAGCCAACTATCGCGGCGCTGGCTAGGAACACTGAACGCAGGCCGGCGTGTCCGCCGACCCATCCAAGGAAGGGGCTGCCCAGAGCCATCGCCACATCTAGAAAGGCCGTATAGAGACCCATCGCCATGCCGCGATTGCTGGGTGCAATCGTGCGAACTGCTTCGACGCCGAGCCCTGGGTAGACGAGTGAATAGCCGACGCCTGAAAGGGCGGCGCCTAGGGACGCGAGCAACGTTGTCTTTGCTAGCCACATGATTAAAAGGCCCGCTACCTGCACGATGACGAATATGAAGGCAACTCGTGCGCCTCCTAACCGGTCTGGAAGATGCCCAGCGATGGTGCGCGCCGCGATCAATGCAGCACCGAATGCGGTGAAGGCCATCCATACCGGCTGCCAATGCATGTCCGCGAAGAAAAGTGAACTGAACGCCAAGATCGCGCAGTACCCCATGCTGGCGAGCGCCGCGCCGAGTCCGGGCAACCAAACGGCTCTCAGGATGGCATTGAAAGAAGCGTGCTGTCCGTGACCGGGCAGTACCGCTGCCGGGGTCCGGCTCACATATGCGAAAACGAATAGCGGCAGAAAGGCGGTGATCAGTGCTATCGCGACGAACCCAAATGATGTGTAGAGAATGGACCCAAGAGGACCACCCAGCGCCATCGCTGCAAACATCGCAGTTCCGACCCATGCAATGACTTTGCCAACATGCTCCCTTTCAACGAGACCCAGCCCCCAGGCAATGCCACCGGTGATGATGAAGCTCTCGGCACCGCCGAGAACCGCACGACCGACGAGCAGAATCGCGACAGAACCCATCGGTTCCTTTAGGAATGCAAGCGACAGAAGGTACAGCAGTCCGGCGGCGGTGGCGGCGATTAGGCCGACTAAGACGCTGCGCTTTGCACCGCGCCTGTCAGAGTAGGAACCCGCCCAAATGCGTGAGAGCAGCGCTGCCGCGAACTGTGCACCGGCCACCAGTCCAACAACCAGTGGTCCGAATCCGAGATTCTTTGTGATATGTAGAGGCAGTACGGGGAGCGCCACGCCAATGATCAGGAAGCCGGCCAGCACAGCAGTCATTATCGGGAATAGGGTTGCAACAACCGAATGCCCGGCTGATTCCTTTAAATGTGGTTTGAACATGATCTTTGTCTTCACCCTCTCTTCGCGTGGGCGATCTGACCACTTCTGCAGTATTGGCGGCCAAATGGGTTCGCATGCCCAGTCCGCCGGCCCACTCGAACGTCATGCTTGCACATAAAACGCGCTGGGTCGGCGACAGAGCGGTCATCAAACAATCCGCTCCGTGTCTAAACCATGGTTGGGTCTTTTATCGAATTGGAAGCCCTGCGCGTTCAATTTCGATGACGGCTTTTGCCAATGGCTTAAGGCATCATGCTCCAGATAAATATCGATTTTCTCGCGAGTCACACTCACTCAACCTCCTGCAAGCGCCCACCTCTACACCGGGCGTTCACATGGCAAGCCTGCCTCGCGGAGCGTTTTAATTACTGACCGACGACGAAGTGGTGTTGCTTGTGCCCTCAACGCGCCGGGCACCCGATTGCGTCTGCGTGTCGCGCGAACTGCCAAAACTATACGTATCGATGCCGTGCGCGGTCTGCTCGGCAGCAATTGTTTGCGCGCTCGGTCCTTGTTGTGAGCTCGGCGCACCGACAGCGGGCCGGTAAAACGGAGGCGGACCGTAGCCGCTAGCGAAAGCTGACCCAGCGAATGCACTGGAACCGATGAAAAAGAGAGTAGCGAATACTTTGCGGTTCATGACACGCTCCAAGATGGGTTGATATTTGACGAGAAGCTCGGCAGCGGTCCTACCAGGCTGTCAGCTACATCGCGATGACTCAAGCGTATACCCTTACTATCGGCTTTTGAATACGATACGGTGCATAGGCTTATGAACTCACTTCATCAATCAACTTCCCTGTCTTCTTCCGCGCACTGTCAATGAAAAGTTTGTCGGGCGTCGCGGGTTCGATCGGCTGTGGGGCGTGTGATCTACCATTATCGACGCGCGTTTTTTGAGGACATGGGACCTGATACACAATGCAAAACAGCATTTTCCCGCCGCGTGATTGACATAAAGGAATTTAGCGTCATATGTGGTCAGTTTGAAAGTGTTGCATGAAAGCGCACCGAGTCAGCAACCTGACACACAGCGAATGGTAAATTTGGCCGTTGCGTATTCGTCGCGAGCGGCCCGTGTTTCGTCAACTCAACAGCAACCTTGTGCCTGCAGCACTTCGTGGCCCGGTGTTGGTCGATCAATATGGCCTGCCGCGGTACTGGGCTGCGATCTGGTCGGCGACGTCGATAGCACAGCTGGCCGGTTCAACCCTCACGCAGAAGCTTCGGTACGTTGAAAACCTGTATCAGCATGCGGACAAGCTGATTGGCACCGGCGCACTTGATGATGCGCTGAGTGGATTTGACGACGAAGCACTGGCGGCGATTCTCGAATCGTGGTTCATCTCGATCCGCAATCAGCCGGCGGTAACCAGTGCGGACGAAAATCGCTGGCAGACTGGCCTCGGGTTTGTAACCGACGTCATCACCTGGCTTTCCAGCGCCGGGAGCGCCGATGATCGGCTCAGGCACATAGAACAGCGACTGCACCGGCTGTCGTCGCTTTACAGCCAATTGCACGTTCGCAGGCGCGCTGCAGTGGACGCGGTCCGATCGCTTCCAGCGAGTACCGTCGAAGCGCTGTACGCCGTGCTTGATCCGGAATGCCCGCAAAATCCGTTTCTACGCATGAAAACGCGTTGGCGTGTCTACGTCGCATTTGTGCTGATGTTGCATCAGGGGCTGCGGCGCGGCGAGGTTCTGCTGCTTCCTGCGGACGCAGTGAAAAGCGCCTACGACCAGAAGCAGAAAAGGACTCGATACTGGCTCAACGTTCAGGAAAACGAGTATGAAGATGACGATGGTGACCCTCGGTATTCGAAACCTTCGATCAAAACCGTGCACTCCGTCCGTCAGGTGCCCGTCAGTCAGCTAACGGCCACCATAGTAGAGACCTATGTAGGAAACTATCGCGGGCGGCCCGATCACCCGTTCCTGCTGAATGCTCAATCCAATATGCCGCTCGCCACCGAAACGCTGACAAAGGCGTTTGCCCAGGTGTCGCGTTGCCTGCCGTCTGACGTATTAAATGAGCTGCAGGATCGGACTGGTAAGGAATCCATAACACCGCACGGTCTACGCCACACGTGTGTGGTCGTTCGACTTCATCAGTTGCTCGAGCAAGGCGATTCAATGGACGAGGCACTGCAGAAAATGCGGACCTTCTTCGGCTGGTCAAGTAAATCGGTCATGCCTTCGCGCTACGCCCATGCCGTATTCGAGGATCGGCTTGCGAATGTCTGGAACGACGCCTTTGATGATCGGGTTGCGGTCCTGCGCGCCCTTCCAAAGGGGCGTTGACATGAGCGGATCGCAGATACCGAGCGAACTGTTTCGCTCTCTGGACGCGGCGCAGGACGACCCTATTGAGAAGGTACTGGCTGCCCTGCCCATTCTGCCTCCTGTCATCCGCTACTACGATGATTTCGATGACTGTGTGAGATCAATATCCGATCCCGAAGACTCCGGTTCCTTCGAATACGTGTACGACGGCGCGAAAGGGGCATTTGACTTTGCCCGGTTTGGAGCGACCTACGGGTTACTTCTGAAACACGTCTTCGCATTTGTGCTCGGCGAGGACTTCAGCATATCCACGGGTCTTCATACTGTAACCGGTGGCTTGCATATCAGTCGTGATGAGATGGCGTCGGTGCTGAGCGCAACGCCAACCGGAATTCTCCGGCAGTGGATGATCCTGCGCTCGCGGGACCTGCCTATGACGGCCTATTCGTGTGTCAAGACGGTTCTCCGCATGCTATGTCGCCATCGGTTGAACGGCTGGTCCGAATTGTATCTGGAGTTCCTGAGCGGGCTCCCGTGGCCTGCACGAGACGTCCATGCAGGCGTTCGATCTGGAGACGTGTTTCTCTCGGTCGAAGAGGAAGCGTGCATTGTTCGCTACCTGGACAGCATTGCCGATCAGGTTGCCACGGAATCCGGAAACGCAGCGGGAGCGTTACCTTCTGCATTGGACGAGGCAGCCATGGTGCTGTGTGCCTACCAGTTTGGCATGCGCCCCGTTCAGATCGCGAAACTGCAAATGCGCAATGTCCGTATCTGGCACGACGTATCCGAATCCATGCCAGCAGTACATCTTACCTTCCACATGGCCAAGCAGAAAAGTGAGTCCAGCAGGAGGCCTTTGACTCGCAAGGTCAAGCGTGAATGGGCTCCCATCTTCGCTTCCTTGTACGCAATACGACAGGCCGAAAGGACGCCCGGTTCAGCCCGCTTCTTTGTGGTCGAATCTGCCAAGGATGCCGGAAGCCGGATTGCCAGCGTCGTGAGGAAGCTGATTGGCTCAAACGATCGCGGTACGCCTACGGACCTTCGTCACACGGCTGCCCAGCGACTCGTCGACGCCGGCGCGAGCCACGAAGAACTGGCCGAGTTTCTGGGTCATTCGCATATACAGACGGGGCTGGTGTACTACGCGACCTCAGCCACCCACGCGGAACGGGTCAACCGGGCGCTCGGTGCGTCGGATATATACCGACGCGTGGCGAAAATTGCCCACGACCGGTTCATCTCCTCGGAGGAGCTCACCCAACTCAAGGGTGACCAGCAGATCGCTGGTGTCCCTCACGGCGTTCCAATTGCAGGTATCGGTGGATGTTCTTCGGGACAGCCTGCCTGCCCGTATAACCCCATAACGTCGTGCTACGGCTGCAGGAAGTTCATGCCCCTGCATGACAAGACGATGCATGAGCGCGTGCTGGCCGAGATGCGCGAAGTGGTGATCTTCTTCGACCAGAGTTCTCGCGGCGACATCCGGTCGCCGGCATATCTGCAATTGCAGCGTACGATCGCTGACATACAGGCGGTCATCGAGGAACTGGAAGGCGACACCCGATGAATTCACACTACTCTGCGTTCATCGACCTGGGCAAAACGCTGGCCCATGACAAAGGCCTGTCATGGGACATGCCTCTCGACGAAACGGGCGCTGCATGCGACGGCGTTGGCTGGAACCTTACCATCGTTGCCGGCGACGTACCGCCGCCGAGCCATTACCTGCGAGACCTGGGCGCTGACGCGAAGGCACTGGCGATCGTCAATGCGGAGCGCGCCGAGCGCGGACTGGCACCGCTGCACAGACGGCCGCTGTCTGACGCATGGCAGGATCTGGTCAAGGCGGCCGTCGCCGAGCAGCTGCTGTTCAGGCGTAACACAACCGGATATGTGACGCAGTGCATCGCGCGGCCCCTGAGGGTCATCGCAACGTGTGTGGAGAGGCAGCCGTGGGCGCTGACCGTCGATGACCTTCACGTTGCCATCCGGATCGGCAAGGCTGTCCAGGCAACCGGAAAACTGGGGGACCTGGTAGCAGGCATCGTCAAGCTCGTGTTCGACGCGCAGCACCTCTGCGATGCGGGTCCGCTGTACTCGTCGCTTGCCGTTTCGCGGATGAAGGGCAAAAGCGCGATCAGGGCGAAACATACCTGGTCGCGGGAGAAGTTGCGCGCGGACCTGGAGGCGCGCAAGCGCGACGAACGGCTACCCGAACGCAGGGCGTTCTGGGAACTGGTCCGGATCGTGATGACCGAGAAGCCGCGCTCGTTCATGGACGATCTGCGGTTCGCCGCCGTGCGCACCTTGATCGTGACTGGCATGCGTGCGGGCGAAGCTGCCCTGTTGCCGGTCGACTGGAAGTGCGAGCGGACGTATCTGGACTCAAAGGGTCGGCCTGCCGGCGAAGCCGGTGGCATCTCGACGTCACTGATGGTGCGGCACTTCGCGGAAAAGCAGCAGGACGACGAGGCGGACAGCCGCATCCTGCGTGAAAGTACGCAGCCTGTTCCCGACATGTTCCGCGCACTGCTGACTGGGACGCTTGACCACGTGGCCAGGATCACGGAACCGCTGCGCGCGACGCTGAAGCTGCAATGCGAAACGGGGCGTCTGCTTCCGTGGTACCCGGCCGATAGCCTCGTGCCTGTCACCGAAATCTATACGCGATTGATGGGTAATCCGTTCTGGCTGGATATCGAGCAGGAACCGTTCATCGAACGCTACCGTGACGGTTTCGATCCGGCGCTACTCGTTGAGTTGCATGACTATCAGCTGGAACGACGCCGCAGTGGTGACCTCAAGCTCAACATGGCCATCTATCAGTTCGGAAATCGTCTGGTCAAGGCGATGCGCGAAGGCAAGGCGAGCCTGCGCTTCCGTCGTGGCGACGGCTCACCGGTCAGCCCCCTGGAGCGGATGGAATGGCACGCGACGCATCTGCACGTTGGAGAGTTCGAAGAGCATATCCGGCTCAAAACGCCAACGAAGGTGTCGGACACCACCCCATTGCCGCTTGCGGTCGGCGTCGTCCAGCCATGGGAGTTTCTGTTCGTGCAGCCCAAGCGTTCGCTCGCCGAGGAGCGCAACGATGGCCTGTGCGATGTGACGCGTTACATGGCGGTGAGCCGCCCGGACCCTGAATTTATCTATGACGGCCTGCTAGACGATGGTGCCGTGCCAAATCTGTTCGCAAAGTATGGTGAAACAGACGACGACCGCGCGCTCAAGATCGAGTCACACATGCTGCGTCATCTGCAAAACACCGAGCTGTTCCGGCTGGGCGTCGCCGACACGATCATCTCGAAGCGCTTCAACCGGCGCAGCGTTGCACAGAGTTACGAGTACGATCATCGCAGCCTCGCCGAGGAACTGGACCAGATCGAGCTCCCGCAGGACATCGAGATCATGCTCGGTGCAAAAGCCGGCACGGTTGCCAGGCTCATCAAGGGTGGCAAGGCCAATGGCCCGATTGTGGATGCGTTCCGGCGTATCCAGGCAACAGAGGGGGATGCTGCCGCGTATGAGTACCTTCGTGCCGAAGCCGGCGGTTTCCATGCCACACCGTATGGGCATTGCCTCAATTCGTTTACGGTCGATCCCTGTCCTAAACATCTCGAGTGCTTCGCAGACTGTCGCCACCTGTCGGCCACCGATCTGCCCGAGAACCGGGAGAACCTGATCCGGCTCGAGGGCAAGTTCAAGCTTGCGCTCGAGTCGATCAAGGCCAGACCATCGACGGTTTTGTCGCAGTAAGCGTCGGGTATCATGAGCCATGACAATGCGAACGATCGGACGCTTGATGACGACTCTGAATCCAGCCTTGGCACGGGTGCTCAGGCGTTTGCACTATCCGCTCGACGTGATCCTGACGTGCGTGCGCTGGTATGTGGCCTATCCGCTGAGCCTTCGACACCTGGAAGAGATGATGGCGGAGCGCGGAATCTCAGTCGACCATTCAACTGTGCACCGCTGGGCCATCAAGGTGTTGCCGGTACTGGAGAAGACCTTTCGTCGCCACAAGAAAGCCGTCGGTCGGAGCTGGCGAATGGACGAAACGTATATCAAGGTCCGAGGCCAGTGGAAGTATTTGTACCGCGCAGTCGACAAGGAGGGTAACACGGTGGATTTTCTGCTGCGTGCCCATCGTGACAAGGCCGCGGCGCGGCGCTACTTCGAAAAGTCAATCGAGCAAAACGGCGAACCCGAGGCGGTGACAATCGATAAAAGCGGTGCGAACCTCGCCGCGCTGGATGCTCTCAACGCGGAGCGGGAAACACCGATCAAGATTCGGCAGAACAAGTATCTGAACAATGTTGTCGAGCAAGATCATCGGGCGATCAA
>NZ_FCON02000166.1 GCF_001544535.1 Caballeronia choica | reverse complement strand
ACATCCCGCTGGCGAAGCCGTGGACGGTTTCCTGCTGGCGGTAAACCGGCTCGCGTTCGACGATGATCGAGCGCAGCCGATGTCACACAGTTCCGGATTGCGCAGCAACTCGACTGACTCGTAGAACGCGTCTATGCCGAGGTGCGGGATCCGTCGCGGCCTGTCGTTGCTCACGTAGCTACTGTACGGCGGGTAATCGCTCCTGTGCTAAATCGGCCCAATCAGCTAATTCGTGGACGAGCTTGACTTGCTCTATGCACGCACGATCCGTCGATGTCTGCCTGCATCGGGTATACACGAGTTGGCACTGAAAGTGAAGAAAATGGCACTAAAACTAAAGTCAATTTTCCGCCCTGCCATATAGTTGATGCCAAGGCGACCGCTGATGTTGAGAGTCCAGCAAAAAGCGGATCGCACATCACATAGCGAACGCGCTCGTAATGGGCTTTGCCAAATGATGGCAAATAGGCATGAGCGATTTCGGCAACTTGTGAACTCTTTGATATCCAACAGGAGCAACAGACATGCAATTTCTAGATGACTCCCTTCTGCCGGAAAATCAGGAAAAGTTGGTCATTCAGGTGGCGCCTTATGGACC
This sequence comes from Caballeronia choica, assembly GCF_001544535.1. Lineage (GTDB taxonomy): Bacteria > Pseudomonadota > Gammaproteobacteria > Burkholderiales > Burkholderiaceae > Caballeronia > Caballeronia choica. Next base: position 15,499 of record NZ_FCON02000166.1, on the reverse strand, counting down.
GCAATGGGTTCCCGGCGATTCGGACGATATTCCGCTGACGATGGACGAGCAGGTGCAGAAAGCGGTGGACTGCTATAACGCCGGGGCCACCGTCCTGCACGTCCATGTGCGAGAAGCCGATGGCAAGGGAAGTAAGCGCCTGTCGATGTTTAACGAGATGCTGGCGCGTCTGCGCGAAGCCGTGCCGAAAATGGTGCTGCAGGTCGGCGGCTCGATCTCGTTCGCCCCGGAAGACGACGGACAGGCGGCCAAGTGGCTCAGCGACGATACGCGCCACATGCTCTCCGAGCTGAATCCGAAGCCGGATCAGGTGACGGTCGCAATCAACACCACGCAGATGAACCTGATGGAGTTGATGCGAGAAGAAGACTATGCCGGCACCTCGATGGCCGATCCGGTCATGCAAGCGGCGTATCGCGACATGGTCGTCCCCTCCAATCCGTCGTGGCACGAGGAGCACATCCGGCGTCTGGTCGCCAACGGCACTCAGCCGCATTTCATGCTGGGTACCATGTCGAGCCTGGAAACGGTCGAGCGCATGATTCGTTCGGGGGTCTACAAGGGGCCGCTGATTCTGAACTATGTGGCGATCGGAGGCGGTGCGGCTGGTCTGCATCCGGCCGATATGCTCGAGTTCGTGCGGCGTACGCCGGACGGCGCGGTGCTGACGCTCGAGTCGCTGAATCGCAACGTGGTGCCGATGACCACGATGGCCATCACTCTTGGGTTGCATGTGCGTGTCGGTATCGAAGACACGTTGAATGGACCCGATGGCAAGCGCGCGACGTCGGTCCAGCAGATCGAGAAGATGGTCCGCATCGCTCGTGAACTGAACCGCGAGATTGCCACCGGTGAAGATGCTCATCGCATCTACCAAACCGGCACGTTCTGGAATAGCACCGACGAGACCTTGCGGAAGCTCGGGATGGCCCCGAATCGCGCGCCGGGTGTGAGAAGCGTACCGTTGCGCGCGGCGTAAAGGGTGAGACCGGGGCAGAGCCCCGGTCAGGGGCTCGCGGCAGATTGACTTGCGAAGTCCCATATCGACCCCGACGGGAGTCGAAAAACACGGAGACGCGGGGGAGCCCAAATGGGGCGATCCCGGCAGTCGTCTCGACTGCATCGACATATTGGCAACTATCAAAGTGGCAGCGACCTACGCAAATGCCCTCATGCCGGAGACATCAATGAACTTGTATTCCCCCGAACATCAGGCCGGTGAGCGCGACGACTACCTCGTCAGTCGTCCACGGGCGTGGTTTGCGTTCGCCATGACGTTTGCGTTGATGCTGTTCGATTACATCGATCGCCAGGTCATCGTTTCACTGTTTCCGCACCTGAAGCTCGCCTGGAGTCTGTCCGATAAGCAGCTCGGTGCGCTCGTGTCGATCATTTCCATCGTCGTTGCGCTGGGTGGCCTGCCGGTGGCGCTCCTGGCCGACCGGTTCAGTCGAGTCAAAAGCATTTTCGTCATGGCGTCACTCTGGAGTCTGGCGTCCATCTCGTGCATGTTCGCGAGCAGCTATGGAGCGATGTTCGCAGCGCGTGCGATGGTCGGCGTCGGTGAAACGGGCTACGGGTCAGTGGGCGGAGCGTTGCTCGCCACTTTGTTTCCTCGACGCTTGCGCGCGACACTCCAGGGTGGCTTGCTGGCGGCGGCGTCGCTTGGATCGGTACTCGGGGTGCTAGTGGGGGCCGAAGTCGCGAAGTACTGGGGGTGGCGTGCGGCGTTCGGCGTGGTCGGGGTGCCCGGTCTCGTGCTGGCCGTGTTGTATCTGCTGGTGTCGGATTACAAAACCGTTGCGCTGACGCCTCGCTCGGAGCGGGCGCGCTCGTCGCCGTTGGCCACTGTCCGTCAGGTCGTCGGAACGATACTCGGCTCGGCGACGATCTGGTGGACGTGTCTGGGTGCTGCATTTCAGCTGATCGTGATATCGACGATCTGGTCCTGGCTGCCGAGCTACTTCATGCGATTCCATGGGATTGCTCCGGATCGTGCGGCACGGGAAGCGGCACTCGTCGTGCTCTGTGGAGCGATTGGGGGGATCGTCTGGGGAAACCTGGCTGATCGGCTGGGAGCCCGCGGACATACCAGGAAGCTCGTCATGGTCGCGTCGCTCGCGGTGGTGACGTTCGTGGTCTTCCTGACGGCTTTCACCGTGGCTGCCTCGTCGCCACATCAATTCCTCCTGATCGCGTTCGGCGGGTTCCTGATGACTTGCACGCTGGCGCCGTCTGCCGGTGTGATCTTCGACGTCGTCCATCCTGGCGCCCGCGCGACCGGTGCTTCGATTCTGTCGCTGTTCCAGAACCTCTTCGGTCTCGCTGTCGGTCCGGTTTTGGGTGGGTGGTTTTCCGATATGTGGGGCCTGCAAACGGCGCTCGCGATCATGCCGGCGTTCGGCATCGTTGCGGCGATGTGTTTCCTGCTTGCTCAGCGTACCTATGAATCCGACGTGGCTCGAGTCCTTGGGGTTCATGTGGACGCGGCAGCATCCGACGTGCCGCCGACTGCTGTATCGGCTTGAACATCCTGGCCATGCGTCATGTCGTCGAAATTCAGCTTCTCTCTTTAGGCTCGCGATGAACCACTCCAGTCCTCTTCTTCAGTTACCGGAACCGCAATCGACGGCGCAGGACATGCCGGTCTGGATGCCGTCAGCCGATACCGTTGCTTCAGCTCGCGTCACGCAATTCATGCAATGGCTGTCGTCTCAGCGCAAATTGTCGTTTGGCGACTATGACGGATTGTGGCGCTGGTCGGTCGACCATATAGACGCGTTCTGGTCGGCCCTATGGGATGGGGCGGAAATCATTTCCGCCGAGCCATCGGAAGTATCGTGGTTGCGTTAGAAAATTCTGATGAAGGAAGTCAGCCATGTCACGTCGTATTCCAATCGCACCCGTTGGAGAACTGAGTCCGGGGCAGCGCAAGCTTGTCTTTGTCGACGGACGGAGCGTCGTCGTCTTCAATATCGACGGCAAGGCTTTCGCCGTCGATAACTCGTGCCCGCACAACGGCGCTTCGCTGGCCAGCGGTCAATTGGAAGGACACGTCTTGCGCTGTCCGGCGCACGGGATGCGCTTCGATTTGCGGGATGGCCTCGAGCGGGAGGTATCGGGCCTGTGTCCGAAGAAATTTCCCGTTCAAGAGCACGATGGGCAGTTCGTGATGTGCGTCGACGCCCCGTCCGCGACGACTTGAAGCACGCTCGCGTCACCCGTTACCCCTGACTAAAATACCTCCCGCGCGGGATGGAGATACATATGCAAGAGAATCTGGTAGCCGCGACGCCGTCGGCTTACGCCTATCCGCTTTTGATCAAGCAGTTGCTGCTCAACGCACGAAGCCTCCATGGCGACCAGGAAATCACCTATCGAGGGGAATTGCGCTACCGCTTCCGCGAATTCGATCGTCGTATTTGCCGGCTCGCCTCGGCACTGACCTCCCTCGACGTTCGGCACGGTTCGACCGTTGCGGTCATGGACTGGGATAGCCATCGCTATCTCGAGAGCTATTTCGCCATTCCGATGATGGGGGCAACGCTGTTCACGGTGAACGTCCGGTTGTCACCGCAACAAATTCTCTACACGCTGAACGACTCCGAAGCCGAAGTCGTCCTGGTTCACGCGGATTTCGTTGAAACCCTCACGCAGATCCGGGATGAACTGCGGTTCGTGCGCAGCGTGGTGGTGCTGGCCGACGGTCAACCCATGCCGAAGACCGACCTGCCGGTTGCCGGCGAGTATGAGGCATTGCTTGAGCAGGCGTCGCCGGAGTTCGCGTTCGATGATTTCGACGAGAACACGAAGGCCGCGGTCTTTTATACGACGGGCACGACCGGCGATCCCAAAGGGGTCAGCTATAGCCACCGAAACATTGTCATGCATGCGATGGCGACGGCGATGAGTCTGTGTGCGCCTCGCGATGGCCAGAGGTTGCATCGTGAAGATGTCTACATGCCCATCACGCCGATGTTTCATGTGCTCGCATGGGGTATGCCGTATATCGCCATCATGCTTGGACTCAAAACCGTCCTGCCCGGTCGCTATGAGCCGGAGGTGCTGCTTCGGTTGCGCGAGACGGAGAAAGTCACGTTTTCTCACTGTGTGCCAACGATCCTGCAGATGCTGCTGCAGGCCGCCCCACAGGGAGACAGTGCGCTCTCGGGGTGGAAACTCATCATCGGCGGGTCGGCGCTGTCGCCTGCGCTTTGTGATGCGGCGCTGGGGCGCGGCATCGATGTGTTTACCGGTTACGGCATGTCTGAAACAGGTCCGATCGTCGCGCTTGCGCAGTTGCCCCCAGGGTTCGCATCGAACAACCGCAACGACACTGCCGAAAATTATAAGAAGGAAGTGCAGATGCGATGCTCCACAGGTCGCCCTGTTCCGATGGTCGACTTTCGCGTCGTCGACGAAAACATGAACGACGTACCACGCGACGGCAAGAGTCCGGGAGAAATCGTTCTGCGTGCGCCATTCCTGACGCTCGGCTATAACAACGAGCCACAAGCGTCGGAGGAATTGTGGGCGGGCGGCTATCTTCACACGCAAGACATCGCAGTGATGCATCCGGACGGATTCGTGCAGATCGTGGACCGGATCAAGGACGTGATCAAAACGGGCGGCGAGTGGGTGTCGTCGATCGAAGTGGAGCGTTTGATCTCGCTGGTGCCGGGCGTTGTCGAGTGCGCGGTGATCGGCGTGCCGGACGCCAAATGGGGCGAACGCCCGATGGCGCTCGTCGTGGGGCGCGCCGGAGGGAGATTGCAGCCTTCCGTCGTCCGGGAGCATCTGATGATGCATGCGAAGACAAACCGCATCAGTCGCTACGCAGTACCCGAGGAAAGCCGCATTGTCTTTGTCGAGGAAATTCCGAAGACGAGTGTCGGCAAGATCGACAAGAAGCCGCTGCGCAAAATGGCAGCGTAGCCGCATGCCACCGCCGTGCCGCCGTTGAAACGGGGAGGCGACGGGAGCTATCTGGGACACGCACGTGTCGCGAGCGTTGAAGATCAAGGGGGTTTGGATCGCACAATCGCGGAGCGTCGTCCCATCTCATTTGCAGTGGGCGTTTCGCCATGATTTTGGTGCCATACCGAATCGCCGCGTGAACCATTGGGTGAAGGACGCGTGAGTCGTGTATCCGAGCAGCTCGGCAACTCGCCCAATCGAATATCGCTCCTTGCTCATATAGCGAATCGCCAGGTCGTGGCGCACTTCCTCAATCAGGTTCGAGAACGTCGTGTCCGCATTGCCGAGATGGCGTTGGAGCGAGCGGACGCTCGTGTGCAATTGATTTGCGACGTGTTCGATATCCGCCTGCGCGACGGGCAGCAGCAAGTAAATCGCGTTGCGAACCTCTGCGTCGATGGTCGGCGAACCTTCCAAGCCGACTGATTTTGCCAGTCCTTCCGCATATCGCACCAGTTCCGGATCTGCCAACGGATTGGGCAGGTCCAAGTCGCTGTCGAGGCAAATCAGCCCGTTGAAGTCGCTTGCGAATTTCACAGGGCATTCGAAGTAGCTCCGGTGATCTCGAAGATCCGGTGGTGCAGAATGCGTGAAATGGACACTGATCGGCCTCCAGTTTGGGCCGAGTATCGCCACGCAAGTACGCATCAGCACGGCAATCGCAAGTTCCACCGTTTGTCGGGGCCATTCGCCGGTGTCGTGCGGAATCTGTTCGCCGATCACGACCTTCGATCCGGTGGTTTCGACGTAGAGCCCGAGTGCATCGTTCAACAGGTGACGGTATTTCAGCATCGCGAGAAGCACTTCTCGAAGCGTGCGCTTGTGTGCCAGCAGGAGGCCGATGACCCCGAAGTCGAAGGCCGTTCGCGCCCGGGCCATCTGAATACCAAAGGACAGACAGCCGGATTCGGATGCAGATGCCTCGAGTAAACGGCAAACCGCCGTGAACGAGATGCGCTGCTCCCGGTTCACCAGCATGGCCGGATCAAGCCCGAACTGTCGCATCAGGTCGTGCGCGGGCAGTCCGTGTCGAAGCGCTACCTGGATGTAGTGCGTCAGCGCGGCCGCCCGGGCCTTTGGTTCATTTCCTGTCGCTGGATTGCGCTGCAAAGTCGCCATGAGAAGAGGCCTCGGGGTTTATACGAGCTGGCGCGAAAAATGAAGAAAACGGCATGAAAACTAAAATTTAATTTTCGGGTTGCCAATATAGTAGCCAACAACAACTCATCGCGCTAACTCGCATCTTGGATGACCTCGATAAGGGTGTTAGCGCGGTCACGAAATACGATGCCCTGTACCGACAGCAGATGACATTCATGGAGAGGTTCACATGCCACACGCAATTCGTCTTTACGAAATCGGCGGTCCGGAAGTACTCAAGCTCGAAGACGTAGTGGTCGGCGAGCCGGGGCCGGGACAGGCCCGAGTCCGACATAGCTATATCGCAGTCAACTTCATCGATATCTACCACCGCGCCGGCTATTACCCGATGCAACTGCCAGGCGGCCTGGGTTCGGACGCCGTTGGTGTCGTCGAGGCGGTCGGGTCGGGTGTGACCGACATCAGGGTCGGAGACCGCGTCGGTTATCTGATGGGGCCGCAGGGTGCCTACTCCGATGTGCGCGTGATGCCCGCCGAGGTGCTGATCCCGCTGCCTGACGGAATCTCCGATCGCACGGCGTCGACTCTCATCATGAAGGGCATGACGGCTCAATATCTTTTCCGTCAGGTTTATCCGTTGAAGGGTGACGAGACGATTCTGTACCACGCCGCTGCCGGCGGCGTAGGCCTGATCGCTTGCCAGTGGGCGCGTGCGCTTGGGGTAACGATGATCGGCACCGTAAGCAGTGACGAAAAGGCGGAAATCGCAAAAGCTAACGGCTGCACGCATACGATCGTTACCTCTCGCGAGAACATTGCCGAGCGCGTGCGCGAACTGACTGACGGACAGGGTGTACCGGTCGTCTTTGATTCAGTTGGCAAGGACACCCTGCAGGCCTCGCTGGACAGCCTGCAAGTGCGTGGCACTCTCGTCAGCAATGGTACGAGTTCCGGCCCGGTCCACATCGATGCGCTGACGTTTGCCCTGAAGGGGTCGATTTGGTTCACGCGGCCGGCGATGGTGCATTACGTGAAGCCTCGCTCGCACATGCTCTCCATGGCCAAGGAACTGTTCGATCTGGTGCTCGCCGGGAAAATCTCGAGCGAGCCCAAACAGACCTTCGCGCTGGCAGACGCCGCCGAAGCGCATCGCATGCTGGAGTCGCGGAAAACAACCGGAGCGACAGTGCTGGTTCCTTGAGGTTGCAATGTTGAGGGAGTCGAGCCGGCGGCACGCGTGAGACATTGAAGCGCCGTCCGTTTTCCGCGTTGTCGCGCAGGAAGATGACGCTGAATTGTAGTTTCACGGCATGACGAAACAATCAGCGCCGTGCACAAAAAGTAAATGATGGGAGACATTGCGTGATGCATATCGAACAACTGACCTACGCGCTGGGCGCCGAACTGACGGGCGTGAAGCTGGCGGATGCTGTCGACGATGAGGGACTGTTCACCGAGATCCGCGCGGCATTGCTCAAATATCGCGTTCTGTTTCTGAGGGATCAGGATTTCAGTCCTGCGGTGCACGTGGCGTTTGCTCGGCGATTCGGTGAACTCGAGGATCATCCGGTTGCGGGCAGCGATCCTGAGCATCCGGGTCTGGTCCGTATTTACAAGACACCGGATCAGCGCCCGGACCGCTATGAGAATGCCTGGCACTCGGATGCCACCTGGCGGGACGCACCGCCGTTCGGTGCAGTGCTGCGGTGTCTTGAATGTCCTCCGATTGGCGGAGATACGATGTGGGCAAACATGGTACTGGCTTATGAGAACCTGCCCGACCATATCAAGGAAAAGATTGCCAATTTACGGGCCCGCCACAGTATCGAAGCCACCTTCGGTGCGTCGATGCCGATGGAAAAGCGCTTGGCGCTCAAGGCGCAATACCCGGACGCAGAACATCCGGTCGTGCGAACGCATCCGGAAACCGGCGAGAAGGTGTTGTACGTGAATGTCTTTACCACGCACTTCACCAATTTCCACACCGCGGAACATGTCCGCTATGGGCAGGACGCAAACCCGGGTGGCGGGGACTTGCTGCGCTATCTGGTCAGTCAGGCGTACATCCCGGAATATCAGGTGCGTTGGCGCTGGAAGCCCAACAGTGTCGCGATCTGGGATAACAGCGCCACGCAGCACTACGCGGTGATGGATTATCCGCCGTGTTTTCGAAAGATGGATCGTGCCGGAATCACTGGCACCAGGCCGTACTGATTTCTCGGAGGGTCATGTGGGCACTTCGCGGCTATCAACCTCACGCGTTGCGCGACTACCCGCTTCGAACCAATTTTGTGCCGATCGGCGAGAACACTGAGAACCTGCTAGATGGAACCGACAATCGTCATCGTACCCGGGCTGCGTGACCACGTGGCCGAACATTGGCAAACGCTGCTGGAAGCAACGCTCAGCAACGCTATCTCGGTCGAGCCGCTCGAGCAGGACAAGCTGAGCTGCGCCGCTCGCGTCGCTGCGCTCGACGCAACATTGGCTCGCGTCGACGGCCCTGTCATTCTGATAGCGCACAGTGCCGGCGTAATGATTGCCGTACATTGGGCGCAAAAGCATCGACGCGAAATCCACGGCGCGTTGCTTGCCACGCCTCCGGACCTCGAGACGCCGCTGCCGCACGGGCATACCCCGATCGATGTTCTGGCGCAGAACGGTTGGCTGCCGATCCCGCGTAATGCGCTGCCGTTCCCGAGCATCGTCGCTGCGAGCCGCAACGACCCGTTGGCGAGTTTCGATCGTGTCTCCGAGATGGCCGCGAATTGGGGAAGCCGCCTGATCGATCTCGGCGACGTCGGCCATTTGAATCCGGCCGCGGGGTTTGGCGAGTGGCCAATGGCGAAAGAATTGATCCGATCGCTGCGCTGACTCGACTCTCGTTCGCGCCGATCACGACGGACGTCGCGAGAAGCTGGCGGCACTCGCAACTTCCGGTCGGTCCGGCCGGCACAAGCCCATGGTCGAGGCGCGTGGCTCGCACCCATGACGTTTCATCGATCCTTCGATTGATCGGTGATTCGAAACGCAGTGTTTGGTGCCGGAAAAGTTCGCGAGCCATCGAGTCCCGCCCATGCGACTAGTTTGCGCATACAGGAGGTGTCATTTTCGACGCTTTCTCGACGAATGACGGCATCGCTGCGGCGTTCGCGGCAACGTTGCCAATTCATCCGTTTCCATTTTAACCAAGGAGACAATCGTGCAATTTCTCGATGATTCGCTGCTGCCCGAAAATCAGGAACCGTTGGTCATTCAGGTCGCTCCGTACGGCCCGCAGTTCCTGCCCGGTGATTCGGACGACATCCCTGTCACCATGGAAGAGCAGGTCCAGAAGGCAGTGGATTGCTACAACGCCGGCGCCACCTTGCTGCACGTGCACGCGCGAGAGGCCGATGGCAAGGGCAGCAAACGGCTCTCGATGTTCAATGAGTTGCTGGCCCGGCTGCGTGATGCCGTGCCCAAGATGATCCTGCAGGTCGGCGGTTCCATTTCGTTCGCACCGGAAGACTCGGGGCAGGCCGCCAAATGGCTGTCGGACGACACGCGGCACATGTTGGCGACGCTCGATCCCAAGCCAGACCAGGTGACGATCGTTGTCAACAGCGCCACGATGAACATCACCGAGCTTCATCCCAAGGAAGAATTCGAGGGCACTTCCATCGCCGAGCCGGCTCTCTTTGAGGCCTATCGCAACATGTCGTACGAGGCCGGTCCGCTGTTCGTGGAGGAGCACCTGAAGCGACTTCAGGCCGCCCGCATCCAGCCGCACTTCATGGTGGGGCAGATCGGCAAACTGGAATCGATTGAGCGTCTGATCCGTCGCGGCATCTACAAGGGGCCGCTAATGGTGAACTGGGTTCAACTCGGCGGCGGGTCTGAGGGACCGAATCCTCGCAACATGCTGGAGATGATCAATCGCTTGCCGGATAACGCGGTCTTTACCGTCGAATCTTTCATGCGCTACGTGCATCCGCTGACGACGATGGCCATCGCGATGGGATGCCATGTGCGTTGCGGCATCGAGGACACGCTATGGGGCCGCAAGGGCGAGAGGATGACGTCGGTGCAGCAGGTCGAGCGTCTGGTGAATATGTCGCGCAGTTTGTATCGTGAGGTGGCGACCGGTGATGAAGCTCGTCGCATCTACCGGATCGGGGAGTGGTACGACTCCACCGACGAAACGCTCATGAAGGTGGGCTATCTCCCGAACCGGAAAAGCGGAGTGCTCGGGCAGCCCTCGTGGGTTGCCTAGAAAGCTGAATCATCAGGGGGACGTGGGTGCTCCGATGCACCCATCGCTCCCGGCGAGGCGCCGAGATTCCGCCCTTTATCTTCAAGCGGCAGAGGCGGACTAGCAATGGTTTTGGCTGCATCTAAGACCGGGATCCGGTTGATGTATTTCGGCATCCTAAGCGAATGTACGAGCGGTGAATATGCCATTCGGGGTCGGTGATCCCGTTTTGTTCGAAAGTTGGTCGACATCAGGCCGGGGTGCCCGGTAATCATAAAAAGCGGAGGAGACGTCAATGAAACTGAAGTGGAGCGGTGGAGCAGTGCTTGCGGTATTCGCGTGCGTAGCGCATGCGCAGTCGTCGGTAACGTTGTACGGTGCGATCGATTCTGGCTTGATGTATCAAAGCACATCAGCGGCATCGTTCGCGCCGACCGCCCGTAACAACGGGCACGTATTCGCATTCAAGGACGCCGGCATCTATTCGAGCTTCTGGGGTCTGAAAGGTGCCGAGGACATCGGCGGCGGCTACAAGGTCAACTTCAGATTGCAAGGCGTGTTCAATAGCGGCAACGGTAAGCTCGGGCTGGCCGACACCACGGGCGGCACCGCGATGTTCAACCAGCAGACGACGGTAGGCGTCTCTGGACCGTTCGGCACGTTCGACGCGGGCCGGCAGTTCACGCCGATGATCTACGCGATGGCCGATACCGACGTGCGCGCGGCGCAGTATTTCGGCAGCGTCCTGACAGCATGGCTCGGGCTGAACCAGGTCGCAGGCTGGCCTGGAACGAACTCGAACGTGCCGATCGGCGCGCTATACGACAGCAACGCGCTCGTCTACCAGTCGCCGAAGTTCTACGGCGCGTCGGTCGCGCTCGAGTACGCGCCGGGCGGCGTGCCGGGCCAGATTCAGGGCGGCACGCGCGAATCGGCGGTCCTCAGGTATTCGAACTATGGCCTCAATCTGTCCGCCGTTTACTACAACGCCCACGACACGAACCTCGCTGCGGCCACGCCGACCGGCCTCGACAACAATCGCCTCTACTATCTCGGCGCGAAATACACGTTCCGTGGCGTGTCGGTGTCGGCGTCGTACGGGATCGGCAAGAATCCGTCGAACACGAGCCACACAGACTACGAAATGATTTCGGGCGGTCTCGGCTATCAGTTCACCCCGGGCTTTCGAGTCACGTCCGGCTTCTACTACCTGAAGGACCGCAACAACTCGGCGAACCATTCGAGTGAATACGCGATGGGTGCGGAATACAGCCTGTCGAAACGCACGACGGGATATGCGCAGGTCGGGTACGTCGCGAATCGCGGAACGATGAATCAGACGATCACGTACGGCCAGCCTGTCGCGCCGGGCGTATCGACCACGGCCGCGATGATCGGCCTGCGTCACAGCTTTTGATGATTTGAAGTCGAAACGGAGAACAACCATGAAAACGATGAATGGACTCAAGGCGGCACTCGGCGTCGCGATCGCGGCGGCGTCGCTCAGCGCGTGGCCGCAGGACGGGGCATCGGCGGGGGCGTCGGCCGGTGCGGCGGTCTCAGCGTCCGGCGGTATGACGGCCAAAGGCGCACGGCAGGCGGATCGAGCGCTACGGCACAAGGTGTATGCTTCGCTCGCGAAGCACAAGGAGATCGACGCCGGCAACATCAGCATCACCGCGAAAGGTGGCGCGGTCACGATCAACGGCACGGTCCCGGACGCGTCGCAGATCGACACTGTCGCCGAGGTCGCGAAGGGCGTCGTGGGCGTGACGTCGGTGACCAACAAGCTCACGTTGCAGCGGCCGCTGGGTCAGTAGCGACGACTTTAGACTACTAACGAGTTCAAAATGGGCGGTCGATGGAGTCTTACCACGCGTGCCTGCGATGCGCGGTCACGCCGACGTTGCTACGCGGCATCGAGCCCCGCATCATGTCGACGAGGCTCCGGTCGCCCATGCGCGTGCCGGATAAATCTCCTTGGGCACTGACTGAATGACGCCGCCGACGACATGCCCGAATTCGGCGCCGTCGACGGCTGGAGGCAAAAAAATATCGCATATGAGGTGCACGGCGCCGTCACGGCGACGTCTTTCAGACTGCCGCCAAACTTGCCGATCGCAGTCAGTACGCCGCTTACCACCGCCACTTCGCGTTTCATCTGCGTTTGCGCGGGAAATCCGACCAGATATTGCTTTCAGTAGCGGACCTCGAATTAAACGGCTGCTGTCAACTCGGGGATTGCGCCGAAGAGGTCGGCTTCGAGGCCGTAATCGGCGACGCTGAAAATCGGAGCTTCGGGGTCCTTGTTGATCGCGACGATGACCTTCGAGTCCTTCATCCCGGCCAGATGCTGGATCGCACCCGAGATGCCGACTGCCACGTACAGTTGCGGCGCGACGATCTTGCCGGTCTGCCCGACCTGATAGTCGTTCGGCACGAAGCCCGCATCGACGGCTGCGCGCGAGGCGCCCAGCGCTGCGTTCAGCTTGTCGGCCAGCGGCTCCAGCACCTTCGTGTAGTTCTCGCCATTGGCCAGCCCGCGGCCGCCCGAGACGATGATCTTCGCCGACGTCAGTTCCGGACGGTCCAGCTTCGTCACTTCTCGGCTCACGAACTGCGAGAGGCATGCGTCTGCTGCCGGCTCGATCTTCTCGACCGATGCGCTGCCGCCTTCGGCTGCCACTGCAGCGAAACCGGTCGTACGGACCGTAATGACCTTGATCGGATCAGCCGATTGCACCGTCGCGATGGCGTTGCCCGCGTAAATCGGACGCTCGAACGTGTCGGCATTGACCACCACCGTGATGTCGCTGATCTGCGCGACGTCGAGCTTTGCCGCGATACGCGGCGTAATGTTTTTACCGTAGGCAGTCGCCGGCGTGAGGATGTGCGAATAGTCTTTCGCAATGTTCATCAACGTCGCTTCGACGTTTTCTGCCAGGCCTGCTTCGAGCTGCGGCGCGTCAGCCAGCAGCACCTTCGAAACACCTGCAATCTTCGCTGCCGCATCGGCGGCGGCTTGCGCGTTGTGACCCGCCACCAGCACGTGAATATTGCCACCAATCTTCTGCGCGGCTGCAATCGTATTCAGCGTCGCGGCCTTGATCGACGCGTTATCGTGTTCTGCAATTACCAGATTCGTCATTTCGTCCGTCTCCCTTACAGCACCTTGGCTTCGGTCTTCAGCTTCTCGACCAGCGTCTTCACATCCGGCACCTTCACACCCGCGGAGCGCTTCGGCGGCTCGGCGACTTTCAGCGTCTTCAGGCGCGGCGTAACGTCAACGCCGAGATCTTCCGGCTTGATCGTTTCCAGCGGCTTCTTCTTCGCCTTCATGATGTTCGGCAGCGTCACGTAACGCGGCTCGTTCAGACGCAGGTCGGTCGTGATCACAACCGGCAACGTCAGCGACAGCGTTTCAGCACCGCCGTCGACTTCGCGCGAAACCGTAGCCAGGCCGTCTGCCACGACAACCTTCGACGCGAACGTTGCTTGCGGCAGGTTAGCCAGCGCAGCGAGCATCTGGCCGGTCTGGTTCGAATCGTCGTCGATCGCCTGCTTGCCCAGAATGACCAGCCCAGGCTGTTCCTTGTCGACCAGCGCCTTCAGCAGCTTGGCGACCCCCAGCGGCTGCAGGTCCTCGTTCGACTCGATCAGGATCGCGCGGTCCGCGCCGATCGCCAGCGCCGTACGCAGCGTCTCCTGCGACTGCGTCACCCCTGCCGACACAGCGATCACTTCGGTCGCCACGCCTGCCTCACGCAGACGCACTGCTTCTTCAACCGCGATTTCGTCGAACGGATTCATCGACATCTTCACGTTCGCGATGTCGACACCCGTGCCATCCGATTTGACTCGAACTTTCACGTTGTAGTCGACCACTCTCTTCACAGCCACCAGAATCTTCACTGCTCCTCCATTTAATTTGCAAACCCAGCGTCCCAGAGGACAACCCAAGCTAGTGCCGATCTTAACGTCGGACGCACGACAACGGCAGCAAGTACCCGCACAGGTCTGCCAGTTCACGTTGACCGGCACCGACGGGTCTTTCAGCGTCAAGTGCGCCGACTGGTTCTCCTCGTAATCCGGTTCGTGATGAACACCGACGAGAGCCGGTCGAAGCTCAGCTTGCCATCCGGCTTTGGATACGTGATCGGCTTGGAATGCGAAGCGGGGTTGAGCATCCCCTGATCCGAATGCCGAATGCCGATGGTGCTGCGTCCACGGCAGGTTGAGATCGGCGGGACCGACTCATTCGTCGGCCCGCCGCGTTGCCGTGCCGACTAAGCCAGCTTACATGCCGCCAAATGGCTTTTGCACGGTCAGCTTGTTGGTGACCGAAGTCACTCCGGGAACGCCCTTCGCGATTTCCGCGACCGTGCCCACTTGGGAAGCGTCCGTGACCGTGCCATTGAGCGTCACCGCGCCGTCCTTTGCGACGACGCTGATATTGCCGGCGCTGATCTCCTTGTGCTTCACGATGGCGTTATAGACCTGCCGGCGCAGCGCACGATTCGCCTTTCTTCCCGTGACCGGTGCCGCTGAACCCGACGCCGCCGTTGCGGATGCACCCGGCGCACTGGCCGTGTCGCTGGTTTGGGACCATGCGGTCATGGATGTTGCAACGATTACCGCTCCGACTGCCAGCCTGAATGTCTTGATGCTCTTCATTGAATACTCCCCGACGCTAATGTGTTGAGTTAAAAGTTCGTTGAATTTTAGGCGGCACGCATTGCCGGCCGTTCCCGACTCGGTGGGAATATGCGCCACGCGCCGTCTTGGTGACGAAAAAAGAACAGCGCAACCGGACCTGCCGCCGTTAATGTCTCGACGCACACGTGGCATTCCTGTCTGGATCGTCTGTTTCTGAACTCAGTCACCCGAAGCCCGTTCGCCGGATCTGGGGCCAGCCAGTGCTCGACAATCTCGCGCAACGAGTTTTTCGCTCTATTCATGACTATCCTTCCGTTTATCTGGATGCCACGGCCCTGCCTACGCACGTGATACAGCTTGTCTCGCGCTGGCCGAATACCCTTCGTGAATCGAAATGTTCAACTGCGAACTTTTAATTCGGGACGCTGTGGGTTGACGGTTGCCGAATCAGAAGGTATGGCGGATGCCGACCATCGCAGCCGTGGTGTTCTTGCCCGGTGCGACGGGGGTGCCATAGATGATCGTCTGGTT
>NZ_FCON02000165.1 GCF_001544535.1 Caballeronia choica | reverse complement strand
ACCCAGTAATCGTCTCACTCGCAAAAGAATAATCCTGATAAATCAAAGGATTATGCGCGCGGGCGCTCAAAGTTCGGGCTAGCGCACGGACCTTCGCAGACGAACCGCTTTCCCTGAACGTGCTTGGCGACTTGCTGTGGGCCGCGAATGGAGTTAACCGTCCCGGAACCGGAGGGCGCACCGCACCGTCGGCACGCGCATTCAACGAGATCGATATCTACGTCGCGCTGCCGTACGGCGTCTACCGTTATGACGCCCTGTCGCACCACCTGGTTCTCAAGCACGCGATCAATGCCCGCAATATGACCGGCTATCAGGATTTTGTCGGCACGGCACCATTGGATCTGGTGTATGTGGTGCAGACGGCCAAGCTGCTCCCAATACCGCCGCAACAGCGCGATATTTTCTCCGCCGTCGCCGCGGGTGCCATAGCCCAGAACGTATCGCTCTATTGCGCGTCCGCCGGTCTTGCCACGGTCGTACGCGGGTGGATCAATCATCGCTTACTGGCAGACGCGCTGCGGCTTAACGAAGACGAATTGCCCGTCCTCGCGCAGACCGTTGGCATGCCCGCCGCAACAGCCTAGTCGCCAGCGGCCGACGACGAATCGGATCGCGGTCGGCGCGCACCGCCCCGATCCGTCAGGAACCGTGGCAATCAGGCGCGCGCCTTCTCCTCGAAGAACCTCTGCCGTCCGCCGACGTGCCCAAGCTCCGATAAGAACTCCGCGGAGAAGCGCAGCAGATCGTCCAGCGTCACGATGCCGATAAGTGCATCGGCATCGTCGACGACCGGCATCCGCCGTACGCCGTGGAGGCGCATGCGGCGCAGCAGGCGCCAACCGTCTTCCCACTCGAACGCCGTGATGGCGGGTGACGACATGATGTCGGTGACTAGCAGTCCGGCTGCATCGACCTCCTTCGCGACGACCGACACGACAATGTCCCGGTCGGTCACCATGCCGACCGGCCGGCGATTGCCGTTGGCCTTGTCGATCACGACGAGATCTCCGACGTGATTGGCGCGCATCAGGCGGGCTGCGTCCAGAGCGCTCGCATCGGTGCCGCACACGATGACATCAAGTGTGCAGATTTTCCCTGCATTCATGGCCGTTCTCCTTTTACATGAATGTTCGCAGCCACTGTGCTCCTTGATGAAGAGCCCGGGTTGCGTTTGATCAAACCATGTTCAGACCGAATGGCTCCCGCTTTCACCAGGGAATTTGCCCTGTTGCTTCGTGTGTCGACGAAAGGCGCACTTGATCTGCGTCACGAATCAGGAGGCATCGTGCGCGCAATATGAATCGGATGCCTCGAACAGAGCCTCTCCGCCATTGATGCGTGACCGGACAATAATGTGGACGCGGATCGCGCCATTCTCCGCTGCGAGATACAAGAAATGACAGCCAAGAATAAAGTACTTGCGTTGCGTATCCTCCTCATGCTCGCCTGCGCATGGCTACCCGGCGCGAACGCCGCGCAGCCATCGCAAACCGAGCCGCGCGTCATCATTCTCGTGTATCACCGCTTCGCCGTTAAGGCCGAAGATTCGATGACCGTGCGCATTGAGACCTTCGAAGCACAGTTGGGGTTGCTGCGCGCGCACGGTTATCGGATTGTGCCGTTGCGGGACGTGCTGAAGTGGCGGCAGGATCCCGCCGCGACCCTGCCGCCCAAGACCGCCGTGCTCACGGCCGACGACGGCCATCGCTCGGTATTCGACGTGCTGCTTCCGATTGCGATGCGCGACCGTCTGCCCGTGACCTTGTTCGTCTATCCGTCGGCCATCTCGAACGCGTCCTATGCGCTGACGTGGGGCCAGTTGCGCACACTCAATCAGAGCGGCTTGTTCGATATCCAGTCGCATACGTACTGGCATCCAAACTTCAACCACGAGCGTCAGCGCCTCGCGCCGACTGACTACCGCCAGTTCGTGCACAGGCAACTTGAGCAGTCACGCGCCCGTATCGAAGCCGAAGTGGGCGGCCACGTCGACATGCTCGCGTGGCCCTTTGGGATCTACGACGATCAACTGCTGGCGCTCGCCGCGGGCGACGGCTATGTGGCCGGCTTTACACTGGACGCGCGTCCAGTCGAAAGAGATTCGCCGCTGCTCGCGATGCCTCGCTTCCTGATCGTCGAAGGTCATGGCACGAGCGCCTTTGCGCGGTTGCTCGGCGAAAGCGAGCAACAGACGGTCCCCGCCTCCGGTGGCCGACCATGAGCGCGCGCGCAGTGTCGGTGCGTGCATTGATCTTCGGACTCGTCTTCGTCTCGGCCTTGCTGGTCAGTAGAATGGCGGCAGCGGTGACCGGTATTGTGATGGACCAAAGCACCCTTGCTCCGGTTGGCGGAGCCATCGTCACGACGGCGACGGAAACAGTTCTCAGCGATCAGGACGGACGATTTGCGATCGATCATGCTGGCTCGAGCGTTGCCGCCCGAGCCCCGGGATACCTCCGCGCACAAACGGCGGTTTCGGGTGACGAGCGGGTAACCATCGTGCTGACGCCCTTTCGGCCGAAGGCCGTGTACCTGTCGGTATATGGCGTGAACAGCGCGACGCTGCGCACCGCCGCTGTCAGCTTGACCGACAATACGGCCATCAACGCGCTCGTCATCGACGTGAAGGGCGATCGCGGCCTGACTCCCTATCCGAGCCACGCACGCGAAGCGATCGGAGCAATCGCGCAGATCAAGGAACGGGCGCCAGTCTCGAAAGACTTCAAATCATTGCTTGCCGAGTTGCACCGCAAGAACCTCTACCTGATCGCGCGCATCGTGGTGTTCAAGGACGACCCGCTGGCCGGCGCGCATCCTGGCTGGGCGGTTCGCGATGGGAATGGCAATCCGTGGCGCGATCGCGAAAACCTGCAATGGGTCGACCCGTTTTCGCATGAGGTCTGGCAGCACAACCTCGATGTCGCCGAGGAGGCGGCACGATTGGGCTTCGACGAGATCCAGTTCGACTACGTCCGCTTTCCCGATGCAAGCGGCGTGCACTTCGCGCTGCCGAACACGCGCGGCAACCGCACCGCGGCCATCGTCGGCTTCCTGAAGGCGGCGCGGGCGCGCCTCGCACCGTACAACGTGTTCGTGTCCGCCGACATCTTCGGGTACGTCTGCTGGAATCTCGACGATACTGCGATCGGCCAGGAGATCGGCACGCTCGGAACGGCGCTCGACTACATCTGCCCGATGCTCTATCCCTCGGGCTTCACATGGGGCCTGCCGGGCTGCACCAATCCCGTCGCGGACCCCGGGCAGATCGTGCGTCGGTCCCTCGCCGAAGCCATGCAGCGAACGGGACTTCCCGGCGTGCGATTCCGTCCATGGCTGCAGGCGTTTCGTGACTACGCATTCGACCATCGCGAGTTCGGCGCCGACGCGATTCGCAAGCAGACCGAAGCCGCGGACGCAGCGGCGACCGACGGATGGATGCTATGGAACCCGCGCAATCGCTACGATGCCGCCGACCTGCCGCGCTGATACGCCGGCTGACACGCCAGCTGATACGCGGCGCTTTCGTCTGCGCGCTTGTGTTCGCCACGCGTGCCGCAGCCGGTAGCGGTTTGGACGACTCGGCCCGCGCACAACTCGAACGTATTGTGATCGCACAGATCGACGCCGGACGGATTCCGGGCGCAGTCGTTATGGTCGGCGATGCACACGGGGTTTCGTATGCGAGAGCGTTCGGGATGCGTGTCGTCTCGCCCCGGCCCGAGCCGATGACGCTCGATACCGAATTCGATCTCGCCTCGCTCACGAAACCGGTCGCCACGACGACGGCAGTTATGCAACTCGTCGAGGAGGGGCGCCTGCAGCTCGATGCGCCAGTGGCACGATACTGGCCCGAGTTCGCTGCAAACGGAAAGCAGGACGTCACGCTGCGTCAATTGCTTTCACATACCTCGGGTCTGCGCCCAGACTTGCCCTCGTTATCTGCTGCACACACACGCGCAGACGTGTTACGCGAGGTATTGGCGGAGCAACTGCAAGCGGAGCCCGGCACCCGCGTAATCTACAGTGACCTCAACTTCGTGGTGCTCGGCGTACTCGTCGAACGCGTCACTCATCGTTCGCTCGACACCTACTGCCGCGCCTACATCTTCGCTCCTCTTGGCATGCGTGATACCGGCTTCCTCCCGGACCGCGCCCGCGCCTCGCGAAGCGCGGCAACAACGCCCGATCGGTTCGGTATGCGCCGCGGCCGCGTTCACGATCCGACAGCGGCGCGCATGGGCGGCGTATCGGGCCATGCAGGCGTGTTCTCGACCGCTCGCGATCTCGCCCAATTTGCACAGATGATTCTGAACGCAGGCCGTGCAGGCGAGTTGCGAATCTTGCAACCGTCGAGCGTCACTGCGCTCGCAATGCCTGCAACGTCTGCAGCTCTCGCCTCCGCGTCACCGTGGCGCGCTCTTGGATGGGAACTCTACGCTCCGTTGGCCTCGAATCGTGACCGACTACCCGCCGTCGGATCGATCGGCCACACCGGCTATACAGGCACGGCAATCTGGATTGATTTCGCGTCGCGGCAGTTCCTCGTGATTCTCACGAATCGTGTGCATCCG
Source organism: Caballeronia choica (assembly GCF_001544535.1). Lineage (GTDB taxonomy): Bacteria > Pseudomonadota > Gammaproteobacteria > Burkholderiales > Burkholderiaceae > Caballeronia > Caballeronia choica. The sequence continues at coordinate 11,573 of NZ_FCON02000165.1, read as the reverse complement.
GATGACCGGGGCGACGCCCGACCCCTGCGCGAACAAGTCGTCGCACTGCTGGCAAGCCGCGAGCCACCGCTCTCCGCCCACGAACTCGCCCGACTGCTGCCGTGGGCCGCCTCCGCCATCGATGCGGCATCCGCCCTGCCTGTCTCGAAGGGTCCGGTCAGAACCGGCATCGACGTCCTGGAGGACGACCTGTTCGCTCCACTCGCGGGCTTAAGAATAGGCCTCGTCACGAATCACAGCGGTTTTGATTCACGAGGCAGGCGCACGATCGACGTGCTCGCGCAGGCACCGGGCGTCACGCTGGCGACGCTGTTTGCACCGGAGCATGGACTCGGCACGGATCGCGACGAGCGAATCGACGATGCACGCGACCCCGCGACAGGCCTCGTCGTCCACAGTCTCTATACAGGCGGGCGCCGGTTTGCGGATGCCGCTCTTAAGGGCCTCGACGCGCTTGTGTTCGACATTCAGGATGCGGGCGTGCGCTTCTTCACCTACGAAACCACGCTCGGCTATGCGCTTGAGGCCGCGGCGCACCGCCATATTCCGCTGTTTGTGCTTGATCGCCCGGACCCGCTCGGCGGCGACACCTTCGGCGGATCGATGCTCGATGCCGGACATGAATCGTTCACCGGCTATTTCCCGTTACCGCTCATGCCTGGCTTAACCGTTGGCGAGCTGGCGTCATTGTTCAACCGCGAGCGGCACATTGAAGCCGATTTGCGGGTCATACCGATGCGCAACTATCGACGCTCGATGCGTATGGCCGATACGGGGCTCGGCTGGGTCCCGCTATCGCCGAACCTGCGCACGCCTTCACAATTGAACCTCTATCCGGATGTCGCATTGCTCGAGGGAGCCAACGTGAGCGTCGGACGCGGCACGCCGCACCCGTTCGAATGGATCGGCGCGCCCTGGATCGATGCTATGCGCCTTGTGCGGGCGCTCAACGCGCTCGACCTCGGCGTCCAATTCGGACCAGTCGACTTCCTGCCTACGGAGTCTGCTTATCGCGGCGTGCTGTGTCATGGTGTCGCCATCGTCGCGCACGACCGGTCTCGTCCGCCGGGCCGTGTCGGCGTGGCGTTGCTTGCCACGCTGCACGCGCTCTACCCGCAAGAATTTGATCTTGCTGCCACGCGCGAGTCGGTAGGTTCGCAGGCTGTGTGGGAAGCCGTGCGCGATGGTGCAAGCCTTGAAGCACTCGACGTCATCGAAGCAGATCGGATCGAGCGATTCGCGCGGCTTCGGGCGCCTTACCTGCGTTACCCGGACGAGTGAAGCAACGCGCATCGTTAAATGTCGCCGTTCCACGGCCAATTCGAATCCGAACGGCGACCGCTCTCGACGCTCTCACGGGATGCGGAAGACTTCTCGTTTTGATAACGCTCGATATCGCTCTCATCCGATGGTTCGTCGGGCGATGCGGTCTGCATGTCGCCGGCTGGCATTTCGATCGTTGCGGATTCATCGCTGGCATTTTCTTCGGTTACTTCGGCGTCGATAATTCGCCGCACGTCGATGCCAAACCAGGGAACGTCCTTCCTGAGCATCGTCACGTAAGCGTGCCAGCCGACGGAGTTCGTTGAATACAGACTATCGTGTACGGTGCGCTCAAGCGCAGTGCGGTTCAGCGTCGCCTCGAGCAACCGACGCGGCCACGAACAGTAAGCGTTCGCCGCGTTTCGGACAAACTCACGGGCCGTCATCCGCGTCGATACCTGACCGAGTAACGGGAACCGGCGAAGTGTCTCGTCGTCGGCTACGAGGTCGTGTACGAGTCGGAGGTCCTGTCCGCAACCGGCGACGTAGCGCACAGTCTCCAATGCGTCTCCAAGATGAAGCAAAAGCGCGCGGCGTTCAAAAGCATCCTTCATCTTCGCTTCTCCTGCTGTAGCCCGACCAGCAATGCGCGCTCGGAGCCGCAGGCCAGCCCTGGCAGATTGGCTCTAACGCCATGTCAAATCTCGCCTCATGCACCGAACGCTTCCGCCGGCGCGCCGAATCAGGATCGGGATGCCGTCGGCCACGTAAGCGTCATGCTGACGCCACCGCTCTTGGGCACGTCGATGGAGCGCTCCTGCGATACGCCATCGGACGTCGCGTTCAGCCGGTACCGGCCTTGCGGAAGCCGAGCGAAAAGATAGGGACCGTCCGAGGTGGCGGAGAACACGAGCGTCCCGTCCGCGCGGCGCAGCTGCACGGTGACGCCCGAAAGATACTCGCCGATGTTTGACACGAACGTCGCTCGCGTGTTGTAGGAAGACGCGAGCCGCTTGAATGCGGTGGCCTCGTCTTCCCCCACGCCTCCGGTCACATACGGGATGCCGTCGTACTTCCGGATCGCGACATTGCCTGGCGGCGGCTTATCGCCCGTTCCCGCTCTCGATGCTGCAGGCCCACAACCCATGCCCATCATCCCTTGCATATGCGGGCCGGGCGCGCCAGCGCCAGACCCCATCATTGCGCCTGCTTCCCCGATCGTGCCGGGTAGCGCGACACCCTGCTCGCGCGAGCGCTCGGCTACCAGTTGATGCATGCGCCGCGAGACAGCCTGACGTTCCTCGGGCGTCGCTGCGCTTTGCATCTGCGTGCAGAAGTCTGCACGCTCCTCGTTGCTGAGAAGGGTTCCCATCATGGGAGGCTGACCATCCGGCGCCCGTACGGGCGGGCTTGCGCCGGCGGCCGCGACCGTGGCGGATATGGTGAACAACGCTACGGCGGTCACGCTGCGAAGCGACGACTTGGACATCATGTACCTCCATACGAATCAGGCGAGCACTGGGCCACTACAAGTTTGACAACAGGACACCCCCACAGGATTGATCTCGGTCAACGAGACGACACATGTTCAGTGCGGGTCGTGACGTCTGGACCGCATCAGTAAACCGTCGTCGCAGGGAAAGCTGATCCACGTCAAGAAAGCCCGTGCTCATGCATGACTAAATGCAATCATTGCCAGGTGACGGAGCCTCGCCATGAAACATTTCGCCGATCATCTGCCGGCCACGCCGATCCCGGCCGCACGCCCCGGGGCTGTCGCTGCCATTCCGAAGCGACTGAAGCTAGGTTTGCTCATCGCGCTCGTGGTTGGATCAATGATCGGCAGCGGTGTGTTCTCGTTACCGCAGAACATGGCTGCCGGGGCGGGAGCGGGTGCTGTGGTCATCGGTTGGCTGATCACCGGCATCGGCATGCTGATGCTCGCCTTCGTCTACCAGACGCTGGCGATGCGCAAGCCCGAACTCGATAACGGCATCTATGCCTACGCGCGGGCAGGCGCCGGCGACTTTGTCGGGTTCAACTCCGCGTGGGGTTACTGGGTCAGCGCGTGGATCGGCAATGTCGGCTACCTTGTGATCGTGTTCGGCACGCTCGGCTACTTCGTTCCAGCGTTTGGCGAAGGCAATACCCGCTTGGCAATCGCGGGTGCCTCAGTGCTGTTGTGGATCCTACATCTCGTCATCTTGCGTGGCGTGCGCGGTGCCGCCGTGCTTAACGCAGTCACTACCTTCGCCAAGATTGTCCCGCTGCTCGCCTTCATCGCACTGGCCGTGACCGCCTTCAGGAGCCAGGCCTTTGAACAGGACTTCTGGGGCACCCCGAAGCTCGGATCCGTCTTCGCGCAGGTCAAGAGCACGATGCTGATCACGGTCTGGGTATTTATCGGTATCGAAGGTGCCAGCGTGGTTTCAGCGCGCGCCGAACATCGCCAGGACGTCGGTCGCGCAACGCTCTACGGCTTCGCGATCGTGTTGCTGTTGCTGATGGCCGTATCGCTGCTTTCGCCCGGCATCGTCCCGCAGGCGGAGCTCGCCGCGATGAAAAACCCGTCGATGGCCGGCGTGCTGGAGAAGGCAGTCGGCACGTGGGGGGCAGTCATGATCAGCCTCGGGCTGCTCGTTTCCGTTGGTGGGGCGCTGCTCGCATGGACACTTCTGGCCGCCGAGACCCTATTTACCCCCGCCTCGGGCGGCGTCATGCCCCGCTTCCTTTCGCGGGAAAACGACCATGGCGTCCCGGCCAATGCCTTGTGGGTGACGAACGGCCTGGTACAACTCTTCCTGATTGTCACGCTGGTCTCCAGCGCGACCTATCAGGCACTGATCTCGCTCGCCACGTCGATGATCCTCGTCCCCTATCTGTTCTCGGCTGTCTATGCCGTGCGCATTGCTGCGCGCGGCGACGCCTATGCTGCGGCCGATCGAATGCGCACCCGTGACCTGGTGGTCGCGGTGCTGGCGACAACTTACTGCTGCTGGCTTCTGTACGCGGCAGGTCCAAAATATCTGTTGCTCAGCGCGTTGCTCTATGCGCCCGGCATACTTCTGTACGGATGGGCCAAGCGCGAACAGGGGGCACGTCTTTTCAAGCCGTTCGAAGTCGCGATCCTGACTGCGATCATCGTTCTCGCCGCGCTCGCCGCCTATCTGCTGACAAGCGGCACGCTGGGTCTGTGAGCAGGGAGCCGTCATGGAATTCGGTGTCTTCTCTGAGGTCGGCACATTGCGCAAGGTTTTGGTCTGCCGGCCGGGCCTGGCGCAGGCGCGCCTCACACCGGCCAACTGCCGCGAGTTGCTGTTCGACGACGTACTGTGGGTGGCGCAGGCGAAAACAGACCACTATGGCTTCTTGAACGCGATGCAGGACCGGGGGATAGAAGTCTTCGATACGAACGATCTCCTCGCCGACATCCTCCGAACGCACGAGGCACGTAACTGGATTCTCGACCGCAAGCTGTCTCCGGGCACGGTAGATCAGGAACTGGCCTCGCAATTACGCCCGTGGCTCGACGAAATGAAGCCGGAGGAGCTCGCCACGCGACTGATCGGCGGAATCGTGCGGGGCGAGTTGCCTTTCGTACCGGCTGGCCTCGTGTCGAGTTGCATTGGCCCTTGCGGCTTCCTGCTCGCACCGTTACCGAATGCGCTATTCACCCGAGATAACTGTTGCTGGATCAATGACGGCGTCGTGCTTGGCTCGATGTATTGGCCCGCGCGCCGTCAGGAGACACTTCTTACTGCGGCCATCTACCAATTTCATCATCGCTTCAACACCCAAACCCGCATCTGGTGGGGCGATCCGGATGTGGACCATGGAGGCGCAACCCTCGAAGGCGGCGATGTCATGCCGCTGTCGCGAGACGTCGTCGTGGTTGGTATGGGTGAGCGCACGTCCCCTCAGGCCGTGACACAACTCGCACGCTCGCTTTTCGCGCGCGAGGCCGCGACACACGTGATCGCCGCGCGCTTGCCACCCTCGCGCGGGGCAATGCATCTCGATACCGTCTTCACCTTCTGTGATCGCGACCTCGTCACGATCTTCCCGGAAATCGTCAACGGCATTTGCTGCACGAGCCTGCGACCCGGAGAAAAGCCCGGCGAGCTCGACGTGCGTGCCGAATCGGCGCCCTTTCTGGATCTTGTGGCACGTTCGATAGGCCTGAAAAAGCTACGCGCTATCGGAACGGGTGGCGACGAGTGGGAAGTCGAGCGCGAGCAATGGGACGACGGCAACAACGTCATCGCGCTGGCGCCGGGCGTCGTTGTTGCCTACAACCGCAACGTCTACACCAATACGCTGTTGCGCAAGGCTGGCGTGGAAGTCATCACGATTCCGAGCGCCGAGCTGGGACGCGGCCGCGGGGGCGGCCATTGCATGACCTGCCCGCTCGCGCGCGACGCTATCTAGCCAGAACCCGAGGCCAACGACACCATGCCATTTAATCTCCGCAACCGCAGCCTCCTGAACATGCGAGACTTCAGTCCCCGTGACATCCGCTTCCTGATCGACCTTGCCGCCGAACTGAAGCGCGCGAAGTATGCGGGTAACGAGATCCCCAGGCTGACCGGGAAGAACATCGCGCTGATCTTCGAAAAAACCTCGACCCGAACGCGCTGCGCCTTCGAAGTCGCCGTGCACGATCAGGGCGGACATATCACGAACATTGATTCGGCCGGCTCTCAGCTCGGCCGCAAGGAATCGCTCAGGGACACGGCGCGCGTTTTGGGACGCCTCTATGACGGAATCGAATACCGGGGTTTTCATCAAACCACCGTGGAGGAACTTGCGCAATTTTCCCATGTTCCGGTGTGGAACGGTCTAACCGACGAATTCCATCCGACGCAAGTGCTTGCCGATCTGCTCACCATGGAAGAATTCGGCCAAAAGCCGCTGTCGGAACTTTCGTTCTGCTACCTCGGCGACGCCCGCTTCAACATGGGCAACTCGCTTCTGGTCGGCGGCGTCCAGATGGGGATGGACGTACGGATCGCGGCGCCGCGCGCGCGGTGGCCGCACGACGAACTTGTCGCGCAAATGCTCGCGCTGGCCGAAACCACCGGCGCGCGCGTCACGCTCGACGAAGATCCGTTCGTCTCGGTCGATGGCGTGGACTTCGTCTATACCGACGTGTGGGTATCGATGGGAGAGCCGCTCGACGTGTGGGGTGAGCGCATCGAACTGCTCAGACCGTATCAGGTCAATGCCGCGCTGATGAAAGCCACCGGCAAACCACGTGCCCGCTTCATGCATTGTTTGCCCGCGTATCACACTGTCGAGACCGAGATCGGCCAACAGATTCACGAGAAATACGGCTTGTCGGAGCTCGAAGTCACCGACGACGTGTTCGAATCGGATGCCTCGATCGTATTTTCGCAAGCCGAGAACCGAATGCATACAATCAAGGCCGTGCTGGTCGCAACGCTCGGATAGGACGACGTCATGCGCATACTCGTTGCACTGGGAGGCAACGCGCTTTTGCGGCGCGATGAACCGCTCACGATCTCAAATCAGATCAACAATATCCGCAAGGCCGCGCAGCAACTCGCGCGGCTGGCCGACGGTCATCAACTGATCGTCGCCCATGGCAACGGCCCACAGGTCGGTCTGCTGGCCCTACAGGCTGCTGCAGCGAACGCGGACGCAACGCCGCTCGACGTGCTCGATGCCGAATCGGAAGGCATGATCGGCTATCTGATCGAACAGGAGCTGGCAAATGCAATCCCGCTGACCCGTCCGGTCGCCACGCTGCTCACGCGAGTCGCTGTTGCAGCAGACGATCCGGCCTTTGAACACCCGACCAAGCCGATTGGCCCGGTGTACGAGCAGAGCGAGGCCAAGCGTCTTGCGGTTGCCAACGGGTGGAAGATCGCGCCGGACGGAGCCGGCTTCCGTCGTGTCGTCGCTTCGCCGAAGCCCCGGTGCTTCATGGAACTCCAGCCGATCCGATGTCTGCTGGATCACGGCACGATCGTTATCGCCGCAGGAGGCGGTGGTATTCCCGTGACCGTCGGGGCCGACGGCAGAACCTGCGCGGGCATCGAGGCGGTCATCGACAAAGACCTGTGCGCAGCGCTTCTGGCCACTGAAGTGGACGCCGACATCCTGCTCATCGTGACCGACGTGGACGCGGTCTATCTCGACTGGCGCACTGCGCACCAACGTCCGCTGCGGGAGGGGACAGTTTCCGAATTGCGGACGAGGTCGTTCGCAGCGGGATCGATGGGTCCCAAAGTACAAGCGGCTTGCGACTTCGTACAGCAAACCGGACGGCCTGCCGTCATTGGCGCACTCGAGCGGATAGAGGAAATGTTGAGCGGCGCCGCAGGGACTCGGATCGTAAGCGATGGCTAACGCGGGCGAGACCATCGCCGAGTTACCGCTTCTGTGCTGAACTATTGAGGAGGGCGCTTCCGGGCAGCGCCATATTGTCCGCGTCGAATGAACAAAGCGGCCCGCCGTTGAATCCCAAGTATCCCCCTCATTTCGCCCAGGCACCGCCATGTCGAACCGACCATCAATTCACGCGTCGCGACGCGAACATGCCGCTCGTCGTGGCTGGGACGCTCTGGATGCTGCACTGCGTCGGTCATGCACATATCGACATCCCGCGGGGCGCATTCGACGAATCGAGACGCACATCTCGGTCGTGTATCTCGCCGGTCGATTTGCGTACAAGATCAAAAAGCCAGTCGACCTGGGCTTTGTCGATTTCACGCGCATCGAAGGCAGGCGCCGCGCTTGCCGGGAAGAGTATCGACTGAACCGGCGCCTCGCCAAGCCGATCTACGTCGGAGTGGTACCGATCGTGCGCGTCGGGCGCACCTACTTGCTGAACACCAGGGGGTGTCCAGTAGATTACGCCGTCAAGATGAAACGATTCGATGAACGGCGCATATTTTCAAACCTGCTCGCGGCCGGCGAACTTGGCGTGGACATCATCGAGAGCGCGGCGGACCGACTCGCACTTTTCCATCGCTGCACCTCCCGGAGCCCACCTCGTCGCGCCTACGGGTCGGCCAACCAGGTCCAAACGCAGGTGCATGCAATTCTTGCCGAGCTTGATCGCGAGTCCGCCGGAATCGTCCCTGCGGAGGTACGCGCATGGTGCGGGTTGGAACTTGCCCGACTCGCCGAGCACATCGACGCGCGTCGTGCCAAAGGTTTTGTGCGCGAGTGCCACGGCGACCTGCATCTCGAGAACGTCGTGCTAGCCGGGCGCGATATATTGATGTTCGATTGCATCGAGTTCAGCGAAGTGCTGCGGTGGATCGATGTGGTCAACGACCTCGCGTTCCTCTGCATGGATCTCCGCGCCCACGACCGCCCGGATCTCGAGACGCGACTGCTGAATCGCTGGCTCCTCGCGACTGGCGACTTCGCCGGACTGCGCGCTATTCGCCTATACATCGTCTATCGTGCACTGGTGCGAGCGCTCGTCGAGACGTTGAAGGCTCGCAGCGCAGAAGGCGTAGGGGGCCCCAAGCGCGCCAGCGGGTATCTGCAATGTGCCGTCAAGGCGGTGCGGGAAAGGCAGCCGTGCCTGCTGCTCTGCCACGGCTATTCCGGCTCGGGCAAGTCTGCCGCGAGTACAGCACTTGCACCGCTCATCGGTGCAATAAGGCTTTCGAGCGACATCGAACGCAAGCGTGCTGCTCCGTTTGCTCCGCTGCTGGAGCGATCGCTGACACATGGCGCTTATCTTCCAGAAGCCGTCGACGTCCAATACGCCAGACTGCTGAACCTCGCGCACCACGTATTGGAAGCTGGCTATTGCGCCCTCGTCGATGCGAGTTTCCTTTATCACGAACATCGGTCGCGCTTCGTCGCTTTTGCGCGCTCGATGCAAGTGCCCCTTCTCATCCTTGATTTCCGGGCGGCTCCAGACTGCTTGCAGAGGCGCGTTCGCCAGCGCGCGATGGGCCCATATCAGCCTTCCGACGCGGACGAAACCGTCCTTGCGCTGCAGCTTGCCAATGCGGACCCGTTGACACGCGAGGAACTCTCGTCAACAGTCGTGTTCGATACCGATGTGCCGATCGCCTCGTTCGAGGAGCCCGCCTACTGGAGTCCTTTGCTCGCGCGACTGCACCATGGAGGCGCACTGCACGACGAACGGAAGGAAAGGCAATGGTAGCGCGCGACCGAGCCGCATAGACGCACGACGTTGGGTTGCCGAACGTTGGCATCGGATGGCGGCTCGTCGATATCGGCACAGCAGCGAAGTCCGCTTCGCACAGCGTTTGATTCAGATCAGTGGGTTCCATCCGCGAACGCGCATAGTTCATACAGGGACATTCGACCATCCGGAGAGCCCGCAGAGCCATGTCACTCCTCGTCAATCTCGACGGCGTGCGGCACGCATACCGCCTCTGTTTCGTGCGCACACCCTGGGCGTTTTTAACGCGGGTCCCGCTCGATCAACAATGGGGTGAATACTGGGAGCGCGCGCCGTATCAGGAATCAGCTGGTGATCCGTACGACGACGCGCCCGATCAGATCCTGAAAGTTGCTTTCGATGGACCGCTCTTTACGCCCGACGCGGGTCGCGACGGTCCCGCCCGAAGCGTGCTGGACATTAACGCGGGCCGCACGCCATGGCTGCGTACGGAAAGTTATGCGGGAGGCCCGCCACTGCATATCATGGCTGGCGTAACGCTGGAGTCGTTTGTTATTTCTATCGAACTCGCGGGTGGATGCGTATATGTTCCGGTAGGTTGGGGGGTTCTTCCCGCCTCGCTCTCGGTGCCCGTCGGCACTGCATGATTCGCTCGATCGCGCGTGGAACTCGTGCAAAAAGCGGTTTCTCGCTATGCTAGTCGGTCTTATATGGGCACCACCCGTTTGCCAAGGAGAGCTTGCGTTCCGGCGGTTAGATCGGTTGCATCCTTATATTCGGCCTGTTTACGGGGCATACCCCTGGCCTTGATGGGATGCGCCGGTGAGGTCCTCATCTGCAAAACGGGCTTTGATGCCCGGACCGACTATCAGGCTTTGCTCACCGAGGTCTGACCTAAATCGCCATCATGCAAGCTTGCCTTGTGCAACCGTTGAATTGGGAAACTGCGCTCCAGTCCGACAGTGATTTTGCTCAGTTGACCGTGACCCGGGAACAGTACGTGCGGTTATTTGCGAGTAAAGCCCAGACGATGCGCGCATTTCGGTTAGCCTGCGCGACCGCGGCCTGGTTGGGATGCTTGCGGGCCAGCAAGCGTTCCAACCAAGGATCTACCGGAGTCGACCCGCGGCGCTGGATTCCCTGGCACATCCGGACCACCGCGCGTGCACCATGAATCAGCAGCGTGCGCAGATACGGATCGCCTCTTTTACTGATGTGGGCGAGGCGTTGCTTGCCGCCCGAGGAATGCTGTCGGGGTACGAGGCCGAGATAGGCCGCTAGATGACGACCGCTGACGAAACCCTGTGCCTGGGTGCCGATGTAACCAACCAGCGCGGTTGCTGTCAGGAGGCCGATGCCAGGGATCTCTGCAAGCCGCAGACTGGCTTCGCTTTGCCGGTGCCATTGACGGATTTGTGTTTCCATCACATCGATCTTGCGATCGATCTCTCTGAGATGTTCGAGCATATCCATTAGCAACTGTCTGAGCATCCCGGGCAATCCATTCGTCGCGTCTTCGGCCAGCGCAGGGATCTCGGCGAGATGGCAGATGCCTTGAGGCAGGATCTGTCCGTACTCGCTCAGCAGGCCACGTAGATGGTTGCTGACCTGGGTGCGCATCTTGACCAGTAGTTGCCGGCTCACATGTAAATGGAGAATGCTTTGCTGCTCGACTGTCTTGACGGCCACGAAGCGCATGTTCGGTCGTTGCACTGCTTCGCAGATGGCTTCGGCATCGTTCATGTCATTCTTGTTCGTCTTCACGTAAGGCTTGACGAAGTGCGGCGCCATCAGCTTCACCGAATGTCCCATCGCAGTCAGCCTGCGTGCCCAGTAATGTGCGCTGCCGCAGGCCTCCATACCGACCAGACAGGGCGATAGACGGGCGAAGAACGGCGCCATTTGTGACCGGCTGAGGCGTTTGCGGCATACGATATGCCCACGGGCGTCCACCGCGTGCACCTGGAAGACGTGCTTCGCGAGATCCACACCAACAGCGGTAATATCCATTTCGGGTGCCTCCAATTTTTCAGTCGAACGTCGGACCTCAACTTTGGCACATCGATGCCGTTCGGGTGGGTGGTGCCCATTCCATCTGCAAAATGGCGTGAAGCCAGGCGCGGCGCGCGAATAGGCGCGAATAAAGGGTTGCGAAACTCCCAGTTTCAATATG
>NZ_FCON02000164.1 GCF_001544535.1 Caballeronia choica | reverse complement strand
TCTGGAGAAGGTGTTCCGCCGCCACAAGCGTGGCGTGGGCCGGAGTTGGCGAATGGACGAAACGTATATCAAGGTCCCAGGCCCGTGGAAGTATTTGTATCGCGCAGTCGACAAGGAGGGCAATACGGTCGATTTTCTGCTGCGTGCCCATCGTGACAAGGCCGCGGCGCGGCGCTACTTCGAAAAGTCAATCGACCAAAACGGCGAGCCCGAGACGGTGACAATCGATAAAAGCGGTGCGAACCTGGCCGCGCTGGATGCTCTCAACGCGGAGCGGGAAACACCGATCAAGATTCGCCAGAACAAGTATTTGAACAACGTCGTAGAGCAAGACCATCGGGCGATCAAGCGACCGACGCACGCGGCCCATGCTGGGCTTCAAGAATTTTCGTTGTGCCCGCATCCTGTTGAGCGGCATCGAACCGATGCACATGATCGCCAAGAGCCAAATGGAGGACCGTGGCATCGCATGCACTCGTGCCGAACAGTTCTACTCACTGGCGGCATAAGCGATCCTCACTATACTGAAGTCCGTTCGCCATCTTGCCCTTAACGCGACAAAACCCGCAGTGCGCCTCCCACCGCGCGCGGCGTAGACCCCAAGAGTTCCGCTATAAAGCGGGCGCCGGCCTAGTTGTTGCAGCGTGCCTCAAGAACATCGATAAACGAGCGGTCCCATTTCCCGGCGCGCATCGCTTCCATCGTACGGGCTTCCGCAGCGAGGACGTCGCGGGCATTTTGAATGACCAACTCGGCGACTTCCTGCGGAATGGCCAACACGCCATCCTGGTCGCCAACAATGAGGTCGCCGGGATTGACAACCATTCCCCCGACCGAAACGGGAACATTGATCTCGCCGGGGCCGTCCTTGTAGGGTCCGCGATGCGTAACGCCGCGCGCGTAGACGGGAAACTCCCGCGCGCGAATCTCGGCGACGTCGCGGATCGCCCCGTCGAGCACGATTCCGGCCAAGCCGATCGTCGCGGCATAAAAGGTCAGAATGCCGCCGATGACGGCATTGTTGAGATCCGCTCCAGCATCGATGACGAGAACATCGCCCGGTCGGCAGAACTCTAATGCCCTTAGATAAGTCAGGTTGTCGCCGCCGCGCGAGCGTGCGGTTACGGCGGTGCCTGCCATCGTCTGACCGGAGGGACGGTGATACGGACTAAGCCCTTTCGTTCCAATGTTGCGATGCATGTTGTCGCTCAGCGCGGACACGGGAATATCCCGCAATGAGGCAAGCAACTGTGTCTCGGCTTGCGTGGCAGACGGATTCTTGCGGATGGCTTTGTAAGTGCTCATGGCGGTCATTTAAACAAAAGGTAATGAAGGGTGGTCGCTGGCGCCTGGCGTTGAGGTCTTTACGCCGTTTGATGCGCTCAGGCTTCTGTAGAGCTTGTTTTCTTAGCGGTCTCCCCAAGCGCATCAAACGGTGCATCCCGCACAGCCTGATTCCTACCTCCGGTAGCATCCATCGCAATAGGCTCCCCACTCAAGACTACCGATGTCAGCGCACGGACACAAAGATCGAATCTGTCTCGCGCTAGAACGAGTGCTTATGACAGACGTCTTCCAGATGCCCGGCGCCGAACAAAAACGCTACAGGGTCGCGGTCACGCCCCCATCGACATACAAAATGTGCCCATTCACAAACTTCGACGCGTCGCTCGCAAGGAAAACAGCCGCGCCCACCAGATCCTCGACATCCCCCCAACGACGCGACGGCGTCCGGCCGATCAGCCACTTGCTGAAGGTCGCATCGTCCACGAGCGCCTGCGTGAGTTCGGTCTTGAAGTAACCCGGTCCCAGTCCGTTGACTTGAATGCCGTGCTGGCCCCAATCGATGGCCATGCCCTTCGTCAGCATCTTCACCGCACCCTTGGTCGCCGTGTACGCCGCTATATTCGGGCGGCCAAGTTCGCTCTGGACTGAGCAGATATTCACGATCTTTCCAGCGCCGCGCTCGATCATGAATCGCGCCACCGCTTGTCCGACCAGAAACACGCTATCGACGTTGGTCTGCATCAGCTCGCGCCACTGCTCGTGCGAAAACTCCTCGAGCGGCGCGCGGCGCTGCATGCCTGCGTTGTTGACCAGAATGTCGATGGGAGCGATTTCCTTTTCGATCCGGTCGATCGCGGCGCTCACTTCCGGCGGCGAGGTGACGTCGAAGCTGGCTGCTTCCGCCGTTATGCCCTCCTCTCGCAGTCGAGCGACCGCATCGCGCAGGCGCGCCTCGTTTCGGCCGTTCAGGATCACGCGCGCGCCGGCCGCTCCAAGCCCGCGAGCTAGCGCAAACCCGATGCCCGTGCTTGATCCAGTGATCAAGGCAGACCGTCCGGTCAAATCAAACATCTTGAGAACGTGGTTCAAAGCATCTCCTTATTCAAGTCGCGCACAGGCTGCGCTTTGCCAGCGTTGCCCGCTCAGGACACCGGCGTGAACTTGAGTTGATCGATCGGGGTCACCTTGTCCGTGCGCGACAGGCCATAAGGCGTCTTGGGGCCGAGCCACTTGTTGAAGATCGTGTTCATCTCGCCGCTCTGTTCGAGGGACCCAAGCGCCTTGTTGACGGCAGCAAGCATCGTCGGTTCGTTCTGGCGCAAGCCTACCGCGATCGGTTCAATCAACATCGGCTCCGGTGCGATCGCCACTGCGCCGTCCGACCCTTCGACCTGTTTCGCGATCTTGATCGCGGTCATCTGGTTCGTCACGAAGCCTTTGACCTTGCCCTGCTGTAGTGCGAGGAACGCCGAGCTCGTGTCGTGGAACGTCACGGGCTGACCGTCCTTGATCGAAATCGGAATGGATTGCGCCGACGTCGAGCCGTCCGCCGCGCTGATCTTCTGGCCGGTGAAATCGGCGAGCTTCTTCGATGCATCCGCCTTCTTGACAACCAGGACTTCCTTCGTCGAATAGTACGCGTCGCTGAATGCGACCTGCGTGGCCCGAGTCTTCGTATACGCAAGATTGGCGACCACCATGTCGACACGGCCAAGCTTCAGTTGAGGAATGCGCGCTTCAACCGCAAGCGGCTCAAGACTGACTTTCACTCCGAGTTGCTTGGCGATCGCGGTGCAAAGATCGACGTCCATACCTTCGAGCTGTCGCGTTTGCGCGTTAGGGTAGGAGAACGGCTCGACATTCGAGTACACGCCGCAACTCAGCGTGCCGCGGCTCTTGATGTCCGAGAGTTGGTCAGCATGTGCCGGAGCGATACACACGGCAATGCTGGTGAGAGCCAACATACTTGCGATAAGCGTCTTGAACTGCATGGTGAAGCTCCTGACCTTGGTAGATGAATAAAATGAAGCGAGATCGACTGGCGCTACACTGGCGTGGCGCCAAGAGATCGCTCAATGGGTTCTCAAATCGGACAAAAAGCGCTGAGCCCGCTCGTGTTTTGGACGCAGGAAGAACTCTTTGGGCTCGGCCGTCTCGATGATCTTGCCGGCATCCATGAACCAGACCCGATCGGCAACTTCGCGCGCAAACCCCATCTCATGCGTTACGCACATCATCGTCATGCCCTCTTGCGCGAGACTCTTCATGACGTTGAGCACCTCGCCCACCATTTCCGGATCGAGCGCGCTCGTGGGTTCGTCGAACAGCATGGCGGGCGGGTCCATCGCCAGCGCCCGCGCGATGGCGACGCGCTGCTGCTGTCCGCCCGAGAGCTGTCCTGGAAAGGACTGCGCCTTGTTGGACAGGCCCACGCGAGCCAGAAGGTCGGTGGCCTTCTTTTCAGCGAGTGCCCGTTTCATCCCGCGAACACGCATCGGCGACAAGGTGATGTTGTCGATCACGGACAAGTGCGGGAAAAGGTTGAACTGCTGGAACACGAAGCCGATGCGGCTGCGGTAGGCATTCAGGCTCATCTTCTTGTCGTGGATGTCCTGGTTGTCGAACGAGATGGTGCCCCCGTTGATCTCTTCCAGCCGGTTGACCGTGCGGATCAGGGTCGACTTTCCGGACCCGGAAGGACCGCAAACCACGACCACTTCGCCCTTCTTCACCTCGGCGTTCACATCGACCAGTGCGTGATACTCGCCGTACCACTTGTTGACGTCAGAAAACTTGATCATCGCAGTTCCTTTGATAAGTTCGAGGCTCAGCTTTCGCTTGCAATCGGTTCGACTAGAGGTGGTTGCTTACCCGTGCGCGGCTTGTTGGCCCTGCCGGCGCGCTTGCGCGTGATGCGGCGCTCCAGGTAGTACGCAAGTTGCGTCAGCGCATAGCACAGAACGAAGTAGCTGAGGGCAAGGATCAGGTAGACCGGGAAAGGCTTCGTCAACAGGCGGTTATTGATCTGGTCGGCCGCGAACGAGAGCTCCTGCACGTTGATGATGTAGCCAAGCGAGGTTTCCTTGATGGTCGAGACGAACTGCGTGACCATGCTCGGCACCACGTTATAGAGCGCTTGCGGCAGAATCACCGCGCGGATCGTCTTCAGGTAGCTCAGGCCCAGCGCACGCGACGCCTCGGTCTGCCCCTTCGGCAATGCCTCGATCCCGCCCCGGATGATCTCGCCCAGATACGCGGAGTCGTAAATGACCAGAGCGCACAGCATCGTGACGAATCCGGTGACCGGATAGCCCGTCAACACCGGCACGAGAAAGTACACCCAGAAGATCACCATCAGCAATGGCACTCCGCGCACCGTATAGACGAGAGCGGTGGCCGGCGCGCGCAGCAGCTTGAACTGGCTGATGCGCGCCAGCGCGACCAGGATGCCCAGCGGAAACGCGACGACCAGCGCCGAGAGCGACAGCAGGATGGTGACGACAATTCCACCGATGGGACCGTGGGGGTACTGCCCGATGAGCAGCAACGTCCAGTTCTCACGCAGGATATCGAACATGACTATTTCACTCCCGGGATGCGGTAATGTGCCGCGAGCCGAGCGCCCGCCATCATGATGACCATCGACAAACCGAGGTAGAGAACCGTCGCGACCAGATACGTTTCGAACGAAAGGAACGTCTCGTTCTCGATCTTGCGCGTGACGTACGTCAGCTCCGCCGCGCCGATCGCCATGGCAAGGCTCGTATTCTTGAAGAGCAACACGGTGTGGTTGACCATCGGGGGGATGGCGTTGCGCAACGCTTGTGGCAGCACGACGTAACGCATGCCCTTGACGAAGTTCAGTCCCAGCGCGCGCGATGCTTCATATTGGCCATAAGGAATCGCGCGCAGGCCGCTTCGGATGTCCTCGGACAGATATGCCGCGCTGCAGAGTCCGATTGCGATTACCGCGAAAATGAACTGGCCGTTGTAGTCGTTCAAAAGGTCCTGCAATCCGGCCGGCAGGATCGCCGCGATCCCGAAGTACCAGAAGAGGATCTGGACGAGCATCGGCACATTCCGGTGATACGCCACGTACATCCCCACGAAAGAAGTGGCGACGCGATTGTTGGTCATCCGGATCAGCGTGAGCAGGAGCCCGACAAACAGCGACAGCAGCCACGCGAGAGCAGTCATCGCGAGCGTGAGTTCGATACCGTGCAGGAACATGGCGCCATAGTCGCCCTGCAGCACGGTTGCCACGTCAAAATGAAGTTTCATATCGCACGTCCAGAGTGTTCAGGTGGAGCAGCAAAGCCGCTCGTCGATGCCGACCTGCATTGCGGTGCTCAGCTCGATGGCAGCATTGACGCCGGCCATGAATTGATACTAGCTCGCAAAAAAATCACCATGCAGACGCCTTTCTTCTGGTGCGATAAGCTTCGGGAATGATGCGTGGCAACGGGCGTCACAGCCCCACGGGATAAGGGTTCTCACGATTGCGTCTCCTGGTTCGCCGGCCCTCTGCGGGGCTCCTGGTCGGCTCAATACCATACGGATGGAGCCTCGGGAGAGACTCCATCGTTACTGCTGTCTTTTCGCTGTATCTTTTCAGGCAGGTGTGGGGGCAACGCCAAGCACTTGCGGGTTGACGGGGGTCGGCGGCTTTCCTGCGTTCGGGCCCACGCCCATCGCGGCGATCAGGTTATCGACGCTCAATGCAGCCATCGCCCGGCGCGTCGTGACCGACGCGCTTCCGATATGAGGCGTAAGCACGACGTTCGTGCAGGCGAGCAACTCCGCATGAACCTGTGGCTCTCCTTCGAACACGTCGAGACCTGCGGCCGCGATCCCGCCTTCCTTGAGCACCGTCGCCAACGCGGCGTCATCCACCACGCCGCCGCGCGCAATATTCGTGAGCGTCGCCGACGATTTCATTTGCTTCAGTTCCGCCGCGCCTATCGCATGATGGGAACTCGCCGAATACGGCACGACGACGATCAGGTGATCCGACTCGCGCAAGAGCGCATCTTTCTCGACATACCGCGCGCCGTATTGCGCTTCAATCTCGGGCGCCAGCGGCGTGCGGTTGTGATAAATCACCTTCATGCCAAAGCCGAGTGCGCCCCGCTTTGCGATCGCCTGGCCGATGCGGCCCATGCCGAGGATGCCGAGCGTCGTTCCATGCACGTCGCCGCCAAGCAGCATGTCGAAGCGACCCGTGGTAACCCACTTCCCTGCACGAACGAAGCGCTCCGATTCGGTGATGCGCCGGGCCGCCGCCATCATCAAACCGAAGCCGAAATCGGCTGTGGTGTTGGTCAGAACGTCGGGGGTGTTGGTCAGCAGCACGCCGCGCTCGGTGCAGGCCGCAACGTCGACGTTGTTATAGCCGACGCCTATATTGCAAACCGCCTTGAGCATCGGGCATGCGTCGAGCAGCCTTGCATCGATGCGGTCGCTTCCGGCCGTCACGGCGCCCTCTTTGCCTTGCAGGCGCTCGATCAACTCGTCCTGGGTCCAGAGCGTGTCGGAAGGATTGTCGGCGACATCGAAATGTTCGCGCAGGCGGTCGATGATGTCCGGGAACGATGCGCGGGTGACGAGGACCGATGCACTCATGTAAATCTCCTGAATTGCTCAATTCGTGTTGGGTGATGCGCGTCCGGCAGCGTCGAATGAGCGCATCGATGGGTGTCAGTTCGGTTCGCGCTTGATGGTCGTGAGGCCGCCCGGAACCTGCAGTGTCGGCAGGATTTCCATGTTGCTGATGTTGACCGCGAGCGGCGCGGCGATCGCGAAAGCAATCGCGTCGGCGATATCGGACGGCAACGGCAGTTCGAAGCCGTCGATGAATTCCTTGCGCGCGGCTTCGACGTCTCCGCTCACGTGTCCGAAGATGTCCGTCGCCACACGACCCGGGCAAATCTCCGTGATGCGCACGCGCTTGCCTGTTGCATCGACGCGCAGTTGGCGCGAGAGCGCATGGATGCCCGCCTTGGTCGCGTGGTAGATCGAGTTGCCGCCGAAGTTGTAGATCGCCGCGATGGAGCTGATGTTGACGATATGGCCGCGGTCGCGTGCAACCATGCCCGGCATGGTCAGGCGCACCAGATGCAGAACGGCTTGCAAATTGACCTCGATCTGCACGTCAATGTCCTCGGCCCGGGCGTTCAGGATGGAACCCCTGGTGGAGACGCCGGCGTTGTTCACGACGATATCGAACGGAACCTGCTCAGTGAGTTTCGTGACCGCGTCGAGGTCGCATACATCGATCGCGTGAGGGATGCAGCCCGTGCGCTCGGCGAGTTCGTTCAGACGCTCGGCGTTGCGGGCGAGCGCGTGCACTTCGAGCCCCTCGCGACAGAAGCGCTCCACGATTGCCGCGCCCATGCCGGTTGAAGCGCCCGTCACGAGTGCGGTCTTGTAGTCTGAAAACGGCATCAGTTTCCCCTTTCCTGGTTCGGTGAGTTGGCTCACAAGAAGGAATGCAACAGCCTTCGATGTGAATGTATATGTGCGCGGAGCAGAGCGCCAAGACGGATTGGCTTTGAAGCAATAAGCCCGTCTTATGGCATCAATGTCGCGCTTGATTCGACACGAGCTTCGACACGGGCACGATATGCCCTCCGGCCTCTTCGATCGCATCGCGCACCGTGCGTGCGAGTTCGACGGCGCCGGCTGTGTCGCCGTGCAGCAGGATCGACTGTGCTGCGAGCTTCAGACGCTTGCCGGTGATGGTCGTCACGGTGCCGTGTTCGAGCAGTTGGGTCACGCGTTCCAGCACAGCAACACGGTCCTTGATGACCGCGCCCTCGAGCTTGCGCGAGACGAGGTTCCCCTCGTCGTCGTAAGCACGATCGGCGAGAAACGTATTGGCTACGCGCATGCCGAGTTTGTCGGCGGCACGCTCGATCTGCGTGTTGGTCGATACGCTGACGATGATGTCGCGATCGAAATCCGCCACGGCTTGCACGAGCGGCTCGGCGAGTTCGTAGGAGGCGGCGGCCATGTTGCCGAGCGCGCCGTGAAAGCTCATGTGCGTGAGCGTCGCGCCTGCCGCTTTCGCAATGCCGGCGAGCGCGCCCATCTGATAGAGCACGTATTTGGCGAGTTCGAGTGGCTCGGCCTGGATCTGTCTGCGCCCGAAACCGAGCAGATCCGGAAAGCCGACGTGCGCGCCCACGTCGATGCCTTTCGCGAGCGCGAGGCGTACGGTCTTGTCCATGATTACCGGATCGCCGGCGTGATAGCCGCAGGCCACATTCGCCGACGATACGATGTCCATCATGGCTTCGTCCTCGCCCATGCGGTACGGGCCGAAGCCCTCGCCGAGGTCGGCGTTCAGGTCGATTTGCACGTTGTGACTCCGTTGCGGTTGTACTGGGTGTGCGCGAGCGACTTAAGCACCATCAGCGCGGTGCCATACCCGACGATCGTCCCCGGCTCGACGAGCCATTCCTCGGCCTCACCGTCGGCGGGCGCAACCACCGGCAGACAAAGCTCGGCAATCTGCAGCAGCGCCACCGTGTCCCCCGCGCGAACGCGCGAGCCGATTTCGACGAGCGGTGCGGACCTGGCCGGATGAGTCGTCAGGAACACTCCCGCGTGGCGGGCGACGACCTGGTTTGTGCGTGTCTCACGCGCGTTGCCATCGGGTGCTTCCACTGGCCGAGGCGATGCCCGGCGCACCGGCAGCTCAAGCGTCAGTCGCGCGATGTTTCGGCCTCTGCCGATCTCGATGAACCCCACGCCAGCCGACTCCAGCCATCCGGCGATCTGCCGCAGTTCACTGACCTCCAGTTCAGATTTCTGTGTCATGTCTATGGCCTGGGTGCGCTGCGATGAAGTCCGACAAGCTGACGAAGCTTGTTCACATACCACTCCACCTCGTCCAGTGCGTCGAGCGCCTCACGATAGGTCGTCTTCGCGAAACGGATCTTCGAGCCGATGCGTGCTTGAGCAAGACGCCACAGATCGGCCTCGATGACCGTGCCGATCTTCGGGTAGCCTCCCGAAGGTTGCGCATCGCGCAACTGGATGATGGGCTGCCCGCTCGGGGGCACCTGGATCACGCCGGGAACGATGCCATGCGAGCGCATTTCGAGCGGCTGACGTGGACTGAGGACGGGTCCCGAAAGGCGATATCCATAGCGGTCGCTTTGCGGCGTGACCTTCCAGCTTTCGCGCCAGAATGCCTCGATCGATGCGTCCTGATACGACTCGTATTCGGCCGCCGGAAGCACGCGCACCACCGTCTCATCCGGGCTTGCTTCGGGGACGGCCGTGCTTTGTCGCAGCGTGCACGACGGCGAGGTGACACCGAAGCCCGCGTACTCGCGCTCCCCTGATGGCGCGGCCGGTTGCAATTGAGCCACTTGCAGCACGTCGCCCTTTTGCAGCGGCCTGCCCTCGTGACCGCCAAACTCGCCTCGCAACTGCGTGCTGCGCGATCCGAGCACCACGGGAACGTCGACGCCACCTTCCAAAAGCAGATAGCAGCGCGCGCCCGTCGTCGGCACGCCAATGGTGAGCACGTCGTCCTTGCGCGCCATCAGCGTCCACCACGGCAGCACCGGCCGGTCGTTCAAGCGCGCCACGCAATCCGCACCGGTCAACGCGAAGGCGACGTCAGCCGTGAAGCGCACGCGAAACGGGAACATTGGAATCTCGATGCCCGCCGCGTCATCGTCATTGCCGAGAAGCAGGTTGCCGACCGAGAGCGCAACCCGGTCCATCGCGCCGGACGTGCCGACGCCGTAGCGCAGATAGCCTTCCCGGCCTTGATCCTGAACGGTGGCGAGCGCGGCGTTGGAAAGAACTTCGATCATCGGATGATCCTCTCGGCACGAAAACGAATCATGTCGCCCGGCGCGAGCATGGCGGGATCGGCGCGGGTCGCGTCGAAGAACGACATGGACGTGTGTCCGATCGTGTTCCACCCGCTTGGGCCGGCCGAGGCTGAAACGCCGGTCTGCACCCCGCCGATCGAAACCGCGCCGCCGGGCAGGCCGAGAACCGGTACCTCGCGGCGTGGCGCGGCGATGCGCGGGTCCATGCCGCCGAGATAACAGTAGCCGGGGTGACTGCCCAGCGCGAACACCGTGTAGAGCGGCGCCGTGTGAAGCTGCACGACCTCGTCGATCGAGAGTCCGGTATGGGCCACGACGTCAGCCATGTGCGGTCCGAACTCGCCGCCATATTCGACCGCGAGCTCGACGATCTTTCCTTCGAAGGTCAGTTCTTCCGCTTCGGCCCACGCTTCGCGCAACGCAGACTCGATCGAGCCTACATCGCGCGGAGGGCGTCCGAAAGTGAGCATCAGGTTCGACATGCCGGGCACGGCTTCGCGAATCGCCTCCCACGTTGCGGCCTTGCGGCTGAGCGCCCAGATGCGGCGCTGGGTCGGCAAGTCGAGGGCACCCGGCGCTTCGAAAAGCATCGCGGTCGTGCCGAGCAGGCTGATGCGCGGCTGTTGGTCGGTTTCAGGCTGTGTCATGAGCTTCACTGTCTCTCGCGCGAGGGATCGGCTTGACGTGCCGGGTTTCCCCGCTGTCGGCCGGACTGCTTCAATGATCGAGGTCAACTCGTTCTCCTTGCTGCGAGCCAGCGCTCGAGATGATGAATATCGACGCCGCCTGCGCGGAAACCGTCGTCTTCGAGCACGGACTGGTGCAGCGCCACGTTCGTGCGGATGCCCTCTACCCGCATCTCCGAGAGCGCGACCCGCATGCGGCCGAGCGCTTCTTCGCGGTCCGCGCCGTGCGTGATGACCTTGGCGATCAGCGAATCGTAGTACGGTGGCACTTCGGTGCCGCTGCTGAGATGAGAATCGACGCGCACGCCGTTGCCACCCGGCAATTCCCATGTGGAGACGCGGCCCGGGCACGGCATGAAGGTGAACGGGTCCTCGGCGTTGATGCGGCATTCGAGCGAATGCCCCTGCGTCGCGATGTCGGACTGCCGGACCGTCAGTGCATGGCCCTGGGCGATGCGAATCTGCTCACGCACGATGTCGATGCCCGAGGTCATCTCCGTCACCGGATGCTCCACCTGCAAGCGCGTGTTCATTTCGATGAAATAGAAGCAATCGTTCTCGAAGAGAAACTCGAACGTGCCCGCACCGCGATACTGGATTTGCCGGCATGCCTCGGCGCAGCGCTCTCCCACTTGCCGGATCAGCGCAGGGTCGATGCCCGGCGCGGGCGCTTCCTCCATGACCTTCTGGTGCCGCCTTTGCAACGAGCAGTCCCGCGAGCCGAGCCACAGCGCATTGCCATGCGTGTCGCACAACACCTGGATCTCGACGTGACGCGGGTGCTCGAGAAACTTCTCCGCGTAGAGTTCCGGCTTGCCGAAGGCGCGCCGTGCTTCCTCGCGCGTCACCGAGACCGCGTCGAGCAATTCGTCCGCGGCGTGCACCACGCGCATGCCGCGCCCGCCACCGCCGCCCGCAGCCTTGACGATGATCGGGTAGCCGATCTCCCCGGCGATCTCGAGAATGCGGGCGGGATCGTCCGGCAAGCCGCCATCGGGTCCCGGCACGCAGGGCACGCCCGCCGCGCGCATCGCGCGCTTGGCGGCGACCTTGTCGCCCATGATCCGGATCGACTCGGGTTTCGGCCCGATGAAGCTCATGCCGGCTGCTTCAACCTGCTCGGCGAAATCCGCGTTTTCCGACAGGAATCCGTAGCCGGGATGCACCGCCTGCGCGCCGCTCAGGTGCGCGGCCAGCAGGATCGCCGAGCGGTTTAGGTAGCTCAGTCCGGGCGCAGCGGGGCCGATGCACAGCGCCTGGCCGGCGAGACGAACATAGCGCGCATTGGCATCGGCTTCCGAGTGGATCACGACGGTTTTAAGGCCGAGTTCGCGGCATGCCCGCTGGATGCGAAGGGCGATCTCGCCCCGGTTGGCAATCAATACCGTTTCAAACATGATCGTTCTGCCGGGGATGCGGAAGGCTCACGCCGGAGGTGATTTGGCGGACGGTCATTGCGAGATCCGGAAGAGTGGCTGGCCGGATTCGACTTCCTGGCCCGCCTTGACCAGAATTTCCGTCAGCGTGCCCGCGAATTCCGATTCGATGGCATTGAACATCTTCATCGCCTCGATCGTGCAGATCACTTGCCCTTCGGACACGCTGTCGCCGAGTTGCGCGAAGGCCGGCTCGTTGGGCGCCGGCGTCAAATGAACGACGCCGAACATCGGCGCGTGGATGACACGCGCGGCTCCCGCGGAAGGCGCTTGCTGCGGCGCTTCTGTCGGTACGCCCGACGGCGGCTGCGCTTCGCCTTCGGCGCGCGTCGAGGCTGCGTCGGTGGATGACGATTGCGTCTTCGGCGTCTTGACGAGCCGGACGCGGTCCTCTCCCTCGATCAGTTCGATCTCCGCAAGCGGCGACTGCGCGATGAGGTCGATCAACGCCTTGATTCGCTGCAAATCCATTTGTTTGAGTCCGTGGCGCGGTTATCCATTACGGCACGCGATGCGTGCCTCGTGCCTGGATCGCGGCCCCGGATGGGAGCTTTGCGATCTTCGATGGACTCAATGTATCCGGCGCATTTACTTTGCGCCAAGATGGTTTGGCTTTGTAGCGATAAGAAGCGCTTATGTCTCGACCGGGCCGGCGGGTGCGGCGTCGAGCGTGTCGGCGGCAAGTTCGAGAAGAATGTCCTTTACCGCCGCCGCCGGCTCCGAGAGCGGAAGGTGGTCCGACAGGCAAAGCGAGAGCGGAATCTTGATGACCGGCGATACGATGCGGCACTGGATGACATCGCCGGTCGCCGCGATCACCCGGGCCGTCGACGCCGGCAGGATCGTGGCCCCAATCCCCGCGTTGACCGCCGCGGCCAGCGTCGTCGCCGACTCGATCTCGGCCACGACCTTAGGGATCATCTGTGCGCGTGAAAACCCTTCGTCGACGTACTTTCTAAGGTAGTTGTAAGGCCGGGGCAGGAGAAGCGGCACGTCCCCCAGGTCCGACACCGCGATCTGGCCGGCGGCGATCCCCATGCTGGGCGGCGCCACGAGGAACAGCTCTTCGTTCATGAGAAGCTGGAACGAGAGGCCGTGCACGGGTTTGTCGCCATACAGCACGGCCATGTCCATGCGACCGTTCATGATCAGTTCGCTCAACGTGGTGCCGAAATTCTCGTTGATGTACAGCAGGATCTCCGGATGCCGCGCTCGCACCGCGCGCAAGAGCGGCAGCGATAGCGCAGAGGCTCCGGTACCCGGTGCGAGGCCCACCGACACCTGTCCCGAGAGTGTCTGCCCTGCGCTCTTCACATCGGCTTGCGCCTGCTCCAGTTGCCGCAGGATCAGTTGAGCATGGCGATACAGCGTCGACCCGGCCTCGGTCGGCGTGACGCCGCGCTTGGTTCGTACGAGCAATTGCTGCCCGAACTCATCTTCGAGCGTGATCAACTGCTGGCTGAGCGCCGGCTGAGCGATGTGCAGGACTTCCGACGCCTGCGTCAGGCTGCCGATATCCACTGCCTTCACGAAATATTTGAGTCGTCGCAGGTTCACGTTCGCCGCCCGGGTGTCGTTCAAGTATCGAATGATAGGCGAAGCAGCGCCCGGCCAAAAGTCCACGGAAACACTACCGGCCCCGAAGTTCGAGTCCTTCCCGCCATAAGCGTCATAAGCGGATGCTATTACCCCAGCGTAAAGACGTCTTGGCGCGAACTTTTTCATGCGCTTACCTTTAGGCCTCAACAAATGCCGTTCAGGAGCCTAGCGTGAGCACATCCCGTATTGCCGGCCGCATCCAGCGCATCAAGCCCTCACCGAGCAGTGCCGCAGCAGACCGCGCGGCCGCATTGCGTCGCGAGGGAAAGACCATCGTCAACCTGGTGGTGGGCGAACCCGACTTCGATACGCCCGAGCATATTCGTCGCGCCGCGTTCGAGGCGATGGAGCGAGGCGAGACACGCTACACGGCCACGGCCGGAACGCCGGCACTGCGCGCAGCGATCGCTGCAAAGCTCTCGCGCGAGAACGGACTCGAGTTCGATCCCAGGCAGGTCATCGTGACCTGTGGCGCGAAGCACGCGATCTTCAATGCGCTGGCCGTGACGGTGGACGCGGGCGACGAAGTGCTGATTCCCGCTCCGTACTGGGTGTCCTATCCGGACATGGCGCTCGCCTGCGACGGCACGCCCGTGATTCTTCCGTGCTCCGAAGAGCAGGATTTCAAGCTCACCGCTGAAACGCTTGCCGCTCACATCACGCCGCGTTCGCGTTGGCTGATGCTCAATTCGCCGACCAATCCAACCGGCGCGACCTATTCTGCCGAGGAACTTCGGGCACTCGCCGACGTGCTGCTGGGTCATCCGCGCATCCTGATCCTGACCGACGATATCTATGAGCACATCCGATACGACGACAAGTCGGTCCGGCATCTGCTGAACATCGAGCCGGAGTTGACCTCTCGAGTCGTCGTGATCAATGGTGTTTCCAAGACCTACGCGATGACGGGCTGGCGTATCGGCTATGCGGCGGGCCCCGCGGACATCATCGCCGCCATGGACACGCTGCAATCGCAGTCGACCAGCAATGCCAGTTCCGTGAGCCAGGCCGCCGCGCTCGCGGCGCTCACGGGCGACCAGACGTTCGTTGCCGACTGCGTGAAAGTCTATGAGCAACGGCGCAATCGCGCAGTCGAAATGCTGAACCGGATTCCTGGACTGAGTTGCAAGGCGCCCGGCGGCGCCTTCTATTTGTTCGTCAACTGCGCTGGATTGATCGGTCGCACGACTCAGTCCGGCCAGGTCCTCGAGACCGACAGCGACGTGGTGCTCTATTTCCTGGAAAAGGCAGGCGTCGCACTCATTGCTGGGTCTGCTTACGGCGCGTCGCCGTACTTCCGGCTGTCGATCGCCACCAAGATCGAGATCATCGAAGAAGGCTGCCAGAAACTCCAGCAAGCCGTCCGCGAACTGACGTAACAGGCGGCACCGCCACTTCACCACAGGTAATACAGGTCGAGCGGACCATGAGAGTCCGCCGGTCGCCGCGAGGGTCTGTTTCAGTCCATTCGGCTCTACTTCGACAAAGGGAAAGAAAATGAAGAAGTCTTGTTTTGCATTACTAATTTCCGTGTGCGGCATGGGCGTGGCTCATGCGCAGTCGTCGGTTACGCTGTACGGCATCATTGATACGGCGATCCGGCTCGATACGCACGCGAACCGTAACGGTGACAAGCTCTACACGATGGGCAGCGGCGGTGAGTTGTCCGGAAGCCGCTGGGGCTTTCAAGGCACTGAGGATCTGGGCGGCGGGATGAAGGCGTTCTTCCAGTTGGAGGGCGGCTTTACGCCCAATACCGGCGTGACCCAGCAATCGACACCGAACGGCACGGCCCGTCTGTTCGGGCGCACGGCAATGGTGGGGCTGTCATCGAACTATGGTGCCGTCACGATGGGCCGGCAATACACGCTCGTGCATGAGATGGGCTACACGCACGACATCTATGCGTTCTCGAACTACACGGGGACGACCGGCTTTCAGGGCGCCGGCCTCACCGGCGGCGGCCGACTCGACAATACCGTGCGCTATACGTCGCCTAACCTGTTTGGATTCACATTGCGCGGCGCCTATACCTTCGGACAAGTGGCCGGCAACGTCCACCAGAACTCCTCACCCGCCGTTAGCCTCAGCTATGATCGCGGACCGCTCAGCGTGGGCGCGGCCTATCAGATCATCAATAACATCGGCGGCCTGACTCCAGCGAGCACCGCCTACGGAAGCACCTATTTCGGGATCACGATCCCCGACAGTTCACAGAAAGTCTTCACCATCGGTGCGACCTACGCCATCGGGAACGCCAAGATCTACGGCTCGTACATCTATAGCCACGTCTATCCCGCGGACTATCGGAACGACTCGTTTTCCGCCGCCGTCGGTTACTACATCACGCCAGCCCTCCTCGTCGACCTGCCGATTTATGTGGACTTCGTGCATCACGGCGGCTCGAGCGGTACGCGCATTACCGGCGGACCGACGCTCGACTATTACCTCAGCAAACGTACCGACGTGTATCTCGGCGTCGACTACAACCACCTGACCGGCGCGTGGACCACGCTCGCGGGCCTGCCGAATTCGAACCAGCCGTTCTTTGGCAATAACTCGGTATTTGAAGCCACTGTCGGCCTTCGTCACAAGTTCTGATGGGAACAGGCGCGCAATCCCGGCTGCGCGCCGACCAACCATTGGTTGAGCAAATTCAGCAGGGTATTGATGCCAGGAGCGTTCATGAGAATCGGAGTGCCTGCTGAAACGCGGGCGAACGAGGCGCGTGTCGCCGCTACGCCCGAGACGGTCAAGAAGCTCGTGTC
>NZ_FCON02000163.1 GCF_001544535.1 Caballeronia choica | reverse complement strand
GCATCGCTCCGAAAAGTTAACAGCTCGGCGCAACGTTTACAACCACTTCCCGCACCAAAATTAAAATGCCGTCCAGTGCTTAACTGAACGGCATTACGGGCTGGACAGGCTTTTCTGCGCGTACGGGCGGTGCAGTAGCGGGCCGTCCACACCTCGCCTTTCAGAGACGGGGCACTGGTCGACGCGCCGGGAGCTGAACGGGGAGCGCCCGAACACCGTCGCGTGCGCTGTGGGCGCCGCGTGGATGACGCAGGCCGCTCTGTGCATTATAATCAGATTACCATATCTTGCTTAAGCCCCTGCCATGGAAACGAAAAGCGCTCGATTCACGATACTGATCGACCCTGTGAAGAAGGAGGCGTTTGAACAGCTGTGCGCCGCGCAGGACTTAACGCCGTCGCAGGTTGTCCGGCAGCTGATTCGCGAGTACCTTGACCTGCATGGCGTCACCTACAAAACAAAAAGCGCCGTTGGCGTGCGACAACGCCGGAAAGTTGCCTGAAATGTGCCTGTGCCAGTCCCGGTGCGTGCTTCGCGGAAGTGCGCACCGCCCCACAGGCAGTCCGCCCTGGTCCTTGCGAGGGCACAGGGCGCGCCAGAGACGGGCGCGGCGACGCGGGGTTGTAGAGGACGCCACGACATGAAAAGTCGCAGGATGTGCCTGCCGAGCATAGAGGCGGAACTGGTGTGTTTTCTTACCTTGTCCGAGACATTCGCCTTTCGCTCCGGCGGTGAGGCAGGTCGATCATCTTGTTGAGAGCACGAGAATCTGGCTACGTCGTCACGATCATTTCGCCGACTGGCGTGTACGCGTCCGGCTAAGCCGAACGGCTGTCGATCTGGCGCATCAGCTGGTCGACACCGACAACCCCGCCGACACCCGAGCGGAAGTACGGCGCTGGAAAGCTCAGACGATCCATGCCATTAAAAAGACCTTTCAAGTTTTCAAGTTGATGCTCGGGTGCAGGTGGCATCGACGCGTGGGAGGGCCGCCACGCGTTCCCTTGCGCCTTCGACCGGAGGCGCCCATGGGACGTTTGCGGGCGGGGCACGAGATTTTCTGAAGATTTCTGAAGAATGCAGCATGCCAACCGGGTGTGGAATGACAACAGAGCTTAGAGTTGAACTGGACGGCACAACGTTCAGCGGCCGTTATCGGTGCTCGGAAACGCCGTCGTGGTCTACTACGCGGGCGCAACCAAGTATGCCAACTTTTCTCCAACCCTGCCAGAGACCTTCGCCGGCTGGATCCTGAAGGATCTGGTGCGCGGCGCAACGCGCAGACAATAACGCCTCGTACCGGTCACGGAGTCTGCTCTTCCGCTACGACCCTCCTCAACTGCGGCACGCCGTTGCATGAGACCGGGACTTGCGGGAAATTCATGCGTGCACGCGGCTCACTTTCAGCCGAAACCTTCCCCCGGATGAAACGGCAGTGTCCAGACGTGGGTCGCAGATACCTGTGCGTGCAGGCGGCGAAACTGACTATTCCCAACACGCCAGCCGCGCCAGCATCATGTCTCTCGCCAGACATCTGGCTCAAAAGACCGCATTTCGCCAAACGCGGCAGACGTTAGCATGCATTTCGTCGTTGACGCCGACGCCTGATCACAGCCACCGGCGGTCCCCATTGCTCAACCTCTTGCCATTGGCGACCTGAAACCTGGGAAGCCAACCACTGATCGTTTTGCAGAGGATCAGAACGCATGTTCGCCCGGACAAATACGAGCGGTCGGACGGATCTTCGGGCAGTTGAGTTGGCCCACCCAGACACGGCGATAAGAAGGCCTCAGTCGAATAGCGGTCTGTTGCTGCCTTTCCGATGATGCTGATCTTCTCGCGCCCGTTACATAGGCGCTTTCCCGCACCGGCCCACGCGACTGGCGCCAGGCTCTTGCGCAACCGTTCCTGACGGTCTCTTTGGAGCGTGTCGGTCCGATGCCCCGGGATCCGGTTCGCGACAGCATGCAGACTTGGTGATAATATAGTTATCATATCAGGCGCATCTAGTTACACGTTGTCGGCTTGCATCCGAACACTTTACTCTCGCAGTTCAGGAGGTTTCAGGAGCCCGACCATGAGTTCAACCGCGCACAACGTGCTGGACATGACGCTAGCCACAACAGCCCGACCGGTTGGCGTAGCTGGTTTTCGCGACCAATCACAAAGACATCGGCACGATGTATCTGCTGTTCGCTTCGTCATGTTCTTGTCGGGTGGCGTGATGGCGCAGAGGGTCTCGAGTGAAGCGTTCCGAGTCCGGCTCCGTTTCACACGTTCGAGACTGCGCCGACGGTCGAATAGCACCAAGGTCCCTTTTATCCAAACGAGCTGACATGGAGTCTTCCCGATGACGACTGCAGCGATGAATCGCATGCAACGAAGCAGGATTGCGGCTTACCGCGTGTGCGCTTTGCGAATGCTCATCCGCGCGAGACGCAGCGACGTCGGCTTGGCACGTCGGCACGGGCGGCCAGTGAGCCGGGTTGCCACGGGTTTTTACAGAGCGACACGGTCACACACCGCACGCATTGCGCCGTTTCGGCGGCCATTGAAATCTCGAGATAGCTTGCCAATCAGACGGGAGGCGCGTGGTCGAGGCACTTCGAAAGGCAAGGTTTTACCTGGCTTGCTGCACGCACAACTCGCTTCGAAAGCGACATCGTCTGTTTAACGAATGGACGAGCCGCGAATGCAAAAGACGCCATCGCGCTCTTGTATCTGCAGGCAAAAGCCGGCGCCCGCGTTCACCTTCGTGTTAGCGGTTCGGACGAGACAGCCGCACTTGAGGCTATCGCAGAAATTCTCCTTGTCGCGATCGAACCATGACGAATCAAACCAAGTCTGGCGGACAAGAGGGCAGAACAGGATGACCGCGATGGCAATCGCGCGCCCTGACGCGGCATTGTCAGTCGCAAGGCGCTTCCGATCTTGTTTGAAAATGTGAGCAGCAGATACGACGCGAGTCGCTTTGACGGACCGCGCGCGACGCTTCGGTGCATACGTGGAAGTACGTGCAGCGCAAACGAAACCGCGCGGTCCGCATGGCGGCGGTTGAAAAGGCTTCACGAGACTGGTACGGGCGTAAACCGTCATTCAGTGCTGTCCGGCAGGGGAGTGTCATCTGAAAGCGGACTCAAGACGTCCCCAGGCAATTTTTTGCAGTTCTACCGGGAAAATGTAATGGCTCGGACTTCGAAGATCTCCGCATCGCAGCGCGTTCGCAAGAAGGCAAAAAAAAGCGTCTCCGAGGGAGTGGTTCACATACACGCATCGTTTAACAACACGATCATTACCATCACCGATCATCGCGGCAATGCGCTCGCATGGGCATCATCTGGCGGACAGGGCTTCAAGGGGTCACGAAAGTCAACCTCCTTTGCCGCTCAGGTCGCGGCCGAATCGGCGGGGCGTGCGGCAATGGAACATGGCGTGAGGACTCTTGAAGTTCGAATCAAAGGTCCTGGTCCAGGCCGCGTATCAGCAGTACGTGCGCTTCATGGTCTCTGTATCAAGATTACGAGAATTTCGGATGTGACGCCGGCTCCGCACAACGGTTGTCGCGCGCCCAAACGACGTCGTATCTGAAAAGCCACTTTTCTCGCCCTGACGCGGCCGCCGTGGCCTCGGCATCGCTGCTCAAGCTATGGGACGTCGGTTCACAATACTTCCCCGGCAGCAGTTCCGCCGCCGGTCTCAGGCGATTCAGGACAGGCAATGCAGCCGGAATCCACCCAATACATATCGGGAACCGCCGCCGGTATGGACGCCGGGATCAGGTCTCAACTGGCCGCTGGTAACCGGGCCGGAAGCGCCCGGTACGGCGCCGTCTCGTGTGGAGCGGGGCCGAACCGCCGGCGTTCGTGGCCGATCAGCAGGATCCGCAGCCTAGAACTACAAAAACACCGTGGGGAGCTTGTGGGGAGCCTTGATGCTCAACTGCTTGTTGACATTCACCCGTCCGAACACCACCTCGATGGCAGATGGTGTGTCGCAGACAGCATGAAACCGCTCGCTTGTCGCGCAGATATCGCGACGACGTCGCCCTTGGCCCTGACATCGCGCCTAGAGAAATGGCTCGGGCGGACCGGGCATTAACAGTTTCAGATTTACGCGCGGTCCGCTCCGATCAATAGACCATGAACCGCCTGCGGCAACTGACTTTCCGTTTCAAGGAGGCAGGAAAATAATTAGAGTCGATAAGCCACGGCGCGGGAACAATGAGGGCGAAGTCCCAGTTCATGAGGAAACCAAACTAATGGAGTTTCTTCTCGGCGAGATATCTGATGCTTACTCTGCCGACACGGTCCCGCCCCTGTGCCCGCACTGTGGCGCGGGCGACACCCGCTGCGCAAGCGTATCGCGGGAACGCGCTCCGCCGCCCACCAACCTTCCGTTGCCGACGCTGCGCGAGTCATTCACTCGATTGACATGCACGCCGATGGCGCACATGAGGCGAAAGGATTTACTGCACGGCCTTGGTCCACTGCTATCTCAACGGCGGCCACTGGCCGAGGTAGCGGAAGAACTGGGCGTGTCGCGTCAGAGCCTGAGCCGGCGCGTTCAGCGCTTTCGCGAATGGCTGCTGATACTGGACCCGTCGGGCCAGTACGAGCGGCGAGTGAGACTTGGGGTGGAAGAGGCCTAGCGGCCGCACGTTCTGGCAATCCGGCAGGGACGCAGACGGGCGGTTCGGGACGGGTTCGAACAGCGGTGCCCCGGCACTGTCCTGATCTGCGCTCCGCAGTTAAATGGCAGTACTCCCGCCGAGCCCCCAGAGGTAGAAGAAGATCTGGCAAAACGAAGATACCTGTACCTGGAACCCTTTCCTGCGTATCGCGGCGGTCGGCCCGCGCGTTGCTTCCCCGCGATAACTGGCGCGTGCCGGCAAACTTTGCGAATGGTTCCTTGATCACGGGAAATGCGCGATCAAGCGCCGTCGGTGTGCAAGGGCTTCTGTGCGACATGCAATTCGCCAGCGTGCAGTATCCTGTTGACGGGGTGGAAAACATTCCCGTTTACCGGGAGCCCGTGTGAACTCATACTGTAATCGCGGGCGCAGGGGCGCGCTGAACAGGTGGCGGCCGATGAAATCCAGTTCGGCCGTTTCTGGCGCTGTAGTTTAAAAGTGCAGAGAGAACACAGACAGGCTGAAATCGACCAGCGATGAAGGGGCCTGTCCGTCTATGCGTAGATCTGCGGTTTTTATGTGACAGTTGCGAAATCGCCCCAAATCCGTACGGGTCTTCGAATTTCGAACAGATACGCACCGTGAAATTCGATACCGATGGCCTCTTGCCGGTAGATTAGCTCCGCGTTGCCCGTCCTTGAGCATTGCCTCGCCCCCCGCCTTCGCGAAGGCGGGGCGCCGGCCAGTCGTCCAGGAATGCCGACCCGTCAACAAGGGCGAGTTCGAGCATCCGGTCATGAACTATCCCGACGTCAATGGACCATTCTACGTTTAGTGCCCGTTCGATTTACTCGTATCTCCAACCGCCCAGTTCTGACGGAACGCAAAGTCGGAAGCGAGCCTCTCACCTTGCTTCAAACGACGCGCGGCCGACCGCAGATTCAGGGGATGTATCGATGCGAGTGCGTTCGCACGCTCCAACAGGGTCTCCCTGGATGGAAATCTGGTTGCACCCTTCCAGGCGAACAGCGTGTAGTTGCAGCTTTCCTCGGCCAATGCAATTGAAACTGACTTCCCAAACAACTGTCGAACGTCCTGCAGGTAATACGGGATGTCTGGGTCGTTCTCAACGAAATTCGCCACCAGCACCCCGTTGTCAGAAAGCCGCGCATGGCAGGCCGCGTAAAAGTCTGCGCTGCCAAGCTGCGCGGGCATCCCGTGCGCTACGAACCCGTCCACCAGAATCACGTCTGGCCGCGCATCCACCTCTTTGACATACTCGGCACCATCCGTGCAGATGACCTCAAACCGCTCGTCATCGGGCGGAATGTGAAACCTGTCGCGCAACGCGATCACCGCCGGATCGATCTCAACCGCGACAACCTTGCTATCCACCAGATGTCGATAGCAATATTTAGCGAGCGATCCTCCGCCGAGACCGATCATGGAAATCCTGACGGGCGCAGGTTGTAGCAGCAGAAATCCCATCATCGTGCGGGTGTAGCCCAGCACCAGCCTGTCGGGGTCGCGCCGGGACATGAAGCTCTGCGTGGCAAGCGGGTCGAAATGCAGTGAAAGCGAATGCTGGGTTTCGAGCACGGTGGGCGCACCGTCCCCGCGCGACCCGGCAAAAAACTTCATGTAGGCGTCAAACGATGCGTGAGAGTTATTCATGCTGCAGTGGTGGTGACCTTCCTGTCTCATTCTTCCGCTAGTCGCTTATGCCGGGACGGGTTCACCGCGGAAACGTCCTGAGCGGTTGACGATCCGCGGGCAGTTACTTCGACGATTGTCGACGGACCAGCAACATTATCCTGTCTTGAAAGGCGTTGGGTTTGCCGGAACGTTTCTCCACTAATGATTGTATATGATAATGATGTTATCATAGGATGTGCTGTTTTGCTCCCGCAATTCGCGAGTGCTATTGGATTAGTGAAATAAAATCGTTGTCGCCCGTCCGCGAATATTTGCCCTGATGCTTTTGACCGACGAGCGCACGCAGCGACGAGGGCGCTCTTGCAGAGGAATCGAGGTCGTACGGGAAAGGCCGGCCGCTCAGATGATGGCAATGGCTGTTGTCAGGCTCGTTCGAGTCAGCCGTGCCGGCACGAACGGATATTGGAGCCAGAGGTATTGGCGACGGCTCGAATTGCGGTGCGTCGCCGTGTCGACCGAAACGCATATCGCCGGACCCGGAGGGGCGTTCCTGATGATCACAACACGGCTTTCACACCCTGATCGATAATGATTATGCCCTTTGCACGTATCATCGGAACGGGCAGTTTCCTGCCTTCGAACATCGTTTCGAACGCGGACCTCGTGTCCTTACTGGCCAACCAGGGCGTCGAGACAAGCGATGACTGGATCTATTCGCGAAGTGGCATTCAGTCCCGACGCTTCGCGTATGGGGAATCGCAGACGAGCGATCTTGCCGCCACGGCGGCCTCGCATGCCCTGAAGGCGGCGGAACTGGACGCGGACGCTGTCGATCTGATCATCGTAGCGACAACAACGCCTGACGCCGTATTTCCGGCCACCGCCTGTCTCGTCCAACGCAAGCTCGGAATTCGCAACCGCTGCGCCGCCTTCGACATTCAGGCCGTATGCGGCGGTTTCATTTAGATCAGGCTTATCGGGATGGACGGATATGTCGCGGCGACAGGGTGTTGATGCATGGGGTGGGGGCAGGCATGACGTGGGGCGCCTTGGCAATGCAGGCCTAAAGAGTGGCAAGCACCATCGTGTCGCACCAGACATAACCTTCAGCCCGGAGCGGACCGCTACTGAACGAACGACTCCACGCCCTCCTGGCGCGGAGTCTGCAACGAGGTGACTTACTGTCGAAGAAGATGTTCTGGCGCTTCTCGCACAATTTCGCGAGCCGGCTGATAGTTTCTCTGCAAGCTCACCGCAGTGGGCTGGCGGGCGAGAACGCAGGCCAGACCGATGCTCCGCCGAGCGGGTGTCGTAGAACGTGCCCCTCAAATCACCGCGGTGAAACGACGCAAGGAAATCGCCGCTGACATCGCAATGCTCCTTTCGTCGAGGGGACGTCTAGGCCTAGCTTTTGCCCACCAAACAGCCGGAACCCTAGTCAGCCGTGGGTTTCGGCGATAGTTTTGGGCTAAAATGTAGCCATGTAAATTAGTATATTTATATTGATTTTTTCGGATTTTTTGCTTGAATGAGTGTTCATGTATATCGAACACGTTCCCAACCGTCACTCGCCACCCGCAGTTCTGCTGCGCGAGTCCTATCGCGACGGCAACACGGTCAAGAAGCGCACCCTCGCGAACCTCTCGTCGCTGCCCGCCGAAGTGATCGAAGGCTTGAAGGTCCTGCTACGCGGCGGCGTCGCGGTGTCCTCGGCCGAGGCGGCCTTCGTGATCGAGCGCAGCCTGCCACACGGGCACGTGGCGGCCGTGCTCGGCGCGGCACACGCCTGCGGCGCCGAGCAGTGGTTTGCGTCGGCGCCCGCCGCGCTGCGCTCGGTGGTCATGGCGCTGCTGGTGGCGCGGCTCGTGTCACCCGCTTCCAAACTCGCCACCCATCGCATGTTGCGCGACGAGACCGCGACCCACTCGCTGTCGCGACTGCTCAAGTTGGGCGAGCTCGAGCTCGAGCAGGTCTATGCGGCGCTCGACTGGTTGGGCGACGCTCAAGAAGGCATCGAGAAGCGCCTTGCCAGGCAGCATCTGACTGGCAGTACGCTGGTGCTCTATGACCTCACCTCCACGTGGGTGACCGGACGCTGCTGCGAGCTCGCGGCCCACGGTTATAGCCGCGATGGCAAGCGCGACGATCCACAGATCGTGTTCGGTTTGATCTGCACGCCAGAAGGGTGTCCCTTGGCCGTCGAAGTCTTCGCCGGCAACACCGCCGATCCCGCCACCGTGGCACCCCAGGTGGCCAAGCTCAAAGACCGCTACGGGATCGACCAACTCGCCTGGGTGGGTGACCGGGGCATGCTCACGCAAGCGCGTATCGACACGTTGTTGAGACCGGCTGGTCTGGACTGGGTGAGCAGCCTGCGTGCGCCGCAGATGGCCGCGCTTGCCCGCGAGAAAGGGCCCTTCCAGCCCTCGCTGTTCGATGAGCGCAACTTGCTCGAGGTGACGAGCGAAGCGTTCCCCGGCGAGCGACTGGTGGTGTGCCGCAATCCGTTGTTGGCCGAGGAGCGCACCCGCAAGCGCGAGGCCTTGCTGCAGGCCACTGAAGAGGAGTTGACCGAGATCGCCGAGGCGACCTCGCGCGTGCGCAACCGGCTCAAGGGCACCGAGGCGATCGCCTTGCGCGTGGGCCGCGTGATCGATCACTTCAAGATGGCTAAGCACTTCGAGTTGCGCATCACCGACTCGAGCTTCTCATGGACGCGCAAGGCCGAGCAGATTGCCGAAGAGGCCGCGCTCGATGGCCTGTATGTGGTACGCACGAGTTTGTCGGCCGCAGCGTTGTCAGCCGAGGCTGCCGTGACGGCCTACAAGGGCTTGGCCGTGGTGGAGCGGGCCTTCCGCTCGCTCAAGACGGTCGATCTGCAGGTGCGTCCCGTGTTCCATTGGAATGCCGAACGCGTGCGCGCTCACGTCTTTCTGTGCATGCTCGCTTACTACGTCGAGTGGCACATGCGCGAGAAGCTAAAGCCGATGCTGTTTGACGATGAATGCGTCGAGCAGGCACGGGCGAGCCGGCCTTCGCCGGTGGCCAAAGCGCAACGCTCGGACCAGGCGAAAGCCAAGCACGCCACGCGGCTTGGCGAGGATGGCTTGCCGGTCCATAGCTTCCGTACCTTGCTCGATGACCTGGCCACGCTCACCTACAACGTCTGCCACACGCCGCTCAATCCAAACGCCAAGATCGTCATGTCCACGCGGCCCACACCGGTTCAAGAAAAGGCCTTTCGCCTGTTGAACGTCAACCCCGGCTGTACCCAGTAACCGTCTCGCCCGCGCACCCATAACCTAGAAAAATCAAAGGACTATGCGTCTGCGTGTTTAAAGCTCGGTCTAAGATACCGCGGCGAATGCAGCCAAAGTCGATCTGAAAGGCGCGCAGGCCAGCACCGCTTGCCCTGACAATCGGAACGTCAGATGGCGCGAAATGACGGGGATGCAGCACCGGCATCTGCGACGACGAGGGCCGTCATGTTGACGATGGCACGTACCGTGGCGGACGCGGTCAGCACATGCACCGGCCTGGCCGCGCCCAGCAGCATCGGCCCGATGGTAACGTTGTTGCCAGCCGCCATCTTGAGCAGGCTGTACGAAATGTTGGCCGCGTCAATATTAGGGAACACCAGCAGGTTTGCGTCGCCATCGAGCGTCGACTCAGGCAACACGTCACGGCGCAGGTTGGCGTCGAGCGCGGCGTCCCCGTGCATCTCGCCGTCGACCTGCAGGCCCGGGGTGCGTTCCTTGAGGATCTCGAGCACGTCACGCATTTTCTGCGCGGACGGTGCGTGGCTGGTGCCGAAGTTCGAGTGCGACAGCAGCGCAACCTTCGGTTCAATACCGAAACGACGCACTGCGTCGGCGGCCATGATGGTGATCTCGGCCAGCTGTTGCGCCGTCGGGTCGACGTTCACGTGGGTGTCGGCCAAGAAAATCTGCCGGTGCGGCAACACCAGCGCATTCATTGCCGCGTATACGCTGCAACCTTCGCGTTTGCCGATCACCTGATCGATGAAATGCAGATGGCGATGCGTCGTGCTGATCGTGCCGCAGATCATGCCATCCGCGTCACCCTTCTTCACCAGCATGGAGCCAATCAGCGTCGTGCGGCGGCGCATCTCGAGCCTGGCCATCTGCGCACTGATTCCCTTCCTCACCATCAGCTTGTGATATTCCTGCCAGAAGTCGCGATAGCGCGCGTCGTTATCCGTATCGACAACGAGGAAATCGACACCCTGCGTGAGACGCAGACCATAGCGCGCAACGCGATGCTCGATCACCGCCGGACGGCCGATCAGGATCGGCTTCGCGAGCTTTTCGTCGACGATGATCTGGATCGCGCGCAGCACGCGCTCTTCCTCGCCTTCCGCGAACACGATGCGCTTCCTGTCCGGCTCGACGCTGCGCGCCAGCTGGAAGATCGGCTTCATTGTTGTGCCGCTGTGATAGACGAACTGCTGCAGGTGCTGTTCGTAGGCTTCCATGTCCTCGATCGGTCGAGTTGCGACACCAGAGTCCATCGCAGCCTTCGCGACCGCCGGCGCAATCTTGACAATCAGACGGGGATCGAACGGCTTGGGAATCAGGTATTCCGGACCGAACGATAGGTCCTGGATGCCATACGCCGTCGCGACGATGTCGCTTTGCTCCTGGCGTGCCAGTTCGGCGATCGCATTGACCGCCGCGATTTCCATTTCACGCGTCACGGTCGTGGCGCCCGCATCGAGCGCCCCGCGGAAGATGAACGGGAAGCAGAGCACATTGTTGACCTGATTGGGATAATCGGCCCGCCCGGTCGCGAGCACGGCATCGGGGCGAATTTGCCTTGCCACGTCGGGCTCAATTTCAGGCGTCGGATTGGCAAGTGCGAAAATCAAGGGTGTTGCTGCCATCTGCGCGACCATATCGGCCTTAAGCACACCGCCCGCCGACAGGCCCAGGAAAATGTCCGAGCCATTGATCGCCTCCGCGAGCGTGCGGGCTTCGGTTTCGCGTGCGAAGCGCTCCTTGTCCGGGTCCATCAGTTCGACGCGGCCCTTGTAGACCACCCCGGCCAGGTCGGTGACGAGGATGTTTTCGAGCGGCAGACCGAGGTCGACCAACAGATCCAGACAGGCTAGCGCCGCCGCGCCCGCGCCAGAGGCAACCAACTGCACCTTCTTGATGTCCTTGCCGACCACCTTCACCCCGTTGGTGATTGCCGCCGCGACGACAATGGCCGTGCCATGCTGGTCGTCGTGGAACACCGGAATCTTCATGCGCTTGCGGCATTCGCGTTCGACGATGAAGCAGCCCGGTGCCTTGATGTCTTCGAGGTTGATGCCGCCGAAGGTCGGCTCTAGCGCGGCGATTACCTCGACCAGTTTGTGCGGGTCGGACTCGTTCAACTCGATATCGAACACGTCGATGCCGGCGAATTTCTTGAACAGCGCGGCCTTGCCCTCCATTACAGGCTTTGACGCGAGCGGCCCGATGTTGCCAAGGCCGAGCACGGCCGTGCCGTTGGTCACGACGCCGACGAGATTGCTGCGCGCGGTGAAGCGCGCGGCGTTCAACGGGTTTTCGACGATTTCCTCACACGCAAACGCGACGCCCGGCGAGTACGCCAGCGCGAGGTCGCGCTGGTTGATCATCTGCTTGGTGGGCGCGATGGCGATCTTCCCCGGCGTGGGGAATTCGTGATAGTCGAGCGCAGCTTCGCGCAGCTTGTCGTGGGCTGTTGTTGGCATGACGTCCCGTTGTTAACAACATTTGCAGGTGATGATAATGATATTATCACGGCAAGGCACGGCATGTGCGGCGCGACTTGGCGCCAAGTCTGCCGCGACGCGCAAGAGCCTGTCGGCTTCACGCGACAGATCACAGACGGGAACGGTTCAGGGGAAAATTCAGATGAATGCACCTGCATGCGACGACAATAGCGGGCAACTGCGCCTGCATCGCGAACCCGTCAGTGCATCCGGGCAGCAAGCACACATACATCGCGATGTCATGATCCAGGCGTCATCGGACGGCAGGACCGCTGTACTGATCGCATTTGAAGAGCGTTTCAGCGACCACCATCCCACGGGCCCGGAACAGGAGGTCCGTTATGAAATTTCGGTTTCTGAACTGGTTCAGCTTATCCGGGCGCATGGAGCGCGCCTCTGAAACGGCCATCCACCTGGATCCGGCTGCGGCACGCGGTGCGCGCCGGTCCGGATGTCTTTTTTCAAAGGAGCGACGCGTGACGAAGAAGGCTGCAAAAAACAAGGCCGTTGATCTGCTGCCTGACCACATAGACGCTGCGGATCCCGCGCTTCGGGCCGGTGTGACGAACTCGCAATTTTTAGGTTCACACACGCCAGATCGAGCGCCGGACACCCTATCTACGGGTGCGACCGCCCAACCTCAGAGCGCAGCGCGCCGGACCAAGATTAGCGCGCGCACCGATGGCGCCGGCGTCGCGCTACCGAATCAATCCGCTGGCGACAGTGAAAGTGGCCGTGCAGAGCTAAGGGCGCTGATCAAGCTGGGGAACGAGCGCGGCTTCGTCATTCGCGGAGAAATCAGCGACTGCCTGCCCGAGCGCCTTGCACAACCAGATGCGATCGAAAACGTGATCAGGGCCTTCAGCGATATGGGCATCGCCGTAGTTGAGCAGGCACCAGACGTCGAGTCCCTGGCGATGCACGATCACGTGGACACAGGTTCGTCCGACGAGCAGGTCGAAGAAGAGGCGGTGGCGGCCATCTCGGGCGTGGACGCGGAGTTTGGCCGCAGCACCGATCCCGTACGCATGTACATGCGCGAGATGGGCACTACTGAACTCCTCACCCGCCAGGGCGAGATTGCACTTGCGCGGCGCATCGAAGAGGCGCGCAACGATGTGATCCAGGCGATATCGTCGTGCCCGACAACGATTGCGGACCTGCTGGCGATCGCTGGCGCTGTTGCCAGCGGCGCAACCCCGATCGAAGAGTTTGTCGATGGGATGATCGATCCTGCTGCGGCGGAGAGCGACGGCATTAGCGCGGTCGCAGAGGAAAGCATCGGCCGCGAGCCGGTCCTCGCCGCCGACCACCGCGACGAAGATGATGACGGCGCTGAAGCCGCGTCGACCGACCTGCGCAGCGAAATCCTGAAAACTGACGCGCTGGCGAAGTTTGCGGCAATAGCGGAGTGGTTCGAGAAATTACGCGACGCATACGAGACGAATGGTTACGGATCCGACTGTTATCGAACCGCGCAGGCGGCGATCGAGGCCGAACTGATGACAATCCGCTTCACGGCCCGCACCATCGATCGCTTGTGCAGCGCGTTGCGGGTGTCCGCCGACGAGGTCAGAACCATCGAGCGCGACATTGCACGGATTGCGATTGATCGGTGTGGCGTACCTCGCGAGACTTTTATCGCATGTATCCGGGGCAACGAGACCACCCCAGCGTGGCTACAGCAACTCGTCGTGGCGGGGCACGCGTTCAGCGGCATGCTGGAGCGAAACCTCCCCGCGATTTCGGCGGAGCAGCAGAAATTGCTGGTGCTCCAAAAGCGTGTCGTGCTGCCGCTTGCCGATTTCAGGGGCGTCTGCCGCGCAATGGCCGTGAGTGAGGCGAGATTGCTCCGCGCGAAAGACGAACTTATCGAAGCGAATCTGCGGCTGGTAATCTCGATCGCGAAGCGGTACGTGAACCGCGGCATGCCGTTTCTCGATCTGATACAGGAAGGCAATATTGGCCTGATGCGCGCCGTTGACAAGTTTGAATACCGTCGTGGGTACAAGTTTTCCACCTACGCAACCTGGTGGATCCGTCAGGCCATCAGTCGTTCAATCGCGGATCAGGCACGCACCATTCGAATCCCGGTCCACCTGACCGAATCGATCAACAAGTTGAAACGAATCTCGCGCCAGATTCTGCAGGAAACCGGACGGGAACCTGATGCCGCCGTGCTGGCGGAACGGACGGCGATGCGAGAAGACAAGGTCCGGGCCATGCTGCGGATTGTCAAGGAACCGGTTTCCTTGGACATGACAGTCGGGGAGCACGACGACGTATCTGTGGGCGAGCTGATCGAGGACCCCAAGGCCATCCTGCCAGACGATGCCGCGCTACAGGCCAGTATGCGCGATGCGGTCGGCGAGGCGCTCGCGAACTTGAGTTCGCGGGAGGCCAAGATTCTTCGGCTGCGGTTTGGTATTGAGAGTGGCACGGAGCGTTCGTTGCAGGAGGTGGGCGAGCAGTTTGAAGTCACCCGCGAACGGATCCGGCAGATCGAAGCACAGGCATTGCGCAAGCTCCGCCATCCGGCACGGTCTGGCCGGTTGCGGTCATTTCTGGACAAGCAATAGAACTAGAGGGGAGATACCTAGGCCTGAGCCCCTCCTGAGAACGGGGCAACCGGGGGATGGACTAAAGTCCACGCTGTCCGTCCACACGCGCCGGCATCCATTGATATCTTCGCACAGTGACCGACCTAAGCAGAAAGACCATGAGCACCGAAATAAACGATCTCGACATTCACAAGATTCTTACCCTACTGCCGCATCGCTATCCGTTCCTGCTCGTCGATCGGGTCCTCGAACTCCAACCGCACAAGCGTATCAAGGCGCTCAAGAACGTATCCATCAACGAGCCATACTTCACGGGCCACTTCCCGAAACGCCCTGTCATGCCGGGCGTGTTGGTTCTCGAATCGCTAGCGCAGGCAGCGGCGTTGCTCACCTTCTCGGAGGAGCCGCACGACCCGGCCAGCACGCAGTATCTGTTCGTCGGCATCGACGATGCGCGCTTCAAGCGGGTGGTCGAGCCGGGAGATCAACTCATCCTGACGGTCTCGTTCAAGCGCCATATGCGTGGGGTCTGGAAGTTCATCGCACACGCTGACGTCGAGGGGGTGGTCGCAGCGCAAGCCACGCTGATGTGCACGGTCAGACACGCAGATGCGAGCGGTCGATAAGGCACGCAAAGCGGAATGCAGATACCCGGTGTCACGACAGAGCAACGAGGGATGGCTCGCCTGGTACCCCGCTCATCGAATGGGCGTGATGGTTTGCCTTGCGACATCCGGTCAGCGGACCCGTGCCATGGCCCTGAGCATCGAAGCGCCGTGAGGGGTTATGCGCGTGCGCTGGAGGCCCGAGGCAGCATCTTCCAATGTAACCAGTTGGCGTTTCAACAGTGCGTCAAGGTCATCACGGTCCACCTGTATGCGATCGCAGTTGCTCTTGAGCAGCAATAGCGTTGCGAGTTCGTGTGGACTGAGCATCATGGCCTCCTGGCGGTGAGTTCGCGCCTTCGGGAGTTGCGGAGCTCGCTTGTATTCGGTACGGAGCGCCCGGTCCGCTGAATGCTGAACCGGAAACACCAGCAGCTTGCGGGTGGCCTTGACGGTCGCCCGATTGCCGCGAAGACGAATGTAGTGTATACCGCACCACCTCTACATTCAATACGACAGGCCAATAGTTCAGCTAGACTCCTTGACTGAATTGATCTTGTAGCAGTCGAGTCAAGTTTTCTACGCGGCGATTTTGACCTGATCGCACCAGGCGTTGACGGCCTGCTCCGCGGTGCGGAAGCTGCGCTGCAAAGACGCTGGCGAGGCGGCTGGTGCCTGAGGGCTAACCAATGCAAGGCCCGGGCGCAAGATGCGCGAATATACGCGCGTATAGAAGAGTGCCGTTTGCAGTCCACGATTTGTGAGCTGATAGCGGTGGGTCTTGGGCACTCGCTCGATCAGGCCGTGCAAGCGCAGGCGTCGCAGCTCGTAGCTCATGTGCCCCGGGCCGATTTCGCCGGGACGCAGGCCCAGCAGCACGGCGTAGGCTTGCCGCAGGTCTTGATTGGTAAAGCCGCGCGCGACGAAGACGAACATCACCAGCGCCTGCAGCAGCGCCTGGACCTTCGGGTCGGCAAAGCGCAGCGCCGGTGCGCGCTGCCCGTGAACGTGGCGCGCACGCTGCAGGTCCTGAAACGCGTCTTCGCCCAACGCACAGTCGTGGCTGATCTGCTCGATTTCGAGCATGCGCCGATTCGCTGCAAAGCCAATTCGGCGTAGCTCGGGCAAGTTGCGCAGCAGTCGTCCGACGCGAAAGTCGCGGGTGTCGTTGATGGTGGTCTCGGTACGTAGCGCCTGACCCTCCTTGTGGTACTGCTTGATGCGTGAACGCTTGTAGTCCACATGCAGCGAAGGGGTGACCCCTTCGGTAATCACCCGGGTGCGAAAGCGCCCCGGGGTGCGCCGATTGACGCGGCGATCGAAGATCAGTTGCACTTGGCCCGGGCGTCCGATGTCCAGGTTCTCGCGGATGACCTGCTCGAAGAAGATGCGGCCTGTCACCGGTCGATCGAGCACCTGGGTCAGCGCGAACTCGGCCTGCAGGATCGACAGCGCG
Organism: Caballeronia choica; assembly: GCF_001544535.1. Classification (GTDB taxonomy): domain Bacteria; phylum Pseudomonadota; class Gammaproteobacteria; order Burkholderiales; family Burkholderiaceae; genus Caballeronia; species Caballeronia choica. The sequence goes on along the minus strand of NZ_FCON02000163.1, from coordinate 217 downwards.
TAGCGGTAACCGGCGGCCCGGTCGCGCCGATCAAACGGATGCGGTAGTCGTGCCAGCCATTTGCGCAGCAGCCGATCAATCTTGCGCTCATCCAGCCCATCGCAGATTCGCTGCAGCGCCTTGGGGTCTTCGCACGAGAGGATGCCGTTGTCCAGCGCCTCGAAGGCGATGCCGCGCTTGCGCAATTGGCACTTGGCGTACTCGTTGCCGTTGATAC
>NZ_FCON02000162.1 GCF_001544535.1 Caballeronia choica | reverse complement strand
AGATACACCGACGCCCAATCGGCCTGCCTCGTCGAAGAACAAGAGGCGTTGATAAAAAATCTTTCAATTCCACATAATGACTTCAAATTTGGATTTCCCGGAATGGGGTGAAGCATTCCCAGGTAACAAAATGATCGGCGCGGCAACCCTCGACCGCTTGCGTCATGGCGCCCACAAAATCGTCCTCGACGGTGAGAGCTATCGCGGACCGAAACCAGGCGTCGAAACACTCAGAACCGAGCTTGCAAAAGGAGGCAAAATCACGCAACCTTGATCCCCGTTCGAACCCTCGAATTACTCGTTTCCAGTGGCGCCATTACGGCGAAAACGCCCGGCGCCATTACGCCGAAAAGTGACAGCAACACCGAGATGACGCTCATTCATCTGTTCGCGCTGTTGACAGGCGCTCGCATCCAGACAGTACTGACCGTGCGCGCGGAACACGTAATGCGCAAGCCGGGCGAGTTTCACGGTGATGACATCCGGCTCGCCTGCGGGCCAGGTACGGGCATCGACACGAAGGGCGGCGTCAAGGGCGTATTGCACCTGCCGCGCGGTTTCTATGAGCGACTGTACGTCTACGTGCACAGCGATCGGGCGCGCAAGCGTCGCCAGATGGCAGACGGCGGCGACCACCCTGATCAGCCGCTCGTGTGGCGCGACAATCTGGATGAGAGACGCGCGACAAACAAGATGAGAATGTCGCGGCGAGGTTGATGATGCCGATGTTGATTGACGCAGGCAAGCGTTTATTGATTGACGCGCTTTTTGATTGTCGCTGATGCGTACGCGTTTGTTGATTGACGCTGGCACGTAAAGCATGCCGCGCGTCAATCAGGATGAGAACAGCGCGTCAGTCGGTGAGGTCGATGCCGTAACGCGTGACGATGGCTTTGAGCACGCGCTTTACGCTCTCGCGTTTGATCTCGATGAGCATCGTCGAAGTGCAGTTGGCTTCCAGCGCAGCCAGTCCGTCACTGAGCAGGGCCAGCAACGTAACGCGTGACGCCAAGGCCTCCTCACCAATGGCGTCAATCACGGCCCGTTTGCGCCGCAAGCGGTACGCACGTTGCCGTTGTGCTCCAGTGAGCGCGCTGGGCGGCGCCATCGAACTGTCGGATGCGTCGTCACGCGTTACGACCGTCAGCTGCGAATTGCTCGTCATTGCTGATCCTCCTGTCGCGGCGGCACGCCGACGTTCTTTGGTGTCACTATACTGGCCGGGCGTCCCGGTCCCTGCTGCTTGCGCTGCAGGGCGGTACGCCGACGGTAGCTTTCGACGTTCAGCTCGAAGATCGTCGAGTGATGGACCAGCCGGTCGACGGCGGCCACCGTCATGGCCCGGTCGGGGAAGACCTTGTCCCATTCGCCAAATGGCTGGTTGGCCGTTATGCAAAGAGAACGGTGCTCATACCTGGCGCTGATGAGCTCGAACAGCACCGAAGTCTCGGCCTGATCCTTGCTGACGTATGCAAAATCGTCAAGGATAAGGAGATCGAAGCGATCCAGCCGGTTGATGGCGGACTCCAGCGACAGCTCGCGGCGTGCTACCTGCAACCGCTGCACGAGGTCGGTGGTACGAGCGAACAGGACCTTCCAGCCGTTCTCCAGCAGGCTCAGTCCAATGGCCGACGACAAGTGCGATTTGCCTCCCCCAGACGGCCCGAGAAGAAGAAGGTTGGTGCCGTTGCGTAACCAGCCGTCGCCAGCGCAAAGCGCTGAGACGTGCGCCCGGGACACCATCGGCACCGCGTCGAAATCGAAGTTCTCCAGCGTCTTGCCCGGCAGCAGCTTTGCGTCCCTGAGGTGACGTTCGATCCGGCGTCGATCGCGCTCGGCGATCTCGTGTTCGGCCAGCGCCATCAGCAGGCGAGCGGCGGGCCAGCCTTCAGTATCGGAACGTTCGGCAAAGCTGGACCAGAGCTGCTTGATGGCGGGCAGCCGCAAATCGTTGAGCAGCAGTGACAGGCGGGTGGCGTCGAAGTCGTGATTCATGCTGCCACCTCCGTTGCCAGGTCGAGCAGGGCCTCGTAGTCGCGTAACGAAGCCAGCTGGACGTGCACCTGCGGCACGGCTGCGGGTTTCGGTGCGAAACGCGAATCCAGTGCGTTCAGATCGGGTAACTGTCCATCGTCCAGACACTGCTGCAGCGCCTGTGCCAGTTGCGCCTCGCAGTTGCGCTCGTGGGCCAGGCTGAGCAGTTCAACCATGGTCTTGCATGCCGCACGCTCCGGCAGTTGCTCGCGCAGGCGTTCGAAGGTCAATCGATAGGCCTCGCGCGGAAAGACCTGATCGCGGTAGACCAGGTTGAGCAGCGCCATGGGCTTGCGGCGTAACGCGTGGATGATGTGCCGGTAGTTGATGACGTGGCCGTGCTTGCCATTGGGACCCGGACGGCCGCGCTGCAGCGTCATCAGGGCCGTGTTGCCCAGGAACAGTTCCAGCCGGTCGTCGTACAGCCGCACACGCAGGCGATGGCCGATCAGCCGCGACGGGACGGTATAGAACACCTTGCGCAGGACGAAGCCACCGGTGGAGCTGACGTACACACGCGTTTCCTCGTAGTCGCTCGTACGCTGCGCCGGCAGTGGCTGAAGCAGCGCTCGCTCGGCCTCAATGCGCTTGCCATTACGCGCGTTGATGCGACCGACGATCTCGTCGAGGAAGCGGCGATAGGCCTCGAGCTCGGCAAAGTCGTTACTGCCGCGCAGGAGCAGCGCATCACGCACCGCGCTCTTGAGGTGGCCGTGAGGGCTCTCGATGGAGCCGTTCTCGTGGGCGATGCCACGGTTGTTGCGCGTAGGCTGCATCCCGTAATGAACACACAGCGCTTCGTAGCGCGTGGTCAGGTCGTCGCGCACTTCACGCTCGAGGTTGCGAAACGCCGCGGACAGGCTGTCGCTGCGATGCTCGCGCGGCGCGCCACCGAGTGCCCAGAGCGCGTTCTGCAGACCTTCGGCCAGCGCGACATAGCTCTCGCCGCCGAGAATGACGTGAGCGTGTTCAAAGCCCGAGCAGGCCAGGCGAAAGTGATACAGGCGATGTTCCAGCGCTTCACCGGCCACGGTGACACCCAGGCTGTCCATCTCGGTGAAGTCGGACAAGCCGAGGCGACCGGGCTCGTGTACCTGACGGAACACGACGTCACGCTCCTTGCCATGGAGTGCGCGCCAGTCGCGAATACGTCGCTCAAGTGTTCGGCGCACGTTGCGCGAGAGGTCTGGATGGCGCCGAAGCATCTCGTCCAGTACGGCCACGGGCCGGATACCCGGCGCGGACTGCAGCAACGGGACGATCTCGGCATCGAAGATCACAGCCAGCGGATCTGCGCGCCGGCGCTCGCGGGGCGCCTTCTTCTGCGATGGCAGTCGCCGGTCCTGTTCGATGCGATAACCCGTGGCGGCGCTGAACCCGGCGCGCGCAGCCGCTTGAGCTGGTCCTTCCTTGAGTCTGTACCTCATGTAGAGCCTCATCTGATGGTCGTTGATGTGTCGTCCGGGCAACTGCGCCTCCCTTGACATGGAAGACTCAATTCATACCCGATCTACCGCGACCACCGACAAGGCTCTCCAATGACGGGGGGCTCCTCGGCGCGGCGTGGCGTCAGCGGTTCCGGGCTACGCCCTTCACCGCTGCCGCCACGCCAGTACTCTCATCCTGATTGACGCGCTGCTCTCATCTTGTTTGACGCGCGGCACGCTCTTTCTGAGCCATCGCGGTGCGCCACTTTACGAGGATCGCGAGTCGCGTGGCCCGCTCAGCACTGGCCCGCAGGTGCGTCGCCACGCCAAGACCGGGCAGGCCGTGCGCCAGTTCATCAGGGACGAACTGTTGCCCATGATGCGCGTGCAACTCGGCAACCCCAGGTATGAGTTCAGCTTCCACGACCTGCGTGCGACCTACGGATTGAACATGGTCGACGCGATGACAGCGAACGGGACGAAGTACACGCGGGCGCTCGATCAGTTGCGGGAGTTGATGTGGCACGTACAATCGGCTATGACCGAGCGCTACCTCGCTTACCGCGAGAATCGCAAGTTGTTCGACGCGGTGCAGGACGGCTGGAGTGCGCACCTGTCGACGCTGGTCACGCGCACCCTCGACACCGCGGTGGCAGCATGAGCCGCCTGTACGAGGAAGTGCGCATGCCGCTCGCGGAGGGCACGACGCTTTTGCATCCCGAGCGCGCGCTGCTCAGGTGGGAAGGCATTGATGGCCGTGCCGATATCGGTCAGATCTGCTACCTGAAGCGTGACACGTCGAGGCCGCAGCGCTCGCGACGCATTTTCGACGTTACAAGCTTCAGCAGCGAACGCGCCAGGGTCGTACGCCTGCTGGTGGCGCAGCTTTCCGGGCGGATGACACTTGGCGCGATGCGACCGAAGACGGTCCATGGTGCTTTGCGCGCCGTGCTTGATTTCGTCAACTGGGCGGACAGGCAGGGACTGCATCAGGTGCTCTGTGACGAGAAGGCTACGGCGGAGGCGGTTCATGGCTACTTCCATGAGAAGCGTGAACAGGTCTCGCTGGGTAACCTAAAGCGCAATGCCTTCGGCCTCTATCAGCGCAATCTGTTGTCGATGCTACGTGAGTTCTTCAGAAACGACGACTTCTGCACCGATGCGAGGGTGCTGCGCCGCCAACAGGCTGCTTCCGTGCCAACGGCTGTGCCAGATACCGAGGCTCAAGCCTCCCTGCTCGCATGGGCTGACGCACTCTTCAACAGCATCAGCACGCTCGTAGTCGACTTCAAGCCGTACCCGATGCACGTGACCACGGCACGAGGCGAGCATCTCTGCCTGGTTCCGCACTCATTTGGCCGCAAGAAAGGCGACGACTCGCGCGGCCTGCTTGGCTGGAATCTGGAGACAGGCGAGCCACGCACAAGGGAGGAACTCAGGACGCGCATGGCCAGGACAGGAGCTAAAAATCCTCGGGAGAGTTCTTGGAATATCGCCAGGCTAACGGCTAAAAATCTTGCGGCGGCGAACGCGGATGCGCAGTCGCCGATCCGACGCTCGCACGCTTCGATGGCAGCATTTTGCTTCGCCGCGCTATTTCTGGCCGAAACAGGCATCAACCTCGCGCAACTGCTGGCCATGAAGTGGAGCCCGGAGCTTGATGCGAACCTGCAGGATGCGTCCGTTGCACGTCAGAAGTTTCGTGAGGTCAAGTACCGGGCGGGCAGAAGGGAGGTTACGTTCACCGTCTCGCTGGGCTTCGTACCGAAGCTCAAGGCGTATCTGGTGTTGCGCGAGTATCTGGTGCAGGACGAAGACTGCGACGCGCTATTCATCGTAGTCGGGAATCAAGCACAGCGACGACGGCCAATGGGTCTCAAGGTTCAATTTCTGGAACAGCTTTACTGTCGACTCGACACGCTCGGGATCGTGCTGCCTCGCATCAACGCACGGCAGTGGCGTGCGGCAAAGCAGGATTGGGCGGTGCGCAATCACGACCCTCTCGTCGCAGCCAGACTGATGGGGCACTCGCTGGCCACGGCGCTGCGCTCGTACTCGAACGGCACCGATGCCGCGCACAAGGCCGAGATGGGCGCGTTCCTCGCTTCGGTCGAGAAGACCGTACTGAAGCCTGGCAACGATCCGGCGGGCGGCATCAGGAGCGCGGTGGGCGTCTGCATCGCGTTCCACAAGCCTGTTCCAATCGCAGCGTCGGTCACCCTACACCCTGACTGCCGCTCGACCGAAGGGTGCCTGTTCTGCGACCGGTACCGCGTGCACGCTGATGCCGTCGACATCCGCAAACTACTGAGCTGCCGTCACTGCGTCAGGCTCGTGAGCAAGCGTGCTGACTCGATCGAGCAATACGACAGATCGTTCGGCACCGTGCTGCGACGCGTTGACTTCCTGCTCGATGAACTGCGCAGGCGTGATGCCGCGCTGGTCGATCAGATCGAGCAGGACGTTGATATTGATGGGAATCTGGACGCTTTCTGGTCGGCCAAGCTCGATCAGCTCTATGAATTGGGAGTCGCATGAACAACACGTTGATCGCGCCGATCGCTGCGCGCCCCGACTGGTATCGGGTCGAGGACGACACGGTCGTCACGCGCGACAAGGCTGGGAACACTGTTTCGTTGTTTGGTGACGGCGCCTGGGACATCGGTGCATACACGATTGGATCGCGCCGCACCAATATCCACTTTAGGGGTCACCCGCTTAACGACGCAGACTGCACGCTTTCAGATACGACTACGCGTCAGTGGAAGCAGGTCATGTACTTTCTGATGCACGAAGCGACCGAGACGGTACCTGCGTCCAGTACTCTTCATTCTTGTTCAGTCTACCTGAAGGACTTCACTTTCTTTGCCGCCGAGCGCCAGCTTACTCTTTATGAGGGGCTATCCAACGTCGCCGTTGTTCTGGACTATGCGGCACAAGCCGGGATGGAGATGAAGGCCCGGCGCCTTCATTCGATTCTGGTGAAGCTTCACCGTCTGGGCGTCGAGACCACAGGGCTGCGCGTACCGCTGGCCCAACTGCACAAGCCTCTGCTCGAACGCTTCGTGCAACGTGCTGGAAACTCACAACACCCTGTCATCCCGACGCGGATCTACCAGCACTTCCTGTCGACCTGTGAGCATGACCTCGGCCTCGCTGAGGGCCTCGCTGACGTCCTGTCGGGCTACCTCGCACGTTGGTATGCTGGCGAGAGTCCGGGCATCTCTGCAGCACTGGAAATGGCTGCTGTGCACTTCCGTTGCGAGGATTCACGTTACGTCGTTTCGTCGCTTGTCGCATCGATTAGCGCACTATGCCAGCTTGTCATCCTGTCGTTTACCGGCATGCGCGCGACGGAAGCGGAGAACCTGCCGTACGACTGCCTGAGCGAGACCCGTCTGGATGGCGTGACGCACTACACCATCGAGGGCATCACGACCAAGCTATCGGGCGGTCGTCCCAGGCGCGCATGCTGGGTGACCAGTCTGCTTGCTGCCCGCGCCGTCAGGCTCGCGCAACGCCTGTCGGGCGAGGCGCACCGTGCACTCGGCGCGCAAGGCTACGCCGAATCGACGGACGGTTCGCACCTGCTGTTCTGCCGGATGGGGCTGTGTCCGGGTTATGAATACGTTGCAAACAGGGCGGCGAGTAACGTAGATGACGATATCAAAGCCCTTCGTGAGCGCGTCTTTCCGACGATCACGGTCGAGGATATCGCTGAACTGAAGCGCGTCGACATGCACCGCGCGTGGGAAGACGAGCCAAAGTACGCGCTCGGGCAGCAGTGGCCGTTCACGCGCCACCAGCTTCGCCGGGCCCTGGCTCTCTACGCCCATCGGAGCGGACTTGTAACGCTGCCGACGCTCAAGCGTCAACTGCAGCATATCACTCAAGAAATGTCGATGTATTACGCGCGCGGGTCGGCGTTCGCGAAGGGCTTCATCGACACCGACAGGACCCACTTCGCGAAGGAATGGGCCGAGACGCAGGGCCTGTCCGAGTACCTTGCGTACGCCGGGCAGGTGCTGTTCTCTGACGAGAGGCTGTTCGGCGGGCACGCAGCGTGGGTGCAGAGCCGTGCCGTGCAGGCTTCGCCCGTGTCAGTTTATTCGCGCGAGCATACGATGAGGATGTTCGGGAAGGGCGAACTGGCGTACCGCGAGACGGTGTTGGGCGGCTGTGCCAGCGTCGAGCCGTGCAAGTCGACGCCACTCGACTGGATGCGTCTGGATTGCCTTGAATCGAACTGCCGTAATCTCGTCGTCGTGCCTTCGAAGCTTCAGCGCGTGATCAAGGCGCAGCAGGTTACGGTCGCGAAGCTGCGCGCGGTCGATGAGGCGAGCGTCGAATACCGTATCGAGGCCCAAACGCTGCAACGACTGCTTGACGCGCAGAAGAATCTGATCAAACCGGAGGCGGCATGACCGACGCCGTGACTGACTACTACGCCGCCCTTGAGCGGCTGAAGAAGCGCAAGGGTGCGCGCATCAACAACGACACCGTGGCGCTCGAGGCGGGCCGCAAGAAGGGGAGCATCAAGAAGTCGCGTCCGCAGTTTGCTGAACTGATCGCGGCAATCGACGCGGCTAGCTCCGTAGTCGGGCGCCCGAAGCTCGAACTCACCGAGCGACTGAACCGCGTGAAGGGCGACGCAAGGGATCTGCAGGCACAGCTTGACGAGTCGCTGGCTCGTGAACTCTCACTGCTGCGCCAGGTGTTCAGCCTGCGCAAAGAACTGGCCGCGCTGCGTGGCGGTAGCGTCCTGCCCTTGCTGCCGCGCTAGATCGGGGCAGGTGTCTTCGCTCCAGTCGGGCGGCGGGGCTGCTTCGCCTGTGTCGGGTGCCTTGCGTGCGTCGACTTGATGTTGGGGAGGTTCCCGGTACGGATCACCTCGCGAAGTGACGCATCAAATTCGATCGTGGTTCTGTGACACCGCTGAACGGGTCATAGAAGGGCGGGCGAAGCCCGGCAAAGGAACCCTTGACACGCTCCAGCATGGCCGGAGGCCCGGCTTTATCGGGCCACCGACCATGCGAAACCTGCGGCGAAAGATGGACACTCGGACGGTCGTTCTGTCCACTTTTTCGGCTAACCAAATGGACATTCCGTTGACTGCCGATCCCTGTATTTTCAAGGCGCCGGCTGATGTCCATTTTTTCTATCTTGCGCATAACGCGTGAAGTCCAATGCAGTCGCCTATGCCCCGTACGTGCAGCAAGGACCGCGCAAACGCGGCCGCCCCAGGCTTTACGGTGACAAGATCAACTCAAATCGCTGCTGGCTGATCCCCAGGCCTCACAATCAGCCCCCAGCCCAGTCTATGGCGAGCACGACGTCACCATCCGGTATCGGGTCGACGATCTACTGTGGCCGGCGTGCGGACGTCTCGTTCGCTTCGTGGCCGTGACTCACCCTCGCAGGGGGACCTGCCTGTTGATGTGCACCGACCTCGGCCTGGATCCCATCGAAATCATTCGCTTGTATGGGTTGCGCTTCAAGATCGAACACAGCTTCAAACAAGCGGTACATCGGATCGGCACATTCGCATACCACTTCTGGATGCAAGACATGAAGCCGCTTAGCCGCAGCAACGGCGATCAATACCTTCATCGCGAGTCGCCCGAGTACCGCGACGCCGTCAAGCGCAAGACCCACGCCTATCACGTCTTCATTCAGGCTGGCATCGTCTGCCAGGGACTGCTTCAGTACCTGGCAGCGGTATTCCCTTCACTCGTCTGGAGTTCCTTTGGATCCTGGCTGCGCACCATCCGTCCCGGCATCCCTCCATCGGAGTTGGTCGTCGCCAGTGCACTACGACAATGCCTGCCCGAATTTCTCGTGAATAGCGCCAAAACCAATTTCTTCGCGAAATTCATCGCCGAAAGGCAGGACCCTGACACCTTCGAGATGTTCCGACTGGCCACATAACCCCAAGACTGTGCCGAACTCGGCACTCTTGAGTTGCTGGATATCGTCTTCAAAAGCATTGATGCGTAGTAGCTGGTCTTAGAGATAATGGATGATCGCCCCCGGGAGGATGTCTTCCACTCCGCCATGCGCTCTCTGACCTCGGCTAGCCCTGCCAATCGTCCGGCTCGAAACGTCACTCCGAATTCGTAGAGAAATTCTAGGAGCTGATTCACCTGCATTGTTCGAAACTTGATGAGCAGCGAGCGCATTCGATGCAAGCTGAGCATCGCTTGTTGATCCTCCGTCTTGGCTGCAACCGTGCGCATTCCAGGTTGCTGCACAGCGGTCCAGATCGCTTTTGCATCCGCCGCGTCGGTCTTGTTCGTTTGAACAAATGGTCGGATAAACTGCGCATTTAGCAACACGACCTCGTCTCCCAGCGCCTGAATTTTACGGGCCCACCGATGAGCGCTCCCACAGGCTTCGAGAGCGACCCGCCCGGCAGGACGCTGAGCCAGAAACGCGATCGGGTCGTCACGACTAAACCGCCGGTTCGCGATCTCGCCGGTTTGGGCGTCGACCCAGTACAACTGGAACACCCGCTTTCCAACATCCAGTCCATACGTCGTAGCATTCATCGGGGGCCTCCGTTCCTCAAGTGGTTGTGTCGCAACTCCACTTTGACACATTGATGCCGTTCGGTTCTGGGGGCCCTCAATCGTGCCCACTTCCCCGGAGGGAGGGCGGTGTCCATTCCATCTCGGCCAGGTGCGGCCAGTCGACGCCAACGACGGAATCGTTGACGTTCATTAGCGGGCGCAGTCAGGCTTTCACGGTCGGCGCGTACAGCAGCACGACACTCGCGATCAAGAGTGCCGCGCCGGCGAGCGTGCGCATGGACATTGCCTCACCGGACAGGGCGCCGAACACCATAATCTCGAGGATCGTCGCCGCGACCATCAGCGGATAGGCGACGCTCAACTCAAGGCGCCTCAACGCGAGAGCATAAAGGACAAAGCCCGCACCATATGCAGCGATGGCCGCAACCCGGTAGACGAGCGGAGGCGCGGCCATGCCAAACAACAGCGCCTCGCCGCTCCCGGGCAGCTTGCCGGCGAAGCGCAAAAGGATGCTGGCGAGCGCGCTGCACGTGCCGCTCAAGATAAGCACGATGTATGACATGAACGGAAAGTGTTGAAGATCAGATCGCCGCGAGCACTGTCGCCACGCACAGACTGATGACGAACAGGCTCCGGCGGTTCTTGATCGCATAGATGATCGGGTCGTCGTGCATCTCGCCGCGAAACGCCACCATCCACACTCTACTGATCCAGTACAGCAACAGGCCGAACAGTAGCCACAGCACTTGCGGGTGGTGATAAAGCGCGCGAACATCCGACGAATTCAAGTACAGCGCGAGCACCAGCACCGCGACGTAGCCCGAGGCCGTGCCAAATGAGCGCAGAATCCCGAGATCCTGTGGGACGTATCCGCGCCCCGCGGCAGACGCACTGCCGTCTCGCAGGAGCGCATCGAGTTCGGCGTAGCGCTTCACCATCGCGAGACTCAGGAAGATCAGCACCGAGAACATGATGAGCCAGTCCGAGAGCGGAATGGCGCCTGCAGCGCCGCCCGCCACGATACGTGAGGTATAGAGTGCCGCGAGCGTGAACACGTCCACGAGCATCATGCGCTTGAGCTTGAAGGAGTAAGCGATCGTCACGAGAAAGTAGCCTGCGAGCACAAGTTGAAAAACCGGCGCGAGGCGCGTCGCTAGCCACGCAGACGCGACAAGAAGCGTCGCACACAGCGCCATGCCAAAGGTGAGCGGCAATTGGCCCGAAGCGAACGGCCGATTACGTTTCCTCGCATGACGGCGGTCGGAGTCTAGGTCGAGCATGTCGTTAAGCAAATACACCGACGACGCGCAGAGGCTGAATGAAACGAAAGCAATGGCCTCGGCAAGCATCGTCTTCGAATCGCTGAAAGCGTGCGAGGCAAGTAGCGGGACGAAAATCAGCAGATTCTTGACCCACTGATAGACCCGTATTTCCTTGATGGAGAGGCATACAAACGATCGATCTTGCTCGAAAAACACGATCTTTTTGTTGACCTCCTCCGCCGCCGCGGCGATATGCCGATTACCGACCACAATCGCCTGACGCGACTGCTTCCATACCGGCACGTCCGCGAGGGCGTTGCCGCAGTAGTCGAAGCCGTGCACGCCAAACTCCTTCGCGAGCGCGCCCGCTTTGTGAAGCCCGGTCAGGTTGCGCGCCTCGTCGCTTGCGAGAACTCCCTTGAAAAAGCCGAAATGTTTGGCGACCTGCTCGGCGAACTGCTGGTTTGATGCCGTGCACAAGTAGAGGTCGCGTCCGGTCAAGCGCTGTTCGCGAAGGTAGTCTACGAAATTGGCGTTGTATGGCAGAACCGACACGTCGATCGCCACGCGCTGCGCGATTTTCGCCTTGAGATAAGCCTTGCCGCGCAACAGCCAGCCGATGCAAAGCAATGCGTACAATGGGTTTTTCTTGACCAGCACGAGGAAGGATTCGACAAGCAGATCGGTGGTGGTTAGGGTGCCGTCCAAATCAACGCAAAGTGGAACGCTTGCTTCGGCCATTTTTTTATCTCGGATATTGGTATGCCGCCTCGGCAAGCGTAGACCTGGATGGTTGAAGTCAGCTTAGCAAGGGTGTTATCGATTTCCGTTCGCTAGTGCACATCTATTGCTACGTTGAAAAACGGTCAACGCCATTGGGTGGTGAATTGTTAATTGCGGATGAAACAACGGACCTTTGCGACGTCGGCCGATCAAAGCGCCAGATTTGAACAGTACCGTCGGCCAACCAACCGTGATGTGTTCCTTGAGACGATGGAACACATCGTGCCGTGGAGACAGTTGTTTGAGGCTGTCGAGCCGTACTATCCGAGGAGCTAGGGCGGACGACCGCCAGATGGTTTGGAACGCATGCTGCGGATGCACCTTATGCAGAATTGGTTCAACCTGGCCGATGGGGCCCGCGAGGAAACGCTGCTGGTCAGCACGACATTGCGGCTACTCCTTGGAATTGATCTGGGCGCGAGCGCGTTCCCTGATGGCACGACGCTGTTGAAACTCCGCAGACCGCTGGAGCGCAACAAACTCGGCGAGCAGTTGTTTGCCAAGGTTGGCGAGGTACAGCAGGGACGTAGCCTGAAGGTTAGTACCAGCACTATCGTGGATGGCACCATCATCGCTGCACCCAGTTCCGCGAAGAACGTGGACAAGGCGCGAGGCCACGAAATGCATAACACGAGGAAGGGCCCGCAGGACTCTGTCATGCATGGACGCGTAATATGCTTCATGAGTTCATGCCACCGCCGCCTCCCATCAACCTGAGAGAGCCGGCACGCTCACATGTTTCTAAAAATGGCATTGGCGAACGACCTCAGTTCATCGAACTGGGTTACGATTTCGAGGCACAGCACGAACCCAACCGCCGCCGACTGTCCCGGGTAAGATTCGATCCACCTCAATACACGGGGCGCATACAAGTTCCTGACGGAGTTCCGCGTCATAAGGTATGTGATGAGAATCCCGATTGCTGCACCAGCAAGAAGATCGGTTGGATAATGAAAGCCGAGGTAAGCACGCGGAGCACAGATAAAAATTACCGTGTACGAAAGCGCAAGCACACCCAACCGGCGAGAGACAATAAAAATCCCAACCGAGACCGCGGCCCACAGCATGGCGTGATCACTTGGGAACGAACTCCACGCAGACAGCAGGCTTTCATGTTGCGGTATGGAGGGAAATTGCAGATGCAAGTTCTGCTCATACAGAGGACGTACCCGGAACGGCAAGAAATGGGCGAGAATCCGTCCGACAGAAAGGGCGAGCAGACCACTAAAGATCGCCGCGATAACCATTTCCCGCCGCCACTCGCGATCCGCTCCTGGGCGGAACCATATCCACCATAGAAGCGGAATGAGCACGAGTCCTTTAAAGGTATATGAATCCGCGACGAATCTTATTCCTGCGCTACTCAGGGTGCTAAGGTGCAATTGCGTCAGGAAGGTCTCGATGGCTGTGTCGAATGTGTTCATTTTTTAACCATGTGATGTGTGAGGACGGCGGCAGAATACAAACCGCGTTTCTTATGTTATGGAATCCACAGCGGTGAGTTGCCGCATCAAACAAGGCCAACCTGTCATCTTAAGTGACTATGCATCTGTTGCTGGAAAAATAGCTACGCAAAAGAGATCCTTCTCCAGCTTATGGCTGCGCCGTCATCCGGATTGTCATGCGCATCTCATCCGGGCCTCCTGCTTTGTGGATTAACCAGATCACACGATGGTTGCCGCGCTCACCGAGATACACGTCTGACGCGGCACGCATCGCTCCACCCGGCAACGCGGGCTAGGCTATTCGACATCTGTCCAGTTCAACAACACCTATCACGGATGATTCCGCTGGAGCAGATCGGTCCAGGACGTCCTCGCGAGCGCTAAGCGCTTCTTCGGGGAATTTGTGGATCGTGATACTAGGTTAGGCCAGCTCCCTTATTACTGTACAGAGCATTCACACTCGAATGCGCGACCGGTCACATAAATGCAATGAATCCTGGGTAGGCCGCAAAATCAGCTTCCCGGCTAGAATCTAGCGCGATGAAGGGGATGCAAGTTCATACAGCCGGTGTTCGGGTAAAGTCGCGACCAGCTGCCAGCCGGGCAGCGCCTCCGAAAGACGCCGATAAGGGTCGAACACTGCAAGATAGACAGTTGTGAACCGGCTTTGAAGATCGGGAAAGCGTTGTTGTAGCTCGGTCGACCATTCGCGCAACATGGCGTCGTTTGCCTTGAACTCAATGTCGCCGTTCTCGCTAACGTCCTGGAACCGCCTCAAGGCGGCATTCTCGCTTCGGTAGAGCACGGGTTGTTGGCCGGCCTTCAGATAGAGATCGGGCACAAGAACACCGTCGAGCGTTGCGAGCGCGACAACCTTGTCTAGATACGGATTCCATCGGCGAGGATCTTTTCTTGGAGATGGATAGGTTGTGTCCTGTTTGTATTGGAAGAGGACGGACCCGACCTTCAGGGATGTAAAGCTATTGCGGTAAGCTTCAATGGCGGGTTTCGCGGCCCGCCAGTCGTTAGTCACCGTCGCAATCCGGAACCCGAATACAAGCACGAGCGCGAACGCGGCGACACGCTGCAGGCGAGGCGTGGAAGCTCGCAGGTCAACCAGAGCAGTCAGCAGGAATGCGAAGCTCAGCGCGCATCGCGGAACGACGCCGTAGGAAGCGAATGCGGAGAACGGCGCAAATAATGCTACGAGCGGAAGCGCTATCACCGTTATCCGGCACTCCGGCTTCCACGTCCACCACCGCAGTAGAAGGCCGAGGGTCAATGCCACGCCCAAGCTTGACAATATCGCCACGTCGGCCACCTGATTGCCAATTGCAAACACGTCGAGCCATTGGTTGACCTTTGTGCGGAGATGAATTAGGCCGAAGTCGATCGATCCACCAAGTCCGCCGGTACTGCTGTGCGCTAGCAAAACAACGGGCACAACTAATGGAAGGAGACTCGCCGCCGCATGCAACGCCAACGAACGAATCCGTAACTTCCCCTCTTCGATCAGGCAACCTAATTCCCAGGTGCCTATAACGAGTGCGAAAACGGCGAGAGGGAACAGATGACAGATATAGATTATGGGCGCAGTGCAGCATGTGACAACGATGCGTGCCACGGTCGCACGGCGAAGCGAGATATGAAGCGCGATCCCCCAAAAGCAAAGACCGAGGCCGAAGAGGAAGTTGTCATAGCCACGAATGAGCATCCAGTTATAGAGCAGAAGGAAACTGCTAAGGGGCAACCACGACCAGCGTCCGTTGACAACGCGGCTCAGCATCACGCAGCCCGACGTCAGCAAACCGAGTTCCACAACCACAAAGAGCCACGCAGCCCATTCCACGGGCATGACTTTCGCGAGCCACGGGACTGTCAGATCCATTGCGAGATCGGGCAGTGCATCCCACCGAACTACGAAATTGCCAGCGTACGATGCCGGGTGCGAGAGGATGTCTATCCGCACGATATTGTAGAAGTGCTGGCCAAGCGGTGGGATCGACGTAATCAGCAGTGGCAAACAGGCCAACAGCGTTCCGACAAGCCAGAGGCCCCACACACGTGATGGCAAAACGCCAGCGGCCTTTCGTCTTTCCGCAGTCATCCGAGTCCCCATGGTGGTCTTTTAATTTCTCTATGGCGAGAGGGTTCGAGAAACACCTGCCTCTCACACGGCGTGCACGAGCCTTTCGCGCAACGCGCGCACGGTCCATGGCTGAATTGATTCTAATGTGTGGGGCAACTCAGGTTTGTACGCCAATGCACAGTCATAAGCGGCCCGCGTGGGCAAGCGTGCACACACTTGTCTTATTAGATGTGTTTGTGTCTCGTAGCCCCCTGTCAGCGTCGGATAGATACTCGTCCCATCTCCCAGGTTGTACTGGGCAAGGCGAAGGCGCTGGCGCGAAGCTTCCTGGAGGAGGGCCGCTCGGAGACTTTCGATGACAACCCTTTGCCTTACGGAGAAATCCAGGCCCTTTTCGCCAATCTTGCCGTGAAGTAGACGGTGCAACAAAGATCGCAAAAACTTCTCGTCTCGCGACACCTGCTTCACTGCATCGAAAGGAAGAACTTATGTCACGGTCAGTTTCTGCTTCTGCTGCCGGCACGTTCGCCATCGGCGGCGACCTGGTCGTTAATCGTCTGGGTTTTGGTGCGATGCGCATCACCGGACCAGGCATCTGGGGCCCTCCCGCGAATCACGACGCTGCAATCGAGACGCTCAGGCGCCTGCCCAGTCTCGGCATCAACCTCATCGATACGGCCGACAGTTACGGGCCCTATGTCAGCGAGGATCTCATCAAGGAAGTGCTCTACCCGTATGATGGCCTGCTGGTCGCCACGAAGGGGCGGACTCACGCGCCATGGTCCGGATATCTGGGCGCCCCTCGGCCGGCCGGAATACTTGCGCCAATGCGTGCTCACGAGTCTCACCCGCCTCGGGGTCGAGCAGATCGACTTGTGGCAACTGCATCGAGTCGATCCGAAAGTGCCGCGCGACGAGCAGTTCGACGCCGTCGCCGCCATGCAGCGTGAAGGCCTGATCAGGCACGTCGGGCTGAGCGAAGTTCCCGTCGACTTCATCGCCCACTGACAACGTGGGAACGGCGTGGTTGGCCGGCAGGTCCGTACCGTCATTTCGTTGACCAGCGTCAACCAACTCGACCGGATCGGAGCGATGATCCAGCGAACGGCTACCACCGTTCGCAAGATTTAACGCGATTTAGACCGGGAGTTGGCGATGGGAATTGGTATGCAAATAGCCTGCTCTGAGACGCATCGCACGTTGCGCACGGGACAGCGCCGAAGCGGCTATTATTGAGAGTTACAAAAAACATGACAACCGATTCGGCTCTGGTGCGTTATATCTCCAGTGGACTGATTGGAGACGCATGCCGTGGCAAAGAAGCCGTTAGACGACGCAACGAAGAAGCGCTTGCGAGCTGGTCGGATGCTGCTGGCGGGCAAGCGGCCAGCCGAAGTGGCGTTGGCCGTCGGGGTAG
>NZ_FCON02000161.1 GCF_001544535.1 Caballeronia choica | reverse complement strand
ACGCCGGCGATCGCAGCGCCTTCGCTCACGACGACCCTCTCCGACACCTGCATGGGATCGGCGAGCTTCGGGATTTCGGTGACGGGCTTTGGCGCGACGGGTGGCACGACGATGGTCGACCAGGCCTGCGTGCGCCGCCTCGATGCGCGCGAATTCCGCGCGATGGGTCTCACCGACGTGGCACTCGCGCTCTTGTGCCAGAGCGACGCGAACCGGCGCGCAGTCGAAGCGACGGGCCACCTCTGCCCCGGCACGACCAATCCGCTCGCGAAGTCGGGCGCGGACGCGGTGGTGTCGGATGACGAAAAATATCGCGATCCGATCGTGCGCGCGCGGCTCGGACTGCCGGTCACGACGGCGAACGATCCGCAGGTGTCGATGAAGACGCAGCCCGCGCCTGAAGTGAAGAAGGCCGACCCGGCGCCGGCCAAGCCCCTGCAAAACGAGGTGGCGCAAGTGCCGACGCCCGCCGCGCCGCTGCAGGACAAGTTGGCCGAAGTGAAGACAACGCCCGTCGAGGACAGCAAGATCCAGGTATCGCTGGTCAAGTAACGCTTTCGTGCGACGA
The DNA here is from genome assembly GCF_001544535.1 of Caballeronia choica. Classification (GTDB taxonomy): domain Bacteria; phylum Pseudomonadota; class Gammaproteobacteria; order Burkholderiales; family Burkholderiaceae; genus Caballeronia; species Caballeronia choica. Next base: position 16,626 of record NZ_FCON02000161.1, on the reverse strand, counting down.
GGTGCAATGGCAACTTGCACCGTGGAGATAGGGCGATTGGAGTGCCTTCTCCAATTAAAGGTTGGCCGTTGTTGATGGACCGGAAAAGCCAACCTCTTTTTCCTCTCGAGGCATTGTATGAAGAGTCGTCTGATGCTCATTCTGCTGTCGGTGATGGCGGCGGGAGGCGCGAATGCGCAGGTCGTGCCCGCCGGTTCGGTCATGTGGGCGGCGAGCCCCGTCGGCCAGCAGCCGATGCCGAACGCGCCGCCGCTCGCGCTGCTGTCGTTCAGCGGCGCGGTTCCGCTGCAAACCGCCGACGGCCGCAAGTGTCTGTTGGTCGCGCGCCGCGGCACGCAGATCGTCGCGGTTGAGCTGGCGCCGGTCGTGAACGGGCCGAAGCTTGTCGGCTGGGCGCCGAAGCAGATCGACATGGACACGCTGACGTCGAAGTGGGGTTACAAGCCGCCGCCGGCGAATGGCGCGACGAGCGCTTTCGAGAATCCCGTGACGAAGTCGATTGCGTCGACCAGTCAGGCTGGCACTTATGCCAGCGCATCGGCGTCCGCGTCCGCGTGGAGCAACACGAGCGTCGATGCACATCGCAAGGACGTGACGGAGAAAGAATCGTCGGAGACGGTGACGGTGAATGGCAAGACGTACAAGAGATTTAGCCATTTCAAGGAAGCATCGGGGACGACGCCGGTGAATGCTTCGGACGAATACATCTGTGAGTGAGCGCTGGCGCTGGGGGTGTGTTGTCGCTGGCGCTTGGGGGTGGGGGTGGGGGTGGTTTTGGATTACGCCGTTTGATGCGCTCGGGCTTCTATGGAACTTGGTTTGTTTTTGGTTTATTAGCTCTGCCCCTGTCCGGGGCGGGACTCACTTTCTTTGCTGCTGCAAAGAAAGTAAGCAAAGAAAGCAGCTTCCCACCGCCAATTCTTGCCAGGCGCCTCCAGACCGCTCCCTCGGAGTGGTCCAACCGGGGGAGTGTCATTAGCGGGGTTTCATCGTTGTTGGCATGTAGAAAAGGCGCGCACGTCGCACCGCGATAGAGAGTGGAACAGCAGTCATTCATCCATCTTGGCACTTCGTGCCCGACGACAGGTCTGCGAAGCGGTGGTCAATTGAAGCATGCAGCGAGCACGAACGTAAGATGTAGCGATCGGTTTCGGTTGTACCTAACGGGTGAGCGCGGAGCGCGAGGCTGGATGTATGACTGCTGATCCACTTCGTATGGCGGTGCGAGGTGCGCGCCTCTTCTACATGCCAACAACGATGAAACCCCGCTAACGACACTCCCCCGGTTGGACCACTCAGACATACCGGTCTGGCGGCGACTGGCAAGGATTGGCGTTGGAAAGCTGCTTTCTTTGCTTACTTTCTTTGCAGCAGCAAAGAAAGTGAGTCCCGCCCCGGACAGGGGCAGAGCAAATAAACCAAAAACAAAGCAAGTTCCATAGAAGCCCGAGCGCATCAAACGGCGTAAACACCACACCACACCACACCCCAAGCGCCAGCGATCAACTCACCCAACTGAACGCTGGCGCATACCGTGGCCCGTCGCGGCCGCCGTCTGAACTCCCGACGCAGGAGACGAAACAGAAGACGAGGCCACTGCCGGCTGCTGCTCCGCCCCAAACCGCGCCACCGAAAACGCGAACGTGTTGACCCCGCGCGAACTCGTCGCCGACACCGTGCCGCGATGCATCTCCGCGACCGCCTTGACGATCGCAAGCCCCAGCCCGTGATTCTCGCGGCTGTTGGTCCGCGAACTCTCCGCGCGATAGAAGCGGTCGAACAGATGATCGAGCATCGAAGGCTCGATCGCCTCGCCCGGATTCGCGACGGCGATGCTGATGCGCCCGCGTTCACGCGCGATCGACACCGCGATGGTCGCGCCCGGCGCGCAATGCTGGATCGCATTCATCACGAGATTCGTCAGCGCCCGCCCGAATAGCGACGTGTTGACGAACGCGCGCGCATCGCCTTTCGCTGCGGCGCGCACTTGCGCCTCTTCCAGCGGTATCTCCAGGAACTCCAGCGTGCGCGCGACCTCCGCCGCGAGCGACACTTCGACCAGTCCCGTCGCGCGTTCGCCCTGATCCGCGCGCGCGAGGAACAGCATGTCGTTGATGATCGCGCGCACGCGCTCGAATTCCTCGAGATTCGATTGCAGCGTGTGGCGCAATTCGCCGATCGAACGATCGCGTGTCAAGGCCACTTCAGTTTGCCCGATCAGTATCGTGACCGGTGTGCGCAACTCGTGCGCGACATCGGCGTTGAACGATTCGAGCCGCGCGTAGGCGCTGTCGAGCCGTTCGAGCGCGCCGTTGAACGACTTCGCGAGGTCTTCGAGTTCATAGGGCAGCGAGCGCGTGTTCAGGCGCTGCGAGCGGTTGTTCGGACTCACGTTCGACGCATCCTTCGTGAGCCGCGTGAGCGGCGCGAGTCCGATCTTCGCGACCGAATAACTGAGCAGCAGGACGGTGATGGTGCCGAGCGCGGTCAACGCGGCGAGTGCGAAGCCGAAGACGCGCATCGTCCGCACGTTCGGCGAGCAGTCGATCGCGACCTGAAGATCGACCGGCGGACGCTCGCCGACGGCCGGTATCGGGATGGTGGTCGTGAGCATGTCGTAGGCGCGTCCATTCGCGCGCAGCCGCACGTAACCGCCGGGAAGACGCTTCTCGATACTCCCGGCGAGCGGCGTGCCATACGTGTAGCGCGGGTCTGCACTCGATGCGGCGAAGAGCGTGGAGCGGTCGCGCGGCGTGATGTCGGCGAGTTTCTCCTTCGCCATCTTCCATCTGTCGGCCGTGGTCGAGTGCAGGACGATCAGCCGCGCGATCTCGGCGCGCGTATCGAGCGATTCGCGCAGGTGATGTTCGAGCTGCGTGCGCAGCACGAGAAACAAGCCGGTGCCCACCATCGTGAACACGAACAGCGCGACCACCGCGAACATCGCGGCGAGGCGCCGGGAGATCGAGTGTTTCATGATGCCCTCGCGTCTTCCCGCATCTCGCGGGCTTCGCGTACTTCGAGTACGTAGCCCATCCCGCGCACCGTATGCAGGAGCTTGGTGCGAAACGGACCGTCGAGCTTCGCGCGCAGCCGCTTGATCGCGGTCTCGACGACATTCGTATGACTTTCGAAATCGACTTCCCAGACGAGTTCGGTAATCGCCGTCTTCGACAGGATATCGCCATGCCGGCGTGCCAGCACGCTCAGCAACTGGAATTCCTTCGCGGTGAGATCGAGACGGGTGCCATCGCGCGTCGCGCGGCGTCCGATCAGGTCGACGTACAGGTCGCCCACCGAGATGAGCGTCGATTCCTGCGCACGCGTGCGGCGCGCGAGCGCATGCAGGCGCTCGACGAGTTCGAGGAACGAGAACGGCTTGGTGAGGTAATCGTCGGCGCCTTCGCGCAGGCCGCGCACGCGGTCGTTGATATGGTCGCGCGCCGTGAGCATGATGACGGGCGTCGACTTCTGCGCGCGCAGCGCCTTGAGCACGGCGAAGCCGTCGCGCTTGGGCAGCATGACGTCCAGCACGATCACGTCGTAGTCGTATTCGGTGGCGAGATGCGTGCCTTCCTCGCCGTCGAGCGCGACATCGACGACCCAGCCTTGTTCCGTCAAGCCCGATCGCAGGTAATCGACCACCTTGTGCTCGTCTTCAACTATCAGGACTTTCATGCTGGCCTCTGTATGTGCTTACTGTCTGTGACTACTATACGAGCCTTGCGGTCTGCCTGCACACGCATGTCGATGCGCGTTCACCGGGCCGCCTGTTCGCTCGACACCTGCCATCCGCCGCCCAGCGCCTTCACCAGCGAAACGGAAAACGTCATCTGCTGCCCGCGAATCTGCACGTCCTGCCGCTCGCTCGTGAGCAGCGACTGCTGCGCGGTGATCACGTCGAGGAAGGCGACGAGGCCGCCCGAATAGCGATCGTTGGCAAGTTGCAGCAGGCGCTGCGCGTCGTTGACCGCCGCGTGCGACTGCTTCGCCGCGCCGTCGAGCACCGAGAGCCCGACCATGCCGTCCTGCACCTGCTCGAACGCATTGAGTACCGTCTGACGATAGTTCGCCTCGGCGGCCTTGTAGCCTTCGTTTGCGAAGTCGACGTTGGCCGCGCGCCGGCCGCCGTCGAATATCACCTGGCTCACCGTCGTGCCGAGCATCCAGAGCAGGCTCGGCGCGGAGAGCAGGTTCGCGAACTGCGTACTCTCCCAGCCGATGTTGCCGTTGAGCGTGAGGCTCGGGAAGAATGCTGCCTTCGCGACGCCGATCTGCGCGTTCGCCGCAGCCATCGCGCGTTCCGCCGATGCGATGTCGGGACGCCGCTGCAGCACGTCGCTCGGGATGCCGAGCGGAATCTCCGGCACCGTGGTCTCGACGACCTTCGGTTCGATTGCGAACTGCGGCGCGGGCACGCCGATGAGTGCGGCGATCGCATGTTCGAACTGCGCGCGCTGGGTTTGCAGCAACTGCGCCTGCACGCGCGTCGTGTCGAGGAGCGATTGCTGCTGCAATACGTCGAGCCCGGATACCGCACCGAGATCGTGCTGCGCGCTCACGTAGTCGAGCGCCTTTTGTTGCAGCACGACGGATTTGTTCAGCACGTCGATCTCGGCGTCGAGTTCGCGCATCGAGAAGTAGTCGGTCGCGAGGTCGGTGGTGACGATGAGCCGCGCGTTCGCGAGATCGTCGCCCGATTGCTGTGCCGATGCCGTAGCGCCTTCCACCTGGCGCTGGATGCGCCCGAACAGATCGGTGTCGTAGTTGATCGTGGGAGCGAGACGCAGATCGTTCTGCACGGTCGACTGGTTCGGCACCGTGTAGCTATTGGCCGGCCGGTTGCTCGAAATGCGCGCGCGCGATGCCTGCCCCGACAAGTCGACTTCCGGCAGGCGCTGCGCCGCCGTGTTCGCCAGCGTCGCCTTCGCCTGCGCATAGTGCGCGCTCGCGGCGACCAGCGTCTGGTTCTGCGCGAGCGCCTGCGTCTCGAGCGCATGAAGTTGCGGGTCGTCGAACGCGAGCCACCAGTCGGGCGCGAGCGGCGCGTGCGACGGCTCGGCGAGACGCCAGTACGAATCGGTCTTCCAGGTGGGCGGGGTGTCGGCGTGCGGCTCCTTGTAGTCGGGGCCGACCACGCATCCCGTAAGCGTCAGCGCGCACAGAATCGTCGCGTATGCGCGTGTCATGACGTCTTCTTCCCTTTGCTTTGCGGAGCGGCGATCAGGACATGGTCGCCGTCCGCGATCGAATCGCTCGGGTTGATGATGACCTTGTCGCTGGCCTCGATGCCGCTTTCGATTTCGAGCGACTGCCCGAGGTCCTGCGCGATGTCGATCTTGCGCAGATGAACGTTGCCGTTCGCATCGACGACGGCGAGACGCGGGCCTTCCGAGCGAAACAGCAGCGCGTTGCCGGGCACGAGGAGACGCGCATGCGCGGCGGACGGCAGCGCGACCTGCACATAGGCGCCGGGCCGCAACGCGCCATCGGGATTGGGCAGCGTCACCTGGACCTGCAGCGAACGGGTGGGCACATCGATCGCGCCGGAGATATGCGTGATCGTGCCGTGAAACTGCTGGCCCGGCAGTTCCGCCTGCGTCACGACGACCCGCTGGCCGATGCTGACGTTCTGCGCATACGCTTGCGGAAGCTGTACGTACACGCGCAACGGGTCCGACTGCGCCAGCGCGAACAGCGCGCGGCTCGCGCCGCTGCCGGCATCGATCAGGTCGCCGACATCGACGTTGCGCTGCGTGACGACCCCCGCGAACGGCGCGACGATCCGCTTGAACGATTCGAGTTGCCGCAGACGCCGCACGTTCGCTTCGGCGGCGGAGAGATTGGCGACGTCCTGGCTATAGGCGCTCTGGCGCTCGTCGAGTTCCTGCTGCGATACCGCATCGCGCTGTCGCAGTTGCTGCCAGCGTTCGAGCGAAGTCTTCGCGAGCCCGAGGCTCGAACTCGTCTGGTCGCGCTGCGCGACCGCCTGCGCCAACTCCTGGTCGATTTCCGGTGTATCCAGGTCCGCGAGCAACTGCCCTTGCTTCACCGGCGTGCCGATGTCGACGTACCAGTGCAGCAGATAACCGGTTGCGCGCGCATAGATCGGCGATTCGACGGAGCCGCGCAGCGTGCCCGGCAAGAGCGTCGTGCCGCCGCTGTCGGTCTGCGTCGGCGTGACGACGTTGACGTACTGCTTCGCGTTCTGCTGCGTCGTCGCGGCAACGGAACGACTGTGCATGAAGTCGACGACCACCGTTCGCACCGCGCCGAGCGCGAGCAGCACGAGGATGATCAGTATCGCTATCTTCGCGCGCCGCCACTCCACGTGGCGAGGCGGGAGCGCGTGGCCTTCCTCCGGGTTGTGTGCCGGGATCGCTAGCGATGCATGGGTTTTCTCGGTCATGTCAGTCAGCCATAGGTTGTCGCGTCATGCGTGATCTTCATCCGTGTCACGGTCGTTCTCTTTGCGCTTTGCCTCGCGGCGCGCCAGGCGGCTATGGATGCTCGCAAAGATGACCGGCACGAAAAACAGGGTGGAAACCGTGGCGAACAGCAGGCCGCCGATCACCGCGCGGCCGAGCGGCGCGTTCTGCTCCGCGCCTTCGCCAAGGCCGAGCGCCATCGGGACCATGCCGATGATCATCGCGAACGCGGTCATCAGCACCGGCCGGATGCGGCTCGCGCCCGCCTCGAGCGCGGCCGTGAGCGGCGGCGCTCCCGCGGTGAGGCGCTGACGCGCGAACGCGACCATCAGGATACTGTTCGCGGTCGCGACGCCCATCGTCATGATGGCGCCGGTCAGCGCGGGCACGGACAGATGCGTGCCGGTGAGAAACAGCATCCAGATGATGCCGGCGAGCGCGGCGGGCAGCGCGCTCACGATGATGAGCGGATCGACCCACGACTGGAAATTCACGACGATCAGCAGATAGACGAGCACGATCGCCATCGCGACGCCGACGCCGAGTCCGAAGAAAGAACTGCGCATTGTCTGCACCTGGCCGCGCACGACGATCTGGCTGCCGCGCGGCAGCGCGTGGCGCGCATCGTCGACGAGATCGTTGACTTGCCGCGCGATGCTGCCGAGGTCGCGGCCCTCGACGCTCACGTACAGGTCGATAACGGGCCTGATGTTGTAGTGCGTGACGACCGCGAACTGGTTTTGCGGTTTGACGCGCACCAGATTGCCGAGCAGTTGCGTGGGTCCGTTGAGGCTCGCCGACACCGGCGTGCGCAGCAGTTCATCCATCGAGGAGACCTGGTACTGCGGCGTCTGCACGGCGAGGTTGTACTCGACGCCGTTCTTGTTGTTGAACCAGAAGCCGGGCGCCGTCTGCGAACTGCCGGACAGCGAGATCAGCACGTTCTGCGCGACGTTGCTCGCGCTCAGGTTCAGTTGCTGAAGGCGCGTGCGGTCCATCTGCAGGTTGATCGCGGGTTCGTCGAGCTTCTGCTGGATGTGCGTGTCGACGGTGCCGGGAATCATGCGCACCTTCTTCATCAACTGGCTCGCCAGCTGGAAATTGGCTTGCTGGTCGGGACCCGAGATCTGCACGTCGACGGCGGCGGGCAGGCCGAAGTTGAGGATCTGCGTGACGATGTCGGCGGGCTGGAAGAAGAACTCGACGCCGGGGAATCGTTCGGGAAGCACTTCGCGCAGCTTGTCGATGTAGATCTGCGTCGGGTCGTGGTCCGGCTTCAGCGCAACCTGTATCTCGCCATCGAGCGTGCCGATCGTGCCCGCATTGCTATACGAAAGGTTGATGCCGCTATAGGGCAAGCCGAGGTTGTCGAGGATCGTCGAGAGCTGGGACGCGGGCACGACCTGGCGCACGACCTTCTCGACATCGTCGGCGAGGCGCGCGGTTTCCTCGATGCGCGTGCCGGTCGGCGCGCGCATGTGCATGCGGATGTCGCCCGCATCGACGCTTGGGAAGAAGTCTTCGCCGAGCACGAAAACCAGTCCCGCGGAGAGCAGGCAGAAGCCGAGAAACAGGCTCGCGAAGACACGCCGGCGCACGAGCAAGGTGCTCAGGATCACGATGTAGGCGGCGCGCATGCGCTCGAAGCCGTGGTCGAAGCGCTTGTAGAGCCGCGTGAAGATGCCCGGTTTCGCACCCTTCTTCGGCTTGTGGGCGTGGCCCATCAGGAGCATCGCGAGCGTCGGCACGAGCGTGCGCGACAGCACGTAGGATGCGAGCATCGCGAACACGACCGCTTCGGCGAGCGGCACGAACAGGAACTTCGCGACGCCCGTCAGGAAGAACATCGGCACGAACACGATGCAGATGCAAAGGGTCGAGACGAGCGCCGGAACCGCGATCTCGCCCGCGCCTTCGAGAATGGCGTCGTGCAGGTTCGTGCCCAGATGCAGGTGCCGCTCGATGTTCTCGATCGTCACCGTCGCGTCGTCGACCAGAATGCCGACCGCGAGCGCGAGGCCGCCAAGGGTCATGATGTTGATGGTCTGCCCGAGCGCATGCAGCGCGATCAGCGACGAAAGAATCGAAAGCGGAATCGATACCGCGATGATGCAGGTGCTGCGCCAGTTGCCGAGGAACAGCAGGATCATCGCGGCGGTGAGCGCGGCGGCGATCAGCGCCTCGCGCACCACGCCCTGAACGGCCGCCTTGACGAAGACGGACTGGTCGAAGAGCGCGGTGACGTTGAGGTCCGGCGGCAACGCGGCGCGTGCGCTCGGCAGCAGGTCATGCAGCGTGTTGACGATCGAAAGCGTCGAGGCGCTGCCGTTTTTCAGGATCGAGATCAGCACGCCGCGATGACCATCCTGCCGCACGACGTTCGTTTGCGGCGAGAAGCCGTCGCGCACGTGGGCGACTTCGCGCAGGTAGGTGGTCGCGCCGTTGAGCGTGCGCACGGGGATGTCGTTGAGGCCCGCCACCGTCGCGGGCGAACCGTTCATGTTGATCGTGTATTCCTTCGGTCCGATCTTCGCGGTGCCGGTCGGCAGGATCAGGTTCTGCGCGTTCACCGCGCTCACCACGTCCGACGGCGTGAGGCCCTTGGCGAGCAGCGCGCGGGTGTCGAGGTCGACGGAGATCAGGCGCGTCTTGCCGCCATAAGGGTAGGGCACCGCCGCGCCGGGAATCGTCACGAGTTGCGGGCGCAGGAAGTTGAGCGCGGTGTCGTTCAGGTCCTGCTCGGAGAGTTTCGGGCTGGAGAGCCCAAGCTGGATGACCGGAATGCTCGATGCCGAGTAGCTGATCACGAGCGGCGGCGTGGCACCCGGCGGCATCTGCTTCAACTGCGCCTGCTCGACCGCGACCGTCTGCGCGATCGCCGTCTGTATGTTGGCGGTCGGTTGCAGGAAGAGCTTGATGATCGCGATGCCGGGCAGCGACTGCGACTCGATGTGCTCGATGTCGTTGACGGTCGTCGTCAGGCTGCGCTCGTTGACCGACGTGATCCGGTTGGCGACGTCTTCCGCCGAAAGCCCGGTGTAATTCCAGATGATGCTGACGACCGGAATGTTGATGTCCGGCAGCACGTCGACAGGCGTCGTCAGCAAGACGAACGGTGTCGCCAGCAGAATCAGGATGGCCATCACGATGAACGTGTAGGGCCGTTTGAGCGCAACGTTGACTATCCACATTGGAGCGTGCTCGAACCGTCCGGCGAAATGGAAACATCGGCGCAGCGCGGTTGAGGCGCCTGGCCGTTTGAGAAGATGCGGGGATCGTCGTGCGCGACGCGCGCGTTTGGCTGACGAAAGCTGCGCGAACGACACTGCGTCCAGCGCTAACCAGCCTCAATGGTAGAGGCAAGGTGCCAACGAGAACATGACGCGAAAATGGCAGAACGGTCAGGAAGCGGGAAAAATGTTGCGCGGCAAGCCTAGGCCGGCGACTGGCGGTCGTGCGGTATGGTTGCGTGACGTTCGAGCGCGCGCGGGTCCGGTCGAATTCAGCCGGGAACGCGCATCGTCTCGAAAGGTTGCTTCCTCAGGTGCGATCTCGAACGGATCGCGAGCGCTGAGGGCAAGCCGTATTCATCATGTCCTTACTGCTTTCTGCTTACTGTGAGCTGGACGGTGCGGTCGCGCCCGATCCCGACGTGCCTTCCACCGACGGGCCATAGCTCGTCATGCCCGGCTTGGCAGCGACATCGCCGGCCTGGACCCTGGCTTCCGCAGCCTGCAGGTTGTTCGGATAGTACGGGTCCCGCGTCGACGGGTCATACCCGGCCTTTTCCAACTGGATGAGTTCGGAACGGACCTCGGCGCGCGTGACGGGCTGATTCTGATCCGACTGAGCGAGCGCCAGGATCGGCGAGACGGCTAAAGCGACCGCTGCGACATGCATCAATGCCTTCATGATGAACTCCCTTGGGGTGAGTTGAGCGCGCTCGTTGCGCGGCCTTGGGACGCGAACAAGCACGAGCCCCGAGTGTATGGCTCGGACGGTGACGAGATGCTGGCGTCGAGATGGCATTGCGGTCAGGTTATCGCTGGCGCCTGGGGCGGGGTGGAGTCGGGCGCCAGCGGCTATCTATTGTCTATTCGCCCGCTTCCCGCGCCGCGAGCCACGCCTTCCATCCGCCAAAGCGCGTGATATCGGCGGCGCCCTGCAACCCATAGCCCTCGCACACGAAGCCTGTCTGCCAGGTGCCGTCGGCGAGTTCGACCTTGCCTAGCGCAAGCGGCGCCGGAATGCCCGACAGGAACGACCCGAGTTCCACGCTCGGAAGCTCCCACACCTCCACGTCGATAGCAGCGCCGCCTTCAGCGACGCGTTCCATCCCCGGCCGGCGTGTCTCGCCCGCACCCGCAGCGAGCGCATGCAAGCGGTAATGCGGTGCGCTCTTCGTCGCGTTCACGAGGCGCGCGCCGCGCGCACGCAACTGGCCGTTGAGCGGCAGGCCGTCGAGATGCGCGCCGCATACGACGAGCCGTACGCGATCGTTGCGCGCATGCTTCGCCGATGCTTCGGCGGCAAGCGTCGTGCCTCCGGCGAGCGGCAATGCAAGGGAACGTTGCAACGTATCGGCGATGCTCAACAAGTACTGGTCGGTGAATGCGCGGCCGAACATCGTGACGCCCCACGGCAGGCCGTTCTTCATGAATGCGGCCGGCGTCGCGACGGCGGCGTAGTCGAGCAGGTTCATGAAGTTCGTGTAGTAGCCGAGCAGCGAGTTCGGGCCGATCGGATCGCGCTCCAGCTCCGCGAGCGTCACGGGACGCGGGTAAGTCGGCGTCAGAACGAAATCGAGTTGATCGAGGGCGGCGTCGCAAATCTTCTTCAGCGCCTGCAAGCGGTACTGCGCGCGAAACGCGTCGACGGCAGTCGCGCCCGGTGCCTTCGCGAGCACGTCGCGGATCACGGGGAGGACGGCGTCCGGATTAGCCTGCATCAGTTCGCCCGCGACGCTGTAACGTTCCGCGACCCACGGTCCTTCATAAAGCAGTCGCGCCGCTTCGACGAACGGCCCGAAGTCGATCTCGACGGCGGTCCCGCCCGCTGCTTCCAGCGCTGCACGCGCCTCGGCAAAGAGCGCCGGGCTCTCCGCGCAGCCGGCGAATTCGAGCGTCGACGGCACGCCGAAGCGAAAGGCCGCGAGCGTGCCGAACGCGCCCGCATCGTTGAACTGGGGATTCGCGCGGCTATAGGCGTCGCGCGGGTCATCCTTCGCTGTCAGTGCGAGCAGTTCGCTCGCTTCGCTCGCGGTCGCGGTGAAGTAGGTCACGCAATCGAGCGTGCGGCACGCGGGCACGACACCCGCCGTCGAGAGCAAGCCCTTGGTCGCCTTCAGCCCGACGAGGTTGTTCAATCCGGCGGGCACGCGGCCCGACCCGGCGGTGTCCGTGCCGAGCGCGAAGCTCGCCACGCCGAGCGCCACCGCAAGCGCCGACCCGGCACTCGATCCGCCCGACGGATAGTCCGGATGCACGCTGTTGCGGCACTTGCCGTACGGCGAGCGCGTGCCGTTCAGGCCCGTTGCGAACTGATCGAGGTTGGTCTTGCCGATCGGCACCGCGCCGAGCGCGATCAACTGCGCGACGAGTGTCGCCGACTCGTCCGGCGTGTACGCGAACGCAGGACACGCGGCGGTGGTCGGGATGCCGGCGAGATCGATGTTGTCCTTGATCGCGAACGGAATGCCGTAGAGCGGCAGCGAATCGATGTCGCGTGCATCGAGCGCTTCGAGCGCATCGAGGTAAGGCGCGATCTCGGCGTCGGTGAGCAGATGGATGAACAGGTTGAACTCGGGGTTCAACGCAGTTGCCTTCGCGCGCAACTCGCCGATGAGCTTCGCGGGCGTGGTGTCCTTTGCGCGATAGGCGGCGCGCAAGGTGGAGAGGCGCAAGTCGAATGAGGGCATGGGTTGGTTTTCCTTAAAGGCGATGCTTATATGCGATCGATCACGGCAACGCGCTGTCCCGCTTTCACGGGCGTTCCCGGTGCGACATGGATGTCGCACACGGCGCCCGCGCACGGCGCGCAGACGGATATCTCCATCTTCATCGATTCGATGATGAACAGCACGTCGCCGGCCGCGACGCGCTCGCCGGTCTTCACGCGCACCTGCCACAGGTTGCCCGCGATTTCGCTGTCGACGGCGGTTTGCCCGTCTTCGAGCGGCGCGGCTTCCGGCTCCGCGACGGCGGGCGGCTCGAAGCTTTGCTCGGCCGCGCCCGCTTCGCGCCAGCGTTCGCGCTCGGCTTGAAACGCGGCTTGCTGGCGCGTGCGGAAGGCGTCGATACCGTCGGCTTCGCGTTCGAGAAACGCCTCATAGTCAGCGAGAGACAGCTCTGTCTCCTCGATCTTCAGCGGATAGCGTCCGAGCGGAAAATCCGCGCGGATGCGCAGCAATTCATCGGCCGGGACTTCGTAGAAGCGGATCTGATCGAAGAAGCGCAACAGGTACGGACGTCCCGCGAAATCGGCGGTTGCGCGATAGCGGTTCCACATCTGCAACGTGCGGCCGACGAACTGATATCCGCCGGGTCCTTCCATGCCGTACACGCACAGATACGCGCCGCCGATGCCGACCGAGTTCTCCGCCGTCCACGTGCGCGCCGGGTTGTACTTGGTCGTGACCAGCCGATGGCGCGGATCGAGCGGCGTCGCGACCGGCGCGCCGAGATAGACGTCGCCGAGACCCATCACCAGATAGCTCGCATCGAAGACGATCTGCTTCACCGCATCGATCGAATCGAGGTCGTTGATGCGGCGGATGAACTCCAGGTTGCTCGGACACCACGGCGCGTCCTTGCGTACGGTCGTCATGTATTTGTCGATCGCGAGACGGCATGCCGGATCGTCCCACGACAGCGGCAGATGCACGATCCGCGACGGTGCGCGCAAGTCCTTTTGCAGCAGCACGCTTTGCCATGCGCGTTCGACGATGTCGAGCAGTCGCGCGAGCGGCAGGCGTTCGGGCTGGTAATGAATCTGCAGCGATCGAATGCCGGGCGTCACGTCGATCACGCCGGGCAGCGCAAGCGCTTCGAGCGACTGCATCAGCGCATGCCCCCGAAAGCGCAGCACGAGATCCAGTTCGGCGGGGCCGAGTTCGAGCAGGACATGCGTATCGCCCGACAGGCGCGCGACGAGCCGATCGTGATCGGCGCCCACATCGAGCACGATCGGCGACGTGAGCGTTCGTTCCGGATAAGCGGTTGCCGAATGTGCATCGGGCGCTTCGGGCGCTTCGGGCGCTTCGAGCGTTTCGAGTTCGACGAGACGCGCCGCGGCCGCTTCACGCGCCTCACGGATGCTCACGGGGACGAAGCGCACCTTGTCGCCCGCCTTCAGTTGACCGATCTGCCAGAGGTCCGCTTCGATGATCGTCACCGGGCACACGAAGCCACCGAGGCTCGGGCCATCCGGGCCGAGAATCACCGGCATGTCGCCGGTGAAATCGATCGCGCCGACCGCGTACGGGTTGTCGTGAATGTTCGACGGATGCAGTCCGGCCTCGCCGCCGTCCTCGCGCGTCCACTCGGGTTTCGGCCCGATCAGGCGCACGCCGGTGCGGCTCGAATTGAAGTGAATCTCCCATTCGGTCGCAAGGAACTGTTCGATGTAGCGCGGGCTGAAGTATTCCGGCGCACCGTGTGGCCCGTAGATCACGCGTAGCGCGCGCACGGCTTCGAGCGCGGGCGTGAAGGGGAGCGTGTCGCCCGTGCGCGTGTTGTCGAGCGGAGCGAGATGCAGCACGTCGCCTGCCCGGAGTGCCCGCCCGCCATGTCCGCCGAACTGGCCGAGCGTGAAGGTGCTGCGGCTGCCGAGATACAGCGCGACGTCGAAGCCGCCGCGCACGCACAGATACGCGCGCGCACCCGCGCCGCGAATCGTGCCTAGCGCGAGCGTCGAACCGGCACGGACCAAGAGCGTGGTGTGCATCGGCTGCTCGTCACCGTCTATCGTGACACTCAACGTTGCGCCCGTCACCGCGACGACAGCGTTCGTATTGAAGCGCAGCGTCGGGCCGCTCATCGTGATTTCGAGCGCGGCGGCATCGGCGGCGTTGTCGAGCAGACGATTGCCGAGGCGCAACGCGCGGTCGTCCATCGGGCCCGACGGCGGAATACCCACCGCCCAGAAGCCGAGGCGTCCCGGATAGTCCTGCACTGTGGTCTGCGTGCCGCCGCTCACGATCTCGACTGTGTCCGCACGATAGCGCAGCCCTTCGAGACAACGCGTCCAGGGTTCGCCTGAAGCGAACGGCGTATCGTCGATGATCTGGCGCAGGTACTCGCGATTCGTCTCCACGCCGTAGATGCGCGTCGCCTTCAGCGCTTGACCGAGCGCATGGCGGGATTCATCGCGCGTCGGCGACCACGCGATCATCTTGGCCAGCATCGGGTCGAAGTAGGGCGGCACTTCGCAGCCGGCTTCGATCCAGGTATCGATGCGCAGCGCGCGGCCATCGGCTTTGGGGAACGACACTTCGGTGAGCAAGCCTGGGCTCGGCTTGAAGTCGCGGCCGGGGTCTTCGGCATAGAGCCGCGCCTGGATCGCGTGGCCGTGCGGCGCAAGTGTCGCGGCGAGTTCATCGAGCGGAGCCAGCGTGCCGGCCGCAAGCTCGATCATCCAGCGCACGAGATCGACGCCCCACACCTGCTCGGTCACGCCGTGCTCGACTTGCAGGCGCGTATTTACTTCTAGGAAATAGAACTGCTCGGCACCGCTGTCGTAGACGAATTCGACGGTGCCTGCCGAGCGGTAATTCACCGCTTTAGCGAGCCGCAGCGCCGCTTCGCAGAGCGCTTGCGACATGCCGTCGGGCAGCGATGGCGCGGGCGTTTCCTCCAGTACTTTCTGGTTGCGCCGCTGCACCGAGCAATCGCGCACGCCGAGTGCGAGCGCGTTGCCTTGACCGTCGCCGAAGACCTGCACTTCGAGGTGACGCGCACGCTCGATGTACTTTTCGATGAAGACGCCGGCATCGCTGAAGTTGTTCTGACCGAGGCGCTTTACGACATCGAACTGGGCCGCCAGTTCGTCCGCGTTCCAGCAGACGCGCATGCCGATGCCGCCGCCGCCGGCCGTGCTCTTCAGCATCACCGGGTAGCCGATTCGTGTGGCCGCCTGCAAGGCTGTGTTCACGTCGTCCAGCAAGCCGGTGCCTTCGAGCATCGGCACGCCTTGCTCGGCTGCGATTGCGCGGGCAGTGTGCTTGAGGCCGAATGCGCGGAGTTGCGCGGGCGTCGGTCCGATGAACGCGATGCCGGCTCTTTCGCATGCTTCGCCGAACTCCGCGTTTTCGGAGAGGAAGCCGTAGCCGGGGTGGATCGCCTGGACGTTGTCGCGCCGCGCGATGGCGAGAATCTTTGCGACATCGAGATACGTGGCCGACGCCGGGCCGTCGCCGAGGGAATGGGCGATGGGTGCGTCGCTGACGTGGCGGCTGGCGAGATCGGCTTCGCTGTAGACCGCGACACCTGTGATGTCGAGTTCGCGCAGGGTGCGGAGGATGCGGCAGGCGATGGCGCCTCGATTGGCAATCAGGACTTTTTCGAACATGGGAACGGGTTCGGTGTTTGGGCGGGCCGTCCCGCCGGGGTTTTTGGGGCTTGGCCCGAGCCGTCTCGGGTTAGGGTCGCTGGCGCTTGGGTTTCGTGGTGTTTACGCCGTTTGATGTTTTTATGCTTCCATGGAACTTGGTTTCTTAGTGTCTCTGTCCGGGGCGGGCGATCGCTAGCGCTTGGGGGCGGGGGCGGGTTCGGGCTTCAACCGTTTGATGCGCTCAGGCTCCTATGGAACTTGTTTTCTTCGTGGTCTATTAGCTCTGCCCCTGTCCGGGGCGGGACTCACTTTCTTTGCTGCTGCAAAGAAAGTAAGCAAAGAAAGCAGCTTTCCAACGCCAATCCTTGCCAGTCGCCGCCAGACGGTTATGTCGGAGTGGTCCAACCGGGGGAGTGTCGTTAGCGGGGTTTCGTCATTGTTGGCATGTAGAAGAGGCGCGCACGTCGCACCGCTACACGAAGTGGACCAGCAGTCATACATCCAGCCTCGCGCTACGCGCTCACCCGTCAGGCATAACAGAAACCCAACACCCATCGCTATATCACCATCCTACGTTCGTGCTTGCTGCATGCTTCAATTCACCGCTTAGCGAACCTGTCGTCGGGCACGAAGTGCCAGGACGGATGAA
>NZ_FCON02000160.1 GCF_001544535.1 Caballeronia choica | reverse complement strand
TCTCGGTGAACGTGTCGGCGCCGCGCATGATCTCTTGGGGAGCGAGTGAGGGGTCTCATATCAACGCCTTAGCGGCCTTCCACGATGACGCGCGCTACTGGTATTTCAGCAACCTGCTAAGCCTTTGGAAGGTGCACCTGTAGCTTGCGAATCACGCGGTATCCGGCTTGGCGGCCGATTCGTTCGAGGCACAACCGAAGCTCTGCTGCTTGTTGATGTGAACCGGGCGCGCCCGGCTTGAGGGATGCAGAAATGACCACTTATATGGCACCGATACGCGACATGCTGTTCGCCATGAATGAACTTGCTGGCCTTGCCGAGATTGTCGCGCTGCCGGGCAACGAGGAAGCAACGCCCGACCTCGTGGAGGCGATCCTGAACGAGGCGGCCAAGTTCGCGACAGAGGTGCTCGCTCCCATCAATGCCCAAGGTGACCGCCAGGGATGCAAGTGCAAGGACGGGGCGGTCACAACCGCGGATGGGTTCAAGGAGGCATACAGCAAGTTCATCGAAAGCGGCTGGAATGCGATGCCGGCAAGTCCCGAGTTCGGGGGACAGGGTCTGCCCTCGCTGGTCTCAACGCCTGTGCTCGAGATGTGGAAGGCATCGAACTTGGCCTTCTCCCTTTGTCAGATGCTGACCTTGGGCGCCGTGGCGGCCATCGCACATCATGGCTCGGAACGGGACAAGCACGTCTATCTACCGAGGATGGTGTCAGGCGTCTGGACCGGCACCATGAACCTCACTGAGCCGCAGGCCGGCTCGGACCTGTCCGCGGTCCGGACGAAGGCCGAACCCGAAGGAGACCACTACCGCATCAGCGGCACGAAGATCTTCATTACCTGGGCGAGCACGACATGGCAGAAAACATTATCCATTTGGTGCTTGCGCGCCTACCCGACGCGCCCGCGGGAACGAAGGGTATTTCGCTGTTCATCGTGCCAAAGTTCCTCGTGAACGACGACGGCAGCCTGGGCCGGCGCAATGATCTTATCTGCGCATCGATTGAACACAAAATGGGAATTCACGGAAGGCCGACCGCGGTCATAGCCTTCGGCGAGAACGAGGGCGCCATTGGCTACCTGGTGGGAGAAGCCAATCGCGGGCTTGGATACATGCTTACGATGATGAACCACGCCCGTATCAACGTCGGGCTGGAAGGTGTGGCCATTTCCGAGCGCGCTTATCAGCAGGCGCTGGGCTACGCACGCGAGCGCGTGCAGAGCCGCCCCATCGGTGCGACCAGCGGCCCTCCCGTGGCGATCATCCAGCACGCTGACGTTCGGCGCATGCTGATGAACATGAAAGCGCGGATCGAAGCTATGCGGGCACTGGCTTATTTCACGGCCGCCCAGATGGACAAGGCGCATTCCCATCCGGACGCGGCCGAGCGTGAGCGGTGTCCGGCCATGACGGATCTCCTGACGCCGGTCGTCAAAGGATGGTGCACTGAAAACGCCCTTGACGTTACATCCACCGGCATTCAGGTGCACGGCGGCGTCGGATTCATCGAGGAGACCGGAGCCTGTCAGCACATGCGCGACGCACGAATCACCACCATCTACGAGGGTACCACCGGCATTCAGGCCAACGACCTGGTGGGGCGAAAGGTGGTACGCGAACAAGGTGTGACGGTCACCCGTCTGCTCGGCGAAATGAACGACACCGTGGCTGCACTCGAAGCGGCGGAGGGCGCGGAACTTCAGGTCATCGCGTGCTCGCTGCGGGGGGGGGCACAACGGCGCTGCAGACGGCATCCGAGTGGCTGCTTGCGACATACGATCGCGACCCGGCCAGTGCGGCAGCAGGCGCGGTGCCTTACCTCAAGCTATTCGGCACCGTCGCGGGAGGCTGGCTCATGGCTCGCGCGGCGTTGGTGGCTGCCGCGAAGCCGGCGACCCCCGAAGCCGACTTCTACCGGGCCAAGCGGATCACGGCACGCTTCTACGCTGAGCACGTGCTGCCTGAGGCGCATGTCTCTCGCGAGTCCATCGTCAACGGCGCCGGCTCGGTGCTCGCGCTGGACGAAACGCTGTTCTGAGCCCACCTTAATCCACAGGTAGCGAAAGTAAAGCCACAAATTTCTTGAATGCCACCACGAAGACCTGAAGAGCCGAACATAAGCAGCACCTTTGCCGAGACCATCACAGAGGCAGACATCGTGCTGCTCGCTGCCGCCTTTAGCGAAAACAACACCGTCACACCAACCAGGAGTTCGTGCAGACCGCCGGCTGCAACGGCCGGATTGCCTACGGGGCGCTCACTGCGAATGTGATCTCGGCGGCGATCGCCAGCCTGCCGCGCGGTGTTCCGAACTTCATCTTGATCACAGCGCGCTCATGAGCTTCAATCACGTCCCCGCAGGCAAAGACCTTCCCCAGGACTTCAACGTCATTATCGAAATCCCCGCGCAAAACGACCCGTTCAAGTATCAGGCGGACAAGGAACTGGGCTTGCCATTCGTCGACGGCTTCATCAGTACTACGGCTTCAATCCGCAACGCTGTCCGGCGACGCGGTAGACGTGCTGGGCATACCGTCCCGTTGCTGCCCGGCGCGGTCGTCCGGGCGCGGGCGCTTGGCATGCGGCAGATGACGGGCGATCCGGGTATCGACGCGAAGCTGGATTGCCGTGGCCCATGAAGGTCTGTCCAATGCCATCAAAACTGAAGTGGATCGACGAGGCGCCATGGTACCGGAAAGACCAGATCAAGCACTTCTTCAAGCAATACAAGCCGCTCGAAAGGGGAAAGTGGTTGAAGGTCGAAGGCTGGGCGGACACCGACGCCGCGTACAGGGAAATCACCGACGAGTCAGCGAACTACAAAGAAGTAAGTTGCCTTCTGCCTGTCAACGGGCGGGTTTGCCGGACGGCCCTTACTCGACATCCGGAAGCTTGCACTCATTGCACGTAGAGACAAGCACACATCGCAGGCGATGTCGAGGCGGGCGGAAAAACACACCATGAGTGGATGCCGATGTTGCACCGGTACAGTTGATTCATCGCGGAAGGCACAAGACGCTAAGCACTACACAGCGAAAGTGGTTAAAGCGCCGCCAGGCGATTGAACCGATTATCGGTCAGGTTAAGCAGGAACGGCATGCGGCGTTGCTGGCTCAAAGGGCAAACCGGCGACGCGTTACACGCAGTGTTGTGCGCGATGGGCTACAATCTCCGCTGGCTGCTGCGCGCCATCGTCCGCCTAGGGCTTGCGCCCGCATTTTTTGTTCTCACGTGGCTGCGTTGCCTGCACAACGTCTTGCCAGAAACCTTGCTCGCGCCTCCCTACAACTGCTTCAAATCGGAAAGTACGATCGCATCTGATCGACCGCCCGGAAGCGTCGGCGATCCAAAACGAATTTTTCAGGTCGGACTAAGTATTTGCCCCGCGACGTGCCCGAGACCGCCGATGCCGGAGATGGCGGGCCACTGACCCGACCGCGTTTCCGACATTCGAATGCCCTTGTAGAACGGCGACTCCAGCGCACAGGATCGGCGCGATTTCCCGAAAACTCGATCAGGTAACGCGGATCGCCGATATAGTCCGGACCGGCGCGGACGTATTCCGCATACCGGCGTTCACCGAACAGTCAGAGTTCTTCTGCTCGTGGCAGAGCGTCTTTCAGCCGCTCAGGCAACGCTCGCATTGGCCGCAAGCCGAATACCGTCAAGAAATACTGACGCGGTCTCCTTCCCCGACATTCCCGGCATGGCCCTCGTGCACTCGAGTGAATGGCAGCGCCGGTTTGACGGGGCAGTCTCCATCGGCTGCATGCAGATCTGCGCGACATACGCCAGAAGCCGTGATTTTCGCGAGGATCTCACGGCGTCCTGGGTGTGGGTGTGGGAACAGACACCTTCTTTGATGCGAGAAGGCTCGCGAAACGATTGCACGGCTCTCATCGGCTTTGGCATGAACTCATTGGCGGCTTGATCGGGGATATGACTAAGCAACGGAAAGATTAATCTTCACGAACCGGGCATAACAGCTTCGATTCATGTCAATGGTCCGGCTTTGACGGTCAGTGAGTTGACGCTATGACTCAGAGCAAATAGGTCTGGCATTAAGCGCTTTATCTTCAATTCGTCGGGTGTTGCACAAGGACAGGGGTGGAAAAGACATGAAGGTATCAACGGTGTTGGCGTCGCCGGCGGCGGAGCTGACCGCTTGCACGAGCGATACGCGATGGAGCGACTTTCGGCACACGGAGGCCGCGCCTCAGGAAGCGCGTGAGCGAGCGTCAATCGAATGTTCAGGCGAGCAAGCGTGCGCGAGCGTGGCAGCGCACGAAACAGTATGTCGCGGGGAACTCCGCCACACGCATCGGCGACGCGACCGACACGACGATCAGAACGGTCGAGCCACAAGAGTTGTGCTGATGCCAGGGCCGGGCGCGCGAGTATAGCCCTCAGGCCAGCATGGTCGAGTGCTCAGGGAGTACGTGCTTGACGACTCAGGCTTCTGATGAACCTCGTTAGGACGTTCTCGTCGTCGAAGCGTCGTTGTTACTCCCGCAGGACGACTGCGTTGATGCTTGACTCATGTCAACGCCCCCGGATAGCGGTCGCCGACGATGGGTGAAGGGTGTCGGGTCTCCTGACGAACAAAGAAGGCGCACATCGCTAAGCCAATCGATGGATCAAGCGGCAAAATGTCTGGAGGTGTGTAATGGGAGTCGGAATGCAAATCGCCTATTTCGGTTTTGTGGGGTCGGCGGCGGTGGAGTCGGAGGCGGGTGCTGAATTAGTGCGTCTGGAGCGTTTCGCAAAGCGCATAGCAGGTTGTCACCTTGCGATCGAAGCGTGGTATGACCGTCCGGGGCATCGGCTGTATGACGCGCGTCTCGACCTGATCACGCGTGACTACAACTTGATCCCTGTCCAACGCAGCACGGACGAGGACGCGGAGGTCGCCGTCCGGCGCGCGTTTGACGCGGCGGTTGGCGTGCTGGAAAAAGACAATGAAACGCTCTGACATTCGGATAGCCGTCGCTACAATCGGAGTGTTCGTTTCGCTCGGGGGCGTGTTCGCAGGCATCCGTGGTCTGCTATTCGACGCGGAGAGTACCGTTAGTTACGGTGCGTTTGCAATCGCCATTGGGGTGGCGACCTTTGTTGTGGCACTTAGTCCGACCTCGAAGGGGAATCGTGATCGGGATTTTCCTGACGTACGCGTTGGAGCCGATTCGGGCGGAAGCCGTTGTCAGCCTGGCCGGTGGTGGTCCGCTAGGCTTTCTCGTGGGCTGCGCAGTGCACTTGTTGATCGGCCACAGGCTCGGTGGACCGGGAGGTCAGGTCCCGTCAGGTCCTATACGCTCCTCGCGCTCCGACATCACTGCCACCATCGCTCTCCGGGTCCTGCTCGTCTGAGAAGACTTCGTGCTCGGCCTGGATCGTTTCGCGATCGATGCATTGCACGTGCCAGTGCCCCTTTTGGGCTGCTTTGCTCCCGCTCGCGTAATACTCCGCCACGCCTTGCGTGCTTCCTGAAGAAATCTCTGGTGCGGTCTCGCTATTCCGAGGCGCAAACGCGTCGATTCGAAGCTGCTTCAGCACGAATATCGGGCCCATGTCGTGCGCTCCGCAAATCAGGGTGCCGATAGGTGACGATTGCAGAGTTCCCCAGTCAGGCAAATCCAGGGCGTCGTGTCCCTCGCGTGACCAGCGAAGCGTCTCTCTGTCGAGCCAAAGGATTGCATAGGCGGCGGAGGTGAGAGGACCAAAGCCATCCAGTTTGACGGTAATGCGCATGACGTTCTCCATAATCTCAGAGTTAATGGCTTAAGACCCATTGCACGAGGGTATGAGCGTCTTCCGCAGAAAGCGGGCCCCCGCGTTCGCCAGCGGAGGGCATCGCCATGTCGCCCCAATGAGCGCGTCCACCCATTCGAAGCTTGTGCTCGAGCATGGTGGCGGCATTGGGTACGTTGCGGTAGCGTTCGGCAATCTGTTGAAACGATGGTGCGAGAAATGGGGCATTGTCGGTATGGCAGAACATGCAATGCTGTTGGTCGACAAGCGGTGTCGGCTCAGATTGACCAAACGCGCGCGTCGCGGTGAAAAGAATGGCGGCGGCGATCGAAAGGTTGAAACGGTGGTGTTGAAGGGTCATCGGTGCACTCTCGACGGTGGCGTATTCGCTGAGGCGCGTTGCGTTATCGGTTGGATCATTGGGAAGTCGGGGCGAGGAAATGCCCCACCGTCTGAGCCAGCACGGGTACGCAGTTGCGCTTGAGTTGCATTTGCTCGGCAAGGGCGCTGCGGTTCAACCAACCGCGTGCGGCCACGGCGAGACCGGCAGAAGCGCAGAACAGATACACATTCTGCACGATCGCACCGGCGCTTGCCGAGGCGAATGCCTCGCGATTCGATGGGGGGACGTCGCCCATGCGCGAAAAATCCGCGACATACACAAGATCGAGCGGCGCGGCGCCGACGAAGTCTTGATAGCCGGTGAGACCGCGCAAGTCCTTCGCAACCACAAGATCGAGGCCGTGCCACAACGGATCGTAGCGGTATAGCCCTCGAGACAGCACGGCATATACGTCGATCTCGTGAACGCCAAGTGCCGACGGCGCGGTGCGCCCGCCTTCTTCGTCGCGATTGATGCCATTGGCGGCCCATAGCAGGTCGCCCAGCAGGGCAAGACTCAGGTCGTTGGAGGCGAATTCGCGCGTGGTACGGCGCAGCGCGAATACTTCCATAACCGGTCGGCCACCGCAGCGTTCTGGTGGTGGGAGCTCGATGCGAGGTAGCGCATCACCGACGACTGGCCGAGGCTCGGCCCGGTCAAGCACTGCGTGTCCCAGCGTGAAAAGATGTTTCATTGGCGCCTCGCATGGCAAAGGAGGGTCTGGCACTTGTGCGTCACTTGCTTGCACCGATGATGCTCTCAGGCGCGCCCGTCGCCTTGATCTGCGTCAACCGCGCTCGTTACGCGGCCTGACACACTGCGTTACCGAGGTAGCGGTGACTTTAACTCCGCCCGCTGCAGCGGACCGCTTGCCGTTCGAACTGGCGATCGAGCTCAACGATGATCATAAGCTTTCCCCAACAAGTGCCCGCCCACTGCGGCCGTAGCCTGATGCTCATCTTCCCGACGGTCGTCGACGGTGAGCGCATCGAGCGCAGGGTTTCGGCGGAGGCGCTGGGGGACCATTTCGGTGCGGCGTCGCTGCGCGAAGAGGATTTGCTAGCGGCATTCGAGGCACACAGGGACAAAATCGAAGGCGCGGCCCGACGCTTGCTTCGAGCGTTCGGCCGCAAACCCGTGCTGATGCACAGCGGTTACTTTCGCTTTTGCGAATAATTGGATCTATCCGTGCACCCGCACGTCACGAAACCACCTCGCCCATGTCACGCCGCGGCGAATGCTCAACCTGCGGGCCGCGCCCCATTCGTATCAGCAATTGAGGCTGCGCGTCCATTCCGATCTGCCGGCGCAACGTGTCACGCAGTTTGTCTGCTTCGATGGGCTGATTCAGATACGACGCGGTAAGTCCGTGCAGGACGCCTGTTAGCAGCACCCGTTCCAGCGCCTGACCCGCAGCAAGCCACGCGCTCGGATTATCGGCGCCCGTTCCGATGCAAAAGAGCAGTGGCGAGCCATCGACAAGCGACCGATGCGTCGCGGCCATCCCGCCGCCAAGATTAAACGTGCGAATCGCTGAGGCGACGAGCGGCGTTGCGATGTCGAGCAGCGCGCTGACACCGGCGGAGTACGCGGGCATGCCATCCGCGCAGCGTCGCGAATGGATCCAGCTTGCGAGCTCCCGCCTGAAGCGGGGATCGCGGAACTGCAGGTGATCGGCCTCGGCGATCAGGTCGGCGATCCGTTCACTTACCGGCGCCTCATCGACGCATGTCGCTTCCACGCCTTCGGCTTCGGCAGCACGAATCAGCTCCGCCTGAATCTCGGGCGGCACTGCCTCCGAGGTAAAGGCCTCGCGCGTCGTCACCCGCTTCGGGATGGCACCGAAGAGCGCAGGGAGAGTCGCATCGGTCACATGGCCGAGTAGCGCGCGCACCTGCGCCAGCACATCTGGGTCCGCGGACGCGGGGAGCAGCGTGATCGCGTAGCCGAGCCCGAAGTGGCTCATGGCTACGCGCAGGTTGAAAAGCGCTGCGCCGCAACTGATGATCAATTCGCGATCGTACGGGTCGGCGACGGGAAGCGCGCGCGTCCGGTCAGCGCAGAGCATCACGGTGTCGCCGTCGACAATGAAGTGCCACGGTTGCGAATTGTGACTTGACGGCGCAAGCACGGCATATTGCACGGCGAAACGCAATTTTGCCTCGGCGCCACTCAGTGGGGGCAATCGGTTCTCGTCAAGGTCCCATGCGGAACGGTGTGTGAGCGGATGCATTTTGTTATCCTTTCCCGTGGTGGCATTTTCGTTGATCGTGCCAGAGGGCGTCAACCGAACGTTGACTCAGGTCAAACCGGAACCGACCCGGTGCAGTGAAATGAATGCGATACCTGAGGAGAGCGACATGCGCGCAATGGTTTTCGACGGACATTCGCCCTTGCTGCGGGAGTTGGACGTCCCTGACCCCGTCGCAGGCACCGGCCAGTTGCTGATTGACGCCCACGCGTGCGGCGTGTGCCGCACCGATCTTCATGTCGTCGACGGCGAACTCGCGCACCCCAAACGCCCGGTGATCCCAGGACACGAGATCGTCGGCACGGTTTCGGCGCTGGGGGTCGGCGTGACGGGCTTTGCGATCGGAGATCGCGTTGGGGTGCCATGGCTCGGACACACGTGCGGACATTGCCGGTATTGCGGCATCGGACGAGAGAACCTGTGCGACACGCCGGGCTTCACCGGCTACACCATCGATGGCGGCTATGCGCAGCGGGTCGTCGCTGACAGCCGCTTTTGCCTTCATCTACCGAAGCGGTATTCAGACGTCGAAGCAGCGCCGCTCTTGTGCGCGGGCTTGATCGGTTATCGCACCCTTAGGATGGCGGGCGATGCGAAGCGCGTCGGTATCTATGGTTTTGGCGCCGCCGCGCATATCGTCGCGCAGGTGGCGCATCGTCAGGGGCGTATGGTTTTTGCGTTCACACGTCCTGGTGACCTTGCTGCACAGAACTTTGCACTACGGCTCGGCGCATACTGGGCGGGTGGTAGCGACGAAAGACCGCCCGACGAGCTCGACGCAGCGCTCATTTTCGCACCGGTCGGCGCGCTTGTGCCAGTTGCGTTGAGCGCGGTGGCGAAGGGCGGCATCGTGGTGTGCGGCGGAATTCATATGAGCGATATCCCGTCATTCCAGTACGCTCTCCTGTGGGGGGAGCGGCAGGTGGTGTCGGTCGCGAACCTCACGCGCGATGACGGGCGAGCGTTCATGCAGCTTGCTGCAGACACCCACCTGGAGCTTCAGACGACTTCCTATGCGCTCGGCGATGCGAACCGGGCGCTCGCCGACTTGCGCGAGGGACGGCTTACGGGCGCAGCGGTGCTGCGCATTGATAACTGATACAGAATGGCTGATGCATTGCTCAGCGGCCAGCGCGCAGCCAACGAAACGCGCCTTAAGCTGAGGGGCGCGTCGCTGGCAGCGTCGGAGTACCCCCACCCGTGCGCGTTCGCTGACATCGCTGTCTTTTACAGCTTCGCCAGCCCTTCGTGATCGAGGATACGGATTTCTTTGCCATGTGTGTCGACGACACCGGCTTTTTGAAGCTTCGAAAACATGCGGCTGACCGTTTCGAGCTTCAGGCCCAGATAGCTCCCGATCTCCTCGCGTGTCATTCGCAGGACGAACTCCGCGGACGAGTAGCCCCGCGCTTTAAAACGCGTGGATAGATTGAGCAGAAACGCCGCGACGCGTTGCTCGGCGGTCATCGTCCCGAGCATCATCATGAGGCCCGACTCGCGCACGATCTCGCCGCTCATCAGCCGATGGACATGATGCTGCATTACCTTTACTTCCCGGCAAAGCAGTTCGAGCAGGTCGAACGGGATGATGCATACGACGCTGTCTTCGAGCGCGATCGCGTCGCAACTGTGGTGGTCGGTGCACACGCCGTCGAGGCCGAGCGCGTCACCAGCGAGATGAAAACCTGTGACCTGTTCTTGACCATCGCGATGCATTACCACCGTTTTGAAGCAACCCGTACGCACCGCGTAGACGCTCTGGAAGTCATCGCCTGCCCGATACAGTGTCTCGCCGCGCTTGAGCATACGAGTCGAACAGATGACGGAATCCAGACGCGTCATCTCGGCCGGTGAAAGTTCCCGCGGCATGCAGATTTGCTGCATCGAGCAAGTCGAGCATCGAAGACCGGTACACTTTGGCGTGGTATGGGCGATCTGAAACGCGCGACGCGGCATAGGCGTTGGAATCGGTGCGACAGTCCTGCTTTCGATCACGGAAAACATGCTCGTCTCCTGTTCATCAGATGGCGTTCGCGTTGGTGAGGCGTGCACGTGCGAGGCGTTCAATCGTGGCACGCGCCAATTCATACTCGGTCGTTTTGTCAAAGAAGAAGTCGGCTCCCGCCGACCGACACGCGTTGCGAAACGCCGCGTCTGAATAGTTGGTCAGCACGATGGTGACAACCGGGAGGCGCTCGCGCTGGATACCGGCGATGACTTCCAGGCCGCTGTCACCGGTGAGACGCAAATCGACGATTACGGCCTCGGCATGGGTCGCCTTGATCCCGTCGAGCGCTGCCTGCGACTCCTCCGCTACCCCACCGAGCTCGACCCCTTCGATGCTTTCGACCATGGCGATGATCCGCTGACGCAGGGGTGACGAATCCTCGACCAGGAAAACTTTCAGCATGGCGCACGACGACTTGAGTTCATGCGCCCATTATTGGTCGAGTGAACTCAAGATGAAATCGGCGTTGGTTGAACTTGGAGTAGGCGTTTCGGAACCTGTGTAGGGCGTTCCCTACACGAAGCAGACAGCGTCACACTTCGTCGTTATCGTCAAACAGTTTATGACGCACCGCGTAGCGCACGAGTGCGGCCTCGTGCGGCATTTGCATCTTTTCCAGGATGCGCGATTTGTAAGTGCTGACTGTCTTCGCGCTCACGCATAGCGCCTCGCCAATCTCCGTGATCGTTTCGCCGGCGCACATACGGCGAAAGACCTCGTATTCACGATCAGACAGTCGTTGGTGCGGCAGCGTGTCGGCGGGTTCGTTCAGGCTTTGTGCGAAGCGTTCGGCCATTGCGAGACTCACGTAAACCCCACCAGCGGCCACCTTGGTGACGGCGCCAACCAGTTCCGCGCTCGCGCTTTCCTTTGTCATATAACCGGCGGCGCCCGCCTTGAAGGCGCGCGCCGCATATTGCTGCTCGGCATGCATGGTGAGCACGAGAATACGCAACCCAGGCTTTTCCTCTTTGATCTGCTTGATCAGTTCAACGCCGCTGCGGCCAGGCATCGACAGATCGAGAACAAGGACGTGCGCATCGGTGGACCGGATCAGCGCGATCGTGGTCGCCCCGTCGCTCGCTTCGCCCACGACGTCGAAGCCAATCGCGTTGCGCAAGATATGACGCAGCCCGTCGCGCACCAGGGCGTGTTCGTCTGCGATCAGTACTTTGGTGGTCATGGATGCGCTTCCTCCTGTTGCACCGCCTTCACCGAGAAGGTAACAGTGACAGCAAATCCCTGACCGGGCTCTGTATCGATGGAAATTGATCCGCCCAATATTCGCGCACGTTCGCGCATGCCGAGTAAGCCAAACGATCTTCGCTGAGGCGCGTCGAGCTTCGCGGCGCCGTGGCCGTCGTCGGATATGCGTAGTATGCAGTGTTCCCCGTCGCTTCGAATCGTCAGGGTGACGCGGCTCGCCTCGGCGTGACGCACGACATTCGTCAGCGCTTCCTGGACGATGCGAAATATGGTGGTCGCGGCCGTACGGTTGAATTCGATGGCTGCCGGCTCGATGTAACGCTCGACATTGATACCGTAGCGGCTCGTGAAGTCGTTCGCAAGCCATTCGATGGCGGGGATCAGCCCGAGGTCGTCCAGCATCACCGGTCGCTGATCGGCGGCGATCCGCCGCAGCGACGCGACGGTCTTGTCCACAAGACTGCGCATGCCGCGCAATTGTCGTATGACTTCCCCGCCAGCACTCGAATCCGCCTGGATCAGCTGCTCGACCGATGAAAGGTCCATCTTGAGCGCAGACAGTTGTTGGCCCAGATCGTCATGTAGTTCGCGTGCGATGCGGGTCTTTTCCTCCTCACGCACGATTTGCAGGTTCGCCGACAGATCGCGCAGCTCTTCGCGCGAGCGCCTGAGCGCGTTGTCCGCTTTCACGCGTTCGGTCACGTCGCGCAACATAACCGTATAGAGTTTGCCGGTGCCGTCATCGATTTGCGAGATCGATGCCTCGATCGGAAACTCCTCGCCGTTCGCGCGCAGCCCAAAGAGCACGCGCAGCTTGCCCATTTGCCGGTCGGACACTCCGGTTACGCCGAACTGCCGGACGTGGCATGCGTGGTCCGCGCGAAACCGTTCGGGGATGAAGCGCGAGAGCGACGCACCGATGGCGTCCATCGCCGAACAATCGAACACCTGCTCGGCCATCGGATTGAAGATCACAATGCACTGATTCTCGTCTATCGTGATAATCGCTTCCATCGACGACCGAATGATCCCCATCATGCGGGCCTCGTTCAGCGTTGACTGTGTCCTCGCCCGCGCGGTAGCACCTGACATCCGGGTGCGGTCGCGAGCAAGCAGAAAAACGATGGCTCCAAGCAGCAGCGCGCTGGCGTTCCGCCAACGAGCACGGCGGTGCTAGCGTTATCGTCGTTCGGGCCCAGCATTTCGGCAGTTGCAGAATAGGCGAGCGTCAAGGGCTCTCCGCCGAAGTTAAGCGTCATCGTTTTGCGCACGAGCGGCGCGGGACCGGCGGCGGCGCCGAGGGTGTTTGAGGAATAAAGCAATGTGGCGGGAGTCCCGGTGAACACCTCCAGCTCAACACGGGGCTCGCGTCGTGTGACCGTATCGAAGAGGCGCTCGACATCTGCCACGGCGATCACGAAGCCCGCGACGTTCGCGCGGCCTTCGGCCTCGATGCTTTTGTAGGACGGCAGATAGAGTTCGAAGTCCACGCGGTTGTCGCCCGGAATCGCATGGAGCGCGGCCGTTCCCGTGCCGGCCGCACGATCGAGCGATGCGTGCCGCGCCGTATCGCCTAGCAGATCGAAGCCGACGGCGGGGATACCGCTGGCAGTAGGCGTCATCATCGAGATCGGTGCAAAGCGGCCGTTCGCCGTGGCAAAGCCCAGTGCGCGCACCATCGGCAGCGTGTCTGCAAGATGAAGGTGGCTTACGTAGCCACGCCATTCGTTCTGCGTGATCGACGGGTCGGTCTCGAGCAACCCGCTGGCACCGCGCAGGACGTTCTCCATGACGTTCAACTCGCGCTGCGCGTCCGAGGTTATTCTCAAGGCGCGGCGGTCGATGCGGGCCTGCGCTGTCTGCAGCGACGCTTCGTTGACGTACCGCCAGAGGCCGACGACGGCAGCCAACACGAGGATCAGCGTCAGGATCGCAAGCGGAACGGGACGCCGGAAGGCCCCGAGCCGCTGCGTGGCTTGGCTGTATAGAGTGTGCCCGGGTGATTTGCCGTGACTGGCCATGTGAGCCTCGCGCGTAATCGGATCGCCGCTGCTGGAAATGTTAAGGGCGGTTCGGGGCAGGCAACTGATAATGGCATGATTTTCGCCGATTGCCGTATGCTGCACCAGTGCGAAAAGTCGAGGGCGGTACCCCGAAGCGGGGCTGCTACAGTAAGCCTGGTTGTGGCGTGTGCTCGGCGAGCAAGCGTGCACGTTGGTCGAACACACGACAGACGTCATCACAGCAGAGGCGACCCGTCGGAGTCAGCGCAAGGCACATCGAATCGAGGGTAAGGACACCAATTCGCAGGAATTCGCTCAGCGCCTTCCATTCGACGTCAAAATACTGGCGGAAGTCGATCTTGTATATGGCTTCGATCGCGGCGATGTCGACAAACAGGTTGGCAGACAAGCTTCCGATCACCGCAAGGCGCGTGAGGTCTTCGTGCGTGAGATGCAGGCCTCGCTCCACCGGCAACTTGCCTCGGCCGAGCGCCGAAAAATAATGCCGTGGCAACCGATGGTTTTGATAATAGAGTGGGCCGATGTAGCCGATGGCCTGCTGCCCGAGCGCTAGAACCGCACCGACGGGCCGTGAGGAATAGCCGTATGGCTGGCGCGTCAGACGTCCCTGTCGATGCGCGATTGCGTGGCTGTCCGCCGGGATCGCCAAAACGTTACGCGCGATGCACACATAGCCTGCATCGAGGAGATGGCTGACGGCGGAATGCATCCGCGCTGACGGCAGAACGATGCGCGTGGGCTCGGATGCGATGAGTGCATCGAGTTGCCGTCCCAGGCTAGTTCCTTTACTCTCGGCACAAACCTTTGCTTCCACCGCAACGAAGCCCATGTCGCGCGCAGCGGCAAGATAGGCTGTTGCGGCTGACCAGTCATTCTCGAAGATGACGCACAGGCTTGTCACGCCCAACTCGCGTAGCGCGGGTAACGAAGCGCCGGCCCGGATTCCCGGTTCAACGACAGCCGAGAAGCTCGATCTGGGACTGCGCTCAAAGTGTTCATCGACCGCGGTGCGAAGCCGTTCCAACGTGCCTTTTGGCCGTGCTGTCACGCCAGCGGACCATCGCATTTCGACGACTGTCGCGCGCTCGCCACGCGTCGCATGGTAAAGCGCCATCTCCTGCTCGAGATGTGCCACGCAGACGCTTGCTTGGACACAGTCGGCTCGATCACAGGCGCATTCCGCACCGTGGGGCGCGGGCATACTGATATTGAGCGCAATGGGTTGCCGCCAGTGAGGCGCGCCACCTGCGGCGAGCCACGCCCTGACGGCGCGCGCGTCGAAGGCCTCGGCGAACCACTCGGCGGCTGGATACGCCCAATGATTCGCGCAGGGCCACGCCGATGTAGTCGAGTGAGGCATTGCTTGCCCGTTAGAAAGCTGACACGAGGAATTCATCCTATACCGATACGTCGCCACGCCGGTTGACGCACGTCAACCGCGGAGTTTCATCGGTGATTGACACGGATCAATCGCACCGGACATCCGCCGTCCAGACTAAAAGCCGTTCTTCGAAGCGTCGATCAGGCGCGCTAACCAAAAGGGAGAAGGCGATGTACAAGCGAATTCTTTTGGCTTTGGATAACAGCCGTGCTGCGCGCCTCGCACTTGACGAGGCGCTGAAAATGGCACGAGCGGCGGACGGCACTGTCCTCGTGGTGGCCGTCGTTGAGCATGTCATTCCTATCGGCGACGTGCAAACTGGCTTCTATGACGATCAGGCGTTCGGCGCCGTCGCGCACGAAGCCGCCGAGGCCGAAGTGAAACGTGCGAAGGAGCGCTGCACAGCCGACAACGTATTGGTCATGTCGCGCGTCATCGATTCTTACGGGCAATCGGTCGCGCATGTGATCGTCGATGCGGCGGCTGAACTTGAAGCTGACCTGATCGCGATGGGCACGCATGGGCATCGGGGGGCCGGGAGGGTGCTGCTTGGCAGCGTCGCGGAGTCCGTACTGCGGTTAAGCAATGTCCCCGTGCTGGCGGTGCGGGACGCCACTCCGTACGACACTGACGAAGCGCTCGCTTCTGGTTCTTAAGTGAGCAAAGCGACGAAACGGCGGCACTCGGAAGTGAGCGCCGATTCAGTTCACAGGCTACCCAATGAGACCGCGTCCTGGGTGCGGGGCATTCGATCTAATGCGACATGAGCACCGGAACGGTCATCGATTCGAGCATCGTCCGAGTCACGCCACCGAGCACCCGTTCGAACGCCCGTGTGTGACCGTAGGCACCGAGCACGAGCAGGTCGGCGTGAACCGCGCTTGCCTTGCTCAGGAGCGTCGCGCCGGTGTTCGCGCCCGATGCTCGGCTCGTCGACGAGAAACTCGCACGAACCTGGTGACGGTCGAGATACGCAGCGACATCTATACCGGCAGGCGCTTCGTCATCCTGGTGCCGTTGCACGCTCACCACTTCGACGAAGCGCGCGCGCTTCAGGATCGGTAGCGCATCGGCCACGGCCCGCGCCGATTCGCGCCCTCCGTCCCAGCCGATCAGCACATTGTCGCCGAAACTGTTGATTCGCCCGGAGTAAGGAAGGATGACAGCCGGCACGCCGGAACTCATGACGACGTCTTCGACAAAATTCTTCGCGACGTACGAGCCCGGGTCTTCGGGATCGTGCTGGCCCAGCACGAGCAAATCGGCGTGGCGAGCGTGGAGCGCCGCCACATCGAGCGGGGGCCCTGCAGGGGCGCGCCATTCGGCGCTTGCGTCCGCACGATGCGCAACTCCGAGAAACGCTTCGTGAGCGCGCTCGCGCCACGCTGCGTGCTGGGCCTCGTTCTCGGCGAGGTTCAGGCTTTCGTCGCGATTGAAGAGTGGCCGAAACAGATCCTGGCACACCACGTACAAGCCGACCACATGGGCGTCGAATTTGCGTGCGAGATCGAAGGCGAAGTCGACGCGGGCCTCGCTGTGACGGCTGTCGTCGATGTGAACCAGCAGTGTTTTGTAAGTCATGACGGCTCCTTCAGCGGTTCCCCTGTGGTCCCGGCTTGCTCCGCGCGTGCTTCGGCGTCGCGTCCAGGAATAAGAAGCACGGGGCAATTCGCGATCCGCATAAAATGTTCCGCGACGCTGCCGAGCACGAGCCGCCGCCAGCCGCGCCTGCCATGCGTTCCCATCACGACCAGGTCGGCGTTAAATTCGACCGCGCTTTGCAGAATGCGTTGGGCGATGTCGTCGCCGGTGAGTTCAACTTCTACGACGCGCGGCGTTCCCTTTACGTCCTCGCGTTTAATCCGTTCGACGGCCTCGGCGCTCAGGTGCGCGCCTTCCTGTAAAAACGCGTCGCGGATATCGGGATAGTAGACGCCGCCGGCATCGTAGATGGGGGGAGGGGTGTCCACGACATAGAGGGGTTGGATCTCGGCTCCCGTGTCGTGCGCGAGCTTCAATGCTTCATCGAGCGCGTGACTGGCGGTTGCGCTGCCGTCGATCGGCACGAGGATGCGCTTGTACATGACTTACCTCATTGGGCAATAAAAGGTTCTGCTGGAAAGCTCAGTGCGACATCACCACCGGCACCGTCATCGACTTGAACATGGTGCGTGTCGCGCCCCCCAGAACGAGTTCCTGCCAGCGTGCGTGGCCGTAGGCGCCCATCACCACGAGATCCGCACCGAGGTCCGAGCTACGTGACATGAGGATTTCACCGACAGGAACATCATCTACTCCGTCGATGTC